>JAGTQE010000001.1 GCA_018396635.1 Candidatus Bathyarchaeota archaeon
CTTTAGGCTACTCTGAAGAGCAGGCGCTTGCTGAGGCCTCTAGGTGCCTTCAATGCTATAACCCGCTTTGCATGGAAATGTGTCCTCTACATATCGATATACCCGGCTTCATAAAACTCATCAGGATGGGTAAGTACGAGGAGGCTGATAGAAAGATTCGTGAGACGAACTGCTTACCATCAGTATGTGGGAGGGTATGCCCACAAGAAGTCTTATGCGCTATGGGCTGCAAGCTAACAATAGGTGACCCAGTCAATATAGGGGCTCTTGAAAGATTTGTTGCTGACTGGAATCTGGAGAGGGGCTCGTCCTATATTCCAAGCGCATCAGCATCGACTGGGAAAAATATAGCGGTCGTTGGCAGCGGCCCAGCGGGCCTAAGCGTGGCAGCTGAGCTAGCAAAAATAGGTCATCATGTAACCATCTTTGAGGCTCTTCACGAGGCTGGCGGAGTACTAATTTATGGTATACCGGAGTTCCGTTTACCGAAGCGTGTTGTTAGGCAGGAGATTGATCTCATCAAAAAGATTGGTGTCGAAATAAAGACGAACGTTATCGTGGGGAAAACGCTGACAATAGATGACTTATTCAATGAAGGGTATGACTCTGTTTTCCTAGGCACCGGAGCAGGCTTACCTAAGCTTCTGGGCATACCGGGTGAAAATTTATGCGGCGTCTACTCTCTAAATGAATTCCTAATTAGAATAAATCTTATGAAAGCCTATGCTTTCCCATATAAGAGTAAAACTCCAGTCAAAGTTGGAAGTAAAGTTGCTATTTTAGGCGCTAGGGGGATGGATGCTGCTAGGTGCGCTATAAGGTTAGGCGCTGAAGAGGTCTGCATTTTTTATCAGAGGAAGATTGTGGGGCGTGCAGATGATATTAGGCGTGGTATAGAGGAGGGTGTAAAGCCAGTACCAGCAACCAAACCATTAAGATTGGTTGGTGATGAGAAGCGATGGGTTAGGCAGGTTGAGCTCGTAAGATTAAGGCAGGAGATTGACGTCAAGACCGGTAAGTTAAAGATGACCCCAATTGAGGGATCGAATTTCCTCTATAATACTGACCTAGTTGTTATAGCAACTGAGCATATACCGAACACCATAGCTATAACAGGCTCTTCTAGGAAAATTAGAATATCGAAGGATAAGACGATAGTCGCTAATCCAGAGACGCTGGAGGTTGCTCCCGGGATATTCGCCGGCGGAGATGTTGTTAGCGGGGCAGCATCGGTTATAAAGGCTATAGAGGCGGGGAAGAAAGCAGCTAAATCAATCAACTCTTATTTAATGAGGAAGCATTAGCGTAGATATCGATTTTTCTAATCATATTCTTTTCATTTCTTTTATTGGAATTAGACAGCGCACACCTTAATATTTATACGAAATCGGCTTTTCTACAGAATAAAAGGTTTAAGTTCCTTGCAGGGTATACCCTAACCACAAATCTCCGTCCCCCTAACAGAGCCTGTTTTAATCCTGTTTTTGGAAAAACAGCAAGATTTTTGGTGCGGCCGCCGGGATTTGAACCCGGGATCGCAGGCTTGGAAGGCCTGTGTCCTAACCAGGCTAGACGACGGCCGCATTATTATTTTCTGTTTGTTTTTCTGTTTGAGGTTACTAATTAATTTTTTGCGCTTTTCATTTTATAGGCGGGATATCTTAAACCTTGGGTGGTGTGGTTGTGGCCGCTTCCCCTCCTCCATTAATACTTGCGCGTATGCGGCGTTTATTAGGCTTATTGCTGGGAAAATATATTCCGCGTCGCTTATCGGCCCATATAGTATGAAGTCTGCTCCGATAGCTACTGGTAATCCGTTAGCGATCGATGAGCATGCCATGCTTAAAATTTTATCCTTCTTATCCTTCAGAGCTTTCCATGATGCTATTGCGTTATGGGCTCCGCATCCCGTCGGATAACCATACCACTCCTTAATTTCAAATATTGCTTTACAGGCTAGTCCAAGTGTTGCAATATCCATGACGACTGTATCTACAAGTATGTTTGTTATTCCAGCGCTCTCAATCTTCGGTATTAATGTTTCCATGAGCCTTATCCTCTCTTTATAGGATATTATGGCCCTCGTAGAATATGTGAGCGCTATAGCTGACCGCACACCAAATTCCTTAGCTTTCTCATATATTATAGGTTTGGTTTCAGGGTTTATGGAGTTTAAGATCACTCTGTCGAGTATGCCTATCTCCTTAGCGGCTTCTATACCGCCTATGGCGGCATCCTCTGAAACATAGTCTATTAGCAGGGGCATTTTTGTGGCATCTGCAGCAAACTCAAGGTATTTTCTGGCATTCTCCTTAGTCGAGCATACAATGTCGAGCATGGCTGGGAGTCCGGTTTTATCCGATACTTCTTCAAGCTTAGAGATTAGGGTTATGGCAGCCTCCCTGTTGAATGCTCCGGTCTTCTCGTCTTGAACGGTCTTATCCCCCTTATAGAAGATGCTACCTATCATAACTGTTGGGTTTTCTCCCGGCTGCCCTCCAATTTTAACGCCCGATATTTCAAGAACGATCTGCTCCCTGCTAAACCTAAACATTCAAACAGCCTCCAGCAGAGGTACATGATTTAACAGTTCACAAATATTATTCATTATTATTAAGCCTTATCTGATGGGTTGATTAGATACGCTTTTAACTTTTCCCACTTATCTCTTAGATTGTGCCAAGGGAGTTTTAAGGATGGAGAGGGGCTGGCTAATCTGTATAGAGGGGCTTGATAAGAGCGGCAAGACGACGCAATCCCGTCTTCTTGTAGAAGCCCTTAAAAGTAGGGGTTTAGATGCTGTTTACACAAGTGAGCCGAGTAACGGTGAGATTGGAAAATTTATTGAAAGATATATTTTGAAGAGGCGTGAACGTTTACCGGTCTCAATAGAAGCGCTTCTATTCGCCGCAGATAGAATCGACCATTTTGAGAGGGAGATAAAACCAATGCTCAGCGAGGGGAAAATAGTTGTCTCCGATAGATACGTTTACTCATCATTAGCCTATCAGGGCGCCGCTGGACTCGACATCAATTGGATAATTGAGGTAAACAGGATGGTTCCAAGGCCTGATTTGGCTATCTACCTTGATGTCCCCTTGGAGGTTATTATGGAGAGGATTATGAAGAAGCGTTGGAGGTCGGTTATGGAGACTTTGGAAACGCAGAGTAAAGTTAGAGAGATTTACATGAGGCTTGTTAGGGACGGCTACCTAACACCAGTCAATGGAAACCGCCCAATAAACGAGGTCTCACAAGATATTCAGAGAATAGTTTTTGAAAGGCTTAAATTAAAGGTTTAGTAGCTATTTATCCGACTCGAGGATATCTAAATTTTTCTTATTAAGGCGCGCATTTATACAATTTGCCAAAAACTCTGCAACCTCATCTATTAATATTCTTTGAGGACCCTTTACGTGAAAAACCCTTACCTCAAGTTTTCCATCATTAAAGATAAACCTCAGAAGATAGTAGTCGAATCGTAGAGGTTTACGCCCCCTCCCTTTCAATGCACGGTCCTCTTTCACATAATACCTTACTATACAGATAATGTCGAGTATGCGTATTTTCCCCTCCCTAATAGCCTTTAAAAGAGTATTAAGCGTATCTGAGTCAATGTAGTGGAATGTTAGATTGTCGGCAACCCCAAACTCAAAGATAACATCTATATCCACTCCAACATTTCTAGTCCAGTAGCTCTTTATGCTACGTCCATTCAGCTCATACAATGCATTTACTAAAGCCCTCTGTACGTCAGCTGGCGGGGCATAAATTTTTATAGAGAATCTTCGGTGCCATTTTTCAGGGAAGCCGCTATATACGCCAAAAGATTCCTCTCGCATCATTTCCTCATTTTCCCAATTTTTCTTATTCTTTCGAGGTTCTCTAGCAGCGTAGACATAACTTGACTTAGTCTCTGAACCTCCTCAATATCATCTTCAACCTTAAGCCTCTCATTGATCTCCCATATCTTGGTTAATAGGACTGATTCCGTTTGACTTAAAGTTGATGAAATCTCAATCTCTCTAACCTCTTCATCCTCCTTAACAACAATAACCTTCTTTTGGCATTGAGCACACCATAACTCACCGCTCTTAAGCCTAAATATTGGTGATGCGCAAACCGGGCATGAAAGGTCCGTCAAGGTTGCACCGCTCCTCAATAGGTCAGCCATTAAACGCACCTTATCGCTCTTACCGCCCTCACTCCCAGTCATTTTGGAAACCTCACAACTCAATTTATCGTAGCTTATCCTAGCTTTTTAACCTTGCTTTATACGCTTTAACAATCTCAATGGCATCCCTAACATCTCTAACCTTCACCAACACCCTTATCTTTTCTGGATCAATCCGAATTTGATAATTACACCCCGGGCATCTAGCGGTCTTCTGCCCCTCCCTGGCATATCTGACTAGGCCGCATTTTGGACAATTGAATATTATGTAATCAGCCAAGGGTCAACGCCCCAATTATAAATTTGTTAGATAGGGGATTTAAATTAGATTCCATGAGTTAATCTGTATAGAGTAAAGGTTAATACGCCATTCCTATAGGATAGATCCACAACTTTGGGTATGACTGGCACGGGTAATACTATATGCCTATAGAATCTCACATCTCCATGCTCAGCTTTAATTATCACATCCCACTCGGAGACCAGCACTTCTATATCGCTCTCCTCCACTCCAGGCATGTGGGCCATAATAAACACCCTATCCAACTCCACATATACGTCAACCAAAGGGGATCTAACCCATGGAGCGACAATGGGCCTATATACCCTTTTCTCTTCGGCCGGAGGGGTTATTCTAGGCTTAATGTTAAAGGCTTTAATTGTGAGTAGACCGAAGATGAAGCCGCCTACATGCGCCCAGAAGGCTACGCCTGATGTTAAGCCGCCTAAAGATATTATGGCCATAAGCATCTGGTAAATGAACCAGAATCCAAGGTAATAGAATGCCGGTATGCTAACCACCATTATGAAGATGTAAAAGACCAGCGTCCTTATTTTAGCGTTTGGATATAGGAGCATGTATGCCCCTAGGACCGCTGAGATGGCTCCAGAGGCCCCAACTGCCGGGGTTCTAAGCTCAATTATAACATATGGGATTGGGCTTACATATATAGATAAGACTGTTGATGCTACGTGAATGAGGCTTGCAAATAGACCGCCAAGCAAGTAGAATAGTAAGTATTTAACGTGGCCTAAAGCATCCTCAACATTATCTCCAAAGATCCAAAGATATAACATGTTGCCTAAAAGGTGTGCAACGTTTGCGTGCATAAACATGCTTGTGACAAGGGTCCATAACCTATCTCCCATTAAGATTCTCGCTGGAATAGCCCCGTAGTTGCGGATCGCTGAATAAAATACGCTTAAATCCTGTAGGTAAAAGTAAAGGAATATGACTGTGTTTATGAGTATCAGCATATAATTCACATACGGTCTTCTAGACGGCTTATTTTCGTCACCTATAGGTATCATTTGTAGCTCTTCCCTGTAAGCATATACAAGATTTTTTCAACCGCCCTCTTATAGATTCTTATGCTTAATAAATATTCCTTAATGCTTATGCTCTCATTCAATGTGTGGCTTAGGGATGAATCCCCAGGGCCATATGTTGCAGCCGGCACTTTAAAGTGGGACCCGAAGATGTTCATGTCGCCTGTCCCAGTTTTCCGTACTAGCCTCGCTTCCTCACCAGTCTCCTCAAAAATAGCCTCTCTTAATGCCTTAATCACAGGCGTCTCTCTATCAGCCACGTAGGGTTCAACCATATCTATGGCCCGGAATTCTAAGGTTAATCCAGGATTCTCTTCCTTAAACCTCTGGATCATATCGCCAATTAAGCTCATGGCTTTATCGCAGTTAATTGTTGGCGGTAAGCGTAGATCTATGTTCATTACACATAGATCCGGTATACTTCTGGTCGTCCCCCGACCAAATATTCTGGTTATAGATGGCGTTAGGGAGTAGAATATGCCGTGGGGGGATGTGTACTCACGATTACACGCATCTTTAATCCTATTCCAGAGATCAAGACACTTCTCAATGGCGTTGGGTATGAGATGCTGGGCCCCAATATGCCCCGTAGCCGTCTTACATGTGACCCTAAATCTAATGTGTCCCTTATATGCGAATGTTATGTTTTTCACACCGCTCGGCTCACCAAAGATCGCACAATCGACTCTAATCGGCTCGCGGATAAGCCGCTTAATCCCTTTTCCCCGTCCCTCCTCATCAACGACACCCGCAACGATAACCCTCCCACCAGTAGGCTCTAACTTAAGGTTTGCGGCGGCAATAATCATAGCTGCTAAGGAGGCTTTTGCATCAACGGCGCCTCTTCCATAGAGTCTACCATTTTCAAGTTTAACATCTATCCAGCCTGGGACGGTATCCATGTGCCCACATAGGAGGACTGTCGGCTCACCGAACCCAATTTCCCCGTAAATGTTGCCAGCCTTATCCCTCCAAACTCTATTGAAGCCTAACTCAAGCATCATATTCTCTAGGAAAAGTGAGATTTCTTCTTCGTTACCGCTTGGGCTGTAAATCTCCAGCATCCTTCTTAATAGCTCTATTGGATTCGCTTTAACTTGGCTCATTTAAGGCACCATTAGCTAATGGTGTTTTGAAAGAACCCCTAAACCTCTTCTCCTCCTCTGAGAATACATCCCTCAAAACCTCAACAACCCTCTCTATTTGCTCTAAGCTTATCGTGAGCGGCGGGAGGAAGCGGATAACATTTCTACCGGAATACAGCAATATCACACCCCTCTCTAAAGCCCCCATCAGCACGTTGTATATATCTATCCTCGCTTCAAGCCCAAGCATCAGGCCTAAGCCGCGGGCCTCCCTCAAAATGCTAAACTCCCTCACAAGATCCTGTAATCTGCTCTTAAATTTATTTCCGAGATCCCGCGCTCTCTCAACAAGCCTCTCCTCAAGTATGACATCTATTGTTGCGCAGGCTGCTGCGCATGCAAGCGGATTCCCACCGAATGTGCTTGTATGCTCGCCAACTCTAAATGAGCCCATTATGTCTTCTCTAGCTATTGTTGCGCCTATAGGCATGCCTCCACCCATAGCCTTAGCAACACACATTATATCAGGTGTAACGCCCCAGTGCTCTGAGGCCCACATCCGGCCAGTCCTCCCAAAACCAGTTTGAACTTCATCAAAGATCAGCAAAATATTATTTTCATCACAGATTCTCCTTAAGCCCTCTAGGAAGCCTTGGGGTGCAACGTGAACTCCACCTTCGCCCTGGATCGGCTCAACAATTATGGCGGCAGTATTCTTTGTAATAGCCTCTCTGACCTTATCGAGCCTCCCGAATGGCGCGAACTTAAAGCTTTGTATTAAAATGTGTTTAAAGGGTTCACGGTACTTGGGGTTCCATGTCGCTGATAATGCTCCAAGGGTCTTACCATGGTAACCTCTAACCATACTTATAATCTCATGCTTGCCAGTGTACTTTACAGCTAGTTTTATGGCGCATTCAACAGCTTCGGCCCCGCTGTTACATAAAAAGACCTTGCTCAACCCTTTAGGAGATATCTTCGCAAGCTTCTCTAGGAGCTCAGCCCTCTTATCATTGTATAGTGAGCCGTGGCAGGCTATTAGCCTCTCACACTGCTCCTTTATGGCTTTAACAACTTTTGGGTGGCAGTGTCCCACAAGGCTTACGCCGTACCCGCCCATACAGTCAATATATGATCTACCCTTAGCATCATATAGGGTTGCGCCTTCACCCCTAATAATACATACTGGAAACTTTTGATAGACGTTTGCGAGGAAAAGGCTCTCGATACCTATTATCTTTTCCTCATTCAGCTGTGATCACCGTGCCATTCAAGCCACTCAGGGCGCTGGTTACAGGGTTCTCTACGAATCCACACGCGATAATAGCCTCTTTAACCCCGGCCTCCAGCGCCTCAATTGAAGCGATGACCTTCTTATCCATGCCCGAACCTATCCTTGGAAGAATCTCCTTAGCCTCACTTAAACTAACACGTTTAATATATTCCTCGCCCAGTAATACGCCTGGAACATCTGTTAGAAAGATTATTTTATTGGCCCTTAATGCCCCAGATATCTGCCCAGCTGCCCTATCGCTGTCAACGTTTAGATACTCGTTTTCTTCACCTATGGCTATAGGTGAAACAACGGGTAGGAAGCCATTGTTTATGAGGACCTCAAGGAGCTTTGTGTTAACCCTAGATATCTTTCCAGTGAAGCCCCCATCTATTATGCGCTTCCTTCCGCGCTCATCAACAATTAAAAGTTTCTTCTTCCTATTTGCAACTATTAGCGCCCCATCTATGCCCGAGACCCCAACGGCTGGTATATTATTTCCAATAAGCCATTTAACGATAGCCTTATTGACTCTGCCAGCCATAACCATTGCATATATTTCCACAGTCTCCTCGTCTGTATATCTGCTCCTGATGCCCTCCGGGGAAGTTATGAAGATCTGCTTCTTACCAAGCTTCTCGGCTACCTCAGTGACTTCATCTCCGCCTCCATGAACTATAACCAGTCTATCCTCCTCAAACACCCTTCTTATATCACTGGCAAGGTTCTCGCTTAATCCCCTCTTAAATATATCTCCACCGATTTTCAAAACAATCATGCCTAATCCCCCAAACCCAATTATTATGAAATGTTAGACTGGATGTAGCGCCAAATATCTTAAGCCCTCACTCTCATCCCAGCCACACATAATATTCATGTCTTGAACAGCTGTTCCGGCAGCCCCCTTCATTAGGTTATCTATGGCTGATAGAATGACAAGCCTATCCGTGTGGTCATCTATCTCGAAGCCTATATCGCAGTAATTCGAGCCTACAACTATTTTTGGGTCGGGATACCTATAAATGCCCTTAACATCACGTATGAAACGGATGAAAGGCTCATTTGAGTAGAATTCTCTGTATATGCGCCAGACCTCAACTGGCGTTATAGGCTCTTTAAGGAATGTATGGCATGTTGAGAGTATTCCCCTAACAACGTTTACGGCGTGGGCGGACATTGAGACCTTAACCTTCTCCCCACAGAGTAGGCTGAGCTCCTGCTCGATCTCAGCTGTATGCCTGTGTCCAACAGGCTTATATGGCCTAATTACGCCGAAGTGCTCGGAGTGATGCGTCGAGAGGGAGGGTTTAGCTCCAGCCCCAGAGGATCCTACCTTAAAGTCCAGAATAATCCTGTTAATGTCAATCTTACCTGATTTAACTATTGGTGCAAGGGCCAAAATTCCAGCGGTAGCCATACATCCCGGAACGGCAACCAGCTGGGCTCTTCTAATCTCCTCCCTATGTAGCTCCGGTAGACCGTAAACAGCCTTCTTAAGCAGCTCTGGGCTCTTATGATGCCAACCATACCATTTCACGTAATCCTCGGGGTTTTTAAGCCTGAAGTCTGCGCTCACATCAATAACTCTTAAGCCGACCTCCATTAGATGTGGCATGAATGTGGATGAGACGCCGTGAGGCGTTGCGATGAATAGGACATCACATAAGTCAGCAACCTTTGACGGATTGGATTTAATGAACTTTAGGGTCGTTCGCCCCTTAAGATTTGGATGAACCCTAAAAACATACTCATTGGCATAAGTATTTGAGGTTGCGGCTGAAACCTCGACTTTTGGATGGGCTAAGAGCAAGCGTAAGAGTTCGCCTCCAACATATCCGGATGCGCCAAATATTCCAACTCTCATCTCTTCACCGTCCTAACAGCATACTCAACAATCTTTCTAGGAATATCAATTCTAGTCGCAGAGTAGAGACCCTTAAACTCCGGCGTACTATTAACCTCGTGAACAACTATTCCGTTAGGTGACTCCATGCAGTCAACCGCTAAGACCCCACCACCCACGGCTTCAGATGCCTTCAAAGCAACCTCGATAAGCTCGTCTGTAAGCGGGCAAGGTTCCATTCTCCCACCTCGGGCAACATTAGTTCTCCAGTCGCCTTCAGCCGAATAGCGGTATGCTGCCGCAACAACCTCGCCTCCGACAGTTAATATGCGTATGTCTCTTGGAGGCCTCTTAACGTATTCCTGAAGATAATAGATTTGCATGAGAGAATTCTGCATTTCTTCCCGTGCTTCTATGAGGGCTTGGGCAGACTCCCTATCTTTAATGAGAGCCACAAGGCGGCCCCAACTTCCTATAACAGGCTTCATAACTGCTGGATAACCCAAATTCTCCAGCGCTTTGACAGCTCCGTCATTTGAAAAGGCTACCAGCGTTCGGGGGGTTGGAATGCCAGCTTTAGATAGGACAATAGATGTGAAGAGCTTATTTCCACAGGTCAATGAGACGTGAAAGGGGTTGATTACTTGGAGGCCTGCCCCCTCAAGTATAGCAGTTATATGTAGGCCTCTGAAGTAGCTTATGCATCGCTGGAGGACCACGTCGCCGAAGGCTTCTCTGACGGCTTCAAGTTTTTCAGCAGCATCTAAGTAAATCTCCTTCGAATCGGTTAATTTCAAGCTTAGGCTAAGCTTCTCTGAAGCGTCTATTAGTGATTTCTCCTCCCACCTAATTCTGTCATACACTAGACCTATTCTAACCATTTGTTTTTATTCGCCCCAATCTTCCCCTTCAATCTCAGCTGGCTTAAGACTAATAGCACCTTTCTCGTCGAGTATAACCTCTAAATCTAAGCCACAGTCTGGACAGCTAACTATCTCCCCCGATATTACATCACTCGGGATATCTATCTCCGCATCACATTCAGGACATTTTGTCTTAAAGGCTACCGCCCCCTTTACGCTTAATAGGAAAAAGCATATTTCTTTATAAATCTTTCGGAAACATTGAGGATTCCTCAATACTTTTCACTTTAAACATTTTTTTCTTCAATCAATTTATATACTTGATTTTTCAAATTTTATTTTCGGGGAAGAATTGGTTGGGTTCAGACATAGATGAGGTTGATAAAGAAATAATTAGAATGCTTCAGGAGGATGCACGGGTATCCTTTAGAAAGATAGCAGAAAAGTTGAATGTTAGTGAAGCAACAATATTTACTAGAGTTAAGAAACTCCTTAAAAAGAATGTTATAAAAGGTTTCGCTGCAATAGTTTCTCCAGAGAAGGTTGGGAAAAACATAACAGCGTTTGTATTAATAAATGCGGATCCAAAGAAACTGCAGAGCGTTCTTGAGGCGTTAAGTAAAATGGAGGATGTCTATGAGGTTTATGATGTGACGGGTTCCTACTATGCAGTAGTTAAAATTAGAACTGAAGATCAACGTAGGCTTGCAAAGATAATTGATGATATAGGAATGATAGATGGTGTGACAAGCACGGAGACGGCGCTTGTCTTAAGGAGCATAAAGGAGGATTTTCGAATAAAAGTCTAAATTTAACTTTGAACTTGGTATGCTAAAGAAATACGTTTATGGTTAAGGTGATGGCAAATATCAGGTGTGCGTGTAATAGTTATAACCGGGACGCCGGGGGTTGGAAAGACTTCGGTCTCGGCAGCTTTAGCATCTAGGATAGATGCACACTTAGTATCTTTAGGGGAGCTTATTAAGAGGGAGAGGCTCTATAGAGGTTTTGATAGGAGAAGGGGTACATTAATTGCGGATATAGAGAAGGTTTCTAGGAGAGTTAAGGAGATTATTTCGAGCTCTCGAAAGGACGTGATTATAGAGGGACATTTAGCAGCAGACGTTGTCCCAGCAGAGGAAGCCAGTATAGTCTTCGTCTTGAGGAGAGACCCAGAGGAGCTTAAGAGGATTCTTGAAGAGAGAGCTTATGGAGAGAAGAAAATTTTCGAGAATCTTGCCGCTGAGATACTTGATGTCTGCCTCTTTGATGCTGTGAAAAAGTTTGGTATTGAAAAGGTTTGTGAAATAGATGTAACGTCTAGAAGTGTGGATGAGGTGGTTCAGGAAATTTTGGATGTTCTTAGGGGCTTGAAAGAGCATAGGGCTGGAATCGTAGACTGGCTAGGTAAGCTTGAAGCAGAAGGAAAGCTTGATGAGTATCTAAAGAAGTTTTAGAGGTATTTAAGCCCCCTCAAAATATCTGATTTAGTAATCAACCGTATTCCCCTACGGTTTGCATATGCTTTGGCATGCTCACTAAACTTTCTGGCAACTAAGATTGGGCTTGATAGCCCCAAGCTCTGCGCAACCTTATCTATATTTATAACTATATTCACGCCAACAGTCCTATTCCAGTCTTTAATCCAAACAGGATGGGCTTCACTCCCCCTTATCACTATTAGGTCGAATCTCTTGTTAAGGGGCCCATCCCCTTGAGGTGAATTCTCCTCAACAGTATAGCCTCGCCTAGCGAAGTATCGCACCACGAGATTGACAAGAGTTCTCTGATTTGACTCTTCCACAAGGAAAATTGGTGATTCAAGCTAGAAAAACCTTTTTAACAAGTTGATGTCTTTTTAGATCCACGCTCAATTATCTCTTTTACACCTATCAATTGAGCTAAAGCATAGCCGACAGCTACCTGAAGCCAGAATGTTACGGTTCTTATGAGAAGCGTGGCAGTCCCTCCAATCGCTGCCGGAATATTAAATAGCTTATAGAGGTCGGTCATAACTATCTCTACAAGACCTAACGGGAGAGATATGGGTGCCGATTGAACTGTAACGCTTATTGTGTAAACTACAATTGACTCGATTATTTTCGTTGAGACTTCACTAAAGCCCAATGCATAGAATACTAGAAGATATACGCTTAAATGAAGCGCCCACGCGATAAAGCTGAATGCTACAGATTTTATCAAGATCCTACGCTTTCTACCGAATGATTTAAATCCGCCATGAAGTTGAATCAAGCCTCGGTACATTTTCTCTCTAACTTTTGAGGGGTCTAGGCGACTTCTCCCCAATATTGAAGATGCGATTCTAGTAAGTGCATTAGATATTATTTCGGCTGCCCCCTCACTTAAAGAGACATATAGCAGTAGAATAATTAGGGCAATAGACCCAGCTATTGTTGCCACTAGTAGACACAATGTTCCGACGCTAACCTTATACTTAAAGATGAGGATGATGGAGGCTATCAGCATACTACTTGCTGTCACAAATATAGTTATTATGCGATGAGAAATTATTGCCGCCGCAATCCTGCCCGCATCCTTATAGTCCCTATGGATGAGATATGCTCTGACAATCTCGCCTGAAACAGTCTCTATCGGGACTATCAAATCAACAAAGTTCCCTAGCCAGCAATAAATAAAGGCCTTTTTCAGGCCAGTATCTATTGATAGAGCCCTTAGGAGAGTGTTCCAACTCATCGCATAGAAAAGCATGCTTAACACCATTGCGATTATAGTTATGGAGTAAAATAGGGAGTAATTATATGGGTTAACCCTACTAAAAACTTCAATAATATCGCTTATGCCAACAAAAAAGTATAAGTAGAAGATGAAAGCCAACAGTCCAGCGACCATGAGTGCGATTGATAGTGCAAGCGGATATTTCTTCATCCGAGAACCAGCCTGAATACGTTCACCCTCTCGCTTATCTCTGCAGTTCACTAAATATCTAGCTCTATTGCTCAAATATTTTTTGAGAAGAAAATCAGTTAATTCCCTATCACATTAAATAATTTAAATCACAACACTATATTCTAGGATCTGTACTCGTATCTTCAGGAACATGATCGGCTAAACCTAGGGAATCTCTGAGGTGATGCCGGAAAGTGAGTAAAATAAGGGCAATAATATTTGATTTAGACGATACATTAATACATTCTAGGATAGATTATGTAGGAGTTAAGAGGTCGCTGATAAGGTTCCTTGTTGATTATGGTGTTGAGCCTCACCTCTTAAACGAGAACATGCCCAACCTTGAGATTTTTAGGGTTGCTGGTGAAAGCCTACGTAATAAGAATCTGCCTGAGGAGTTTATTAGGAGGGTCTTTGAGGGAGCTAAGGCGATATTGGACAGCTATGAGTTGAAAGCTTTGGAGGGCGTTAGGTTGATGGAGGGGGCTTTAGAAACGCTTGATGCTCTCAAAAGAATGGGGTTGAAGATCGGCATTGTAACTAATAGCTGTAGGGAGTATACCATTAGGGTTATTGAGATGTTCTCGCTGAATAAATATGTCGATGCATTCATCACCAGAGATGATGTCAACAATTTAAAGCCTGCCCCCGAGCATTTGCTCAAGGCTCTTGAGGCTTTAGGCGTATCCGCACATGAAACTGTCTTTGTTGGGGATCACTGGATAGATGCTATTTGCGCTGAGAGGGCTAATGTGAAGTTCATCCTCCTTAGAAATGAGAGATGGAAGTTTAAGGAAACTGGTACCGTAATTGATGATTTAATGAGCCTGCCAGCAGTGATTCAAAGCATTTCATAAAGCGTCTGGAGTAGATGCCAGCTGTTACGCTTATTAGGGTGAGGATATATTATTTTCTTTCACTATACGTGTTGAAATCTAGTCTTAAACGGTAATGAGCGATGGAGGCAGCTGTTGAGACATTCGATTTAACGAAGGTTTTTGAGAGTAAGGAGGATGATGTTAAGCGTTACGTTAAGGCAGTTGATCACGTAAATATCAGGGTTAAGCGTGGCGAGTTTTTCGGGCTGCTTGGTCCCAATGGCGCTGGGAAGACCACGCTCATAAAGATGCTCTGCACAATAATACTTCCAACGGAGGGAACAGCTAAAGTTAACGGCTATGATATAATTAAGGAGCCTGATAAGGTTAGGAGCTGCATAGGCTGGTTCCACGGGGAGACTGGCGGTAGGTCGCTTTATTGGAGGCTCAGCGCTGAAGATAATTTAAAATTCTATGCATATCTCCAGAATGTTCCAAAGGATGTGGCGGAGAAGAGGATTAACGCCCTACTAGAATTTTTCGATCTGAGTAAGGAGAGGAAGAAGCTCGTCAAGGACTATTCTACGGGCATGAAGGTTAGGGTTATGCTAGCCAGGGCCCTACTACACAACCCGCCTATACTGTTTATGGATGAGCCGACAATAGGACTGGATACGATAAGCGCAGTTGAAACCAGAAGACTTTTAAAGGCTTTGAACACAGAGCTCGGGAAAACTATTATCTTCACGAGCCATAACATGTTTGAGGTTGAACAGCTCTGCGAGCGAATAGCTATAATGCGGAGCGGGCGGATAATAGTGGATGCCCCACCCTCAGTTTTAAGGGAGATGCTCAGAGACGTACACGCCATAGAAGTCGACATTAGAGAAACTAATGATCTACACAAGATTGTCGAGAGCTTATCTAAGCTTTCAGTAGTTAGAAGTGTAGTTGAGGCGAAGAATAGCCCATTTAACGCGACAATACGCCTGCAAGTTGACGACGAGTATGAGGCTATACCCGCCGTGGTTAGCAAGCTGCATTCTCTAGGCGTGAAGATCTCCTCCGTCCGCAGGTCTGAGCCTACGCTTGAGGATATATTTGTCAAGTTGGCTAAGGAGGGGTCTGCTTGAGGGTTGAGGATCTGATTGATCTCTTCAGGGAAGATTGTCAACGCATCCCCTCTGAGGTTAGGCATGTTTGGGCTATCTTTTGGGCCAACTTTAAAATATTCCTCTCATATAGGACTTGGGTTATATTGGAGACCATAAGCACCGTAGCCTCGGTCGCCATGTACTCTTTCATGGGCTTACAGGTAGACTCTAGGAGGATAGCCTTAGCTGGGTATGGGGAGGTTGACTGGTTATCCTTTGCCCTAGTTGGGGTTGCGACAGCAAATTACTTATGGATGTGCATTAGTAGGCTTAGCCATGCCTTACAGCATGAAGTGCATGAAGGGACATTAGAGCCCATAATCGCCTCGCCCATAAGCATGAGGTCCTATATTATTGGGCAGTCGATTAGAGGGTTTCTGGTTAGTGGATACTTCATGCTTGGCGCACTAATAGTTGGAGTATGTGTCCTGAAGGCCCCGCTAGTAATAAGCTTGGAGACAGTATTATCATTTGTGGCAGTGATCCTATTAATGGTATTAAGCTACTCCGGCATAGGCATAATGGCGGCTGGCTTAATCCTAGTATACAAGAAGGGGGATCCGCTCACATTCCTCTTCGCAAGCGTGACAGAGTTTCTGGGAGGAGTTCTATTCCCGCTGAAGTACTTTGAAGCCTTTCCCGGGCTCTATTTAGTAGCTATGCTTATGCCATACACTCACGCTCTAGACGCTGCCCGTAGAATCCTGCTGAATGGGGCGACGATTCTTTCACCGGCAGTATTGCAGGATGTTGCTATTCTATTAGCATATAGCGCTGTGTTTATACCAATAGGTTTGAGAGTCTTTAGGTGGGGCGTTGACAGAATAAGGTATGAGGGAACCGTAGCGACATATTAGGCTGGAGGTTTATGGGCGTGGATGTAAAGAGGCTTATTGAAATAATCTCTGAGGATGTTCCAAGAAGGAGGACACCGATACATCAAATTGTCCTCTCATTTGTGCTCAGGGACTTTAAGATTTGGTGGACGTATAAATTTTGGCTTCTCCTAGAGCTGTCGGGCATAGTTCTATTTGTCGTAACATACTATCTCTTCTCCTTAATCACGACGCCACAGCAGGTTCAGGAGGCGGGCTATGTAGTCGGCGGCTACTTTACCTTTGCGCTTATAGGTATAGCCTTCCAGCAATACGTGCATTTTGCTGTTCAGAGCATAAATGAGAGCATACGTGAGGAGCAGTGGAATGGCACTATAGAGACAATATTATCGACTGCAACAGACTTTAAGATCTTTCTACTAGGGGAAGTCTGCTTCTCATTCATAGTATCATCAACGCTACTACTGATCTCATTGTTAGTTGGCATACTTCTGGGCGCAGAATTCTATACGACCCCGCTCTCAATCCTAACCACAATAATATTAACTATACTGTTGATTGCAAGCCACATGTGCATTGGCATACTTAGCGCCGGCGTAATAATGAAGGTTAAGCAGGGTAGTCCCGTAACATGGGCTTTCTCATGGCTTAGTCAGCTGGTTTCAGGGGTATTCTATCCGCTTAAACTCCTGCCATGGTACCTCGAATGGGTTGGTAAGGCTTTCCCATTAACCTACTCTCTAGACGGGATAAGGCTGTGCCTCCAGTCAGGGAAGGATTTAACGTCACCCGCAATTCTCTCCAACGTAATAAGCCTAATAATCTTTATAGCTGTGATGGCGCCCATATCGCTATACGTCTTCAAAATTGGATATGACGCCGCTAGGAGAGATGGTTCTCTAGGTCAGTATTAGGTACCACATTTAGCAATTTCCTTTTTATGGAAACTTTGGTTTTATGGCTTTGACTGGACATGCTGCAATGCATCTGAGACAATATATGCATTCTGGATCAGTTATCTTCTCCGCAGACAGCTTTAATATTGGCACATTCATCGGACACTTCTCCTCACACATGCGGCAGCCAACCTTCCTACATCGTACAATATCTCTTCTTAGGCCAAGCAGGCTAAATCGGCTTATAAGCGCTGAGAAAGCTCCTTGAGGGCACACATATCTGCACCAAGCTCTTGGGATCCGCACCGCCAAAAATAGTATAGCGATTAGTATCACTAATCTAATGATTAGCAGCGGCGTTATAGTTAGATATTCGAATCCGAGACTTATAGAGATCAATATTGCGGAGAGCAATCTGGGAAGGGCTGCAAAAAGCGTGTCCGAGGGGCTTAGAACATTAAATGGTGCTTGCGCAAATAAGCCCAGCATCTCCCTATAGACCCTTCCGGCTACGCTGAGCTGCGCCAGAGACAGTGAGACACTTATCAGCAAGATTAAACCTAAAATGAAGTACTTTAGTCCTATGAGACTTTTATGCGTCTTGGGTGATATCACAAATTTTCTAGTCTCGCCGGCTGCAAGAATGTCTTGGATTAAGCCCATTGGACATACCCATCCACATAAAGCTCTGCCAGTTAAGACGCTGAATAAGATTATTGATGCTAAGGGTAACAGTGGAAATACGGAGTCATATATCATCTTCTGAATGGCGCTTAAGGCTTCGCCAGCTATCCTGTAAGGTAAACCGGAGGGTAGCAGTATTGGCAGCACTAGCGGGATAGCTGACAAGCCAAATATGGCTGAATTAAGGAATATCAAAAAGAAGAATTGCATAATTCTCCTGACAACCTCAAATATTATAAACCTAGACCTTAAAGTTACGGACATGACGCTTTTAAGACTCTTCATAAATGGCGTCATCTCAACACTTATCTAAGTTAAATATTATTATGGTGGGAGGGCATTAATTAATTTTAAGAAGTTTAGTTCTTGACGAGTAACGCAAATAAGAAGGCGTCTTTTATGTAAGAACTGTGAAGGCTCTTAAGTGAGGGTGTTAAATGGTTAAAATTACTATTATTGGCGCCGGGAGCCATGTGTTTTCTAGGAGGCTCATAACCGACATATTATCCTATCCGGAGCTTAGGGAGAGCACTATAGCATTGATGGATATAGACAAGGATAGGCTCGACCTCATAACCGCTTTCACCAAGAGACTTATTGAACAATATAATTTTAAGACTAAAGTTGAGTCTACAACTGACAGGAGAGCTGCGCTCGAGGGCGCCGATTATGTAATAGTCTCCATTAGAGTTGGAGGCTTTGAGGCATATAGGCTTGATCTTGAGATCCCAGCAAAGTATGGCGTCATCCAAGGAATTGGAGACACTATTGGCCCTGGAGGAGTTTTTTATGGTTTACGGCATGTTCCAGTGATCTTAGATATATGCTATGACATGGAAAACTTATGTCCAGACGCCCTACTCATAAACTACACAAATCCGATGGCTATAATATGTTGGGCTATAAACGATTACACACGTATAAAGAGCGTTGGTCTATGCCATAGCGTTCAGGGAACTGCTGCTGAGCTGGCACGCTATCTTGGCGTTCCAGTTGAGGAGCTCTCCTATTGGGTTGCTGGCATAAATCATATGGCGTGGTTTCTAGAGCTTAAATGGCGTGGAATAGATGCGTATCCTATGCTTAGAGAGAAATTTAAGGATCCAAGTGTCTATATGAGGGATGACGCTCATTGGGCTGGAGCTGACATTGTTAGGGTTGAGATCTTTAGGGCATTTGGATACTTTAACACCGAGTCCAGTCAACATATGTCAGAGTACGTTCCCTACTTCAGGAAGAGGCCCGAACTCTTCAAAAGATTCAAGCTAGCTAATCCCTTAGAAAGATTAGATGCCATGGAGAAGAGGAGGGCATTGCAAGATGAGGAGCTGAGAAGGCTTCTTGCGGAGGGATATAAGTTCCCCTTAAACAGGAGTCAAGAATACTGCTCATACATAATTCACTCCATTGAAACAGGGATTCCGAGGAGGATAAATGGCAACGTTAGAAACAATTGGCTTATAACAAACTTGCCCCATGGATGTTGCGTTGAGGTTCCATGCCTGGTTGACAAAAATGGCATACATCCATGTTATGTGGGTAATCTTCCACCCCAATGCGCAGCACTAAATAGAACGAATATCAACGTTCAGGAGCTGGCTGTTAAAGCGGCGGTTGAGAAGGATAAGACCTTGGCTTTTCAAGCTATTCTCCTTGACCCGCTGACGAGCGCGATACTAACGATAGATGAGATCGAGCGGATGGTTGATGAGATGTTTAGGGCTGAGGCTAAATACCTGCCCGGCTTTAAATAACCTTTGAGAGGAAAGAGATGGGGCTTGGGAAGGTTTGATGAATAATGTGCGTCAATATTATTGAGGTGCCTAAAATAGACTTTGAGAAAACAATTTGTGAAATAGTTGGCTTTATAAGGGGTGAGGTTGAGAAGGCGGGGGCAGCAGGCGTTGTTTTAGGCTTAAGCGGCGGCATAGATAGCAGTTTAGCCGCAGCCCTCTGTGTCCGAGCCTTGGGTAATAGTAGGGTTCTGGGCATAATAATGCCTACGAGCTTTACTCCCAGAGAGGATCTTGAGGATGCATTAGAATTATCTAGGATACTTGGCATAAGGTCGATTTTAATTAATATTGACGATATATGTGAGGCTATTGTGAAAACATTAGGCGTAAATCCTAATGATCCGAAGAACAAACTTCCGCTGGCTAATGTGCGCGCTAGAGTTAGAATGGTAATATTGTACTTCTATGCAAACCTTTACAATTATCTTGTGGTTGGGACAAGCGATAGGAGTGAATATTTAATAGGTTACTTCACTAAGTATGGTGATGGCGCAGCCGACTTCTTTCCCATACGGCACCTCTATAAGACGCAGGTCAGGGAGCTGGCAGCATATATAGGTTTGCCGGAGAGAATTGTGAAGAAGCCTAGCAGCCCACAGCTGTACCCAGGACATAAGCTATTGGATGAGGTCCCTGTAGATTACTCGATAATAGATCCAATACTAGTCGGATTATTTGAGAAGAATCTCCCAGTGGATGCAATCAGCAAGATACTTAACATTCAACCTGAAATTGTCAGCGATATACAGCGTAGATTTTTGAGGAGCATGCATAAGAGGCTGCCTCCACCGGTGATCGAAAAAGGATAAATTTTCCGTAGTGAATTAGACTTTAGGTCCCATTTTATGGGGAATGAATCATGAAGCTGGCGGATAGGATGAATATTATCAAGCCGTCCGGCACTATAGCTATGGCTGAGAAGGCTAGGGAGCTGGCGAGAAGCGGGAGGAAACTGTATAATCTAGATGTCGGCGAACCAGACTTCGATACGCCGGAACACATAAAGAGGGCTGCGATAGATGCTCTAATGAGCGGCTTCACCCACTATACTTCAAGCCTTGGCATAATTGAGCTTAGAAGAGCCATCGCGGAGTATTTGAAGGATAGAAAAGGGGTTGACGTTAACCCAGAGAAGGAAATTATCGTAACTCCGGGAGCTAAGCATGCAATATACTGCGCATGCATGGCTACCCTAGATCCGGGCGACGAGGTTCTTGTCTTAACGCCAACTTGGCCTACCCATTTCACATGCGTTGAGGCTGCAGGTGCAAAGGTTATTGAAGTTCCATGCGGGGATTCGTACAGTCTAGATGAGGAGGCTCTTAAACGGAGCATAAGTGATAAGACAAAGATGATTATTGTTAACTCTCCAAATAACCCGACGGGCGGAGCCCTGAGCATAGATGAGCTTAAAGTCATAGCGGATATGGCGTCGGATCACAATCTGCTTATTCTTTCGGATGAAGTCTACGATGAGATAATTTACAACGGATTTAAGACTAAGAGTATGGCGAGCTTTGATGAGGTTAAGGAGAATGTGATCCTCATAAATGGCTTTAGCAAAACCTATGCTATGACTGGCTGGAGGCTCGGCTATGCTGTCGCAAACGAAATTATAATAGATGCAATGAATAGAATTCAGCAGGCGACAACAACATGCCCAGCAAGTTTCATACAGAAGGCTGGGATAGCCGCCCTTAAAGGGCCGCAAGAATGCGTCAAGAGGATGATTGAAGAATTCGATCGGAGGAGGAAATATATTGTGAAGGCCCTTAACGAAATACCCGGCGTGAAGTGCCCCATGCCGAAGGGCGCCTTTTACGTCTTCCCCAGGCTCCTAAACCTTAATATGCCGAGCTTTGAGATTAGCATGAGACTTCTTGAGGAGGAGGGTGTATCCACCACGCCTGGAAGCGCCTTTGGATCATGTGGTGAGGGCCATATCAGGATATCTTATGCTACGAGCTTCGAAACGATCGTGGAGGCTATGGAAAGGATTAAGAACTTCATTGATAAATATTCAAAGGTGTAGATCACTTTGGTGGTGCGGTAAATTGTTTGATGAAAAGTCCATAGAAGTCTTAAAGAGAATGGTTGAATCATTTGGTCCATCAGGGTTTGAGAGGGAAACTGCTAGAATAATAAAGGAATATATGAAGTCATTCTCAGACGAAATATTAACTGATAAGCTTGGCTCAGTAGTGTTTGTCTGTAGAGGGGAATGTGAGCGGCCGCATGTCCTTCTGGCTGCACATATCGATGAAGTTGGATTTGTCGTCTCAGGTATAGATGAGAGTACTGGCTTCCTATCATTCAACCCACTCGGAGGGTGGTGGGATCAGGTACTTCTATCACAGAGGGTTGTGGTTAGAACTGAGAAGGGAGATTTATATGGCGTTATAGCGGCTAAGCCCCCACATCTATTAACCGATGAGGAGAGGCAGAAACCGGTTGACAGAAGAAACATGTATATTGATATAGGTGTAACCTCTGGCAAAGAAGCCGTTGAGGCTGGGGTAAAGATCGGCGACCCAGTTGTTCCATGGTCACCATTCATGTTAATCAATAACGGTAAGGTTGCGATGGGAAAGGCATTCGATGATAGGATAGGCGCATTTGTTATGATGGAGGCCATCCGAAGGATAAGGGAAAATAAGATAAGCCATCCAAATACTATTTATGGCGCGGCAACGGTTCAGGAGGAGGTTGGAGCTAGGGGTGCACAGACAGTAGCCCACATAGTAGACCCCGACGTTGCATTGGTCATAGAAGTTGATATTGCTGGAGATGTTCCGGGGATAAAGCCTAACGAGGCTCCAACAAAGATGGGTAAGGGTCCAACGCTATGCACATATGATAGCAGTATGATTCCAAATCAACCCCTAAAGGAATTTGTTATTAAAGTGGCTAAGGAAGCTGGAATACCATTACAATTATCTCAGATAGCTAGGGGTGGAACCGATGCTGGCAGAATTCACATCAGTAGAGCCGGATGCCCAAGCGTAGTTATAGGTGTGCCAACGAGGCACATACACAGCCATGTGGGCCTGGTGAACATGGAGGACGTTGAGAACGCTGTTAAGCTGGTGATCGAGATCGTGAAAAGGCTTAATAAAGAGAGAGTTGAGAGCTTTACGGCTATATGAGTCTAGGAGTAGATGGCATTGATAGTTGAAGAGAAAATTATTGATGGCTTTAAAGTTAAGATAGCATCGATAGGCGATGTGCTTATTGGAGCTGCCTGCGACATAGGTCCAAGAATACTTTATCTTGCAAGCGCTAAGAAGCCAGAATTAAATCTCTTCGGCATCCTTCCGGATGCGGGTGTGGAGACGCCTGAAGGGTTCTGGAGAATCTATGGCGGCCACAGGTTATGGGCTGCCCCAGAAGCTAAGCCACGCTCATACTCACTAGACAATCAACCAGTGAAAATAGAGACCGACGCAGACACCCTAACAATCTATGGGAACCCTGAAGAGAAAAACTCCATACAGAAAGAGATAATAGTGAAGGCGAGCTCGGACGGGGGCATTCAACTCACTCATAGGATTAGAAATATTGGCCGGTGGCCGATTAAGCTAGCGTGCTGGGCCCTCTCAGTGATGCGGAAGAACGGTTTCGCAATAATACCAATTAGGCCCATGAAGATTGATGCTGAAGGACTATTGCCAGATAGACGAATCTCAATATGGCCATACACAGACATGGCTGATAAGAGGCTTAAGATGACAAGCGAGTACATCTTTGTCAAGCAAGATCCTAAAGCTGGTGGGCCACTTAAGATCGGCGCAAATGCCAATCCAAGCTGGGCCGCCTACTGGGTTGAAGGGTTCCTGTTCCTTAAGCAATTCCGATATTGCAGTGAAGCTGAATATCCGGACTTTGGCTGCAGCGTTGAAGTCTACACAAACCCAAATATGCTTGAGCTCGAAACGCTCGGCCCACTTGAAACTGTTAAACCATCATGTGCAACTGAGCACGTAGAGATCTGGAGAATATTTAACGTCGGAAAGATTAAGATGAAACCGGAGAGCATTAAAGAGAAGATTGAACCACTAATAAAAGTTTAAGACGTCAGATCTATGAATGCGGCTCCAGGAAACTATCGGCTAAGGGAGGGCTAGACCAGTATAAATCGCCTAAAAGGAAAAAATAAAAATTAACAATATTAAATTGGTGTTTCCAATGTCTGCACCCATTAAAGTTGGCATAGTTGGCTGCGGTAGCATTAGCTGGGAGCATGTTAGGCGGCTTAGCCTGCTAGGTAAGGATGAAGCCCATATATCCGCACTATGCGATATAGATCGGCAGAGGGCTGAAAAGCTAGCCGAATATGTGAACATCTACAGGAACATCGCTCCTAAGCCATTAGGCCCAGACAACATCTTCGAAGACTACGACGATATGCTTGAAGAATCGGACCTCAACGCAGTAATTATATGTACGCCACACGCCCTACATTATGAGCAAACAATTAAGGCCTTTAGACGAAACCTACATGTTCTTGTTGAGAAGCCCATGGCCGTCTCAGTTAAAGAGGCTGAGGAGATGGTGAAGGAAGCGGCAAGTCGAAAACTTGTCCTCACTGTTGGATATCAGAGACACTGCCAACCCGAATACTATTATGCCAGAAAAAAGATTTTAAGTGGAGAGCTAGGCGAACCACACATTATAGTCGGCTGGCTAGTACAGAATCTCGTAGCAGCTGGCAGATTTTACCTAGACCCAAAAATGTCTGGCGGAGGTCAGATTAAAGCATCCGGAACCCACCTTATAGATGCAATCCTATGGATTACAGATCTAGAGCCCGTAAGGGTCAAGGCGCTTATGGATAGGGCTGGACTGCCAGCTGATATATACGCTGTCCTGGCGGTTGAATTATCAAATGGCGCGTTGGCATCAATAGCTATATCTGGAGGACATACAAGACCGCATACCGGCGTAACCGATGAAGTCAGAGTCTGGTGCTCTAAGGGGGCAATACATATAGTTGATGGATCGGTCTATGTTGAGGACTCGCAATCAAACATAACAAAGATTGACAGAGGAATGCTCCCAAGGCCCAGCCCAAATCCAGATGTAAACTTCATAAGGACAATATTAGGTAAGGAGGAGAACTTAATACCGGGCATATGCGGATTAAGAGCGACAAAGCTTGAGGAGATGGCTTACATGGATGTGGGGCAGCCGATACCGAGCAAACTTAAAAGATAATTAACAATAATTCCTATGGGATCTGGCTTAACCCAAGCTTTTTTGCAAGATTCACTATCTCCTCCCAGGTCTTCTCAGGCACATAAATGCCATCTCTAAGCCTAACCTTCTCAGTCAAATACTCCGGCTCCCCAGGTATGAGTATCTCTTTGAAGCCAGGCCTAGTCTTAGAGCCTTTAATGACCTTTACTAAGTCGCCAACTCTCCTCTTAAACTCCTCAACCGGCATAAACCTTTCAACATTTATGACCTCGATGAAGACCCCATTTCCCCTCTTGGTCTCCTCATATGCGCATCCAGCGCCAGTCAATATGCCGCTTAGAATTTCAATAGCTAATCCTAATCCAAATCCCTTATGCCCATGCTCGTCTCCGCCTAGAGGCAATATTGCTCCACCATCATAGAGATCTTTTGGATTACTGCTTGGATTGCCATCCTTATCAATTATCCACCCAAGAGGTATCTTTTCACCCTTATGAAGGGCAACTCTAACCTTTCCCTCAGCAACGACGCTTGTGGCTATATCTATGACAAGTGGAAACTCCAAATATGATGGGAAGGCGAAGCATATAGGCCCTGTTGAAAGCATCCTTTCCCTACCGCCAAATGGCGCAACTATCTTAGTTGAGTTAGCCATAACCACGCCTATCATGTCATTCTCAGAGGCCATTACCGCATAGTCGGCTAGCCTACCAATATGGTTGCAGTTGTAGACGCAAACAACGCTTATGGCATTCCCCTTAGCTTTCTCTATCGCCAGATCCATAGCTCTCTTCGCAACAACTTGCCCGAAGCCCCAATTACCATTTAAGATAGCTGTAGAGGGCGTTTCATTAACGATCTCAATATTAGCCCCCGGCTTTATAATTCCCTTCTCAATATCATTCACGTACTGTATTACCCGTATAATGCCGTGGGAGTCGTGGCCAGCCAAATTAGCTTTAACGAGAAACTCTGAGACTAAACGTGCCTCCTCCAAGGGTGCTCCTGCGGCCAAAAATATTTTCGTTCCGACATCTATTAGCTGACTAGCGCTAAATATTGGCATAGGAGACACCTCCATCTGCAGGATGAGATGCTAATAGTTCTTAATACTACTATTTTATGGTTTTTGCTTTTCAGCCTCTAGATACTTTTTTACTTCTTCGGGAACCATAAAGCCTACTAACCCTCTACTTGCGAGCTGATTGAAGTACGTGGTTAATGAGAGCTCGGCCTCCTCTGGAAGAACCTTATATTTTTCAACTAAGTAGCCAGCTATGTCACCTATAGTTCTTTCCCCATCACATAACTCCCAGACAATCGACCCAATTTTATCAAGGCGGATTATTCTTTCTCTAGGCTCAGGCGGAAAGAGTCTATCTAATAATCCTTTCTTTGATTCGTTCCGATCTTGAGGAGGCGGTCTCAGAGGAACAATTATTTTTATTTCCTTCGTCTTCTTATCCTTCTCCCACTTTAAAGCAGGGTTTCTGACTGGTTTAACTTTAAGATAATAGCTTCTGGGTATTTGCAGCCCCTCTCTCTTCTTTTTCCTCCTAAAGAGCCTTCCAAATACCATAGATTTTCATCTCTAAAAATAAAAAACATTCTCTGCTTAAATTATTATTCCTTTTAAGAATGTGGATGCTTAGGATATTATGTTGAGGTTGCGCTCCTCAGGAGCGTAAATATATGGATATTGCACAGCTTAAAGAGATCCTTAACAGCATAAGGGATGACTGCCTAAAGAAGGATGAGGTGCGTCAAGAGATTCAAACGATTGCAAGAAAGGTAACCAGGTTGTCTAAGCAAGCGATCTTCCTGGCGCATAAAGGTATGACTAATGAGGCGGAATACTTCCTAAAAGAGGCAAACTTAAATCTTAATAGAATAAGGGAACTCTTAACAGGGTATCCGGATCTCCTTTATGGCGGGCTTATAGATCCGGCGCTCGAAGAATATTCCGAGGCGCAAATATTCCTGAAGATCATCAGGGATGGATCATTCATTCAACCTAAAGAGATAGGGGTTCCAGGAGAACTTTATATATTGGGATTAGCGGATGTTATAGGTGAACTTAGGCGTAGATCACTAGACTCAATAAGGCGAGGAGACATTAAAGAAGCTGAGAAATGCCTAGACATTATGGAGACGATATATAGTGAGCTGATAGGCTGCGATGATCTAATGGTCTTAATTTCAGGTCTCAGAAGGAAATGCGACGTCGCTAGGAGAATTATTGAGGTAACGAGAGGCGATGTCACAGTAGAGGTTAGGAGAATGGCACTTAATAGTACAATGAAAGAGTTCCAGAAATTTTTGGAGAGAATGATGAACCGTGAAGGATGATATTTCAATAGCCTATCAAGACCGCCTGAGAGAATTAGGCTTCTCAGTGGAGAAAGCTAGAAGATTACAGATGCTTCTCTCAAGAAAAGTCATTGCCCGGGATTATTTCAATACGCCGATTAAGTACGTTGCTGGGGTTGACGTCGCATACTCAAATAGACTATCCATTGGAGCCGTGGCTGTTTTTGATTACACTTCACTAGAGCCCGTGGAGATAAAGACTGCCATAACGGAAACTCGGTTCCCCTATATACCGACACTATTATCCTTCAGAGAAATTCCAGCAGCTGTCCTGGCAATAAGGAAGCTAACTATTAAACCTGACATATTTTTAGTTGATGGGCAGGGATTCGCCCACCCATACCACTTTGGATTCGCAAGCCACCTGGGGGTTATATTAGATATTTGTACTATAGGTGTCGCAAAAAATCTTCTCTGTGGGAAGATCATGGAGACTGAAGGATCCTTCTGGAAACCTATAGTTTACGAGGGGGAGGTTATAGGCGGAGCCGTATTTACAAAACCAGGAGCGAAACCGATCTACGTTAATGTTGGGCATAAAATTTCCTTAGAGACGGCAATAAAGGTTGTCTTAGAGTGCACAAGAAATTATAGGGTTCCTGAACCGCTCCGTGAGGCGCATATGGCAGCTCAGAGGGTTAAAAGGAATATAATAAGATGATCATAATGTAAGTAATTTTCTGGGGGCTGCGAGGTGAAAAGTAAGTTAGATCCTAGGATAAGGAGGATTATAAATAGGATTAGAGATGAGTCTTTAAGAAAGAAGATACTGGCTTTCTTAAGCGACCTATCAGTTGAGATTAACGGCGAACGATATTCTGGGCTACCGCTAGCTGAGGCTCCAGCAAGCAGATCGCATCACCACAGTTATCCAGGAGGATTAATAGAGCATATACTTTCAACCATAAATATTGCGCTGGCACTCTGCGATTCAGTTGAGAGGATCTATGGAGGGAGAGTTGACAGAGACCTGGTCATAGGGGGAGTTGTACTACACGATATATTAAAGCCCCTTACATATTATGAAAAGGATGGCGGATCATATAGAAATTCGCCCCTAGGCGAGCGCCTAGACCACTTAACCCTACTGGTTTCGGAAATGCTAAAGAGAAATTTCCCGCTCAGCTTAATTCATATTGTAGCAGCTAGCCATGGGCAGGCGGGTCCAATATCGCCTAAAACAATTGAGGCATTAATATGCCACATTGCCGATGATGCCGACTCTAAAATGAACTGGGAGGTTTTAAACGCCGCTAAATACCTAGTTAGGGAGGTCACCGGGGAGCCTTGGGATAGAATGGATTCAAAAATGGCTTTTATGATTCTAGCATGGAAGGCTGAGGGTGGATGGGAGGGCCTAAAGTCACAAATTGAGGAGTTTAAGCGGAAAAGTAGTATTTGTAAGTAAAAATGTTTGTTTTCAGGCTATCTGGCTTAACAACAAGATACCTTGAGATCCACGATCTCAGCTTTCATTATCTCCACGTCTAATATGGCTATTGTTGCATGCCCGGAAAGATAGCCGCAAGCCTCTCCTGGATTAATAGTAAGGGTTTTTCCAACATTAGCTATCTCAGCCTTATGCGTATGCCCATAAATGACAACATCATAGTAGTTTGAGTTTATTAGAGCCTTAAGTAGCCTTTCATCTTCTCCATGGATTAGCGCTATCTTTTTATTGCCCGCATTTACCTCGGCAAATCTTCCATGAATCTCCGCACCTATCTCCTCAAATCTTCTCCTTAAAAGATTCTGATCACCATCATTATTGCCAAAGACCCCAACAAGCTTAGCCTTTAAAGGCTTAAAGCGTAGTATGGAGAATGGTGAGACATAGTCCCCCGCATGAAGCACCAGGTCTACCCCCTCATTATTCAGCACACTTACAGCCTCGTCTATTAGATGAAGTCTATCGTGAGTATCCGCAACGACCCCAATCTTTCTAAGGGACAGGATAGTAGACCCCCCAATTCAACCATATCGGAATAAGTCATAGAGAATGATAATTTTTTCGGAAAAATCAAACAATTAAATAGCATAAGTTAAATTAAAGATATTTGAGGAGAAAAACATGGCTGGTAGAAAGATAAATATATTCTACTTAATTTCTTTGATCTGCATTCTAATTTTAATAGCATATATTTGGCTAGTGATAACTCCACAAATATACGGATGTGCTGGACAAGAATCCATCTTTGCGGTAATCCTTCTTATAACAGTCCTTTTATCGGTCGCCGCCGGTATACAGCTATTTCTTTTAATCAGCTCAGTTCGTCAGGAGGAGTAGCCTTCCTATTATTTGTCCTGCTAGATGCTCTAGAAGCCTTATACTTCGTGAAGCCGCAATGGCCACAGGCATAGCGGTTTCCGTGATCGGCCATAAAGAAGCCTGGACCACATCTATCACAGAATGGAAGCACTCTTTTAATCTTTCCATTCTCAATCTTATAGTATGAGGAGATGAACTTTCCCTTTTTCTCCTTCTTAGACATTTAATCTCACTCCTTCTCTTTACTTAAGGGTGAGTGTCTAAGTATTATGTGTTTTGGTTCTATTGCCTTAGCATACTCGGGGGAGTCGTAGATATGGGCCTCGCCAATGGTCATATTTGTCCCTGTTACCCCCTCCATCCTCCTGATATAAACTCTCTCAATATCAACTTTAAACATGCTAGCTATCTCTCTCCTAACCTCCACACGTGAGGGTGTGGGCGAATTATCATGGTGCACAGTAAAGATTATCTCATTTCTTTTAAGTATCTCGTCGCGCCGATTCTTCAAAACCTTAATCTTCAAATGGCTCCGCTCCATGAGCCTTACTTTAAATTAAAACTCCTAATTTAGTTTTCTGGTTTCCGCCTCATCCTATTCAATATCTCAAGCATTTTTCTCTTCGACCCTTCATCAACTTTGATCACAACTATCCCTTCTTCTGGCTGACCATAAATGACAAGCGAATTCTCCGGTGCTAAGAGAACGGCAACAATTGTTAGGAGATCCTCTTCCCCATCAACTAAAATTTCAACTAATCCATCGCTATTCATGGCATCGCCAATAACCCGCCAAGCATCCCTAGCTATTGTGCCAGCGGGATTGATGAGGGGGAGAACTTTATCTGCTTTAGAGTATAGAGGCTCTATTGGTTTGCGCATGGACTTGTTGTCCACTATAAAAATATCTATTTTAAGCCCGTTTTCAAGCATATTCCTTGAAACTATGTCTCCAACAGAAATAACCTTCTTCGGTTTAACCGAGCTTATAATATTCCTTAATCTGCTCATGGTGACATCTGCTGGACCACGAATCAGAAGCCCGAGGGGACTTTTCAATTCAATTCTAAGTTCCTGCGGAAGGAGTAATGTGTCCATTTTCACCTCACTTTAATAGCATAGTAACCTTTCTTCTCAATTTTCATTAATTTAGCTACAGCGGATCTCTCCGGGTCAAATATTATTACTATTCCACTAAAATCTTCGCTTAGGTCCGTTGACCTGCAATTCGGACAAATCTTCTCTTCAGTTATATAATGGCATCTTCTACATGCCCTCTCAACCATTTCCAAACACCACTAAGATTTTGCTTCCTTCTCCTTGCCCCTTTCCTCGCTCTTCATCTTCTCTAAATCTTCGTTAATCCACTCAATCTTGCCTAGAAACGGCTGCCGAGCCGTAACACCAATCTTGCCGAACCCGGCTCCCTTACCTATTGACACGGCCGTTATCCTTACCCTAACCCTGTCGCCAACGGTTATCTTTCGCTTAGTCTCCTTACCCATTAAAACTCCCTGCTTCTCATCATAAGTTATGAAGTCATCCATAATTTGGGAAATATGAAGTAGAGCGTCAACAGGACCAATTCTTACAAATGCTCCAAAGTCCGCAACCTCAACGACTTCTCCCTCCACTATTTCTTGGACTTTAGGTAGGAAGGTTAGGAGTGAAAATGTCACCTTATGATGGGTTGCAGCGTCACCGGGAATTATTTTTCCAATTGGTGAAACCTTAACATCTATAACCGCTATAAGGTATCCTAGCTCTTCGTCAATTGTGCCAACATACTTCATTTTAAGCTGCTCTAACGCAACCTTCTCAAGTGGTTCATTAAACTTTTCAGGTGGTATGCGGACAGTATCCTCAGCAACGACCAGATTAAACGTAGTGCTCACTTCCTTTCTCGCTAATGAATCAAATTATATTCAAGCATGCTATATAGAGGAAGTTTAAAAACTTTTTGAGAGAACTTTATGCTTGTCATGAGTGGGTGCATTAAGCTCCTAAAAAGATAAATAGGGGATGTGGCCATGAAAGAACCTTCTACTCGAATCTTCTGTCCACGACATCTAATGCCTCTGGTCCAGTTCCTATGAGCGTTACGGGAACTTTTATCTCATGCTCTATTCTTCTAATAAACTCCTTTGCCTCGGCTGATAGGTCGCTAAAGGATCTCGCACCTTTACACTCTGGAAATAACACATCAATCTTTGTCACCGCAGCTTGCGTAGCACTATTAAGCATGACAGCCCTCTTAGCAAGGTCGAAATTGAATGGTGCCGCCCTTCTCCTTCTGCCGGTCACCGTTGCAACCTCAGCCCAACCTCTCCTCTCAGCCTCCTCCCAAGGTATCTCGCCAGGTAAGGGTCCGGCTCCAACCCTTGTAACAAATGCTTTAAAGACGACTATAACCTCATTAACCTTCTTAGGTCCAACCCCAACATCTGAGCATGCAGCCGAAGCAGTTACATCTTTAGATGTCACATAGGGGTATGTTCCATGCCACAGAGATAAAAATGTTCCTTGGGTACCTTCTATCAAAACATTCTCCCCACTATCGATTGCCGTGTTAACCTCAAGGGGCACATCCACTAAGAATCTTTGTAGTTCAGGTATGTCCCTAGCGATCTTAGCTCTCCTTAGCACTCTGTCAGCGTTACAGGGGCCCGTTCCAGTTCCAGTGGTTCCTATCTCAGATGCCAGATGCCCGCCTCTATCAGCCTCTATATGTTTAGGCTCAATTATTGCGCACTGTGGGTCGAGACCCACCCTGCCCTCAACATTAGTTTGCTTAACCTCCTCTAGGAAAATGTTTGGGTCAATTAGTACACCCGGCCCTATCAGCAAACGGCACTTCTCATATACGAAGGCGCTTGGAAGCATGCGGAGCCTATAAACCTTTCCGCCATAAACTACAGTATGTCCAGCATTTGGGCCAACCCCAGCCCTAGCGGCGACACTTATCTTATCCTTAAGCGCTAAATACGATATAATTTTGCCCTTTCCAGTATCGCCAAAAAAGCCGCAAACAACAACAGTACATGGCATAATATTAGGCCTCCAAGATTACCACAGAGATAAAGCGATTTGGAGAATTTAACTCTTTTCAATCGTAATCCTTTATATACTTATAGACACGATATTATCTTATGCGCATAATCCAAATAATTCCAGTAACAGGGTTACCTATAATTAAGAGCGGAGACGATTTAGGCCTGCTGATATGTGAAGCTGCTGCTAGGCAGGGAACACCTATCGAAGATGGCGACATAGTTGTTGTAACCCATGTAGTCGTCTCAAGGGCCGAGGGCAGAGTTGTGTGCCTCGATGATATCATCCCCTCAGAGTTTGCTAAAACAATAGCTAAGGAATTCAATAGGGATCCGGCTTTAGTTGAAGTCGTCTTAAGAGAATCTAAATCTATTGTCCGAATGGGTGACGGGCACATAATTTCTGAAACAAAGCACGGTTTTATATGCGCAAACGCCGGCGTAGATAAATCTAATGTTCCGGGAGAAAGGAATGTGGCATTACTGCCGGAAGATCCAGATCTATCTGCCAGAAGAATTAGGCAGAGGATTAGGGAGGTCTCAGGGAAAGATGTCGCAGTTCTGATATCCGATACTCATGGTAGGCCGCTACGTAATGGCGAAATAAATGTAGCGATCGGTGTGTCTGGAATTAAGCCAATCAGAGATAGAAGGGGTGAAAAGGATTTATTCGGGTATACTCTTAAGGTTAAACAGACGGCCATAGCGGATGAACTATCTTCCGCAGCCGAGCTTGTAATAGGGCAGGCTGATGAGGGCATACCCGTAGCCATAATTAGGGGCTATCCATATGAAAAGTCTGAAGATGCAACTGCGCGAGAGCTGATAAGATTGAGAGAAAAGGATCTATTCATCTGAAAGGAAACTTCTATTCCTAATTATAGCTTCAGCCTTCCTTAAATCCAAGGGCGTATTAATGTTGAAGAAGGTCAGCATTTTTGGATCTATCTCTTGAATAACTATTGTCGATAGATAGCGGACACTTTTAAGCATAGATATCATTGACAGCATCCTTTTTTCGCCTCTTTCAAGAGCTTTTCTCGAAGCTTCAAATGCGGTTCTCGTCCTATAGACTGCGTGCAGCGGCTCTATATAGTCATTTGGCCATCTTGGGATGGCTGCATCAACATTAATCGCCACGTCGAACAAAAGGTCTATAACCTCCCTTGAGATAAATGGTGTGTCGCATGGCAGCACGACAGAGTACTCGCTGTGGGCGTTCATGAATCCCGTCATAGCTCCAGTAAGCGGGCATTCTGGAAGATTTTCAGGATCGATAAATATTTTAGATTTATTGGAGATTACCTGCGAGTACAAAGATAACTGATTTTCTGATCTCACGCAAACAATAGTCTCATCCACAATATCCTGAATCCTTTCGAGAACATGAAGTACTAATGGCTTATTAGCTAACTTAACCAGCCCCTTATCAGACCCAAATCTACGAGAACCCCCACCAGCAAGTATTATTGCTGCCCTATCCAATGATATTCCTCTATTTCACTCTTGAAATAACATACTTAATAATCTCCTCTGCTATATTAACACTTGTCACTTCTTGTAGTCCCCTCCAACCGGGCTGGCTATTAACCTCAACTATGAGCGGCCCCCTTTCGCTTTCCAATATGTCGACGCCGCTAAGTTCGCAGCCAACTGCCTTCGCAGCCTTTATCGCTAGATCCTCAATCTCTCTTGTTGGCTTATAGGGTGCGGGTTTAGCTCCCAAACTTATATTAGTTTTCCATAGATCTGATATGCGGAGCATGGCGGATAGAACCCTTTCACCTAAAACAAGCACTCTTAAATCATAGTTCTTGTGGGGAACATACTCCTGAACATATATGACTTGGTGATGGAACTCAAGCGCCCTGAATATTCTATCCGCAACATCAGGATCCGATACCCTCGTCGACCCTATTCCACGTGAGCCAAATATCGGCTTAATAACAACATCCCCTCCAAGATCATGAAAAGCCTTAAGAGCCTCTCTAGCGTTCTCCGCGATGACCGTTTTAGGCACAGGAAGACCAGCCTCCTCAAGAAGGGATAGAGCATAATATTTGTCAACTGAGCGTTCGATTGCATGTGGAGGGTTCAGTATGTAAAGACCCAGCCTCTTAAGCCTATGTAAGAGATCCATTCGAAATATTATTTCTTCGAGTGAGCCGCGTCCAATGGGACGGACTATTATGGCTTTAAGATCCCTCAAAACGTCAATATCGCCGACAGATATCTCTGGCTTAAACCCAACCCTCGCCACCAGCCTAGAAAAGCTGAAACAGACTGGTTGAAATCCACACTTAATCGCAGCGCTCTTTAGCTGCATTGAGCACCAGGAACTTTCATTTCTAGTTAAAATCCCTATCTTCCTCATAGTCTCTCTTAAACTATTTTATGGTTTTTATCCTTAATTTGCCTAGCTCCAATTTCATCGGACTAAAATTATTTAAGATAGCCAACTCGTTATTGTGTTTTATGATGGCATTGAGAAAACCATCTTTATCGTTTAGAGAGAATTATTTGAGGAGCGTTGAATTTAAGAACCCGGAGTATGTGCCATGCCGAATATTTGTCACACCACTCGTTTGGCTTATGTATGAGAAGGAGCTTGAAAAGCTACGTAAGAGATATGAGCTTATTCTTTGTCCTCCCACAATCTCTTCCTACTTGATGGAGGCAATGAAGCGTAGAAAACCCTACGATGCTGCAAAGATCTTTATTCCAAGGGCGAATCGCACTCTCATAGACCCCTTCGGATGCATATGGAGTTTTAATATAGAGAGTTATCAGGGTCAGGTTATAGGACATCCGCTTGAAAAATGGGAAAATTTAAAGGACTATAGTTTCCCAGATCCTGACGAAGGTTTACCTGCCGAGGGTTCGGATAAAGTTATTCCTTGGAGCAGAATCTCTGAGGATATTGAGAAGATGAGGGCGGAGGGCAGTTTAGTAAGAGTATCGTTGATGCACGGTCTATTCTTTCAAAGACTATACTATCTACGTGGCTTCACAAATTTAATGAGGGATTTTATACAACGCCCACCACAGCTATATGATTTAATTGAGAGTTTAACCGAGTACATTCTGGAACTAGTTAATAGGCTGTTAAAATGCGGCCGAATAGATGTGGTATATATTGGGGATGATTTGGGAACGCAAACAAGGATGCCCATAAGCCCAAGCATATTTAGAGAATTCATTTACCCAAGCTACCGCAAAATCTTTGGGCGAATAAGGGAAAGCGGGGTTCATGTCTATTTCCACTCGGACGGTCATATAATTGAAGTTGTAGACCAAATAATTGATGCAGGGGTCAGCATATTAAATCTTCAGGATAAAGTAAACGGCTTAGAGAACATAAAATCTTTATGCAAAGGTAAAGTATGCATCGATGTAGATGTTGACAGACAGCATCTCGTGCCATTTGGGAAGCCTGAGGAGATTAAACTTCACATTAAGAGGATTATCGAGGAGCTATCCCTAAAGAAGGGGGGATTAATGATCGAAGCTGAGGTCCATCCGCCAACACCGCCAGCCAACATAAAGGCTCTCGCCGAATCAATGGAGGAAAATATGTGGTTATAATTTTGCGGTCCGAGCTTAACATTCTCTTAGCTAAAAACTAGAACTCCCTTAATGTAGTCTAGTGGCTTTCTCGAAGCTAATTCAAAGGCTTCCTGAGCCTTCGTATATGGAAAGATGTGGGTTATTAGAGGTCTCTGGTCAACAACTCCCCTCTTAAGAAGGTTCACAGCATCAAAGAAGTCCTTGTTGAAGTTATTTGAGAATGATGGGGAAGTATTCAGAATTGTTAACCCTTTTACATGCCATTCTTCGGTTGGAACTTTCTCATCGACCACATGCCTCCCGAAAATTACAAGCCTCCCGCCTCTCCGGACAATTTCTGTCGCTAAATAGATTGTTCCGGGAGCGCCTGATGCCTCAATGACTATGTCAGCTTCTCCACCCAATATCTCGCGTGTCTCCTTTGCTACATCACTCTTCAACGGGTTAAGTGTGTATCTAGCCCCAAATCTCCTAGCTAAATCTAGACATTTATCCCTGATATCAATTGCAATAAGCTCGCCCACAATATCTTTTGGAATAAGCTGAATTAATAACAGACCCATGTAACCGCAGCCTATAATACAGACTTTATCTCCTATTTGAATGTTAGATCCCTTTATTCCTGTTACGGCGCATGCCAGTGGCTCAGAGATCCAATAGATGAGATCTCTTTCGGGAACTTCTTCAGGTATTTTTGCAACATTCCATTTATTCGTCTTATAGTATTCTGCGAATGCTGGCCCGCCAAGCGTTGTAACCCTATCTCCAGGCCCGACTTCTTTAACTCCATCACCCACTTGGACGACGATTCCTACGCCCTCATGCCCCATAATCTTTCCTCCAGGAAGCTTCCCTTGAAAGACGTAAACTTCACCCATGCAAATGCCGCAGGCTTTAGTCTTGACTAAAACTTCATCTCTCCCAGGTTTAGGTACGTCTGTCTCAACTATTCTGGCATTATTCTCCTCTAAAAGTATACCTCTCATCTTCACCATAATATTCCCACAGGAAATTCTTAAAGGATATGTGGCTTTAATTTTTTGTTTATTTATAGGTGATTTTAGTTGGAGGTCTACGTTGGAACTTCGGGATGGATGTATGACTGGAATACTGGAGGAAGCTTAGACTGGTATGTTAGGAATTCTGGCTTAAATGCTATTGAGCTAAATGCCAGCTTTTACAGGTTCCCTATGCCAAGCGCTATAAAGTCTTGGAGAGTCAAAGGCGAAAGTTTGAGATGGACTGTTAAAGTCAATAGATTGGTAACACATGTATTCAAGTTTAATGAGAGAGGATTTGAAGCATGGCAAAGGTTTAGAGAATTATTTAAGCCAATGGAGCATCTAATAGATTTTTATCTCTTCCAGCTTCCACCTTCAATTAAAGCATCATACTCCCAGAAAATAGAGAACTTTTTCATTAAAGCAGAAATTGGGCAGAAGTTTGCCTTAGAAGCAAGAAACCTTTCATGGTTCAATGAGGATGTTGTTAAATGGGCTTCAAGGTTAGGCATAACTTTAGTTAGCGTTGATTCTCCAGAGCTTCCACGCGATATCTTTAATGTAAATGGCATAGTGTATTTGAGGATGCATGGAAGATTGGCATGGTATTCTCATAATTATGCAGATGAGGAGCTTGAGGATGTTAAAGAAAAGGTGCTAAGCGCCAGTCCTAAAAAGGTTTACATATTCTTTAATAATGACACAAACATGCTGAATAACGCCCAAAGGATGCTTAGAAAATTTATGTTTCTGGATGCTTAAGGCTTCTACTCAACCCTCTTTATTTCAGCCTCTAAATAATTTGTGTGTGCTTCGATTATTCTAACATTTACAAACCTTCCAAGTAGGTTCATCCGAGTTTTAATGACTATCGGCTTATATGCGTAATTTCTTCCAATCCATGAATCGCCAAAACCTCTCTCATCCACAAGCACCTCGCCCTCCCACCCCAGCCACATTCTATTTCGCTTTAGGGAAATATTGTTTGCCACTTCAGTCATCACACGGCTTCTATAAGCTATTTCCTTACTATCGACTTGCTTCATTGAAGCAGCCGGCGTCCTCGGTCTCGGAAAGAACTTAGATATGTTGATAACGTCCGGCTCAACTTCCCTTACTAAGTTTAAAGTCTTTTCAAATGCTTCTCTACTCTCTCCAGGAAAACCACATATTACATCTGTTGCAACAGTGATCTCTGGGATCTCGTCCCTGAAAGTTTTAACTATAGCCTTAAATTCTTCAACCGTATATTTTCGGTTCATCATCTTTAAGACTCCATCATCTCCGCTCTGAACTGGTATATGAAGAAACTTGAATATCCGCCCGTCTTTATATACGGCTATTAGGTCGGGTAGCATTTTTATAGCATGATTTGGATTCATCATACCAACCCTTATGAAGAATTTACCGCTAATGGAGCAGCAATCCTTAAGCAGCTCCACGAGATTCGTACCAATATCTAATCCATAGGCTCCATTATCCTGAGATGTCAGCCATATCTCTCTAACGCCCTCAGAGATAGCTTTCCTAAACCTTTCAATTATAAGATCCTTTGGATATGAGAAGAGCGATCCACGTGCAAACCTTACACAACAGAATGAACATGCTCCCAGACATCCTTCAGCTATTGGGATTATTTCAATTGCCCGGTTAACTCTCATCTTCGGATGCTTAAGCTTGATGGGCGGCTTCTCTGAGAAAAAAATTTTCTTCCGCTCATTCCTCTCCGCTGCCTCTAGCGCCAAACCAATCTTATCGACGCTGTATGGATCTAGTATTGCTGAAATATTTGGAGAAGCCCTCATTACAGCGTCAAGGTTTATTTTAGGTAGACAACCAGCTACTATGATAGGCTTATTTAATCTGCTTAGCGCTCGTAACCTATTTAGTATGCGGTCTTCAGTGGGCTTCTTGACTCCGCATGTATTCACTAAAATTATGTTAGCTTCTTCAGGTTTACTGATCACGCCATAGCCTAAGCGAAGAATGTCCGCAAGCATTATTTCAAGATCAGCCTTATTAGCTGCACAACCATAATTCTCGACATAAACGGTCTTCCCTAAACTAAAACCACTATCCTCAATACTCAATATATTAAATGTCTCCACCTCGCCATACATGGGTAGATCAAGTTAAAAACTAAAATCATCCTAAATAAATTTGCATCTCATTGAAGGTTCTTTATGGAGGAATCTAAATATTAATTTCTGGTACAACTAATTATTTATGGTGAAGCCCGTGACCAAGTGCCGCTTCTGGCTATTAGATGTAAATTATGAAGTGAAAGATCATCAGCCTGAGATCTGGCTTTGGGGTATTGACGAGCAAGGAAGAAGGATCTTAGTAATAGATAGAGGGTTTCCAGCATATTTTTACGTTTTGCCTGAATCTGGCGAAGATGTTGTAAGAGTAGCTGAGCGAATAAAGGCGGCTAAGACAATTCTACCATTTTTCCTCAACCTCGAAGTTGTTGATCGCCGGTTTTTCGGGAAGCCTATCAAAGCCATAAGAGTTTATTTTCAAGATCCAGAATTGATTCCAGAATATGTAAAAAATATTTCCAAGATTAAGGGTGTTGAGAGCTGCCTAGAGGATGATATAAGGTATTCAATGCGCTACCTTATAGACAATGAGATTGTTCCCTGCGGCTGGCATGAAGTTGAGGCAGAGGAGATCCCTAATACTATGGGCATTCAGGCTGAGAAAATCTTTTTAGCAGCGTCCAGACCCAAGCATCTTCCAGAGATAATAAAGACGCCTGATTTAAGGATAATGAGTTTCTCAATAGTATCCTATAGTAAGAAGGGTTCTCCGAAGCCTGAAAAGAACCCAGTAATAATAATTTCTATAGCGACGAATACTGGTGAAGAGAAGCAGTTTGTTGCCGAATCATCAAATGATGATAGTGGGATAATTGGCGATTTCATTAAATATGTGAGGGATTTTGACCCAGACATAATTGTTGGTTTTGAAAGCAATCGGAAGGATATACCATATCTAATAGCTAGGGCGAAAAAGAACGGTTTAACCCTAAAGATAGATAGGGCTAATACCGAGCCGCATACGAGCACTTATGGTCACATGTCTATAACCGGTAGAGCAAATGTAGATATATTTGATTATGTAGACGAGTTCCCGGAGGTTAAGGTGAAGACTTTAGAAAATATATCTGATTATCTAGGCGTCATGAGGATTAGCGAAAGAACTGTGATCGAGGATTTCGAAGTCGCCCAATACTGGGAAGATGAGAATAAAAGGCCGCTACTCTTAAAGTTTTCGATGGAAAATGCCAAATGCCTAATGGGGATAATGGAACGCATAATTGACTTCGCCATTCAGCTCTCAAGTCTCGTTGGCCTACCCCTAGATCACGTTGGCACTGCAGCGGTAGGCTTTAGGGTGGAATGGTTCTTGATACGTCACGCTTATCATATAGGCGAATTGATTCCGAAGAGGGTTGAAAGACCATATATTCCCTATGCTGGCGCAATAGTTCTAGAGCCTAAACCCGGAATCCATGAGAATATTGCAGTCTTAGATTTTAAGTCTATGTATCCTAGTATAATGATAGCTTTTAACGTTTCGCCCGACACTTACGTGTCTCCCGGAGAACCCGAACCACCCGCAGGGGTTTATGTGGCACCGGAAGTTAACCATAAATTTAGAAAAGAGCCACATGGCTTCTATCGCGAAGTTCTATTGAAACTTATTGAGGCTAGGGATCAGATTAGAGAAGACCTTAAGAAAATCAATCCGAAGAGTCCTGAGTATAAGATACTTGATGCAAGACAAAAGGCAATTAAAGTGATCGCAAACGCAACCTATGGTTATGCTGGCTGGATAGGTGCAAGATGGTATCTTAAGCCAGTTGCCGAGGCGGTCACAGCCTGGGGCAGACACACCATTATGAGTACAATAAAGATGGCAAAGAGCCTTGGACTGGATGTAGTCTATGGCGACACTGATAGCATATTTGTGAAAAATGATCTTGAGAAGATTGATAAATTATCTAAGATGGTTCAGGAGAATCTAGGCTTAGAAATTAAGCCCGATAAAATATATGTACGCATACTCTTTACTGAGGCAAAGAAACGCTACTGTGGACTAATGCCAGACGGTAGGCTCGATATGGTTGGTTTGGAGGTTGTTAGAGGGGATTGGGCTAATGTTGCCAAAGAGATACAAGAGAAGGTTCTGGAAATAATATTGAAGGAGCAGTCAATCAAGAGGGCTACGGAATATGTGCGCAACTACATAACGAGTTTGAGGGAGAAGAAGATTCCATTTAAAGATTTGATAATATGGAAGACTTTAACAAAGCCTATTGATGAGTATGAAGTCAAAACCCCGCATGTTGAGGCAGCTAAACTGCTCCTGAAAGAGGGCTGGACGCTGGATGTCGGTGATAAAGTTGGCTTCGTTATAACGCTAGGCTCGGGTAAACTTTATGAGCGGGCCAAGCCATATATCTTGGCTTCATACGACGACATCGACATCGAATACTATGTAACCAACCAAGTTATTCCGGCGGCGCTAAGAATATTGGCGCTCTTTAACGTTAAGGAAAGCGATTTATTGCCATCGAAAGCATTTAAATCACAGACTCTCTTCGATTTTCTGGGAAAAAGTAGAGCATAGAAAACGCAACATTATCAGTCAAGTATATCGTCAAAGGTAAGTAGATTTACGCCCAGAGGCTGCTTAACGATCTCAGAGATACGCGCTGCTATGAGATATTTAATATTCTTGTCGCTTGCTATGTCAACAAGTCTTTGAGTTATTATCCCATCGAAAACTACCGTATTAACTCCCTCAATCTCCTTTAGTTTATCGGCGAGCTCGCTTACTGGGAGCCGCCCTATCTGCTCCATTTTCTCATTAAATAGCACGGCCTCAAAAGTTCCTCTTAAACTCTCAGCGACTTCAACAATCTCTTTAGGTACTAGCACCTTTTTTCTCTTCTTCCTCCGCTCAATTATCTCCCCAACAGGAACTTTATTCTGTAGGGCTACCTCAATCTCCCTTGCAGTTAAATCCTCAACCTCCTTACCCTTAGGAGCCCTGGCCACATACTTTATATTTGCAACCTGCAGCAATTCTTTGAGGATTAAGTCGCCACCATGATCTCCATCGAGAAAGGCTGTTGCTTCCTTCTCCCTAGTTAACTTAATGATTGTTTCCGGTATCTTCACACCCTCTAAGGCTATAACGTTGTATATTCCATGCTTCACAAGATTTATTACATCAGCTCTCCCCTCAACAATTATTATTTCCTTAGCTGAGTCGACTTCCGGGCCAGCTGGAAGCTTTTCAGGCCCATATTCTCTTATCTTCGGAGCCCTTAGTATTTCCGCAACCTCTCGAAATATTTCTTCTGTCTCAGGCACCATCTCCAGACTCCATTTATGCAGTATCTCTTTTGCTCTCTCAATTATTGCTTTACGCTTAGTTTCTCTAACATCTTCAATTCTTTCTAATAAGATATGGGCCGCGAATGGCCCAACCCTATCTATGCTCTCGATGCTCGCAGCGATGATAGCCGTTGAAACCTTATCTAGGCTTGTGGGTATGATTATTGTTCCCATTGTTTTATTATCCTTTTGAGACGTGATTTCCACCTCTATCCTACCGATCCTTCCACTCTTCTGAAGTTCTCTTAAGTCGAGTTCAGCTCCAAAAAGCCCCTCGGTCTGCCCGAAGACTGCGCCGATAACATCAGGTTTCTCAACTAACCCATCAACCTCAAATTTAGCACGAATCACATATTTTATTGCAGGTAATGAGGAAGTCATAACATTCAACCTCAAATCTACACAAATATTTTAGAGTCAAGTTGCTTAATTTAGCTTTGGCTCACCACTTAACAGTCAATTACTAAGAATATTATTGTTTCAAACATATATTCTTAGCTTTGCTTTAATCTTAAAAATTTTAAGCTTAATTCAAGAGGTTAATAGTCTCATTGCCTTCAACTTTCCTCTTCAATGTCCTAATATATGCGGCTAAACCCTCAATGTCTTTAACATCATTGTTGAGTATGCTATAAATTTCCTTCCAAAAACTTATATCCACCTTGATTCTCGCCGCCTCAAGGGATTCTACTAGACGTTTGGTGAGCTCCTTACCCCGCCTATCAAAATCCATAAGTAGTATGATCTCTTTGCTTCCAGTGGAAATTATCTCATCTATAATGTCTGGAACGCTCTTACCAGACGATTTTACGGCTACGATATTACACGCAATTCCCATATCTCTGAGGGCCTTTATATCCTTTTCACCCTCAACGACAAGCAGCGCATCTACGGAGATCTCGCTCTTCAGCCTCTCAATCACGTAGCTAATTTTCTCAAGCTTTCGCTCAAGACCCAATCTTCATCTCTCCTTTAAGAGGCGGTGTAGGGCTAATTAACATCTGCCTTAATTATCCTAACTATAACTATTGGTTTATGCTTGATGCTTTTAAGCATATCCCAAGTAACTCCAGTCAACTCAACGTTAAACTTTTCAACCATGTCCCATACGGTGCGGCCAGCTCCAAATTTCCTTTTACCCTCAGCAACCCTAGCTATCTCTAATGCTAAATTTACATCCATCTTAGCACCAGCCAAAGCTATCGGGGTTGGTCTCCGCTTAAGCCTTAAAGATCTACCAATAATATAAGATATGAAGCCAAGGAAACTATAGATTCCCCCCATAGGTCTTAATCTATGGGTAAAGTGAAAGTTTCCTAGGGAATATGTTTTATCACTATCAATTATCATAACAACTAGCTTTTTTCCTAGCTTTTTTCTCAGGTATTCTCGAATTTCCTCCGCTATCTTCTGCGGATTAGGCAGAGGTAGACTGACGTAGGCGTAGGGAAGGTTGCTGCCATCGATCCCACCTTCAGATCCCCACATTAAGGCATGTAGGAAGCCAGCGTATCTCAATGCGGTCTCCTTATGGGCAGCTCCCTCCCTCAATGGATAATTTCTCAGTCGCTTTATATTCGCCTCCCTCATATGGCATAACGTCCCGAGAAAGTAGCCCCAGACAATCCTCATCCAAAAGCGGGCTAAAAAACACGCAAGAAGACTGGGTTTAACTTTACTTTCGTCAATTATAAGGCTCTTAGCTATCGAGATCGCCTTTTCAGAAACTACAATTATATCGCCGTCCTTAACCTTTCCTTTAATAGCAGCCGCTATCTTCTCCAGATAATCATCCCCCGGCATCCAGTAATCCGTCTCGATAGCTTCGGCAGCAAACTTTGCTACTTTTCTTATGGCTCTGCGGCATCCCTCCCCTCTCATTACAGAGACCACAAAAATTAAGATTAAGTTGCGACATAAATAACTTTGAAAGAAATCATAATTTAATATTATTTCCGGAAAAAGATAGAGATGATCATTGGGTTAGAGAAGAGTCATATAAGAGCCTCTATTGAATCTTATCTAAGGAAGGAGATTCTTAACCCCTTCGCTATCCTACTCTATGGTCCACATGCGGGCGGGTATGCTGATGAAGAAGTGGCAATTAATGCTCTTTCAATAGTAGAGTCAAGTAAACCTATCCTAAAATATTATGTTAAGCGCTTCAATTCCATTAGAGTTCGCCTTCTAATAGCTGATAAGCAAACATTCGAAGGAGACGTAGAAAAAGAGCAGTTGGGCGGCATGCTCGCTGAGATTTTAGTAACACCCTATGAGCCGCTCTTAAATGGGAGCTACTTATGGGAGAAGGAGGTTGAGGTTAAAAAGAGAATCATTAATAATATTCTGAGAAACCTTATTCTAAGTTTTCCAGAGATGTCAAGAGTCTTTATTATTAAACCCGAATACTTTATGTTTGAGGCAATAAAAGAAAGGGCATTACTATTTCCATTAATAGTTTATAAGTTCCTTAATATATGTGGAAGAGAAGCGAGGGAAAGGAATTACTCTTTAATGATGCGCGGGTTTACAGAGGCTCTGAAAAGGCTCTTACATGAAGGAAAAATTAATGTTTTTGACGGCTTTTTTAGAATCTCCGAGGAGTACATTAATTCCGTACTGAAAGAGAGGATTGACTGGCATCTTAAGAAATTATTTAAAAGTGCACGGATAAGGATTATTCGCCATCTTATAAAAGTTCTTCCAGCAATTATAAATCCGCTTTTAGATGAATACAGAATCTACAGAAAGCATATAACTAGATATGAGGGAGAAAGAAGGGCAGTGTTAAAGCTTGAGAACCCAAGAAAATACATTTTTATACCAACATCCCTTGGAATGATTCCTTTCACGGAAAAAACGTCAATAGATGAATTCCTCAAAAAATACATGTCTCAAAAATATATTTTAAAGCACGAGGTTAAAAGGTTAGGAGGGGTTCTTAATAGCGTATATCTCCTGAAGATTTTTGATGGTGAGAGGGAAGAAAAAATCGTTGTCAAAATATTTAAGGATTGGTATGGATGGAAATGGTTTCCGCTAGCATTATGGACTCTAGGGACAAAAGACTTCACCATCCTGGGAAGGAGCCGGCTTGAGAAAGAATACGCCATAAATACATTTTTGATGGAAAATGGGATAAATGTTCCGAGAATAATTTACGTAGCCCCAGAAGAGAAGATACTTTTTCAAGAGTTTATAGAGGGGAACAGCTTATCTAGAATAATTAGGGCTCTGCTTAAGGATGAAGAAGATTCTGAAAGAAGATCCAAGCTAATCAAAATCGTTAAACAGGTTGGTGAAGAAATAGCAAAGGTCCATGGTCTAGGCGTATCAATAGGCGACTGTAAACCAGAGAACATGATATTATCTCCTGATGGAAGAATATTCTTTGTCGATCTTGAGCAAGCTGAGAGGGGCGGCGATCAATCTTGGGATATAGCCGAATTCCTGTACTATCTTGGGCATTACGCTTCATTTTCAGGCTCTCAATGCGTTAAGGAAGCAGTAGGAGAATTTATACGTGGATATCTTGAAGCTAACGGAAGAATAGAGACTATAAGGAGGGCGCTTTCGCCCCGCTACTTAAAAGTTTTTGGAATACTTTTACCCCCACATTTAATCCTCACGATTTCTAATGCTTGTAAAAGGATAATAGAATCCAGGGGAGTCACCTAAACTAAACCAATAAATGTAAGACTATTAAAATCTATGTAGGTGAGTTATAGGTTGGGGTAACTATAACTTTCTATGGCGGAGTAAATGAGGTTGGCGGAAATAAGATTCTTATATCTGATGGAGACACAAAAGTTTTATTTGACTTTGGGGCTTCGTTCACATTAAGAGAAAAATTTTACTCAACACCTTTCCTTATGCCTAAAAGTGGCATGGATCTGGTCAAGCTCGGCATACTGCCGAATTTAAAAGGAGTGTATTCCTTTGATGAATCGGATACAAGTATAGACGCCGTATTTCTTTCACACTCACATATGGATCACGCTGCCCATATATCTTTTCTAAAGAGGAATATACCAGTATACTGCGGCGAGACGACGGCTACAATACTCAACGCGCTAAACGATGTGCGCCCAACCAGCGTAGAATTTAACCTTAATGGTATCAAATTCAGAACTTTCCGTACCAATAATAGAATTAGAGTTAGTTCAATGGAAGTTATTCCGATTCATGTCGACCACTCAGTTCCCGGTTCTTACGGCTTCATAATCCACACATCCTCAGGAACAATAGTTTATACCGGAGATTTTAGGTGGCATGGTTCAAAGCCTGAGCTTACCGAAGATTTTGTGCTAGCTTCAGCAAATGAGGAAGCTGATGCTCTCATATGCGAGAGCACAAATATGACTGAGGTTGAGGTCTCCTCAGAGAGTGAGGTCATGTCTAAGATTAATAGCTTGGTTAGCAATACTTCTAGCCTTGTCCTAACGGAGTTCGCATGTGCAGACATCGATAGGTTAAGATCCTTCCATGAAGTCTCCTTAAAGAATAATAGATTGCTTGTGATATCGCCGAGACAGGCTTACCTACTATATAAGCTTGAAGCCGATGCACATTTAAATGTTCCAAAAATTACAGATGGATCTATTCTAATATTTCAGAAGGAGAAGAAGAGGTACTTCCGTTGGGAGCAAGAAGTTATGGATTTAGGTGAGCCAATAGGTCCGAATGAAATTTCCAGGATTCAGAATAAAATTATATTATATTTATCGTTTTTTGATCTAAGCTGGCTGGTCGATATAGATCCCTCACCTGGGAGCTGTTATATCTTGTCGGCATCCGAGCCATTCAATGAGGAGATGGAGATAGACTTTGATAGGCTGTTAAATTGGCTCGAATACTATGGTTTACCCCAGTATCACATACATGTCTCCGGGCACATAATACCAGTCCATCTCAGAAGGGTTCTGGAAATAATCAAGCCAAAGAAAGTCTTTCCAATTCATGGAACGCACGTGAGGCTCCTCAAAAGATATGTGGGAGACCTGCACAGTAAGATAATCGAGCCTGAAATAGGAAGAGAGTACAACATTTAGGTTCCCCAAATCCTCTACGAGAGATTATTTATTAAAACTAAGGTTAACAAAGATTTTTAAGCAAGTTTACCTTTCTTTCTTTTAAGGTGCTGGATATGAGTAGCGAAGAGATACTAAATAAAATTAGGGATGCTATTGTAAACTTGGACATTGATAATATTCAGAGGCTCTGTATGGAGGCTATTGAGGCAGGTATACCTGCATATGATGTTGTAATGAATGGCATGGCCAAGGGCATGGAGATCGTTGGCGAGAAATATGAGAGAAACGAGTATTTTCTAGCCGAGCTCATAATGGCTGGTGAGGTTATGAAGGAAGGCATGAAAGTCTTAGAACCGCATCTGAAGAGCGGTGAAATAAGGAAAATTGGCAAGGTAGTTATTGGGACCGTTAGAGGAGATTTACACGACATTGGTAAGAACATCGTTGCCACACTATTAACTGCTGCTGGCTTCGAGGTCGTGGACTTAGGGGTCGATGTTCCACCCGAAAAGTTTGTTGAAGCCGTTAAAGAACATAATCCAGACATAGTTGGAATGTCAGCTTTATTAACAACAACAATGATTGAGATGGAAAATGTAATTAAGGCGCTTAGAGATGCTGGGTTAAGGGATAAAGTGCGGATAATTATTGGGGGAGCACCAATAACAAGGGAATTTGCGGAGAGAATTGGTGCTGATGCTGCAGCAAGGGATGCTGTTGAAGGCGTAAATATATGTAAATCATGGGTTTCAGCAAAGTGATTCCATATGGGGGATGAGTTGAAGCCAAGGGACAGAATTAAACTGATTTTACAGCATCGAGAGGCGGACCGCATTCCCATCCATGATAGCCCTTGGGGGGCAACTATAGATCGTTGGAGGGCTGAGGGATTACCTTCTGGAGTTTCACCCGCTGACTATTTTGGTTATGAGATCGCAGTTTTTAGCGCTGATACCAGTCCACGCTTTCCTCCCGAAGTCCTATATGAGAATGAAGAGTATATAGTGGAGAGAAATTCTTTTGGCGGAATTAGGAAGAACCACAGAGACTACTCTACAACGCCAATGATTATAGATTATCCATGCAAAAGTAGAGAGGATTGGGAGAAGATTAAGCCTAGACTTAAGGCTGACGACTATAGAGTCGACTGGGTGACTGGATTATTATCTTTCCACCGCGAGTATAGTCGCGGGCGCTTCATAATGTATGGGGCTGCCGTAGGCTACGATAAAATACAGAATTATGTTGCCTCAGAGAGGTTATTGAAGGCTATTATTAGAGAGCCGGATTGGGTTATTGACATGTATTGGACTGATGCAAAACTAGTGATGGAGATGTGCGAGCGAATGATGAGGGGAGGCTTCAAGTTTGATGGAGCTTTTCTCTACTGTGACCTAGGGTACAGAGCGGGTCTTTTCTTTTCGCCTAAACACTTTGAGGAGCAGCTTCACCCAGTCTTCAAAGAACTATGCCGATTCTTTCATAGTTATGGCATGTACGTATTCTTGCATTGTTGTGGGCGGGTGAAAGATCTCATTCCATACTTCATTGAGGAAGGAATAGATTGTTTACAGCCCCTTGAGGTAAAGGCTGGAATGGATTTAGTAGAGCTAAAGGAGAAGTATGGCGACAAGATAACGCTAATGGGAGGCATAGATGTAAGGCTTATGGCCCTTGACGATCCAAGACCCATTGAAGAAGAGATAAAAAGAAAAATTCCAGTTGCAAAGGAGAATGGAGGATACATTTACCACTCAGACCACTCTATTCCAAAGAACGTCAGCTTCCAGAATTATAAGAGAGTTATAGAGCTTGTCAAAAAATACGGAAGATACGAGTAAAGCAATCCACCTACCCTTTAACCTTATAACACCGTTCTCCTAACGCAGCTTCTTCTATATTTTCTACTAACCTTTAACAATACATCAAAGTTCTCTACGCTCATCTCTAAAGGTATTCCGCCCTCAGAACCTAAAACAAATCCACCCCCAGGCGCTCCAATTCTTATCCTATCCATCAAGTGCTCCCTTAAGGCTTCGGTGCTCATAAAACCAATGTTTTTTGCTAAGCCTCCCAAGAAGCATATTTCGTCGCCATACTTCTCCTTCAAGTATTTAAGATCCATGTTATCGGTGGGCCCAACCGGGTTAAGCATATCCAATTTTGCTCTTATAAACAATGGGATCAGAGAATCTATTTTGCCATGGCTGTGCATATTAATAAAAGCGCCGTATTTATGGGCCAGATCTATGGCTTTTGCATGCCATGGAAATACTAGTTCCTCGTATAGTTTTGGGCTCATAAATGTTCCATGAGTATGACCTAGGTCATCAGGCCACTCTATCATTAAAGCACCTCTCTCAAGCAGATTCTTCTCTGCCTTTAAATTAAATTCGCCTATTTTAGCGATAAGCTTTCGGTAAAACTCTCTTTTAGTGTACATGTCCTTCAAGATTACGTCTAATGGTCCCCTTAGAAAATACCATACTCCTGAAAAGAAACCATTAATGCTGCATGAGGGGAAGAAACCCTTCTCAATCACATACTTTATAGATTTCTCGACGCCCTCATACCTTGATGGGTCTTCAGGGTCTGGTAGCTCTAGCTTATCCACATCATCTTCATTTTTTACAGGATAATCTATATACTGTCTAGCCCAAACGTTTCCAGCAGTTCCAATCCGCCATTTAGCTCCAGTTTCCCACTCAACGATTTCCCATTTATCTTCTGCTTTAATAACTTTCTTAACTCTAAATCCTGCGTTCGCTACTCCAACAATGAAGTTATCCATGTAATTGGCTATTTTTAATATTCTGTCAAGTCTCCCTACATCTGAGCTAGCAAGCCTCGCCTCCACTAATGGAATAAACTTGGCCCTAGACGCCTCGTTAGTGAAATCTAGGATTTGAGGCACAACTGGCGGCTCCTCATGAAGCAACGTTGATAAAACGCATTCAAATCTATTAATACCCATGATTTTCGCCCTCATAATAATGAGCTCATACATAATCTCAATTGATTTAGCATAAATCTTTAACTAATTTACACTTAAGTATGGTTAGGATAGGCTTATATATTGTTGATATCAATATTGATACGATACAATATCGTTGGGTTGAAATCAATGGCTGCGTCACCGATACTTAGAGTCTTCAGATACGTTATTAGAGAATGGAAAATACTCGTGCCCGCCATAGGCACCTCTTTTCTATCAACAATTTTAGCGATGATGATACCTTGGTATGTTAGGGAACTGTTGAACTCCGTAGTTTTGGGCGATGCTAGCAAGCTGCTTCCCTTATCTTTGGCTGTGATCATGCTGACTTTTTTGGAGGGTCTTTCAAGCTTCCTTGTTAGATATCTTTTTGAGACTGCGGCTCAGAAAACAACGTATAGGCTTAGACTGGACTTATACAATCACCTATATGAGCTTTCCTATGGTTTTTACGATAAAGTAGACATCGGCGAGATAATTGTTAGAGTGACAAATGACATGGATAATTTAAATCGGTTCATAAGCTTTGCATCCATGCCATTGATAAACGCTGTCTTCTCGTGTTCAATAGCCCTTTATATACTGCTGTCTCTCAATGTTGAACTAACGCTTACAGCGGTATCCCTGTTGCCGTTCATAGCACTAATAACGATATTATTCAATAAGAAAGTTTATCCAATACTTGAGGGTAGCTGGAAGGCAATGAGCCAATTTAACAGCGTTGTACAAGAATATGTGTCAACAGTGAAGGTTCTGAAGGCTCTCGGGGTAGAAGATGTTTTCGGCATGACCTACAAGTCTAAGTTAGACAATTTGTACGATTTGAATATGAGATTTCAAAGGTACGCTTCAATCTCATGGCCATCGATAGGGCTCGTGTGGGCCGCCATACAGCTTATAGTCTATCTTTACGGTGGATTTAAAGCTGTAACCGGAATACTGAATATAGGGGATATTGCGGCATTCATATTATATCTCTCTATGCTTAATTGGCCGTTAATTGGGCTTGGATTCTTCATCTTAGATTATCAAAGGGCATCCGTTTCAGCATCCAGAATATTTGAGGTAATTGACAAAGAACCTGAAGTTAAAGATCTCCCTGGAGCCATAGATCTGAGGGAGGTTAGGGGACACATTAAGTTCGAGAATGTAACATTTGGTTACAGCCCAGATAAACCTATAATTAAAAACGTTAGCTTTGAAGTTAAACCCGGAGAGAAAGTTGCCATAGTTGGGCCGACAGGCTCGGGAAAATCCACATTAATTAAGCTGATACCAAGGTTTTATGACCCTACGAGTGGACGCATACTTATAGATGGTGTAGACATAAGGAATATAAAAGTTAAGTCTCTCAGGAGACATATTGGAATAGTTCATCAAGACATTATTCTCTTTTCTGGGACAATAAAGGATAATATAGCGTATGGTAAGCCCGATGCCTCCATGAGGGAGGTTATTGAGGCTGCCAAAGCCGCTGGAATACATGACTTCATAATTAGCTTGCCTAAGAAATATGAGACTAACGTTGCGGAGAGAGGAGTTACGCTTTCCGGCGGCCAAAGACAGAGAATAGCCATAGCTAGAACGCTCATACTTAATCCAAAAATACTTATTCTTGACGATCCAACATCGAATCTTGACGCAGAAACAGAAAGCCTTGTCGTTAATGCCCTTAGAAGGCTTATCGAAGGTAGAACGGTAATTATAGTTACGCAGAGACTTTCGCTGCTTAAAATGGCCGATAGAATAATTGTTCTAGAAGATGGCAAGATTGTTGAGGAAGGGACTCATGAAGAGTTGATAAAGATTAACGGTGCGTATGCAAGGCTCTATAAGGCACAGTTTGCTCATCAGGAGAGAATCTCTGGAGGTTTATAGGGATGGGATGGGTAATAGTTAGATATGCTAGGGAAGGCGCGGAGGGCAAACCTAGAAGCCCTCCACATAAGATAATAATTAGGCTTATGCGGCTAATATGGAGATACAAAGTTAGAGTATTGATCTTTATAGCAGCCGCTTCGACAGTGCTCTTACTGAATGTTATAGGACCCTATATTGGAAGGAGGATCATCGATGAGGGGATAATTGCTAGAAACTTAGGCGCATTAACTTTTTACGCATCTATGCTCGCAATCATAATGGTATGCAATTGGATATTAGGTGTGATCAGATCTTATAGCATCGCTTGGTTGACGCAGAAGCTTCTCTACGATTTGCGCACATTACTCTTCAACCACTCAAAAGAGTTAGACTATGCTTTCTTCTCTTCTGTGCCAGCTGGTCAAATTATATCTAGGTTCACTAGTGATGTTGAGGCTGTCGGGCAGACGGCGACAACAGGCTTCATAGACGCCGTATTTAATGCACTCACAATTATAGGAGCATTAATTGCCATGCTAAGCCTGAATATTAGTTTAACGCTAGTGACGTTGTCTTTAGTACCATTGATAGTAGTTTCAGTAATATTTCTGGCTAGGAGGAGCTATAGAGCTTATAGAGAGGTTAGGGCTAAGGTTGGAGAACTCACCTCAAATATTGAGCAGACGGTTTCAGGGATTAGGGTTTCGCAGTCCTTCTCTGAGAGGGATAGGGTTGATGTAAGAAGGTTTGAGAGAATAAGCTATGAAACTATGCGAGCAAACATTAGAGCAACATTAGTTATGGCGCTGACGCGCCCTGTTCTAAGCATTATAAGAGCTGCAACTATAGCCCTACTAGTCTTTTACGGAGGGCATCTAATTATAAGAGGCGAAACAACAATAGGTACCTTAATAGCATTCTACAGCTATGTTGAAATGTTCTTCAATCCGATAATAACCCTAACAGTATACTATAATATGCTGCAGTCAGCTTTGGCAGCCGCGGAGAGAGTGTTCGAATATCTGGAAACAAAGCCTTCAGTTAAAGATGCGGAAGATGCTATTGACTTCGAAATTAAGAATGGTGAAATAATTTTTGAGAAGGTCAGCTTCGGGTATGGTGAAACAAAAGTTTTTGAGAACTTTAACCTTAGGATTAATCCGGGTGAGATACTGGCAGTTGTTGGGCCGACTGGTGCTGGAAAAACGACCTTAGCAAACCTGATATTGAGGCTATATGATCCGCAAAGTGGGCGCATACTTATAGATGGAATAGATATAAGGAAAATTAAATTGGATTCCCTGAGAAGACAGATAGCTTTAGTCCCGCAGGAACCGACGTTATTTAAGGATACTGTCTTAGAGAATATTCGCTATGGTAAGCCCGATGCAAAAGATGATGAGATAATGGAGGTTATACGGGACCTCGGCTTAGAACCCATTATGGAGACTCTTCCAAATGGGCTTAATACTATGGTGCTTGAAGGCGGCGCAAATCTTTCTGTTGGACAAAGACAGCTGATAAATATTGCCAGAACCCTTCTACGAAGGCCAAAAATAGTGATACTTGATGAGGCAACTAGCAGCGTCGATCCATATACTGAAAGCTTACTGCAAGAAGCCTTAAAGAGGCTTTTGAGCGGTAGGACATGCATTATAATTGCGCATAGGCTCTCAACAACATTCTTAGCTGACAGAATTATAGTTCTTGATAAGGGGAAGATTATTGAGGAGGGGACCCATGGCGAGCTGATTGAGAAAGGAGGTCTATATGCAAGGCTCTATGAACTCCAAATAGGTGAATTAATTAAGGCGGAGGCTGCTAGTAGAGCCAAATAAATTGCATCATGTTTCTCTCATACAATATTGCTGTCGAAACTAAAATGTTGGAGGTCTTAAGTGAAATAATTTTTTCTTGAATTTACGTCCTCCAGTCCAAGATTATTCCTAACGTTGATTCCTTCGAATCAATAAGCTTCCTGTACGCGCTCGCCGCCTCTTCAAACCTCACCTTCATAGTGATTAAATCTCGAACCTTTAGGAGACCTCTACTTATCAACTTTAGGCTTAACTTAGCATCGTCTTTACGCGTCCAAAATCTTCGACTCGACTCATAGGCTGGCCTAATGCTGTCATGCGCCCCTATAATGATAACTCCCTTCCTATGAACAAGGCTGTAAAAGTTTACTGTCGAAACTCCTCTCGTACTGCCTAATAGAATAACTCGCCCACGCGTCCTAGCGAGGTCGAGCGCTAGGGGGATTGCTTCTGGGCTGCCCGTAGCCTCAATTACAACGTCCGGGCCTCTACCGTCTGTGGCTTTTGCCACAGCATCCTTTAAGTCAACTTTGCTTGGGTTTATCACTTCATCTGCACCGCATTTCTTTGCAACGTCTAGCCTATAGTCGTAGAAATCAACTCCTATTACAGGGATCCCCCCGCTAAGCTTAGCCAGCTGAAGGGCTAAGTTGCCGACTAGCCCTTGACCAAGGACTAGAACGGATTCGCCTAGTTCTATATCCGCCTTCCTAACTCCCTGCATAGCTATGGATGCTAGGGCAAAGAAAGACGCCTCATCAAAGGATAGGTTTTCAGGTATCTTTTCAACCTCCCTTTCTTCGGCGAGCACATGGCTTGCATGAGGCTTATGTGAGACAACCCTATCCCCTATATTGAGCGATGTTACTGCCTCGCCTTTAGCACACACTATTCCAGCATTCGAATAACCTGGATAAATGGGGAATTTTGCGGGGGTATTCGGCAGCGCCATGAGAAAAGCCGTTTCTGTTCCAGGACTGATCAACGTTGAGATACTTTCTATCAATACTTGATTTAAATCAGGTTTCTTTGGGACAAAATCTTCGATCTCAACTAAACCCTTATCTTTAAAGACAACCCGCTTTCCCTTTAATGTGGAAGGGTTTAAAACAGACAATTCTCCTCTCACCTGGAAGGCGTGCCTTAGTTTATTCTGGTGACGATAAATATTTTTAATGGTGGCACAATAAGAAGATTTTGTTTGACGGTTCGGGGATGATTTAATGACTGGAGGCTTCTCCGGAAAAATTCTAGAAGTTGACCTTTCTAGCGGGCGCATTAAAGAGGAGCCTTTGGACTTCTCGTTAGCTAGAAATATTCTTGGATGCTTGGGAATAGCCTCGAAGATTATGCTTGAAAGGGTGGATATCAGGGTTGATCCCTTAAGCCCTGCAAATAAGCTAATATTCGCTACAGGGATTTTAACTGGCTCCACGGCTCCGGCCGCAAATAAATCTATTGTAATCTCAAAGTCTCCTTTGACAAATATTTGGGGTGAATCTATTTTCTCAGCCAATAGCGGCATCGAGCTTAAGCGTGCTGGATATGATATGGTTCTAGTAGATGGAAGGGCGGAGAATCCTGTATACATATGGATTCATGAAGGAGGCGTTGAGATTAGGGATGCTGGCGGGATTTGGGGATTAGATACTTTCACCGCATGTGAAGCCATAAAGAAGGATCTTGGAGAGAAAAAGGCTGCCGTAGTATCCATTGGGCCAGCTGGGGAGAGGCTTGTTAAGCTAGCTGCGATCATAAGCGATAACGGCAGGGCTGCTGGAAGGTGCGGTTTGGGCGCAGTTATGGGTTCAAAGAACCTTAAAGCTATAGCCGTAGCGGGTTCTGGGGAGATAAATGTTGCTGATCCCAGAGGGCTTGAGGAGTTAAGGGAGGAGATAATTGGGGTTGTGAAGGAGAGCATGAAGGCTTTCACAGATTATGGAACTGCGAGAGGTGTAGTTGCATTTGAAGAGATGGGTAATCTGCCAATAAAGAACTGGACAAAAGGAAGGTTCCCAGGAGCCGAGAAGATATCAGGCATGAGGATGGCGGAAACTATCTTAGTGGGCAGAAAATCCTGTTTTGCATGTCCTGTTGCTTGCGGGAGATATGTCAGGATAAGTGATGGGCCATATGCTCCACTAGAGGGTTATGGTCCAGAATATGAGACTATTGCGGCATTAGGCTCCTTGTGCATGAATGATAACTTAGAGGCGATAGCTAAGGCTAATGATCTGTGCAATAGATATGGCTTAGATACGATATCCGTCGGAGCCACAATAGCTTTTGCAATGGAGTGTTATGAGAAGGGTTTGATAACTAAAGAGGATACTGGAGGGATCGAGCTAAACTGGGGCGATCCAAGCGCTATAATTAGAACCGTTGAATTAATCGGTAGACAGGAGGGTTTCGGAAAAATATTAGGTGAGGGCTCTATGAGAGCTGCCAGGATTATTGGGAGAGGCGCTGAGAAATATGCTATGCATGTTAAGGGACTAGAAATACCAATGCATAACCCGTATCGATTTAAGGAGATGGGGCTACAATACGCGGTGTCCGAGAGGGGAGCCTGTCACTTAAGAGGCCTCTCAATGCTCCCAGCTAGGGGGATTCTTCTCCCAGAGATCGGTCTCAATGAGAAGCTTGACGGCTTCAGAATCGAGGGGAAGGCTCATGTGGTTAAGGTTATGCAGGACGTTTGCCGGGTGGTCGATGCTCTAGGAGTCTGCAAATTTGTCTACCTCTTTGGCAGGGTCTCATTAAACATACTTGCAAAATTATATGCTGCTGTAACTGGCTGGGAGGCGAGCCTACAGGATCTTATTAGAGCTGGAGAGAGAATATGGATGCTGCAGAGGCTGTTTAATGTTAGGATGGGAATTAGCCGTAAAGATGATGTTCTGCCAAGTAGGTTCATAGAGGAGCCTATGGCTGATGGCGCAGCTAAGGGGCAAACAGTTAACTTGGAGCCCATGCTTAAAGAATATTATGTTGAACGCGGATTAGATGAGGAGGGAAGGCCGAAAAAGGAGAAGATGCTTGAACTTGGGTTAGATTTCGCCATTAAATACGTTAATTGGTGAGCAAGCATCGTGATAAGAGTTAAACTTATACTGTTGGATGAAAATCTAAGGAGACATTTTGGCAAAAGAGAGGAAACTTTTGAGCTCTCAGAAAAGTCCACAGTTAAGGATTTATTAAATATTATTGCTGAACAGTGTGGTGGCGAAATACTCAATAGATTTGTTAAATCTGGAGCGTCAATTATGCTAAATGGACAAAACATAGAGTTTCTAGGAGGAATTGAGGCTAGACTCAACGATGGAGATAGGGTTGCAATAGTACCTAACGTAGCTGGCGGATAAGAGGAGAAAGAATTTTATATCTCTTAAGTAAGGTAGTTTAATGGTGATATTTAATGCCCCTCGTTAATGAGAGAGACCTGCTTTTGCCAGCATTAAGAGAAGGAAGGGCTGTAGGGGCATTCAACGCCAATAATATGGAGATGGTTCAGGCATTTATATGGGCTGCTGAGGAAGTAAGCAGAGAGCTGGGTGAGCCAGTAGACCTGATAATTCAAGTTAGCCCAGGAGCCGCCAAATATGCTGGATGGTCCCTTGCCGCTGGAATGGTTAAGATAGCTGCCGCTGAAACAGATATCCGTGTTGCATTAAACCTTGACCATGCAACAGAGATAAGCCAGATCAAAAAGGCTCTGGAGACCGGATTCACAGCAGTCTTATTTGACGGATCCTCGCTACCATTAGAGGAGAATATACGTTTAACGCGCCAGGTCGTCGAAATGTGTCACGCTAAAAACGTGCCAGTTGAGGCTGAGCTGGGTAAAATCCCTAGGATCGAAGACTACTTCTCTAAGGAGGAGATCGCCTACCTAAGAAGCCTTCCCCCAGCTGAAGCTGTGAGGATTATACGTGAAAGAGCTGGCAAGTCCGTTGAGGAGCTAATGGCTAAGCCTGAGGATGTTGAATACTTTGTTAAGAAGACGGGATGCGACTTCCTAGCAGCAGCCTTTGGCTCAATACATGGAATATGGGATGATATATGGCCTGTAAGGATTGACCGGCTAATAGAGATACAGGAGAGAATGCGCATACCATTAGTCTCTCATGGCTCCTCCGGGATCTTAATGACTCCTAAGGACGCTGAAAGAAAAGGAATAAAACTGCTTAAGGGTGAAGGAACCCTATTAGATGCGATTAAGACTGGTGGCGTAACGAAGGTTAATGTTGCAACCGCACTATCAATAGCCTTCATAGAAGGTTTCATAGAGGCTTACAAAGCGAATCCAGGTGAGAAAGACTTCCGAAGGTTCGGTGAGGCTGCAAGAAATAGGGTTAAGGAGAAGGTTAAGGAGTATATGCGGCTTTTTGCAGGAAAGGTAGAGTAGTGGTTGGAGCAACGGCTTATGTTTAAACTATCTGTTATAACGGATGAGGTGTCTCAGGATCTTAAGCGTGCAGCCATCTTCGCCAAAAAATTTAACCTTGATGGAGTTGAAATTAGAAGCGTTTGGGGTAAGGGGCCACACCTCCTCCTTAATGAGGCAAATGAGATCAAAAGGATTTTATCGGAATATGGGCTAAAAGTTAGCGCTATAGCTTCGCCGTTCTTTAAGGCAAACATCGACAGCGAAAGCGAGTACAAAGAGCACTTAAACATTCTGAGGAGCTGCATTGACCTAGCATTGAAACTGGATTCCAAGATAATAAGGGGATTCACGTTCTGGCGTAAAGGTAGGCTGGAGGATCACCTTGACATAATACTTGAGAAGTATCGGAAACCGTTAGAGATCATAGAGGGTGAAGACATAATTCTTGGCATCGAGAACGAGCCATCAACATTTGTGGGAAATGGGAGGGAGCTATCGCTATTCCTCTCAAAAATAAACTCTAAGAAGGTTAAGGCTGTTTGGGATCCTGGGAACGATATATTTGACCCATTAGGCGAGATTCCCTATCCAGATGGCTATAGCTATGTTAAACATTGGGTTGTACATGTGCATGTTAAGGATGGTGTTAGAAGAGGAAGCGAGGGAAAGCCGGAGGTTACGGTCTTCGGTGAAGGTGAAGTGGATTATAGAGAGCAATTCAAAGCCCTTAAAAACGACGGATATAATGGATACATTTCCTTAGAGACACATTGGAGACCTAAAAGAAAGATTCCGGAAGATCTTCTAATTAAGCCGAGCGGTGAGGAGTTCTCCCATGCTGGTGAGGAAGCCTCAGAAATATGTATGCGAAACCTACTTAAAATACTGAGTAGTATATAACAACGGGCGTGGCATAGACTGCTGCGAAAAGCGAATGTGCTCTAACCTGACCCAAATATTTCCCTCACTTTTATGCGCCACTCTTGCATTTCATTCGGTGACTGCGGATAATTTTCATACATCTTCTTTATAGCTTTAGATTTCCTAGCCATATTATACAGTTTCCTTAGGAAGGAGATTCTCCCCAAACCTATAAATATCCTCCTTGTCGCATCAGTTATGTTTAAGCGTACGTCGCCCTCCATACCAGCCTTTAAGACGTCTTCCTCCATTATCAACTTATACTTCATACCATAATTGATATCCTCATTAGTTAAGCTCTGTAGGAAGATGCGGAAAACATCGAGACTAGCTTGCTTTGCACCATAAGTCTTCATATAGCGCACATTTATTGGCCATAGATTCTCCACGCTTGGCTCACTTTTTTCCAGCACACTAGATATAACCTCGCCAGCTATCTTACCAGCCATCATCGATGGTCCTATGCCGCCTCCATGAATCGGGTTCACATGACATGCGGCATCGCCTATTACAACAATGCCATTACCAACAAAGGAGTCTAATGGCCGCCTAGTCGGCACAACGCCACCGCCACCATGAATAAGCCTTGAATCCTCGAAGATCCGTTTACTCAAAACAAACTTATATAACTGTTCTCTCGGATTTGGAAAGCCGCCTACAGCTGCAACTCCTAACCCAACGTTGACGCAATTATCCCTTTTTGGAAATATCCAATAATATCCACCCGGCGCAGCTTCAAGGTCTAGATATATTTGGCAAAACTCGGGCTCATCTACTTCAGATTTTAGGATGCGGATCTCTCTGTAACATAGAACTTCATCCCTCTTATTTATTGAGGTCTCTATCTCCATCTCAGGCGGAAGCCTTCTCCTTAACACAGCCGCATAGCCGCTCGCATCTACTGTAACCCTCCCTCTAATCTCTACCCTAGATCCAGTCCTCCTATCTCTAGCAATTACGCCCCTAACGAATCCACCCTCCACTATTGGCTCAAGAGCTTGCGTCAAATCTAAAAGTGAAGCTCCCGCGTCTAAAGCCTCTCTAAGCAATCTCTGGCCGAAGACCCATCTATTCACTATAAAGCCGTGAAGCTCCTCACTAGACAGCTTGAAAACAGTTTCCATATCTGGCGAGTAAACCTTTATGCCCATGATGATTCTTTCAAGCTCCTCCCCCCTCGGGTAGCTTAAACCCAGGTTGTCAAAGTGATGTTTCCCTATAGCGTCGCCGCAAACCTTATCGCCAATAGATTTAGCATCTTTATAATCGATTAAGCAGACCGATAGCCCAGCTTTAGCAGCAGTCCTAGCCGCCATGCATCCCGCAGTTCCAGCACCAACAACAACTAAGTCAAGATTCACCATAGCCGATCACTTCCACTATACTTCTAAGATTTGCGTTAAAGAATTAAATTTTTTAAATGAAGAGCTTTCTCACAATGACTCGATTTCTTCCTTAACTATTTTCAGCAACTCTTCTCTTCCAACCCCAAGCTTATCTATGAGCTCTCTGATCCACCTTATATACGACCTAAAGACGTTACATGCAATCTTAATTTTATCCTCCACTGAGAGGTTCTCCTCCTCAACGAGGAGGAGGGCAAACCATTTTCCTAGATCTGTGAGCGTATATGCCTTAAGCCAGACTCTCCGTCCAGAAAACTCAGACTTCTCCATCTGCTCGCTTAATATGCCGAGATCTACAAGAGCCTTCAGATGCTCTATGACCGTCTTATTGGAGTAGCCTAAATTTTCAATTAGATCCTTCTGATAAATCTTCTCTGAAACCCCTCTCCTTAATGCAAACCTTAAGATATCAGCTGGAACAGATGAGCCAAAAACGGCCCTTAAAACCTCATATTTGCTCCCCTTAGGTAGAAAAATTACGTATGGATATAAGCGCCCCCTCATTTTCACTGCCGCCAGATAAATTTTACTTGCTCTCTCAATATATAAGTTAAGGAAAGGTTTATCAACATGCTGTGTAAAAAAATACATTGGTGTTTACTATGAAACACTTAAACTCAAAGAACGTAGCGCTCACGGCAATTTTCGCAGCCCTATATTACGTTATGTCATATCTCCCGGGCATACCAGCAATAGGAGTCCCTGGCGTAAAAATACAGCTGGAAGCTTGCATGGCATCAGTCTTTGGCATAATCCTTGGACCATGCTTAGGGGCATTAGCTGCCCTCCTAGGAGTGTCTGTGGCGTGGGCTCTCCCGCCTGGAGGTATGAGCCCTCAAGGCCTACTATTTCTGCCATCCCCAGTCATTAATGCGCTTATATCCGGTCTAATATATAATGGTCGGTGGAAGACAGCATCAATAATGTTGGCGGTATTGGTAGCTGCTTTTTGGCTCTTACCCCCCACCCAGCCTTTAGAAGAGAATTTTATTGTTGGTGTTGCAGCGATGTGGGATAAAATTTTGGCACTGCTCCTAATAGTGCCGGCAGCAATACTAACACAAAGATTAAAAACGCCAATAGAGGCTGGAGCATCGACGTTAAGTGAGAGAAGTGGAGGGGCCTCTCATAGAGAGGTCAATTGGATCCAAATCCTAGCTTTAATTTCCGCTATATTAATTCTGGTTAACGCCCATATGATTGCTGCTAACAGAGACGTTTTAAGATTCCAGTATAGCTTTCAAGGAGAGACTTACAAGATCACACTGGGCTATAGGAGTATCGTAAGGCCTATGGCTCCATATGGATACTTATGGTATCTTATTGGCGCCGGCATACTTGCTGGCGCAATAATGCTCATAGTTAAGCCTGAAAAAAGCCTACTATGGGGGGCAATAATTACCATCCTATCCGGAACATCAACTATTATAGGCGGTGGCTTCATAGTGGGCTTTATTCTGGGAGTTATCAGCGGCCTGCTCAGCGTATCTAAAGTGTGGATTGCAAAGCTCCAGATACCTAAAATGCTGAGTGCTAATTTCCTTATGTACTTCCTAATAGCCTTCATAGGCAATGAAGCCGATAATGCTTGGGGGAACAATATATTTGCGGTTCCACAAGTATATGAGGGGTTATATGGAATGAGCTTGCAATCTGTTAGATTGGCCTTCCTAGTAAGTCCATATGCTTACTTCATTATAAGGCTGATACAAGGAGTTATAGCTGCCCTAATCACCTTGCCACTCATCAACAATCTTAAAGCGGCTGGCTTAGGTTGGCTTCAAAAAGACTAAAACTTTGAGAGAATAATATTTTATGTGGCGGTGGTATATTTGGAGCAACGTAAGTATGGCAAAACTAACGTTAAGCTCTCAGTTATAGGCTTTGGTGGAATACTCGTTATGAATGATAGTCAAGAGTCAGCTAACAATATCGTTTCCGAGGCCATTGAGAGGGGGATAAACTACTTTGATGTGGCGCCAAGCTACGGTAACGCTGAAGAGCGTTTAGGCCCAGCTCTCAAGCCCTATAGAAGCTCCGTTTTCTTGGCATGTAAAACTCTAAAAAGGACTAAAAGAGAAGCTTGGGAAGAGCTCCAGCAGTCGCTTAAGCGGCTGCAAACGGATTACTTCGACCTATATCAGCTGCATGCTGTTACAACCATTGAGGAGGTTAACCAAATATTTAACGAGGGTGGGGCAATAGAGGCTTTAGTGGAGGCTAGGGAGCAGGGATTAGTTAAGTACCTCGGCTTTTCAGCTCACAGTGAGGAGGCAGCCCTAGCCCTCTTAAATCGATTTGACTTCGATAGCATCCTGTTCCCAATAAACTGGGTCTGCTGGCATCAGGGTAATTTCGGACCTAGAGTTGTTAAGAAAGCTACTGAAAAGGGTGTTGCGATCTTAGCGATAAAGACCCTTGCGAAAAGAAGGTTAAGGGAGGGTGAAGATAGGAGGTGGCCTAAATGTTGGTACGCTCCAGTCGAGAACTTCCAAGAGGCCTTAATGGCTGTTAGGTTTACGCTCTCCTTACCCGTTACATCAGCTGTCAGCCCAGGACATGTCGAGCTGTTAAGATGGATGTGTGAGGCTGCTGAGATATTTAAGCCGCTATCTATAGATGAGGAAAGGGAGATAGCTGAGAAAAGCAAAGGCTTAGAGCCAATATTCCCCCGATGAATGCAAGATTGTTACCAGTATAGGTTTAAGGCCTTAAGCTTCTCCTTAAGCACATCTACCTCATTTGACTTCATCGGTCTTAGAGGCTTCTTCGGCAGACCAGCTCTAACACCCCTAAGCTCTAGAGCCGCTTTTATCGTCGCAATATTCGATGGCCCCAATCCATAAAGTACCCTTCTTAAGGCATTCACCTTTCTCTGAAGCTCAAGAGCCTTTTTGTAATCGTTATTTTTGAAAGATTCGTAGAGTTCAACCATTAATTCAGGGGCTGCGTTAGCTATTCCAGATATCTCAGCGCTTACGCCGACTAAAAGGGCCGCTAGGAAAATGTCATCGGCACCGTTTATAACGGTTACCGGCTTAGGCGCCGTCTCTATAATTGTCTGTATTTGGCTTAGGTTCCCACTAGAATCCTTTATCCCAGAAACACCCTCTATTGCGCATAATCTTCCAAATATCTCAGGCGTAATATTAAAGCCGGTTAACTGCGGAATATTATATACAAAGACGGGTATTCTGACGGCGTTAGCTATCTCCTGATAATGCATAATCAATCCTTCAATATCAGGCTTAAAGAAGAACGGGTTTATCGCCCCAACAGCTTTAGCTCCACTCCTCTCTGCATGTACAGCCAAATCAACACTCTCACTAGTGTTCGTCGTCCCCACATGCACTATCACCGGAACTTTACCCGAAGCGCCTTTAATGATAGCTTCAGCAACAGCCTTCCTCTGCTCAACGCTCATTAAAGCTCCCTCACCCACAGTTCCACAAGCAAAGAAGCCATGAACCCCCGCCTCAATCTGGAATTGCACAACACACCCAAGGGCATCAAAGTCAACATTACCATAACTATCAAATGGAGTTATTATTGCTGGAAAAACTCCCTCAAATAGAGGTCTATTCACATCAACCACCAATAATAGGATATGGACAGCAATATTTAACGTTTATTAAGGAGCCCAAAAATATTATAAAAACAAATGAATGAATGCGGCCGTCGTCTAGCCTGGTCTAGGACATCGGCCTGCCACGCCGGCAACCCGGGTTCAAATCCCGGCGGCCGCACCAATACCTCTAGTTCTGGTGCGGTTCACATAAGCCCAACTTTTAAATCTTCGAGTACACAGGTTTAGTGTGACTGCGGATATTCGTAATTATGCTGGTAGGCTTCAGAGAGCTAAGGAGAGACTAAGCCAGCTGAAGAAGAGCGGCCTACTAGATAATTTGAGCGCGCTTGGATTATCGACTGGCAGGACTGCTAAGTACGCTAACCTCCCATACAAAGAACTGTCATTTGATCCGGCTGGGGCTGATAGGCGTGTGGTTGAGCATTACATTATCCTAGATAAATAGCCAACCATATAAATCCTCAACTAAGGAGGGCCTGAAGCTAGTTGTGGGGAGCTGATTAATCTCTAAAATATCTTTTATATTTTTCAAACGATTCCTTATCTCTAACAATAATCAACTTTATGTTGCACGTGCCAGCACATCTTCATCACAACTCATCATGACATAGAATTCAAACTATTTTTCATTGGCATACTGTTGAAATAGTGGTGAAAGCATTATTGAAGCAGAGATGATCGTTATATATGGAGGAAGAAGGCGGATTAAGAATGGTTTTAGTAAAGCGCATAATACCATGCTTAGACGTCGATCATTGTAGGGTTGTTAAAGGAGTAAATTTTATTGGCTTGAGGGATGCTGGAGACCCTGTTGAGCTTGCTAGGCGCTACTCTGAAGATGGTGCTGATGAGCTGGTTTTTCTCGATATAACGGCCTCAGCTGAAAAAAGAAGTATACTTAGGGATGTTGTTAGGGCAGTTGCAGCCGAAATAAATATACCGTTTACTGTTGGCGGTGGAATAAGAAGCGTTGATGATGCAAGCCTAATTTTATGTAATGGAGCCGATAAAGTGTCAATTAACACTGCGGCTGTCGAGAGACCAGAGCTCATTAGAGAATTGGCTGAGGTGTTCGGCTCACAGTGTGTTGTGCTAGCAATAGACGCTAAGAGGAGATATGAGAGGAGACCGGATAGAGTTATTGTGGATACTGCTGAGGGGCCATGCTGGTTTGAGGTTTACATTTATGGTGGGCGTAAGCCAACTGGTATAGACGCCCTCCAGTGGGCTGTTAGAGGGGCTGAGCTGGGTGCCGGAGAAATATTATTGACATCCATGGATAGGGATGGAACCGAGAGCGGATATGACATTGAACTTACCAGAAGTGTCGCTGAGCGCGTCAACATACCCGTTATAGCAAGCGGTGGAGCCGGTAAACCCGAGCACTTTCTAGAGGCCTTCACCATTGGTAAGGCTGATGCAGCCCTCGCAGCATCAGTATTCCACTACAGCAAGTACCCCATACCAGTTGTTAAGCGTCTTCTATACAAGAGGGGGGTGCCAGTCAGGCTTTGAAGAACTTAATTTATAGCGAGCCGCCACTATATTCACTTTTCTTTTATGAAGCGTAACATATTTTTCACTTTTAATGGTTTAGCCTTTGACGATCTTCAAGAAATTTTTAATCAATTGTTCACCTGACTTCCCGGACTTTTCTGGATGAAATTGTACTCCAAAAATATTTTTCTGCGCTATGACAGATGCGAATTTAACGCCATACTCTGTTTTTGCGACAATTATATCCTTGTTCGCCGGGGCAGCGTAATAGCTATGAGCGAAGTAGAAGTAATCTTCTTCACCTATACCATCCAGAACGTCAGTTGGTCTAATATCTTTTAGAGTATTCCAGCCCATATGCGGGATCCTAACGCTACTAGGCAATTTAATAACTTTGCCGCTTAAAACCCTTAACCCTGCCCCAGAGCTCTCTTCACTTTCCTCAAAAAGTAGCTGCATGCCTAAGCAGACGCCTAGGACCGGTATGCCTTTCTCAATTAGCTCCAGCAATTTGTTTCTAATTCTCTTTATGTTTTCAGCTCCAGCCCCAAAGTTGCCGACGCCTGGAAGAACAATTGCGTCTATACCGCTAAGGCCCCGCTTATCTGAAGATATTGTCACGTTAAATCCGGCTCTTTCCAGAGAGCGTTTTATGCTGAAAAGGTTTCCAACACCATAATTTATTATCACAGCCCTCATTAATCATAACCACCTTAAAGCTCAGGCGGCGCACGTATTACGTGCGCCTATTGCATGCACAGAATATAAGCTTTTCTTGTCTGTTTTCGCCGGCTAAGGCCGCTGTTATTTGTTTTAGAGGTTTATAGAAGTTTCCATGTCTTCTGGCACTGTACCTTACTATACCGCTTTGCTTTACTTAGAGCTTTGAAGGCGTCGGGTTATGCCTATTTCCGCCACTCTGCTTTAGTTTTTTAGATCTCGTAAATCTTTTCTTTTAGGGCTAAACTGGCCGTACTGGATTTAGGCATGGAAGCAAGAGGATGCTGGGAGAGATGATATAACTTAATGAGAGGGCTGGCGCTTAAAGTGTAAATTCGCCTCTAGGGAGAGGGCTAGGCGTGTATAATGTCTGGAAATGCTTTTCTGAAAAAGATTTTTAATCTATAAAATGGATAATTTTTCCATCCTTTTGAGGTTAGCTACCAAACTTCTTTTAAAAGGGCTGCGTTAATTTTGGACATTTTTTCAGCCCATATACGCGTCCCTTCCATGCGAAAGCGTGTCCATGCTTCCAAGGAGTATGGGAGACCTCATGGAAGTGGAGTTTTCAATTGATGGACAGGAAATTTATCTGTGGACATAAGGCCGTCAACGCCTTCCATAAAATTTAAGGTTTATCGTCCAGCTCCACGTTTACCTGCGTGGATTAAGAGAATTAATAGGAGTGATGTGGATGCTGAAATTGCGGCGAGGATGACCATGAATGGACCCTTTGGATTTAGACTGAAGAGGTATCCCATGATTGTGGGGGTTAAAAGGTTTATGAGTGAGGATAGGGTTATTGATAATGAGAGAGTTTTAGCCTTAGCCCTCTCATCAACCGAATCTATCTGGTTTACTAGAAGAGTTCTAGACATGGAGTACGCTGAAGTTGAGTATGAGCCAAGTAAGGCTACAGAGAGTAGCGCCTGCGGTAGGAAACCTTTAGGCGAATTTACTAAGAGGATTATGGCAAGCGCTCCCAAAGAATGTCCAGCTAATAGGGTCTTTAGGCAGCCAGCTCTAGACCTAATCCTCGGCATAATGGTTAAGGACAGTGTTAGAGAAACTATTGAGGATGAGAATGGAATTAGTGAAGCCAAGTTCTCGCTTAAGCCAAGGCCATCCTCATGGATCAGGTATAGCGAGACATAGGCGTAGGAGGAGAAGTAGAATCCAGTCATAACAACTATTATAAGCGCTATTAGAAGAGCCCGACTTCTTCTAAACATAGATAATGAACGTAGATATCCTTTAATTCCTGAGAAGGGGTTCTCCCCCATAAGTCTCCATGAAAACCTCGGCTCCTGAAGATATATCAGCCTAATAATGAGAGCCGGTATGAAGGAGCAGAAAGCTATGGTGAAAAGGATTCTGCATCCTGAATCAAGCCCATACTGACCAATGATGTATCCTGCTATTGGAGTGGTTAGGGACCCGATTGTCCATATGGCGGATATGGAGCCGTATACTGCCGATCTAAACTCTTGGCCTGTGCCCTCAACCAGAAGGCACTCCCAGACAGAGTATATTGTTGAAGCGAGCCCCTCAATAATGTAGGCTAAAACCACATGCCAAGCACTTCGGCTAACAGCCCATATAGCTGTGGAGGATAGCCAGCAAACGCTATCAAACAACATTAGAGTGATCTTTCTGCCGAATCTGTCAGCTAGATATCCGCCTAATATTGGCATAACGGATGCGAAGAAGTTCGCCATAGTTATAAGGAGACCTATTTCGATGGGAGAGAGGCCTATGATGATGCTGAGGAACATCGGCCTATAAAAGAATACCCAGTTCATCGGTATGCTCCAAAACGGCTCCGTCAATATCAACACTTTAGCGTTTCTGCCAACCCTCTTGTAAACCCTGTAGATCATTGTTTTCCAGTCTCCCGCTAGGTATATAGCATCATAGCGCTTAGATTATTAAAGCGTATCTAAAGGTTAGAGGGTGTTATGGAGAGCTGCTGCAAAAGCACCTTCATAACTGGGCATGAAGCGCTCGATTCCGGGGCTTGGATAATGGTTACAACTGTGCCCGGCTTAGAGGATATTGTTTTGAGAGAGGCATCCGAGAAGCTCTCTATCTTTGGAGCTGAGGAGAGATTCTGTAATGTCGGTGGCAGGGTTTTACTGAACATCCCTTTAAATCAAGTCAACCAAGTATTCACATTGAGGAGCATAGAGCACATCATTCAGCTTATTGGATCTTTTAAGATCAAATGCGACAAGGGTGGATTAAACCAGATCTATGAGGGGGTCTACAGGCTGGATGTCCCCCTCGGCTCGACTTTCAGGGTTTCATGTGAGAGGATAGGTGAGCATGAATTCACAAGCATAGATGTTCAAAGGGCTGCAGGACAGGCGCTGGTAGACAAGTATGCCAAAAAAGTTGATCTCAAGAACCCGGAGACAATAGTAAGGGTTGACGTCATCCATGACACATGCATTGTTGGACTACAAAGGACTAGAACATCGTTGAGGATTAGATATCCAAGGGCTTTCCAACACTACTCTGCATTAAATCCAGTAATAGCGTATGGAATGTTAAGGATATCTAATGTAAGGCCTGGAGACAGGGTTTTGGATGCATTCTGTGGCGGTGGGACAATAATAATTGAGGCTGCCCAGGTCTGGAGCAACCTAGATTTGCTTGGGATTGACATAAGCCCTAAGAGCATTGAGGGGGCCTGGAGGAACGCTGAGGCTGCTGGGGTAAAAGATAGGGTTAGGTTTATTGTGGGTGATGCCCGAAGGCTTGAGAAGATTCTCCCGTTGGACTGGAAGGTTGATAAGGCTATTTCTAACCTCCCCTTCGGCATTAGGAGCGGTAGGATGAAGGCTATTCCGGGAATATACTCAGACTTCCTAAAGTCGCTTAAGCCTTTTCTAAAAGAGGATTCGAAAGTCTGCCTGCTCACGGTTCACAGAGATCTATTAAGTAGCATTAGTGAAAGCCTAAACTTTAAGGTTATTGAGAGTAAACAGATACTTTACGGCGGTCTGCAGGCATGGATAGTCTTATTAGTCCCGGCCTAATGGTTTATTCTTGAATATTTAATCCAAAATTTAATGGCGTTTAATTTAATGGAAAGGTGTGGGGTGAATTGAGGATTATAGGCAGGATTGCTGATGGTGCAACTGAGATAAAGGCGAGGCTCATCCTACTTAAGGGTATGGAGAATAGCGTTGTCGCTGAGGATCTTGTCCTCATAAAGAATGGAGGGGAGGATAAGCCGGTCAACCAAATATTAGGTGTCTTGAGGGAGGGCTTAGGTAAAAACGAGTTCTTGAGCTATACCTCCTATAGGCCTGAGGTTGCCTATTTAAGGCATGGCGGCGAGCCCTCAGGTGTTAGAGAAGTATATTCCTTTGCCATAGAGACTATAGGCGTTATAACAGATGAGGGGATAGAGCCTAATAGGACAATAATACAGCCCAGGTCTCCAGTATATTTGCTTGAGGACAAGGATAACCCGCTTGAGTGGGTTGCCAGAGGACACGAGGTAATATGGTCCGACGCCTACGTTGAGGGACACCCATCATGGAAAGTCCCTTTCGATAAAACCTTCCTACCCTACCATGTTGGGGTATACGGGAGTACCGGATGCGGGAAATCATGGTTCACAAGATACATACTTATACCGCTTTATAGAAGGGCTGGCTATAAAGTACTTGTGCTAGACTGGAGCGGGACTGATTACGCTCCGCTACTTGAGGACGATAAGGTTATCAGGCTGTCCGAGGTAGCCCTAGATGAAGAATCTATACTAAGCTACTTTCAAGACAAAACGTTCGGGTTTGGAAGAAATGATGTTATAAGAGACTGCTTCGACGAGTTTCTTGAGGGGTGGACGGCTAAAGTTAAGGAGGCATACACGGACTCAGAGAACCCCGCCGAACATCTATTCCATAAGCTAAAATCTCACGTTGAAAGCGCCATATCCAGCATTGAGCGCAAAGACTCCAGAGCAGCGGCTCAGAGGGCGTATAGGAGGATATTTAGGAGGCTTAAGCCCTCAGACCTATACCCGGTTATGGGGGTTATAACGATAGAGGAGCTTTTTGAGGAGCTTAAGCGTAAGGGCATATTGGCTATTGATATGGGTGGCGCGCTCACTGAGGCTAAGCTTGGCTTCTTCCTGGCGCTATCAAAGCACCTCTATAGCCTAATGGAGACTGGAATGAATCTTGGCGTAGCGCTCATAATAGATGAGGCACCGCAATACGCACCATGGGATGCACGCGGAATACAAGCTGAGACATGTGAAATGATAAAGAACCTGGCGGCGTTAGGTAGGAAGAGGATGCTCAACCTTACGCTCATAGCTCAGGGCATAAAGGGCGAGATAGGTGTAAACGCTGCTGTTAGAAGGAACCTGAATACGCATTTCTTTGGCAGAATACATCCGCTGGACGCTAGCGGCGAGGGCGGGGCATCGGAGTGGCTGTCACCATACGGTATATCTGCAAGCCACCTTCTACAGCTCAAGCCTGGAAGATTCTATTTCGCCGGAGCCATGAATCCATCCCCAGTGCCACTACTGATAACATATAGTCCACCCGGCAGGTGATGCGCAATGGCTGGCGCTGAGGAGATGCCTGAATGGACTAAGCTCCCAATAGATTTGCAGCACGGATTCTTCCAGTTGGCTGAGAGCGAGGCAAAATCTCTAATGGATATACTTGACAGAATTAATAGCGTCTTAAGAGTTCTTTGGATTGAGATCTCCCCCTACCTACGTGCCTTCCCAGAGCAGGTTAAAAGGTCTATTATTGCTGCAGTCGATAGTTCAAGGTCTCCTAGGCTTAGCGAGAGGCTCGGTGTAAGATATGGTGTTTACGCAACTGGAATAGTCTACTTGAAGGGTTCTGAAAGACTACATGAAAAATTTAAGCCAGGGGCCTTTAGGTGTGGACAAGCCCTCTCCAGAGACAATAGCAAAATTCTCTTTGAACTTGAAACATTACTCGCTGAGAGAAGGATTGCGTTAGAGGCCCTAAACGAGTGCGACATAATCTTCATTGATGGAAGCTTCTATGGTTTTGTTTACCAAGCATTGGACCTCTTACGGAAAAGCCGCCGACTAGAAGAGAGGGAGAGAAACGTTATAAACGAGATCTTTGATATAACTGAGAGACTTAGGGAGAGCCGGAGAGTTTTAGGGATAGTTAAGAGGAGCCGTTCAAGGGCTTTAGGCGGCTTCATGTTCAAGAAATACGGCGCCAAAGAGTTCGTGAACCTATTAGATAAGCATATGCTCTCCCTAATTATGCCAGAAAAAAGCTTCTTTGAATACAAGGATATTTTAGGTGAACTGCCAACATCAGTTTACACCAGAATAGCCTACCTGGTCTCAATTGGGCTTTCAGGCGAGGACTTAGAGAAGGCTACTGAGAGGGGAGTATATGAGCCATTTGAGAAGCTAGGCTTACAGAAGGAGGGTTTTAATAGCATGAGGAGGGCACAGGTTAGATTTAGCGGCGAAGCCCCTCCATGCGAAATAGAGTATCCCTCTGGAATCGATATTAGAGATGTCCTCTCAGAGGAGGGTTTATTCAATGAGGGCACAAACCTGCCAGTAGCCCTAGACTTGGTGGATAGCCTAGTAAATATATCCTCAAAGTTCACAGAGGAGTTCGTGTCTGAGATTGAGGGCAGGATTTTAGAGAACATGGTGAGGGACGGCGGGAGCCTGAAATCAATAAAAGCATTCTTCACATTCATAAATCCCCAAAAACCATTTTAGCCTCTAAACATCCCAGCTATAAAAGCTGCGATCACATAACATCTATGCGAGCAAGCCTACTTTTATCCAGAAAATGTTATATCTGGTTGTTGCTCAGCATTATTTCGTTGGGGGCGATAAAATGGAGGTTTTCAAAGTAATATCTGAGAGGAGGAGCATTAGAAAATACAGGAAGGAGCCTATACCTGAAGAAATTCTAGAAAGGATCCTGGAAGCTGGCAGGCTTGCACCATCGGCGGGAAACAGGCAACCGTGGTACTTCGTAGTCGTTAAAGATGAGGGGATTAAGGGCAAGTTGGTTGACGCATGCAGAGGACAGAAGTTTGTAGGCGAAGCTGGTGTGGTTATAGCTTTTCTGGGCGACCCGAATGCCTCAAGATGGTATAGGCAGGATCCATTCATAGCGGCGAGCTTCATGACCCTTGAAGCCTACGAGGAGGGTTTAGGCGTCTGCTGGATAGGCGCATTCGATGAGGATAAAGTTAAACAGATTCTGAATGTGCCTGAAAACCTGTCAGTAGTGATACTATTAACAATAGGGTTCCCGGATGAGAAGCCGCCGCCAAGGCCTAGGAAACCCAGAGAAGAAATATTCTTCTTGGACGTTTATGGTAAGAGATATCCCTTTAAGGCTTAGCTGACAGAATTTTAACATATCGAGAAGACATTAATTTCCCAAATTTTTAGGCATGAATGCATTAGCCCTGGGCTTAAAATCGCTTCAGCATTCCCCGATTATGGTTTAACTCCAGCTATCTCCTTCACCTTCAGTAAATTATCTAAGTCGCTTCTAACCCCATTCCTCGGAGTTTCAAGAATCAGCGGCAGCCTCGCAAACCTACTCCTTAATATGCTTCTGAAGCCTTCTTCGCCAATCTTGCCCAAACCTATGTGTTCATGCCGATCTATATGCGAGTTTAAGCCACCGCGGGAGTCATTTAAATGAACTAGCTTAAGCCTCTCGAAGCCAACAGTGCTCTCTATCTTCCCTATAACCTCCTCAATTTTCTCCTCTGTCCTCAGGTCGTAGCCGGCTGCGAAGGCGTGGCAAGTGTCAAAGCATATGCCAATTCTATCCGGATAGCTCGTCCGCTCAATTATGTACTGAAGGTCCTCGAATCTTCCACCTACACTATTTCTCGTTCCAGCGGTGTTCTCGAGGAGGAGCGTAACTCTCCCGCCGACAGCCGAGAATGCTTTATCAATTGCTCTAACTATTCTCTCCAAGCCCCTTTTCGCGCCATATCCAAGGTGGCTTCCTAGGTGTGTCACTAGGTAGGGCACTTTAAGCCTCTCACATCTATCCATCTCAACTATAAGCGCCTCAACAGACTTAGCATAAACATCATTTTTAGGCGACGCCAGATTCGGGAGGTATGGCATGTGGCTGAAAACTGGCCTGACATCATTTCTCTCAACCTTAAGTATGAAGGCTTCAACTTCATCGTTTCTAAGTGGCCTAGCGATCCATCCTCGCGGATTCCTCGTAAATATTTGGAGAGTATTGCATCCTATCTCCAATGCCCTATCAACAGCCCTATCAATAGACCCGCATATCGACATGTGGAAGCCTATTCTCATGAAAGCCGCCAAAAATAATAATTGTGCCAGACTTTTAAGAGCTATCTAACAATTTCCAGCTAAGGAAAAAGTTAAGAGGCTAGGTAGATAACTCTACTCTAGAGACTGCTTTCAGCCTGAATTTTATAGCGGAGGATGGATATGAGGATAATTGCTGGAACAGATTTTCACGGCTCTAAATCAGCGTTTGAAGCTCTCATTAGGGAGGCAAATAGGCATAGTGTTGATGCAATCATAGTGTGCGGCGATGTAACAAACTTCGGTACATTTGAGCAGGCTAAAAGTCTACTCTCCCTATTAGCTGGCGCTGGCATGCCAGTCTTCTTCGTTCCCGGAAATTGCGATCCGCCCTCAATCATAGACTTAAATTTCAATGGCTTAAGGTGTATTCACGGCGTAAATATTCTCTTCAAAGACTTTATTCTTATGGGTGTGGGTGGAAGTCCAATAACCCCCTTCAACACCTTCTTCGAGATGAGCGAGGACGAGATACTTGAAGTACTGAGGAGATGTTTAGGCGGGATCAATGGTATCCATGAAATTCTAATCGTTTCACATGCTCCACCAAAAAACACTAGACTTGATAGAACATTCCTTGGGCTACATGTTGGAAGCGAGAGCTTAAGAAGGTTCATTGAGGAGCAAAAACCCCTATTGACAGTATGTGGACATATACATGAGGCTAGGGGGAAAGATCTTATAGGCAGAACGATAATAGTCAACCCTGGACCAGCTAGGCACGGCAATTACGCCCTCCTAAATATCGAGAAAAATAATGTTAAAGTCGATCTTCTCACGATGAAGGTTTAAACTCTCTGCCAGCAAAATCTTAATAAAAGGGTTCACCATTTGATGTTTAATTCCTTAGTGAGGTGTCCTGCACTTGCCCTTCGAAAAGGGAGACTTTATATTAGTGGACTATGTTGCTAGAGTTGCTGAGACTGGAGAAGTATTTGATACAACTATTGAGGAGGTTTCACGTAAGGAGGGAATTTATCAGGAAGGAGCGATATATGAGCCTAGGCTCATCGTTATAGGGGAGGGGTGGATTTTAAAAGCCCTTGATGAAGCACTAATGGGCCTTGAGTTAGGGAAGACTGCGAAAATAGAGATACCGCCAGAGAAGGGCTTCGGAAATAGAGATCCGGAGAAAGTTAAAATGTATCCTTTAAGGAGGTTCACTGCTCAGGGAATAACCCCGAAGGTTGGAATGAGGATTGAGGTTGATGGGAGGATTGCTACGGTACGCTCCATAGGTGCTGGAAGGGTTCAGCTGGACTTTAACCCACCATTAGCTGGAAAAACCTTGATTTATGAGATTACAGTTAAGAAGAAGCTCGAGACTGTGGAGGAGAAGATTAAAGCGCTAATCCACCGTAGAATACCTCAAATAGACATAGAGAAGTTCTCAGTTGAGATAGGGGAAGACTATGTTTCAATAAATGTTCCGGAAGAAGCCTTTTACATAGAAGGGTTGCAAATCATTAAGCGTGGGATCTTTATGGATATACAAAAATTCTTTCCAGATAAGAGGGTTGTGCGTTTCATCGAGGTCTTTAAGAGGGAGGCGCCCTCCTCAACAACACCCTCGACAACTGCAACCCCTTAGGACAGCTAATTGATCCATAAACTTCAACAACCTCGCATCTATCACCATCCCTTAAGTACTCAGGCAAGCATAAGTCATAATTATTGCAGTCTTGTTTCTCACATCTCTGAGAACAGAAGATTAACAAAACTCCTTTAATCGCCTGCTTAGAGGGTACAGCAGCCAATATCTCAGCCTCAACAACTTCAACCACGCGCATGTCAACTTCATAAACTTCACACTTCAAAACTCTGTTGCGCAGACCGACAATCCTATATAGCCTGCCACTCTCAAGGTTCTTTACGCAAACATTAAAGTATCTGCATTCAGCACACTTCACACCAGACCCCTTATGAACAAACAGTTCGCCTACCTTAGCCTGACCCACACCTACCAATGTCACTATTGTTCTTATGCGCTTATCTCTCCCTCCAACCATCTATCAATCTATCACCCCAGTCTCCTTGGCTAGAGCCCGCGCTCTCTCATAATCCAGCTTCTTCTCACTGAGAATCGTGTATCTTTCAGGTCGGATTTTTGGAGCCGTCACGAGGGCCTCAATTATATATTTAGGCTCTATATTTATCTCCTCAGCCGTGACCGGGGCTCCAACACTCCGCAATGTGCGCCTAATGAGCTCCCAGTCTATTCCATGCAGAAAAGCCATCATTATTGCTCCAATTCCGCATTGCTCCCCATGCAGCGCTGGCTTGGGCGCAATTAGGTCTAGGGCGTGGCTAAAGAGGTGCTCTGAGCCGCTGCATGGTCTGCTGCTTCCAGCTATGCTCATAGCTATACCGCAGCTTACAAGGGACTCGAGAATTATCCTCAGCCCCTCCTCAGAGTTCGGCCTTATTAGATGGGAGTTCTCAATGACATGCTTGGCGCTCATTAGAGTCATACTGGCAGTATACTGAGCATAATATTCCCCTGTTCTCTCATGAGCCAGTCTCCAGTCGCATGTTGACGTAAGCTTAGCCACTATATCCCCGCAACCGCTTGCAATGAAGCGGTAAGGCGACCTCAATATAACCTCAGTATCAGCTATTACCGCTATTGGGGACTGAGCTAAAACAGAGTACGGTCTACTTAAGCCCTTAATTGATGCGAAGGGGCTTGCTATACCATCATGGGAGGCTGTTGTGGGGACGCTTATAAATGGAACCGCTTGCCGCGCAGAGCTTAACTTTGCAATATCTATTTTCGTTCCGCCACCCACGCCAAAAACAACTTGAGGCTTAAACTTCTTAATTTTCTCCTCCGATAAGTATACATCTTCAATCGTCGGCGTGCTCGATGAAACTATATGCTCTTCAACCTTTAACCCGCTACATTCAAGAACTTCCTTAACTTTCCATCCAATAATCTCGAATGTTCTTTTTCCGCTTATTATAAGAGCACTTTTAGTGAAGCCTAAATCCCTACATATCGAGCCAATCATACTTATACTATCATTTCCAATAACTATTTCTCTTGGAAGTTGCATCCTATGAATTTTGGAATCCAACTCTATCGACCCAAAAGGTTCATTTTAACTCAGATTAGAGGAGATTCTTTCCGAACAGTTTAAATCTCAGATCACTTAAAATATTTTTTGAATAAACGCACTATTAATATAAATGCTTAAATGTGAGGTATAGATAGAAACTTTAACTAGCTTATTGGCTGAAATGATTTTAAGATCAAGTTTGATGCAAGTGGAAAATAAGAAGGGGATTTGGCAAATTGCCATCGATTGAAAAGAGCAAAGCGGAATTAAGACAGATAATATTAGAAAACATTCCAAAAGAGGCTGAAATAACGCGCATAGAGTTTGAAGGGCCAGCGTTAGCCATTTATGCCAAGAGGCCTGAAGTTCTGATAGAGCAGGAGCACGTAATAACAAATATAGTTAGCATTATAAAGAAGAGGATAGTGCCACGCTCAGACCCATCAGTTAGACTCCCAGAGAAGGAGGCAGAGAAAATAATATATGAGGTGGTGCCGAAGGAAGCTGAGATAACAAGCATAACCTTCGACCCCCCGCTAGGCGAGGTGATAATAGAGGCTAAAAAACCCGGCCTAGTTATAGGTAAAAATGGATCAACCCTTCAAGAGATAATACTCAGAACCAAATGGAGACCTCGAGCCGTAAGAAGACCTCCAAAGCAGTCGAAAATAATGACTCATCTACAACATTTAATGTATACTAGCAGCAAAGAAAGGGAAAGAATTCTACGTAATGTTGGTGAGAGAATATTTAGGCCGATGCTAAGTGAGGTTGGCGATGTTAGGATAACTATGCTCGGCTCGGCCAGGGAGGTGGGCCGCTCAGCTATTCTCGTCCAAACTAGGGAGAGCCAGGTTCTGTTGGATTGTGGAATAAACCCTGGTGCGACAAAACCTCTTGAAGCATTTCCCAGACTCGATGCGCCACAATTTGATATAGAGTCTTTGGATGCCGTTGTTATAAGCCATGCCCACTTAGACCATTGCGGCCTCCTTCCATACCTATTCAAGTATGGTTATGACGGCCCAGTCTACTGCTCTGCTCCAAACGTTAGCCTAATGACGCTGTTACAGCTCGACTACTTAGACGTTTTATCTAGGCAGGGTATGCCACTCCCATATGATCAGAAGGACGTCCGTGAAGTAGCATTACATGCAATTCCACTTCGCTATGGTGTCGTCACAGACATAGCGCCGGATATAAGGCTGACACTACATAATGCCGGGCATATACTTGGATCATCGATAGTGCATTTACACATCGGTGAAGGGTACCATAATATAGTCTATACTGGAGACTTTAAATATGGCAGAACAATGCTCCTTGAAGCTGCGGCGACAGAGTTCCCAAGGGTTGAGACAATTATAACTGAGAACACTTATAGCGCTCCAACAGACATTATGCCATCAAGGGCCGAGGCTGAGAAGAACCTAGTATCGGTGATAAACGAGACTATTGAGAGGGGTGGAAAAGTTATGATCCCTGTGCCAGCAGTTGGTAGAGCCCAAGAGATAATGCTTGTCATAGATGATTATATGAGGCGTGGCGAGCTTAAAGAGGCCCCTGTCTTCATCGAGGGCATGATATCTGAGTCAACAGCCATACACATGGCTTATCCAGAGTATTTATCGAAGGAGGTACGTACCAAAATAATTAATGAGGGAATTAACCCATTCGAGTCAGAATACTTTACAATTGTTGAGCATCCAAGTGCGCGGAGCGAGATAATTGAGGGAGAACCATGCATAATACTGGCAACGTCAGGGATGCTTGAGGGAGGTCCGATAATAGACTACTTCCAAAACCTCGCAGAAGATGAGCGGAACGCTCTTGTCTTCGTAAGCTACCAGATTGAGGGAACGCTGGGTCGAAGGATTCAAAGAGGCGCACGTGAAGTGTCAATTGTAGATCAGGATGGGAAGATTAGGGTCATAAAGGTTGGCTTAAAAGTCCATACGGTTGAAGGCTTTTCAGGGCACTCAGATAGGCGACAGATAATAAATTATCTGCGTAAGATAGCGCCGAAGCCGGAAAATATTATTATATGTCATGGAGAGAGGAGCAAGTGCTTAGCCCTCGCAGACTTTCTTCACAGAAGGTATAAGGTTAATGCTATAGCGCCAGATATTTTAGAGACCATTAAGCTGAGATAGGGCCTGAGTTGCGCCGAACTACATTGAAGATGCCTCGGAAGATGTGGTTTGTCTCTCCCTCCATATTCGGACATTTCGCGGCGTTAGGACTATTCTCTCCTCACCTAACCGGGCTATATCCCCGCCAACAGACTCAATAAACTCGCTCAATTCGCTAATAGCTCTCTTAACATCCTCAATATCCTTGTTTAATAGAGGCTCGATTTTGACTATCAATATATTTCCAGATCTAATTTCACTCTTAATTTTCTCCAGATCCTCTAATGAGCGTAGGGACAAAGCCTTAAGATATATTTTGCTAGGCTCAGGTGGAGGTGAAACCTCGCCCTCCATCCTTTCTCTTCTCCGTTTACCAATTATCCTTTCAACTATTTTCCCCATATCTGAGCCGGCCAAAATTATCCCTCTATGCTGGCAAGACCAATTAAATCCTTACCTAATTTAAAATATTAACTCTTTCGCTTCCACAGCGCATCAATTGCTTTCCAGATAGAATCCCCAACATAATGTATATTCTTTAGGACTTTGCCCCTTCTGAGATCTATTAAATTTCCGGAAGATAACATAGCCTTAGCTATAGCTATTGCCTTACCATACTTCTCGTCTAGAACCAGTACTAGGTCACCTTCCCTAAACTCGCCATGAATTCTAACTATTCCAGGAGCCATTATATCCGCGCCATTACATATGTGGGGGACTGCGCCCATATCAACAACCACTTTTGGAAGCCGATTAATTAGGTCATCGAATAGCAGTGTAGGCATAATAGTGTCCTTAAACTCCACCAAAATTGGCTTATCATTAACGACAAAGATTTTAGCCTTATCCACCTCTATAATCTCAATTTTAGGCTTATAGCCAAAGATAGTCTCTAAATCAATATTGAAGATTTTAGAGATCTCCTTCAGAAAACCTTTCTTTTCGCTTTCTCTCATCATATATCTGCGCTTAATGGCGCCCACAATAATTTAGAGAGGTAGCATAATGCATATAAATTTGCGCTATATCATAAGGAGTTGGAGGCTACAAGAACTATTAGAGGTAAGGTTGTGGAATAATGGCGACACAAATACTTGAGGAAAGCCTTGGAAAAATTGTACTAATAAAGCTTAGGGGTGGTAGGAGTATAAGAGGAAGGCTTCAAGGCTTCGACCAACATTTAAACCTAGTTCTTGAAAGGGCAGAAGATGTTACCGATGCTGATAACATCAAAGAACTGGGCCTAATAATAGTCAGAGGAGACAACGTCGTAATGATTTCGCCTCCCCCAAGGTGAGAGTGAATGACGAAGGGTACGCCATCCTTCGGGAAAAGAGCTGGGAAGACCGTTCACATAAGATGTAGGAGATGCGGTCGCAGATCATATCATGTTAGGAAGAAGAGGTGCGCAGCCTGCGGCTATCCTGATCCGAGAATAAGAAGATACTCTTGGCAGACTAAAACCCTTCAGAGGGTACGATTAATTTAGGATAGCAATCTAGAGAAAAGAATTTAAGACCGTGCTTCTGAAGAATAAGAGGATCGTGAGGGCGAGGACTTGGTAAGAAAAGCTAGAATAAAGCTCACAAGCACGGATTACGCTAAGCTCGATGAGATATGTAGGGAGCTTAGGGCTATAGCCGAGAAGTCGGGGGTGAAGGTTTCTGGTCCGATCCCGCTGCCCACAAAGAGGCTTAGGGTGCCTGTTCTCAGAACCCCGTGTGGTGAGGGGACAAAGACTTGGGATAAATGGGAGATGCGCATTCATAGGCGCCTAATAGATGTAGACGCTGAAGATCGTGTTATGCGCAGGATCATGCGTATGAGAGTTCCTGAAGATGTCTACATAAGTATAGAGCTAATATAAGGCTGCTAAATCGTCAAGCTAATCGCAACTAATATTAATGATGATAAGAAAGCCATAGCCCAGAAATATTTGTTCCACCACATGACTTTAGCTCCGTCGAAAATGCTAAAGGGTATAAGGTTAAACAAGGCTACAAAAGCATTAATGAAAGATCCCTGGGCAAGAAGGACTCCAACAATCTCTGCATTAAAAAGATTGCTTAAGACAAGAAATGCCAATGAAAGGGCCATGTTCACAAACGGCCCTGAGAGCGAGATTTTACCAACAGTTCTCCGGGTGGCTTCGCCTGAAATTACAACGGTTCCCGGAGAAACAATCTTTATTGGAAGGAGAATTGAGATCAGCGTTATTACTACCCCTACAAATGATAGCCTGAATTCAGCCCACAAACCATAGTATTTAGCTGTAAACTTATGCGCTAACTCATGTGGTATGAACGTCAAAGTTAGTATTGCTGCAGAGAAAAGCGCCAGCTGCCAGCTTAAAAAGTGGGGGTTGCCAGAAACTAAGGATACGCCAACCAAAGCAACAATCAATGTACCGAGGGATAAATGTGCAATCTCCCTTAAGCTCGAAATCCTGCGAAGCGGCAAAAAGGTTTTAGAATGCTCCCCTCCATAAAGTAGCTCCTCAATCTCCTTACCAAGCTCCCTTAATGGGCGCTCCTCAGAGACAAAAGCGCTTCTCTTAATCTCCCTACAGGCATGGAATTCCGGCAGCCTGTGGTCAGCGCAATAGTATCCGCCGCAAAATGGGCATCTGAACGGTAAGTCAACATTTAGACCACAATACTGGCACTTCAACTCCAACATCTTCCCTAAAGATTAACGCTAATAAATTTTTAAAAGAAAGTCATAAATCTTACCCGCATAAAACTATTTAGAGAGGATTTACCTTTAGCGCGCCGGGGTGGCCGAGTGGATAAGGCGCAGGCCTTGAGTATAAGACGTTTAGAGAGCCTGTGGCCCTTGTTGGGCCGCATGGGTTCGAATCCCATCCCCGGCGCCAGCTTCATTTTTCTGTCAAAGTTCTATCTAAGCGCTATACATGGGCGAGAATCTTTGATCGGGTTAAATTTGAGGGGGAGCAGAATTAAAATGACTAATCCCACCGGAAGAAAAATGATATCATGTGGCATTTTTACTCTTCTATAAGCAATACGCCATTCTTTGCTTTGGGTATCTGAGGTTAGTCACTTAACAACTGATAGCCTCATATTGAAATGACCTCGATCTTTTGAAGTAGACTTAGAGGTTAACGCATTCCATTGCGCACATAAATGCTCAATTAAAGGAGCGATAATATAAATTAATAGATACGTTGTGGGGAGATTTGAGAATGTTTAGGAGATATATGCCGAATGATACTGTTGAAATCAAAGAGAAGATGATGAAAGATGTAGGTATCGAAGATATAGAAGACCTTTTCTCAGATATAGATGAGAGAATTCGCTTAAAGAAGAAGCTAAACCTGCCAAAACCATTATCGGAGCTTGAGGTTAAACGTGAAGTGGAGAAGATTCTAGAAAAGAACAGATCTTTCAAGGATTTTGTTTGTTTTCTGGGCGCTGGAGTATGGCCACATTATGTACCTTCAGTTGTTGACGAGATAGCGTTACGAAGCGAGTTTCTGACAAGCTATACTCCCTATCAGCCTGAGATAAGCCAAGGTATGCTTCAAGCCCTCTTTGAATACCAGAGTATGATATGTGAGCTTCTAAATATGGATGTTGCTAATTGCTCGATGTACGACTGGGCATCATCTCTCGGCGAAGCCGCAAGAATGGCTGCCCGCGTAACTAAAAGAGACATATTTTTAGTTCCTCACTACATTAGTCCTAGTAGGCTCATGGTTCTTAGGAGCTATGCGGAGCCTGCGGGAATTAGAGTTTTAAGAATAAAACAGAGTATCGAGAATGGGCAAATAGACTTAGAGGATCTAAAGAGTAAGGTTTCTAAAGATACTGCGGGAGTTTACATCGAGAACCCTTCATACATGGGATTCTTAATTGAAAATCCAGATGAAATAGCGGAGATCGCGCATGACTCTGAAGCACTATTTATTGTGGGCGTTGATCCAACGTCTCTAGGCATTTTAGAGCCTCCTGGAAATTATGGAGCTGACATCGTTATTGGTGAAGGGCAGCCTTTAGGAAATTATATGAATGGTGGCGGCTCGCTTCTAGGAATCTTCGCTTGCAGAGATGATGATGCGCTTATTAGGCAGATGCCTGGCAGAATAATTGGAATGACGACAACGGTCGATGGCAAAGATAGGGCTTTCTGCATGGTTCTTCAAACTCGTGAACAGCACATACGCAGGCACAGGGCGACTTCTAATATATGCACTAATGAAGCCTTATGTGCTCTGAGGGCTGCAGTATATATGGCACTTTTAGGTCCACGGGGATTTAGAGAGCTGGGCGAGATAATACTCTCAAAAACGATTTACGCAATAAAAAAACTGTCCAAAATAAGCGGCTTAAAAGTTCCATTTTTTAAGGCCCCCCACTTTAAGGAATTTACGGTAAACTTTGACGGAGCTTCGGCCACTGTCAAAGAGGTAAATGAGGGCCTCATGGAAAGGGGAATTATTGGCGGAAAACCGTTAAAGGATGAGTTTAAAGAGCTTGGTGAAACGGCACTTTATTGCGTTACAGAGATGCACACGAAGCAAGATATTGACAATCTCTATAGCCAGATAGCACAAATATTGGGGGAGTAGTGGATGGGGGAGTTCAGGCAGGCGAAGTGGCCTGAACCAATAATATTTGAGGTTGGGGGCAAAGGCAGGAGGGGATATAGCCTTCCGCGACTGGAGGAGGAAGAATTATGTGAGGATATTCAATCATATATCCCAGAGAAGTTAAGAAGGAGAAAGGATCCTGATTTGCCGGAGCTATCTGAAGTTGAAGTTGTTAAACACTTTATTAGACTTTCGCAAATGAACTTTGGGGTTGACAATGGCTTTTATCCTTTGGGTAGTTGTACAATGAAGTATAACCCAAAAATCAATGAGACCTTAGCATCCTCAGATAAAGTTCGATGGTTACATCCCTATCAACCGGAAGAGACGATACAAGGTATGCTTGAAATTGCCTACAAGCTGTCAGAATGGTTAGCTGAAATAACTGGTATGGATAAGTTCTCTCTACAACCTGCCGCCGGTGCTCATGGAGAATTTGCCGGAGCCTTGATAATTAGAGCATACCATAAACTTAACGGTGAACTTGAGCGAAGAACAGAGATTATAGTGCCAGACTCAGCTCATGGAACCAACCCTGCGAGCGCAGCTATGGCCGGGTTTACCGTTATTACAGTCCCCACGGACGAAGATGGATGCATAAATATAGACGCTTTAAAGAGCGTTGTCTCATCAAAAACAGCTGGGCTAATGCTAACTAACCCGAACACTCTTGGGATCTTCGAGAAAAGAGTATGCGAGATCGCTGAAATAATTCATGAAGCTGGTGGGCTACTCTACTATGATGGAGCGAATATGAACGCCATTTTTGGGAAGACTAGACCGGGGGATATGGGCTTCGACATCGTGCACCTTAATTTACATAAAACATTCTCGACACCGCATGGTGGAGGTGGGCCGGGAGCCGGACCTATCGGCGTGAAAAAGCATCTCAGAGACTTTTTACCAGTACCTCTCGTTGAGTATGATGGAGAAAAATATTATCTGGATTATAATGTTCCATATACTATTGGTAAAATTAGCAGCTTTCACTTTAAATTTGACGTTATCATAAAAGCTTTCGCCTATATCTTATCTATGGGTGCAGAGGGACTTGAAAGAGTAGCCGAACTATCAGTATTGAATGCCAATTATCTAGCAAGTAAACTTGTGAAGATCAAAGGATTCGAAATTCCTTATGGAAGAAACACATTTAGAAAGCATGAGTTTGTCCTCAGTTGTTCTAAACTAAAAAGTGAGACCGGCGTATCCGCAAAAAATGTTGCAAAGAGAATCCTTGATTATGGTTTTCATGCACCAACAATGTATTTCCCGCCAGTAGTTGAGGAGGCGCTAATGATTGAGCCAACGGAGACGGCTTCCATAGAGGAAATTGATAAATTTGCTGAAGTGATTGCTTCAATATCTAAAGAAGCCTACGAAGATCCGGAAAGGATTCTACGGGCACCCTATAATACTTCCGTTGGTCTAGTTGATGAGGTTAAGGCTTCTCATCCCAGATATATGTGCTTAAGCTGGAGGATGTATAAGAAAAAGTTTAAGATGGGAGAAAAATATTGATTACAGTCTTTTTTGCTCATCTGGCATTGGCGGCTTTCGAGCGCATCAACAAATTATTTTTGAGCATAACTGGCCATTCTACTCAATTAAAGCCTGCTCAGGTTCCCTACTGTAAACTCTGTCTAGTTAATGAATTTCGTGTCCATGAATCTCGATTGCATTACTTTCATTTAACAGTTATTCATGTGATATTATTTTCCGGTTTCTTCCATACTTTGTGGTGTCATAAAATGGCATATCCGTTATCTCAGCCCTAAAGCACTTTTCCCGTATTTGGACATTGATCTCGGTTTTCGGCTTCGCATATTCCACTGAGACGTAACCCATCCCTATACCACATTTAAGTAATGGAGAGAACGTTCCGCTCGTTATTTCACCTATAATGTTCCCCTCTTTAGAGAGTATTTTACATCCAGCTCTAGGTACTCCACGCTCCAGCAAACTTATTCCAACTCTAACACGTTTAATTCCCTCATTGATTTGCCTTATAAGTGCTTCTCTGCCAATAAATCTATCTTTTCCAAGATTTACTGCAAAATCTAATTTGGCTTCAAAAGGGGTTATCGCTTCATTTATGTCGTTTCCATATAAGCAGAATCCAGCTTCAATCCTTAAAGTGTCCCGCGCCCCCAAACCACATGGTTTTAAACCACGCTCACTTCCAGCTTCAAGAATAATGTTCCACAATCTATATGCCTTTTCATAATTCTCTAAGGGCGTATCCCATATAAATATCTCAAATCCATCTTCACCAGTATACCCGGTTCTGCTAATGAAAACCCTGTTTTCTCCTATTTTTGTCCAGTCTCCCCAACCATAACGTAAATTTTTAAGGTTTAAATCCACGATCTTCTGTAAAATTTCAGCGGCTTTTGGGCCCTGAATAGCGAACATAGCAACATTGTTTGATACATCTTTAATCTCTAGAGATAAGCCAGGTGCGTGAGCTTTGAACCATTCATAGTCTTTTACTCTGTTAGCTGCGTTACAAACTATTAAAAAAACATCTTCTTCTAGGCGGAAAATCATGACATCATCAATTATTCCGCCATCTTCGTTACATATTACTGAGTATTTCCCTTGCCCAATCTTTATTGACGCAACATCTCTAGTGGAAATATTGTTTAAAAATGTCTCTGAATCTTTCCCGGAAATTATATATCGACCCATGTGAGTTACATCGAAGATTCCAGCCTTCTCTCTAACAGCCAAATGCTCCGAAGTTATTCCTTCATACCATAATGGCATCTCAAAACCGGCAAAGTTTGTAAGATGAGCGTGTTTTTTGTGATACTCGTATAGATGTGTTCTCATCAAATTAAATTATTAAAAACTATTAATAAAACATATTCGCATCCTAATGTTTCTGAAAATGTCGCGCATGACGCTTCCTTAATGCTATGCATATGTAAGCTTAAAAATTTGCAAAGTATATTTAAATTTCAGAGCGTTTTCCATCTTGCCTATGAAAAGGATTGGACTAATCGTTAACCCAATAGCCGGAATGGGTGGAGCTGTCGGTCTTAAAGGGACCGATGGCGAGGAGATATTAGATAAAGCTATAAGTTTAGGAGCAAAACCGATTTCACCAGAAAGAGCCGAGAGGTTTCTCTCATGTATAAGGCATCTTAGCGGGAAAATTTCTCTTCTAGTTGGAGCCGGATGGATGGGAGAATTTGAAGCCAAAAATGTAGGCTTTAAGCATATAGTTATAGGTCAAAAGAAGGACAAAACAACCGCTAAGGACACAAAAGAGATCGCTGAAAAGATGATGGGTGAAGGTATTGATCTACTGGTTTTCTGCGGTGGAGATGGAACTGCCAGAGATATTATGGATGTCGTAGGCATACGCTTACCAGTGTTGGGTATTCCGAGTGGCGTTAAAATGCACAGCGCAGTATTTGCCATTAACCCAGAAAGCGCCGCAGCCATCGTTTCCCGATTTTTATGGGAGGAGTTGCCGCTGAAAGAAGTTGAAGTTATGGATGTTGATGAGGAATCTTTTAGGGAAGGCCGCCTTTCAGCAAAGCTGTATGGCTATATGCGGGTTCCCTATGAGCCGGAGATAATTCAGGGAGTTAAGGAAGCTAGCGTATTAACTGAAGATGAGTTGTATAATCAATTGGCTGTCGCCACCTACTTTATTGAGAGGATAATGAAACCTGACACAATATATATTCTCGGTCCCGGAACAACAACCAGAGCTATAACAGCGCTTCTAAGTGAAAATAAAACCCTTTTAGGCGTCGATTTACTTTTTAATGGAAAAATAATGAAGAATGATGTTAATGAAAACGAAATACTTGGAGCTATCCATGGAAAAAGAGCAAAGATAGTTGTTACACCGATAGGTGGGCAGGGCTTCATATTTGGAAGAGGAAATCAGCAGATAAGTTCTAAAGTGATCAGGGAAGTTGGTTTAGAAAACATAATCGTCATAGCGACGAGACACAAAATAAAAGGTTTAAAGAGCTTAAGAGTTGATACTGGCGATCCAGATTTAGACCAGAGGTTAAAGGGCTACATGAGGGTGATAATTGACTATGGAGAAGAATATGTGATGCCAGTAAGGTAGATAGAAGCTATCTTTAAGGTTCTTTAATAATCCGCCTTTACGCTATTATGGACAGCAGTTGCCGTGTAAGCTAAGCTTTTACCACCACATTTTCTTGAGGGGCATGGCTAAGATCTCTCTAACCTCGAGCTTCTTAGATCTATCCCTACTAAACATGTCGCTAGTTTTGCAGGCCCTAGCCACTATGGCTGTATCTGAGCCTCTACCTGTTCCTGCAACCGCTACAACATCTTCGCCGGGGTTTAATGCTCCCAGATCCGAAGCTATTAGGATTATTTCCACACAGACCTTGAAGCCCTGCCCTAGTGTGTAAAAGCTATTTCTAATAGCATCCATGCCGCGCGCATGTAGAGGAAGATGGGTTTTATCTAAGGGTTTACCGCCAAGTCTCAGAATCTCCTCCTTATATTCCCGTTTCATCTCCTCATGGGAGACAACTATAACATTGCATAGTCCTTTAAGGGCTTTAGCGAATTTAACTCCTGTCTCACCAGATGTGCTCGCAACAACAACCGTTTTAATATCACCTTCCTTAATTCTCTTAAGAACGCAATCTAAGACATCATCGGTATTCTTTGGGCCAGGCTCTTTAAAATATATTATTTGCTTCACCACGCTCATAAAAACACGTCAGCTCTTGAGCCTTAAAAAGTTTTTCACATATGTTAAGTCTTTTATGCATATCTGAGAACTTTATATTTGGTGAAAACCCTTTATGGAGAGAGATATTTTTAGGCTTGCCGAAAATGTCTATTGGGTTGGCGTGAGGGACTGGAACCGCAGGCTCTTCGACGCTTTAATCCCTTTACCTAAGGGGACATCATATAACGCCTATCTTATTTTAGGCGGCGGAAAAGCTCTAATAGACACTGTGAACCCCGGCTTTGAGAAAGATCTTGAAGAGAAGATTCGCGTCATTACAAGCTTAGAGGAATTAGATTATATTATTATGAACCATGCGGAGCCAGATCATGCTGGCGCAATTCCCTACATTATGGAGAGAGCTCCTAAAGCAAAGCTTGTAGCCACTAGTAGGGGAGCTAAGATGGCACAGGTGTACTATCATGTTCCACAGGAGAGAATAAAAGTTGTCCGCGAGAATGAAGCCATAAGTTTAGGAGATAAAACGCTCCTCTTTATAGAGGCGCCCATGCTCCACTGGCCTGAAACGATGTTCACATATCTAAAAGAGGATGGCATCCTGTTTTCATGCGACTTCTTCGGTGCCCACTTAGCTGGCGGTGTTTATAGTGATGAGGTTGAGGACCTACTAGTTCACGCCCAAAGATACTGGGGTGAAATAATGATGCCTTTCAGATCCATGGCGCAGAGGGCTCTTGAGAAAATTGCCAGACTAGATATTAGGGTGATAGCTCCCAGCCACGGTCCAATACATAGGAAGCCTGAACTTATTTTAGACGCCTATAAAAGGTGGGCCGTGGGTGAAACTCGCCAGAAAGCTGTTATAGCTTATGTGAGCATGTGGGGAAGCACCGATACAATGGTGAAACAGATCGCCGAGACATTAATGGCTGAAGGCATTGAACTCGCCATCCATAACCTCAATGTAGCGGATATAGGCGACTTAGCAAAAGACCTTGTGGATTCAAAAGCCATAATTTTAGGCGCACCGACAGTCTTAGGAGGAGCTCACCCCCTAGCAGTCTACGCCACCTATCTTTTTAAGGCGCTTCGCCCACCGACAGAATTTGCAGTTATCCTAGGCTCTTATGGTTGGGGCGGAGGCGCTCTAAGACAGATTCAGGAGCTGCTTAAAGACTTTGAGGTTGAGGTTGTTGGCGCGCTTGAAATTAATGGTCCGCCAACAAAAGAAGATATAAAGAAGATCGTCGAGTTAGGTAAATTCCTAGCCAGCAAAATTAAAAGTTAAGGCCAAAAGTCCTCTGGGGGATCGTATGAAAGAAGACTACTATGATGTAATAATTATTGGCGGCGGACCAGCTGGATTAACTGCCGCAATATATGCATCCAGAATGGGCTTAAAGACGCTTGTTTTAGAAGGGAATATGCCGGGTGGAAGAGCGCTGGAAGCACCATTAATAGAGAATTTTCCCGGCTTTCCAAACGGAATCTCTGGCGCCGAACTCATTGATAGAATGCTTAAACAGGCTGAAGGCTTCGGTGCAGAGATACGGTTTCCAGAGGAGGTTCTAGACATCGATATTTCAGAAACAGTTAAAACAGTGACTACAAGACATGGTAAATATCATGGCTATAGCATTATAATTGCGACTGGAACGCAGAGGAAAAAGTTAGCTGTACCGGGGGAAACGGAGTTCCTTGGCCGTGGGGTCTCATACTGCGCTGTTTGTGATGCACCATTCTTTAAGGATAGGGTTGTGGCTGTAATAGGCTTTAATAATGAGGCACTAGAGGACGCCTTATACATATCGGGCTTCGCTAGTAAAGTCATCATTGTATCTCATGGGGAGAAGACTGCTGTTGAAGAGGGTCTGCTCAGACGGGCTTATGAGAAACAGAACATAGAATTTATTGATGCAAGAGTTAAATCGATAAACGGCGACATATATGTTAGCTCCATAACTGTGGTGGGACAGATTGGTACTTTAGAGATACCGGTCAACGGCGTCTTCATAGTTTTGGGAAATGTTCCGGTCACAAGCATAGTTAAGAGGGCTGGCATAATTGTTGATGAGAGGGGATGTATAAGGGTTGATAGGAATCAATCAACTAACATTGAGGGCGTCTTTGCTGCTGGCGATTGCACATGTGGCGGAATGCAAGTGGCAACAGCCGTTGGCGAGGGTGCCATGGCAGCTCTACAAGCATATCGATACATCAAAAGAATCAAGAAATAATAATGGGAGATTAAGACCTCCCTAAACTCTTCTTATTTCATTTTTCTTCAAGTCTCCTGTTAAATCATCCCAGTTAACTATGTTCCAGAAGACTTCAACAAAGTCCGCTCTACTATTCCTATAGTCTATATACTAGGCATACTAAAACATATTGTCAGCGCAGATGCTGTAGAATATAAAATCGGGCATATTTTTAGCGATAAATTTATTATTTCTTATGAACTTAAAAAATTTATGTATGATATTCGGATAAAAAATGAATAAATTGGGAGGAAAAATATGGTAGATGATACTGATTTAGCGATTCTCAAACTATTGCAAGAAGATGCCAGCATGCCCTTCACGGAGATTGCTCGCCAGCTTAGGGTAAGCGAGTCCACGGTTAGAAAGAGGGTGGAGAGGCTGATGCGGGAAGGCGTTATAAAGAAGTTTACAGTAATCGTCAACCCATCGAAGATTGGATTTAATGCCGTCGCGTTAATAGGTATTGATGCCGATCCCTCAAGAATACTTGAAGTAGCGAAAAGACTGTGCGATCTCCCCGAAACAAGGTATGTTGCCACATCGACTGGGGATCATATGATTATGGTTGAGGTTTGGGCTAAAAACACAATGGATCTCATGAGGATAATTGATGAGAAGATAGGCGCAATAGACGGCGTGAGAAGAGTCTGCCCAGCATTAATACTAGAAAAATTGAAGGAGTAAGGATTTAATCCCTACTCAGGCCTTCTATAACAGAACCACCAGTCGAAGCACTTTATCTCCCCGGCGGCTTCCTGCTCTCTCCTCTTCTTAATCATGTCCACGCTTCTTGCTGGCGGAACTATCACGTTATCGCCGATTATCTCATTATTCGGCCAGTTGGCTGGTATAGCGTAACCTTTATCGGCTAGCTGTAAAGCCTTCACCATTCTGAGAATCTCATCCATGTTTCTGCCTAGCTCCATTGGATAATAGAGCATTGCCCTTATGATCCCCTTTGGATCAACTATGAAGACTGCCCTGACGGTCTGTGTTCCAGCAGCCTGCTTGTGGCGCATACCTAATCTGGCGGCAATGTCACCAGTGTTATCGGCAATTATTGGAAACCGTATCTCTACGCCAAGCTTCTCCTTGATCCACTCCTCCCACTTCAGGTGTGCGAAAACCTGATCCATGCTTAACCCTATTAGCTCACAATTTAGCCCTCTGAACTCCTCATATCTCCTCTGAAACGCAACGAACTCTGTTGTGCACACTGGCGTGAAGTCAGCTGGATGGCTGAATAGGATAAACCATTTCCCAGCATAGTGATCCGGTAGCCTAATAACGCCTATAGTCGTCTGAACCTCCATTTCAGGAAACTTGTCGCCTATTAATGGCATCCTATATTCTTCCATAAAATCACCAATATATCCTAAAATACGTCTAATATATAAAAATTTCCTATGAAATTCATCTTAAATGTATTTTTAAAAATCCAAATTCGATAATTTTTGAGATTTTTTAATACTAAACTAGTATTTTATGATAAATCTAGGATGATTAATTCTCTGACTATATTCGCTTTAGCTTTATGAGGGTTTTAGAGATCCTTATCCGTGGAGAAACGATAACCGAAGACGAATGGTTGAAACTCAGAAGATTATGGTAAGTGTTAAATATGAAGTCAGCTTACACTATTTATAAAAATGCTATGGGAGGGGAAAATTGTGGCATCAAAGGAGTTATTAGATCTTCTGAATGATGCTATCGCAAGGGAGCTGCAAGTATCTATTCAATATATGTGGCAACATGTTCAGTGGAGTGGTATTAAAGGCTTCACCGTTCAGGAGGAGCTGAAGAAGATAGCTATAACTGAAATGAAGCATGCTGAAACTATCGCTGAAAGGCTCGTCTATTTGGGCGGTACGCCGACAACTAAGCCCGCTGAAATATTTGTGGGGAAGACGCTGAGAGAGATGATTGAGCGGGACGTGAAGGATGAGGAGAACGCCATAAAACTCTATAAGGAGATAATAGAGAAGGCACGTAGGGAAAATGACGTAACCACAGCAGTTTTATTCGAGGGAATACTGAAAGATGAGGAAGAGCACCACGATTTCTTTACAACACTCCTAGAAGAAATCTAAAAACCAGAGATTTCATTATTATTTTTGTGCCCACCATCAGGAGCATTATAAGATTTTTTATATTTCCTAGCGTTTTCTTTTATTGGTGTTCAGATTGAGAGTGTCGATTGGATCTGACGATTTATATCCAGTTGCCATATCCCTTCACGAGGACCTCAAGAAGAGGGGTTTTGAGGTTAGAGCGTATGGGGCTCTTGTCACAGGTAAGGTTGAGCCTTGGCCTGATGTTGCATTCTCAGTGGCTAGGGATGTTGCTGAGGGGAAATCTGACTTTGGGATAGTGATATGTTATACTGGAACAGGAGTATGTATCGCGGCGAATAAGGTTAGGGGTGTTAGGGCGGCCTTATGCTTTGATGCGGAGACGGCTAAGGGCGCAAGACTATGGAATGATGCCAATATACTGGCTATAAGTGGAAGGCTTACAACTCCGCATGTTGGAAGGGAGATATTAGATGCGTGGCTTTCAGTGAAGGAGCCGGATATAAATGAGATCAATAATATACGCAAGATCATAGATATGTAGCGCCTCTTTGGTGTTATGTATGGCTGAAGAATATATTGAATTAACCGAATACGACTTAGAGAGGTATGATAGGCAGATCGGCGTTAACGGCTTCGGCTTAGAGGGGCAGAGGAGGCTAAGGAGGGCAAAAGTCTTGGTAGCTGGCGCCGGTGGGCTGGGCTTCCCAGTATCAGTATATTTAACAGCGGCTGGCGTTGGAACAATTAGAATAATCGACCCGGAGACCGTAGAGCTAAGTAACCTAAACCGTCAGCTCCTCCACTGGGATAAGGATATCGGAAGGAAGAAGATTGACTCGGCATTAGAGAAGCTCCAGCAGATAAACCCCACAGTAAACGTCGAAGTCTATGATGAGAAGATAACCGAAGAGAATGCGCCCTCATTAATCAGCGGTGTTGACGCCGTCATCGATGCCCTAGACAATTACGCTGCAAGATATGCTCTCAACAGTGCCTGTATAGAAAGGAGAATACCATTCTTTCATGGTGCTGTACATGGATTTATGGGACAGGCAACGACGATAATTCCTGGGGAAACGGCTTGTCTAAGATGTATTGTGCCGAGTGCGCCTAAACATGGGAAGATTCCAGTTCTTGGGCCGGTGGCTGGAACGATAGGCTCAATCCAGGCAACCGAGGTAATAAAATATTTGGTTGGGGTGGGGAGCTTATTGAAGGGTAAACTTCTATTCTATGATGGGCTGTATATGGAATTCAGCATAATAGAGATTAGGAGGAGCCCTGACTGCCCCGACTGCAGTAAAATCTACATGTAAGTAAGATGCCAGCTTTTTTAAACACTTATGACATTAAATTGGGATATTAAATGTCTTTGAATAACAAATTAAATCTGCTTAAATTTGAATATTTAGCGTCAGCTATCCGTATATACCCTCTCCCCTAGGCCTCTCAGATGATTTGAAGAGAAAAGTCTCTACTTAGCCGCTTGTTTAAAAGGCTTTTAAAAGCGGAAAACAATTAATTGACCTTACGCTTACTTTATCTTTGATCTAACATGGGGATAGAATATGATGTTTTGATAGTTAATGGAAGGATTTTTGATGGCACTGGTAATCCATGGTTTTATGGCGATATTGGAATTATCGGAGACAGGATTGCTGCAATTGGTAGGCGTTTGCGTGGTGATGCCAAAATCCTTATAGATGCATCTAGACTCGCTGTTTCACCTGGTTTTATAGATATGCATGGTCATTCAGATTTAGAACTCCTAGTTGACGGTAGGGCTCTAAGCAAAACTATGCAGGGCGTGACTCTCGAAGTTATTGGTAATTGTGGTGGCTCTGCGGCGCCGCTTAATGACTTCTTAAAGGCTCATATGGAGAAGTTTGTGCTTCCCAATTTTGAGGGCGCCATTAGGCTGGAATGGAACACTATGGGCGAATACTTTAAGAGGCTCGAGGAGAGCGGCATTTCCTTAAATGTTGCTTCCTATGTTGGGCATTCGAATGTCAGGGCATGTGTAATTGGCTTTGAGAGGAGGGAGCCGAAGCCTAAAGAGCTTGAGGAAATGAAGAGGCTTGTGGAAAATGCTATGCTTGATGGGGCTATAGGCATGAGCACAGGTCTCATATATCCTCCAAGCAGCTATGCTAAAACAGAGGAGATAGTTGAGCTTGCAAAGGTTGTTGCAAAGCATGGTGGCATATATGCAAGCCATATTAGAGGTGAGGGTGAAACACTCCTAGAAGCGGTTAGAGAAGCAATTAGGATTGGTGAAAAAGCTAACCTTCCAGTTGAGATAAGTCACTTTAAGTCTTCTGGGAAGAGGAATTGGGGTAAAATTAAAGAGGCAACTGAGCTTATTGAGGAGGCCAGGGCGAGGGGCGTAGACGTTACTGCTGATCAATATCCATACACAGCGTCTAGCACAAATCTTTCAGCCCTATTGCCAGATTGGGCTCATGAAGGCGGCTCCGAAAAGCTGCTGGAAAGGCTCAAAAACCTGGATACAAGAGCCGCCATTCTAAAGCATCTAAAAAGATATTCTGAACTTGAGCCAGATTACTGGGATAGAATAATAATTGCACAGTTGAATAAAAACCTTAGTTTCCTCGGCAAATCTATTAAAGAGATCTCTAATCTTCTGGGTTTAAGCCCGGAGGAAACGGTCATTAAGCTTTTAATCGATGAGGAGGCAAGGATTTCGCATATAAGCTTCAATATGTGCGATGAGGATGTGGAGTTCGCCATGCAGAAGCATTGGGTGATGGTGGGTTCAGACGGCAGCGCAGTCTCCCCAGAAGGAGTTTTAAGCAAGGGTAAACCTCACCCAAGATACTATGGCACCTTCCCACGCCTTTTAGGAGTATATGTTAGAGAGAAAAGAACGCTATCTTTAGAGCAGGCTATTAGAAAAATGTGCTATCTCCCAGCTTGGAGGCTTGGATTCAGAGAGCGCGGAATTATACGAGAGGGAGCCTACGCAGACATAACCATATTCAACCCAGATACAATAAGGGACAACGCAACATTTACGGATCCGCATGGATTCCCTACTGGGATATTACATGTGCTAGTAAATGGTGTCCCAGTAGTGCTCAACGGTAAACATACTGGAGAAAAGCCTGGAAGGGTTCTAAGAAGAAAAATGGGAGAATTTATTTATTAAGACTCCCATCCTCTCAACTTACCCTTTAGAAAGAGGAAATTTTTGGAGCTTCAAAGATGTAAGAATCAAGCTAGAGAACAACATTTTACCCAAGCTTAGACGGAGAATACGTTGGTAAAAGAGACCTCTAAAACGGTTTTTGCAGGTCGTTATGCCATAATTTTTGCGGGAGAAGATGATGTGTAAGCGCACCAGAACTAAAGGTATTGGTGCTCCGGGCGGGATTTGAACCCGCGTCTGCGGCTCGAGAGGCCGCCATACTTGGCCGGGCTATACTACCGGAGCACAGGTATCTCTCATACTTATGAATGAAAGTATTTGGAATATTTTTCCTTTTCTGTTTCCCAAAATACTTTTAATTTCGCTCAAGAATCCACTTCCTCAAGTCCATTTAAAGAGCCTTTTTGATGCTATTAGAAAAATGCCCTAGTAGAGTAATAGGAGATACTGAAATCTCTTTAAACCCTAATTATTTCGTGATACACTATGATGGCGATTTATTTAAACTAGAAGACTTTATACAGTTTAAGTTGTGAGAATAAATAATTATAAGCGTGTATTATAAAATTCTTTTTGTGCCTATTTGGAGATTTGATGTGAGATGGTTAGGGGTCTATTGAGGGCCGTAGTATATGGTGTGTCTGCGCTTCTACTGTTTTTAGGTGTGGTTTTTGTGATGTCATTTAATCTTGGATTAGCCTATCTTCTGGTTGGGGTTATACTTATGTCCGTAGCTATAATATTGCTTGCGCTAACTAGAGAGAGGAAGCCTATAGAGATTAAGCAGACAATATCGGTTGGCGGACCAATAAAGGTTAGGGAGGTGCGCTGCCCGGTCTGTGGCGCAAATATAGATGTGACTAAGGTTAGGGTTGTCGCTGGAAGACCAATAGTTACATGCGGTTATTGTGGAAACAATTTTGAGCTGACAGAGGAGCCATTATGGTAGCAGCTAGTAGGTGGACCATCTTCCTGCTCCCAATATTTGTTTTGGCTACGTGCATCTATCCGGCTTATGCCCAGGTCAAATATAGGGTTGATAGAGAGTGGGTTCAGATATCGATAAACAAGGATGGTTCAATAGACATACTCTATAATATAACCATGACATATATTTCGGGAACTCCTAAGGGCATAATCACCCTTGGGATGCCGAAAAGGGGCTTTCAGATACATTATGTCCGTGATATTGATGGCAGAAACCTCACTCACACAATAGTTTCTTATGGAAACTTTTATGGCGTAGACATAGAGCTTAAAGCCCCAATCTTGTTAAACAAACCCTACATAGTGATTGTTTGCGCGTCAGTCCCAGAAATGATATATGAGGATGAGGCGAACCCGGGCAATGTTGGGCTGAAATTCTATCCATCAACATTCAATGATGCCGAGGGGAAGATAGGTGACATTAGGGTTGCAATAGTCCTCCCAGAAGGGGTTAAAGAGGATGAGGTGAAATATGCTGAAAGAAGTTTCAGCAATATTTATAGGAATGAGGAGAATCTACTCGTAGTCTACTGGGAGGAGAACAATTGGCCGCCAGCCAAAGAGTTTTGGGTTGGAGTTTCCTTCCCCAAAAAGTATGTTAATATAGGCCCGGACATTTGGTTTTATATTCTGGTTGGCGGATCGATCGCAGCCTTCATAGCCATGATAGGTGTAGTTATAGTTTTAGCCTTTAGGGGGTTAAGGAAGGCTAGGTATGAGAAGCCTAGAATAGCTATTGAAGCCCTAGGTCCAGCTCGCGGTCTCACGGCTGTTGAGGCAGCAGTCCTCTTAGACCTAAAACCCATTAAGGTTTTAACGATGATTTTATTCAGCTTGCTCCTTAAGCGTGCAGTTGAAATAATTTCTACCGATCCAGTGATTAGGCTTAGGAGGCTGCATCACGATAATACAGATGGGCCCAACTTAAGATACTATGAGATTGACTTTCTATGGGCTATAAGGTCTGATGGAAGTCTGGATGAGAGGGCGCTTGCAAGATTATACCTCAACCTAAGAGACGCTGTGAACCTCAAGATTAGGGGTTTCTCCAGAATCGACACGATAAATTATTATAGGGATATTGTGAATAGGGCTTGGCAGCAGGTTACGCAGGCTGGCACACCAGAGCTTAAATGTGACGCTCTTGAAGGAAACATAGAGTGGCTTTTAGCCGACGAAAGATTTGAGGAAAGGCTGCGAATAGCGTTCCCACCAGACATAATAATTTATCCTAGGCCTGGCTGGTGGTGGTATTGGGGTTGGCCGCGCGATCAACCTCCAATCCGGACTGGTGAGGTTAAGCCGATTCCCATACCCGGCCAAGAGTTCGCAAATAATATAGCCTTAGCGATTCAGAAAGCTGCAAATAATATTGTTTTGAATGTTCAGGAGTTCGCAAACCGATTAGTTCCAGCGCAGAAGGCGCAGATTGCTCAGAGACCGCTGAGATATCCTAGCTGTGTATGTGCCTGTGCTAGTTGTGCCTGCGCATGTGCATGTGTGAGTTGTGCGTGCGCTTGCGCCCATGGAGGTGCCCGCTAATCATGGTTAAGATGGGTCTTAGGAGGATTTTTTCCGGGAGGATTAGACTTCCAATATATCATTTGAGGGTTTATGATAATGTCCATGGGGGTTTAAGGCTTCACTTAAGACTTGAGAGGGATGGAAGCGGTGTATTAATTGTTAATGCCTCAAGGGTTCTATTCCTTAATAAGACCGCAGCTGAGTATGTTGCCTCATTTATTAAGGGAGATGGCGAGGATGAAGTCGTGAGGAAAATGGTTAAGCGCTACAGTATCGACGCTGAAACAGCGCGTAAAGATTATCGTGAAATCCTCTATATAATAAACACTTTCGTGAATACGCCGGATGTCTGCCCAGTCTCATATCTTGGCGTTGAGAAGATGGAGCCCTTCCAGAAGGAGCTGAGCGCACCATATCGTATGGACCTAGCGATAACATATAGATGCAACAATAGATGCGTCCACTGTTATGCTGGCGGGCCTAGAGAGACAAGGGAGCTGACTAAAAAAGAGTGGTTTAAGGTTATGGATAAAATCTTTAGTCTCGGGATTCCACATGTTGTCTTCACTGGTGGTGAACCAACATTAAGGGATGACCTGCCAGAATTAATAGCGTATGCCGAGAAAGTTGGGCTTATATGTGGGCTGGTTACTAATGGACGTAGGCTTAAAGATAAAAGATACTTCCAATCCCTGGTTGACGCTGGCCTAGACCACATTCAAATAACCCTCGAATCACATAATCCAGAAATCCATGATAGAATAACTGGTGTATCTGGGAGCTGGCATGAGACCCTCGAAGGCTTGAAGAACGCTCTCGAGTCACCAATATACACTATAACTAATACGACACTCAACAAATATAATGTTGACAATATACTTGAGACTATAAAGTTTATACATGACTTGGGAATAAGGCAGTTCGCATGCAACAGCATAATATATTCTGGGAAAGCTGCTCAACCTGATCTCGTCAAAGAATTCGCGATAGAGGAGTTCGAGCTCAAGCCAATTCTCGCTAGAATTAGGGATTATGCGTATGAGCTTGGGATGGAGTTCATATGGTATACGCCGACAGAATACTGCATATTAAATCCGCTTGAGCTCGATTTGGGAATAAAGACTTGCAGCGCATGCAGAATAAGCATGTGTATAGAACCCAATGGAACGGTTATACCGTGCCAGAGCTATTTTGCTCCGCTTGGAAATATACTTAGGGATGATTGGATGAGCATCTGGCAACATCCATTATGCCAAGAGATTAGGGGCCGAAAGTATGCTCCCGAGAAATGCCGTGAGTGCCCAATGCTGAATATTTGTGGTGGAGGTTGCCCGCTGAAAATCAAGTATAAGACTTATGTTTGTAGTAGCGTTCCATAAAGTGCTATCTAAAGCAGCTCCAATATTTGCCTAAATCTCCCCTAAACTTTTCCATTAATATTTCATTATAGAGTAGTGGCTCAGCGTAGACATAGCAGTCCCAAGGCTTAAGTAGATAGGCTTTAGTGCATATGTAAATGGGCGCTGGATAGGTAAGTGGCTATGCCCCTAAAACAGTCCCCACTATGGGGAACAGCATTCATCTATAAAGGAACAAATAATAATGTAAGGTAAAACTTAAATTTCTTTGTTTTTTAAATCTTCATATGTGGAGGAAGAAAATTGATTTTCTTTTGGAGGTCTAAAAAAGAAGAAAGTCGACAAAGGAAAGTTGATAGGGCTCAGAAAAGACTGGAAGATTTTAAATCGGCTCAGAATGAGAAGCAGGCCCCGGCATGGATATCTTCAATTGGAAAGATAGAGAACGAAGTTAATGAAAAGATAAAGACTTTTAATTCGAATATAAAGAATATAAAAGCCTTTTCTTTAAGACTTGAGGAGTTAGTTAAAATGCTTAATTCCGGCGAAATATCACAGAGCATATATGATCTCTTATTAGAGGAGCTGAGCAATGACCTCTCGCTTCTCATAGAGGAGACATTTCTTCTTAGGGAAAGCTTAGAGGTTCTAAAGGCTAGAGCTAAGATCGAGTGGGTAAAGGAAAGGATAGGGATGGGTTACTCAGAAAAGGAGAGCCCACAAACAGATTGGATAAGATACCAAGCGTCATACTCACCAATTTATAAATGGAAAGAGATAGTGGACAAAATAGATAATGCTTTATCATCGTTGTCGCTTGAGGAAGAAATTTCATTAATTGAACGCTATCTTTCAACAATCAAGAGGTGGGGAATGCCCACATCGAAGCTAAAGAATTTTGAGGAGATTAAAAAGATTCTGCAGCAACGCTTAACCACCCTCATGGAAAAATGGTCTTCTATTAGGAAGGATAAGATTGGAAAAATAATGGACCTGGAGATGAAGGCCTCGCAGATTAAAGATGAAATTAAAGAGGTGGAGGTTAGATATGCTGTTGGAGAAATAGATAGGAGCTACTGCGACTTTATGTTAAGCAAATTGCATGGTTCTCTAAGAGCAACAGAAAAAGACCTCTATGAAACAAGAAGTTATGTCGATGATATCGACCTAAAGATATTCAGGGTAATGGAAATGCTGAGGGAATTATGATGGAGAAAAGTCTTTTTAATTTCTTATTCCTCTTTTCCTTGGCTTTGTTCACGTGCCTGGCTGTCCAGGTACTAGTTGTGGATGGGTGGGAGGATGAATATGGCAATGAAATTTCAGATGTCAACTTACTTGCGCCAGCATACAATGTGACATTGCTTGTAAGCAACTGGGATGAGAGCTCATATCTCGGAGGGTTAAATGTCTTCGTCTACGATTCAAATGAAAGCTTAATTTTCGCCGGGGTCACGGACGCCTTCGGGAGCCTATACTTAACGCTGAAAGAAGGATTCTATACTGTTGTTATTAAAAGCGATGAGAGGGTTGTTGGTTATCAAAGGATAAATGTCACGAAATCTAGTACCATAAAAATTAGGGCGTGGGCTTTCACCCTAAGAATCACATGTATTGACAGAGAGTCTAGATTTGTTGATGGAGCCATAGTGCATCTTTATGACCGAATGATAATTTTTGACGCAAATGCCACAAATAAAGACTTCAAAGCTAACATAACTGAGCGAAAGGTATGCTCGGTAAAAACCGATAAAAATGGTACGGCGATCTTCAACAATATTTGGAATGGAACATATAGAATTGTCGTCGAACACGGCAGGATAATTGGAGAGAAGATAATAGATGTGAATAAGTCTGAGAACTTAACTCTAATATGCAACAGGGTTTCCTTAAAGATAAAAATTTACACATCAACGGTATTAAGAAAACCATTATCGAATGCGACAATTCTTTTAGAAGATAGCTTTGGACGTATATTTGCAAAAGAAGTGACTGATGAAGAAGGAGTAGTCTACTTTAACAATGTTTACGGTGACAATTACACTGTTTTTGTCGATTGGATGGGTTTTGAAGTCTTCTCCGGAACCATAAATGCAAATGTTGAAAGAGACCTTGAGTTTGAAGTCTCTGTTTTTAGCGTAACAATTCGGGTGGTGGATGCTTTTGGTAACGCTCTCCCCAACTCAAGGGTCACTATAAAGAGAATTGTTGGTAGGGTTGTAGTGAAGACATTAGAGCTAGAAGCAGATGAGAGGGGGATTGTCTCAGTTATGCTACCCTCAGGCTACTATGAATTTTCTTGCTCTAGCGGAATTTACAGTGGTTCAATTATCGTAAACATATTCAATAATTATAGTGGAACAATATCATGCGGTATTCATCCCAATATATTCACCTTGGCATTTGTTGTTTCAGTGCCACTGCTTCTCTTCTCTTTGCTCTTAGAGAGGCAGAAGATTAGGAAGCCACTAGAGTACAGGAGATATCAAAATATTCTTCTGAGACTTGAGAATCTATATAATAGTGGATTAGTGGAGTATAAAATATACCGGAAGCTTAGGGAGGAATATGAGACTAAACTTATGGAGCTTGGCGGGAGGAGAAGAAGATGAAAGATAGGATTTTACTGAAACATATTGTTATGAGCACATTAATACTCCTTTCACTTACGTCACTCTATAGTAAAGTTGGAAGCCCTGACGGAAACTATCTTGTGTGGGTGACACTTTATTTAAGAGAGTATGGAACCGATATTCCAATCGAAAATATTTCCCTATCAATTACAATTGCAACGTCCTCCGGCACACTAAAACAAGGTCCATGGAAATCTGACGAGACTGGTAAAATCGACGTCTTCCTTGGAGAATTTTCTATAAGAGCGCTTTCTACATTACCTAGGGTCGTTGAACTGTCGTTGACAGGCGATTATCTTCTGATAAAGGTTGGTGAAGTCTTTATTGAAGATATTGATGACCTGGATGCGCAATATGATCTAAAAGGAGTTAGGTATAAGAATATTCAGATTAACTTTCCAAGCATTCTAAAGCCGGGGAGAGAAGTCGAAATTTTAGACGATAAGGTTTTTGTTAAAATGGGCATTTGGGTTTTAAAGGGTAAGATAGTATCTATTTCTGATAGAGATCCCTTATCAGGGAAAGATTCAGCAATTTTAGTTAAGCCGTCCGCTAAAGTTGTCTCTGCTATAGTAGAGAATAAAACAGAGATTTACAAGCATCATTACTTAGTTCCAATCAATTATAATATATTGATAGTGCCAAAAACACCAGTTGGGCAAGCTTTTCGGTATAAGGATCTTAGGGTTAAAATAGATGAAAACACGTCATTTATACACTGGATGTATTATGCGGCCTCCTACTATGTGGATACGATAATGCCCTCGCTCAGAAAAGAGATAAACTGGCTGAAGGCATCTGGTTTACCTATCGATCAGGAGCTTGAGGAGTATAATGCCCTCAACAACCTAGCTATAAGAACGTTATCTTCCCTCTTAAAAGAGGAATATACTGCAGCCCTTAACGGAATGAGAATTTTCAACAACAGGGTTAACGATTTAATTAAGTGGTTGGCGAACTTAAAGAACCTATCAATTGTTAGCACAATTCTCATAGTAATGTTCGCATACTGCTTTTCGTCGCTGCTCTCAGCATTCATATTTGAAGAACCCACGAAGGGAAAGATAAGACTGATAGTTAAAATACCTCTCTTTATTCTATTGACAATGTTATTTACGCTAACAAACCCTTCAGCAAAGCTGGCATGCATTATACTTATTGGTAGCTCAGTCGGCGCCCCGGTATCGCCTAATGATATTCAGTCCGCTATACTTGGAACACTTATCTTTGACGCATTGATATATTTCTTAATAGTTGCAGTTACAGTGAAGAAGTCTCCTATAACGGATCTTGCGCTGCAGATGGGTATAAGAGGATTAAAAAGGAGGGTCTCTAGGTCTATCTTAACATTAACCACAATAGTGATAGTTGTGGCTTCCTCAGTGCTCTTCATAAACATGTCTGTTGTGAGAGGGACAAAGATTAGAGGCTCATGGCTTGGAACACAAACTCCAAGCATAATAATAAGATCTGAATCCTACTCACCAAGCATAAATGTCGTTGATGTGAACTGGATTCAGACTAATGAGTGGTGCATGAACGCAAGTTATTTTGAAACAATTAAAAGCTTTGAGATGGCAGGGCAGGATACTCAAATTTTACGGGCTGGAATGATTAAGTATAATGCTGGATCTTGGCAACCAGTAACTTTGGTCCTAATAGACCCAACATTTATGGATAAGTATTATAACTTCTCAATCTATGTGAGAGGCTTTTGGAAAGATTTCTCTCTAGGAGAAAATGTTGTTCTTCTGCCAACCACCTATAGCGTGGCAATCGGAGATTATGTCTTGTTGGGCGTAGACGAAAGCATAATCACACCGCAAGGGGGAATCTCACTTGGAACTAGAAGCCTAGGCGTATTCCGCGTAGTTGGGAAGTTTGATTTATCTCAAATTTTAGAGCTTAAGAATCTGGATAACACGCCGCTCTTCAAAGAGTCTGCCATAAATATTGCTCTTGCCCCAATTAGATCAATAAAGGACCCCGCTATATATATTTCTGAGGTTGTAGCAATAGTTAAACCAGGGTATAATCCAATCGATGTGGCTTCAGAAGTATCTTATTCACTTGGCCTTCCAGTTATAGCTAACAGTAACGGAATATCTGTCTTGGTTGCGTGGTCTATTGAGGTCTCTATTACGGGATTAATTCAGAGCATTGTGCCGCTGATAATAGCTGGGCTAATGATGTATGTATCTATGAATTCAATTTTTGAGGAGAGGAAGAGGGAGCTGCTTACTTTGGCAACATTAGGTATGGATCCACACAACGCTTTAATCTCCTTTACTGTTGAGACCCTACTTTATGGTCTGCTAGGAACATTTATAGGTTTCTTTGGAGTATATGCGGTGGTTTCTTCCCTTTCATTTCTGGAGAGAATTACTGGCCTCTCCATTATGCCACCACAATTAGGTTACTCCGCCTTTACAGTTTTTGTGGCCCTCTTCACTGGCGTACTTATGGTCTTCTTAGGGGGATATGTGCCATCTATAAAAGCCCAGGGATTGAGCCTTATGGGTAGGGCTAAGGAACGCGAGATATTTGGTGAGCTTATGGAGGAGGGGAATCTTATGATATTTCCTTTGCCAATAAGGGAAAGCATTCAGAACAGTGAGCTAGTATATGCTTATGTTAAGGAGAGTGTCGCAAAAATGCCCTCCTCCCTAATTGATCATAAGTCTATAAAGGGCGAGATTAGGAGAGATGGCACCTTTAATATATCCCTTATAGCTTTTGGCCCGGGGCGCACAGTCACAATACCATGTGAGATTAGGGGTGAGAGAAGGAGAGATGTTTTGGCGCTGTCGGTTGCCTTTCCAAAAGAATATAGGAGCTACGGCGAAATTGGAAGGGTGCTTCGAAATCTTGAGTTAAGCATGATAGGTTTCTCGGTGTGGCGTGACATGCAGGTTAAAGCGAAGATCGTGAGGGAGGCCCCTAAGAGGGAGAAGACTGTTGAAGAGATAATAGAGGAGGCAAAAGTCGTAATCGAGCAGATAAAGGAGATAAATAGGAAGATTAAGATGCTTGATTCTCAAAAGGATAGGCTTATGGAAGAAACGTATAATGAGTTTAGACAGAAATATATGCGCTCTCTGGACGAGAAGTATAAGATTTTAAGGTCTATAACGATAGGTTTAGAGCAATACTTAGCCCAATTCAGAGAAGAAATCAGGAAGATTAACCTAGAGATTGAGAGAAGTACGATAGCCTACAATCTTGGAGAAATTAACGAGGAAGAATATATAAAAATCTGTGGCCCCCTCCAGAATAGAGTTGCGAGTCTAAAGAGCAAGGTAATGGATCTTGAGGAGATATTTGAGTTCCTTAAGAAGCCATCTGGAGTAATATGATTTTCGCCAGAGCCTCTTAAATGTTGATGGGAATCTATGAAGGCATCATAGTGATAAACCCAAACCCAACGTTCCATTAAGTATATCTGTCCTTACAAAGCCATTTTTAACCTCGAATATTGGCCTGTATTTCTCCTGAACTTCGGGGAAGGCTTGTGGAAGGTACTGTCTAGCATTATATTCAAATCCTTTTATGGGATTTACTCTGGAAGCGAATCCCGCTGAGTGCACCAATGCTAAGCCTGGGCAGGTTAGGTCTTGAACGCTATATGGGACTTTTAGCTCCTCGGCTTTAGCCGCTAATAATAATGCTGAGCTGTGACACTTGCAGGTTTTCAAGGCTACGCCAGTCCATCCCAAATTTAGGGCTAGATCAAATTTCCTTATGTCCGTGACCCCTTCATCAGCTAATACTGGTTTAATGGCTGAAATAGGTTTCATGTCAAACATATCCTTCTCTAGTTCTCTGCTAACTGGCTGCTCTATATAGAGTATCCTTTCAAATACATCTGGTGCTTCTCTCTTAACCCTTCCAAGATACTCAAGCACCTCATTGGGTGACCGATGCATTTCATTTGAGTCAACCGAAAGGTAATACTCGCTTTTATCATAAATTTCCTTAAGCTTCTCCTCGGCAACCCTGGCGACAGCCTTAGTTCTTTCAACATCCCAGTCAATATCTGTGCCCGTGAGCTTTACTTTAAAGCAGAAGACTCCATCCCTCTCAATCCATTCTTCTAGACTTACTGGGAGGCCGTCCCTAGGGTCCTCTGAATCAACCTCATCTTTGGTGAGCTTATCTAGCCCACCGACGAGGTGAAAGATTGGTATTTTCGCCTCATACTTAGGCTTTATGTAGTCTGAGAGGTATTTTCCCTTAAATCTTGGCCCTAGATAATGGCTTAGGTCTCTTTTCATGTATTTAGGTCCGTACCCATCGTAGCTGCATATGCCGTTAGCTTTGCCGAACCCATCGTGGACGGCTGCATCTATAGGTGATACTGCCACTAAAGATGCTAGAATGGGTAGCGGGACTCTTAACTTAAGCTCCTCAGATACAAAATTAGTTATTCTGGGTATTTCATCCTCAAACTTTACGAACCAATCTATTGGATGTAAATAAGTTCCGGATTCTGCTTTCAATATCTCAGCATATTTCTCAGCTACGAGGCGCATCGCCTCAATTTTATCCTCATGCTCAACCCTCGGGTCTGGGAAAGCCCACTCGCAGACAAGAGGCATGGATCCAATACCCTCAGCCTCACCCCCGCCCTTCCTCTTAACCATAACTCTAGCAATTAGGGAGATGGATTCATTCACGATGACAGAGCCGAATTTAAGCGGAACCCTGAGTCTATAATTCCTGTAGCTCAGATCAATGGATTCTATGCATATATCTGACTCCATGAATAATTTCTTAGTCACAGTACAAAATAAATGCGTTCACTTTGCTAAGGTAGGAGATATGGTAAATAAACGTGGAAATGAATCTAAAAGTGTAGCTTTACCTCTCTTGATTCATTGTTAGCTGATTTTAATGCGGCTTCTATAAATGCGATTATCTCAATAGTTTCTTCTGGAGCCACTGGCATCTCGCGAGTCTTAAACATATCAATTACTCTCTTAAGCAACTCTCTATAGATGTACTGTGTATTTATGCTGGAGGAAACTATGCCCCTCTCGCAGAAGGCTGTAAAGCCATAGCTATGCGGTCCCCTCCGCATCCCCCTGAAAGTTCCTATTCTGTCATCACGCCATATTCCAAGAGCCACATCCCAACCCTCCCTATAGATACATCTGACTGTTTCACAGCCAGCCCCCATAATTGCATAAAGCATCTCTACGCCGTGAATACCATAATTAAAGAGTCCCGGGTTCTTTGGGTGTAGTATTGCGGGTGAATATGTTTCAGCCCCCAAAATTTCTCCCAAGTCCTTTTTGGACTTTAATTCTTGGACTTCTAGGGCGTAACGGAGCGATGATGATGAAAAAACCGGAGCATTATGGAGTATAGCCAACTCAAATATCTTCTTTGCATCAGATACGCTGCATGCTAAAGGTTTATCTATAAATGAGGGTATGCCCATTTCCAGGAATGGCTTAACTGCAGCTAGATGCGAGCTACCTTCCTGCTGCTCTATCATAACTGCATCAATCTTACCAATCATTTCTTCAGGTGAATCCACTATCTTAACACCAAACCTTCTGAGAGTTTGCGTTCTCTCCGCGATCACCTCTTCACTGGCAAAGCTTGAAGGTCCGCCGGGATAACCCATAATTACCTTTGCGCCATAAACCCATTGGTCTTCAGATATATCCACATGATTTATGCGCTTTGTGAATTCCACAGCGTGGGACGTATCAAAGCCAACTATTCCGATTCTTATCAATTGGTACACCTCGCATATTAATGTTCTATAAACGAAATTCTCTTAAGTTTTGTTAAAATATCTGGTGGAGAGTATTCCAAAGATTTTGGATGTAATAAAAGTCCAAGTTTCAGAAAGCACATTTTTAGGAAGCCTCAAAGATTCTCTTTCACATAGACTAGGGTGAGAATTTAGGTGAAAGAGTTTTGAACTACTTTATGGGCATTTTTTGCGTCCAAAAATTTGTTACTTGATCGAAGAGGTTCGAAGAAAACTTCGCCGATAGATACAAAATTTATCCGAAAAAGAATCTAGTATAGCAGGTGAACGTTTCCCAGCTTCACATTTCTAAGATATCTTTTAGCTATGTTGTAGCATTCGTAAGCTTGTTTCCTGCTGGTTGTTGGCAGGTCGTTCATGACATATTGTGGGTAGAAGGCAAGTAAAGTGTATGGGATATTAGGATCGATGTCTGATATGAATCTAGCTATCTCCTCAACCTCGGATGAATCTATATATCCTGGAATTAAAAGGGTGCTGGCCGTTAATACTGGAACCTCGCTCCTTTCTCTAAAGTATTTTTCGCCTATAATCCTAAAGTTTTCAAAGGATGGCTTATTCGATGTTCCACATAAAGCTCTATAAATGTTTTCGTTCCATGCCTTAAGATCGAATTTCACAATGCCACCGCTCTTAAGTGATAGTTCGGCTGCTTTAAGAGCAAAAACCCTACTCATGTTCCCGTTTGTCTCCCAACATATCCTCAGTATGCGCCTCCCATCACCACATTCTTCCAGCGCTATTTCACTAGTCTTCAGAGCATGCGGCATCTGAACTGAAGGGTCGCCGCCAAAGAAGCATATACATGAAACCTTCTCATTAACCTTCCCCGCTAGCTCCTCACAGCTTAAATAGGGGCTTAATTTCTGTGATAAGCTCCTGTAATGCCAGTTTTGGCAGAAGAGACAATCTAGGCTGCATGCCCCATAAAACACCGCTAGGTTCATGTAGCCGCCTTCAGCGGTCGGCTTGTAGGCGTATTTAGGAAAGCCCGCCCCAGTGCATCCTGGACAAAACCACCAAGCCACGCAGTTTGTCGGCAGCGGATCATAATACCATTCTAAGATGCCTTTATCCTGTGTTCCGCCTAGGCGTATGAGGCTACCGCCAGCATTATATGTTAGCCCGCAGAAGCCTTTCCCACCCGGAGGAATTGCACACTCGTTTGCACACATACCACACTTTAATCCACTTGAGCTCTTCGGCACATCCGGAGGTAGCTCAAATGCCTCTCGTGAAAGTCTGCGCACCCTGCTAACTACTTCAAGCGCCTCATCAGGCTTCCCTTTAATACATGCAGAGCATACGCCCAAGTTGCTGGAAATCAGAGGTGAACTTGCACCGCAAATAGTGCACTTTCCCAAATATCTTCACCACATGTTAAAGTTATTAGTCGCGCCCCTATTTACATTGCTCTGCCTGAAAAATAGATATCTTAAGGGAAAAAAGGGAAAATTGATAGAAGGGATTTTTATGGTCGATTATGTTATTGAGAGCTTCTCATTAATTTCTCTCTGATACTCTTCGACCAGCAGATCTTCTACATCTTTTATTCTAACTGGCTTATTTATCTTCGCTGACTCATAGAAGCCCAGAGGTATTGCCATATCTTTATATGCTTCAATACCATCGACCTCCGGCTTCCTCTTACTGACTATCGCATCGTAAAAGTCGTATAGCTCGATGGCAAAAGTATCGGTTATTCCCCTAGGAAAGAATTTTTCCAGCGTCTCCTTTGGGAGACTTCTATGCATCTCCTCTATAAGTGTGCCTATGGATCGAGTTTCAACTCTACCAAGCTCTGTTTCAATGTGGATTCCATCGTCTGAAAGCGCTCCCCTCGAGCCGTAGATTGTGTGCGTGTAGGCTCTTTTAGCCGGGGCCGCCCTTGTCCAAATCCACTGAGAAAAGACGTCTTTCTCATACCTTATTATTGCCATGGTCATATCATCAACGGTTACCTTAACGCCTTCCTTAATTGGGTCGAAGGTGTGGCACATTGCGAAGACCTCAACAGCCTCCCTATTGAGCTGATATCTGTCCAGATCAGCCCAATGCACGCCACCGTCAAAAACCCAGCTCCCACCAGCAGCAAACTTATCTTCCCTCCAACCCCATGGTTTCGGCCCCCAGCTTATACCAGCCCACAGGTTGATGCGTGGCTCACCAATCAACCCTTCCCTTATAGCCCACCAAAACGCTCTTTCCTTTGGGGCCCTTCTATAGTTCTCCGCAACAGCTAGCACTCTGTTGTGTTTTGACGCCTCATCGATGATTATTCTTGCAGCCCTCATAGTTATCGCCAGGGGCTTCTCAATTATAACGTGCAGCCCCTTCTCTAAGCATAGTGATGCCACAGTATGGTGTATATTATGTGGTAGGCATATGTCAACAGCGTCCAAGCTCTCATTTTTAAGCATTCTTTCCACATCTGTATAAACGCTTGGCTTTAAGTCTTGGAAATATTGAATTAAGTTAGATTTTTCCTCAGCGTTTTTCTCAATAACATCGCATACGGCCTTAATATTGAAGACCTTTAGACCCCTTGTACTTAGGATTCTAAAACCTTCGATATGAGAGGCAGATATGCCTCCGCATCCAATTAAGGCAATATTTATCCTTTCCATATTTCTTAGAGGGGTGAGCTAAGAATTTAAAGTTTATGAAGGGGCATCTTCTGCAAAAATGACCGTTTAAGTTGGTTTAATAATTAAAGTAATTTAAAGCTTAAATTGGTTATGCTTCATCTGAGTAGGGTGGTGATTATATGGGTAAGCTGGAGGATGAGATATTGAATCTTCTGAAGACTTCTGAACCTTTAACCCTCCTAGAAATAGCTGAAAGGCTAAATAAAACCCCAAAGACCGTCTTCAGATCGCTACGCAAGCTCTTTGAGGAGGGTAAAATTAGCTGTGATCCAAGGACGAGAAGGTATACGCTTGAGAAAGATTATGAGAAACGGCGAGAAGAAGATGAGGGTGCCGGTATCGAAGACCTTGAGGTCTAAATTGAAATACCAAAAATATTTATTCTATAAAATTATAAGTATTCTTGCTGGTGGAGGGATTTTGTTTGAAGATAGGCATATTCACAATATTATTTAACGAATTGCCCCTTGAGAAAGTCTTGGAGTACGTTTCAAAGCTTGGCTATGAGGCTGTTGAGATAGCTGCATGGAAGGGGAGTAACCACATAGATATAGAGAAGATTCTCAGTGGAGGCGCAACTGAGTATAAAAGAACTGTGGAGAAATATGGGCTAATAATTTCAGCGTTAAGCAATCACCTTGAGGGGCAGCTTGTTCTGGGACCACATGATGAGTCAACCGATGAATGGTTTAAGGGGACACCTGAAGAAAAGATCAAGTATGGAATAGAGCGCATGAAGAAGACGGCTGAAGCCGCAGCCGCCCTAGATGTCCCAGTAGTAAATGGTTTTATTGGCGCTCCAAATTGGGGCGCTTGGTATATTTTTCCGCCAGCTTACGAGAAGATTTTCGAGAGGGGATTTGAGATCTTTGCTGAACGTTGGGGCGTGATCCTAGATCATTTCGCAGCCCATGGCGTGAAGTTTGCGCATGAAGTTCATCCGCAGGAGCAGGCATACAATATCGAGACTGCTGAGCGCGCAATTAAAACCTTAAATGGTAAGAAAGAGTTCGGCTTCAACTTTGATCCGAGCCACCTCCTCTGGCAAGGTATAGATCCAGTGATATTCATTAAAAGGTTTGGTGACAGAATCTATCATGCCCACGCAAAGGATGCGGAGCTCGTTAAGGAGAATCTTCCGATTTCTGGCTGCATACCCACAGGCTCTTGGCGCAGGCCTGATAGAGGCTTTAGGTTCCGTGTTGTCGGCTGGGGTGACATAAATTGGAAGAGGATATTGACAGCTTTTGTTGAGGTTGGATACGATTATGTGTTAAGCTATGAACATGAGGATCCAGTTATGAGCCGCGAGGATGGATGTGAAAAGTGCATAGCCTTCTTAAAGCCTTTAATCATCAAGAAGCCATTAGAGAAGATTTGGTGGTGAACCCATGGCGGAGGAGAAGGAAGTAGGCTTTATTAGAATGGGTAGGGTTGTCGGCGAAGTTAAGGAGATAAGGGAGATAGGCGTCGGCCTGCTTGGCTATGCCTTCATGGGTAAAGCTCATGCAAACGCGTATATAAAGATGCCAATGTTCTTCTATCCGCCTCCAGCCAAACCGAGGCTTGTGGCAATATTTGGAAGGACGGAGAAGGCTGTGGCTGAAGCCGCGAGGAGATATGGCTTCGAGAAGTATTATACTGATTGGAGGGCGCTGATAAAAGACAAAGATGTTGAAATGGTTGATAATGGTCTGCCAAACAATATGCATGCCCAGCCGTCAATCGAGGCTGCTGAGAGTGGGAAGCACGTCCTATGTGAGAAGCCGCTAGCGAGGACTGTGGAGGAGGCTAGAGAAATGTATAGGGCTGCCGAGAAGGCCGGAATAAAACATATGACGGCGTTTAACTATCGTTTTGTCCCGGCAATAAGGTTAGCTAAAAAGCTCATAGATGAGGGCTATATTGGGAAGATCCTGCAGTTTAGGGCTGTTTACCTACAGGAATGGATTATGGATCCAAACTTCCCGTTAGTTTGGAGGCTTCGTAAGGATATAGCTGGGTCTGGAGCCTTAGGAGATTTAGGTTCACATATAATAGATTTGGCTAGGTTTCTTGTCGGCGAAATATCTTCTGTTTGCGGCATGACAGAAACATTCATTAAAGAGCGCCCGCTGCCAGAAGATCCTTCAAAGAAGGGGATTGTTGACGTCGACGATGCTTTTATATCGCTCGTCAGATTCAAGAATGGGGCTATAGGTAGTTTGGAGGCTTCAAGGTTCTGCGCTGGAAGGAAAAACTATCAGAGAGTAGAGATACATGGAACTGAGGGGTCAATATGCTTTAACCTTGAGAGGCTGAATGAACTGGAAGTTTACTCGAGGAGGGATCCGGCTGATAGAATGGGCTTCAGGAATATTCTCGTCACGGAGACTGTTCATCCATTCATTGAGTATTGGTGGCCTCATGGGCATATAATTGGGTGGGAGCACACGTTTGTTCACGAGGTCCACCACTTCATAGACTGCGTAGTTAATGATAAGCCGATAGCGCCCTGGGGTGCAACATTCTACGATGGATTGAAGTGCCAAGAGGTTATGGAGGCAATACTTGAATCCGCTGAGAAAGGCAAGTGGGTGACAGTTCCAGAATAATTTCCCTCATATTTTGTGGGGAGAGAAATCTGGATAACAAAGTCCATATCATCAGTCGTGTCCTCGAAGCTTTAAGGGAGAAACTCAGCAAAATAATTAAGTATAGAAGTGAGATCTTCTGGAAGTTTCTTCAGGGCGAGGCTCTAGGAGCCCAAGAGCCTGACTTTGACGATTCAAATTGGCAGTCGGTTAAGCTGCCAATGGTCTTTGATGCTAGGAGGGGTGAGGGGTGGCTTAGATGCAAGATAACTGTTCCAGATAATATTGAGGGAATAAAGGTTCTGGGCTCCGTCGTAAAGCTTAATTCTTCGGTAATAGTTGATAAGAGTGAAGTTTTTGTAGATGGGAGACTAGTTTTAAGCGCAGACTACTGGCTGGAGCTTAGACCGAGAATAATCTTAGACGAGAGGGCTGAGGCTGGAAAAACATACACGGTAGCCGTACATCTATTCCCTAAGTATGAGCCAGTAAGCATACCACAATTTTACGTAACCTATAGTAATGTTGAGAAAGTAGCTTTTGAGATAGAATCCTTCATTGAAGAGGTAAGATTCACTGAAATTTTAGACAGAAGCTTAACGGAAAAGGTTCTTGAAGAGTTCGATCTCAACTCTATTAATGGAGAGCCTCAACACCTACTTAATGAGATAGAAAAGGCTCGCGCAAAGCTCTTGTCTCTCACCGCAGAAGCTAAAAAGTTTAGGGTTCATTTAATAGCTCACGCCCACATAGACATGAATTGGCTCTGGCCCTGGAAAGACACGCTCAACACTATTAAGAGCACATTTTCCACCATGGTGAACCTAATTGAGAAGTATGGCGACTTTCATTTCTCGCAAAGTCAGGCCGTGACTTACAGAGCTATTGAGGAGAATTTCCCAGACCTCTTTGAAAGAATAAGGAGGCATATTGAGAGGGGCAACTGGGACGTCACTGCATCAATGTGGGTTGAAGCGGACCTGAACATGGCTGGAACAGAGGCCTTGCTGAGGCAGTTCCTGTATGCAAAACGCTACATATATGAGAAGTTTGGAGTTAAGCCCAGGGTCTGCTGGGAGCCGGATACATTCGGCCATATATGGACGCTACCACAGGTTTTAAGGAAGTTCGGCATAGAATACTATTACTTTATGCGCTGCGGTAAGGGGCATCCAATATTCTGGTGGGAGGGGGCCGATGGATCGAGGGTTTTAGCCTTCACAAGCGTCTATAATAATTTCGTGTCTCCCAGAAACATTATGAGCCTAGTTTTAGATTTGTATAAGCGCTACGGTCTTAAGACTAGCATGTTCGTTTATGGTGCTGGCGATCATGGTGGAGGCGCGACGATAGAAGATATTGAAGCAGTATACGAGATGAGGAAAAAGCCTACATTGCCAAGCTTAATTTTCAGCTCAGTCCACCAATTCTTTGACGAGGCTAAGAGGGAGATCGAGGAGAGGGGGCTGTCCATACCCGTAATTAATGATGAACTGCAGTTTACTTTTGATGGATGCTACACAACTCATGGTGACATTAAAAAGTATAATCGTTTATGTGAGTCTCTTCTAGTAGATGCGGAAAAAATGTGTGTAATTGCTGGATTAAGCAAGAAGAGTAATCTTAGAGAGTTATGGTTAAAGATGTTGTTCAACCAGTTCCACGATATTCTCGATGGAAGTGGAAGCGCTGAAGCATACGAATATCCAAGAGAGCTCTATAAGGAGGTAGTTAATGCTACAGAGGATATAATAGATCTAACGCTGAGGACCCTTTCTGAAAGAATTAAATTTTCTAGGGATGGTATACCTGTAATAGTTGTAAACACCTTATCTTGGGATAGAGTCGACCTTGTGAAAGTAAAGGTTCCTAAGGATCTTCTTCCAAAGAACGCTGTAGCAGTATCCTATGATGGGAGGGAAGAACACCCAATTCAGATCTGCGAGGATGAAGTGATGTTTCTTGCACGGATGCCATCGATTGGTTATAAGGTTTACTATATAGTTGAGGGGTGCCCCAAGAAGGAGACAAGCCTATTATCTGGCAGCGATTCCTTGGAGAATAATTACTTTAGGCTTGAGATTAAGAGGGGCTCAGGTACGATAAGAGCGCTATATGATAAAGTTAATGAGAGGATCGTATTTAAGGAGGACAGATACCCCTATACGAAGCCGGTATTTAGCAATCTTATGCAGGTCTTATATGAAATGCCGCATCCGATGTCCGCATGGATAATTGGGCCTATATCTCATGTGGAAAACCTTGTCGATGGAGCCGAAGTAGAGCTTATTGAAAGCGGTCCTGTGAGGGCTACAATTAAAGTCTCCCGGAAGTACCGCAGCTCCGAAATACTTCAGTATATAAGCCTCTATGATGGTCTGCCAAGAATAGATTTTCGGGTGCTAATTAATTGGCAAGAGCTGGCAGATGAAAAGACGGATGCGCCGATGCTTAAAATCTCCTACGCGCCGATACTTAATAGACCTAGAGCTGCATTCGAAATACCTTTCGGGTGCATTGAGAGACCTCCAGATGGAACGGAGTACCCTGCGCTTAGGTGGGTTGACTTATACGATGATGAATATGGCTTAAGCATAGCCAATAACTGTAAGCATGGATTTGATGTTGATGGCGGCACTATAAGGATGACGCTCATTAGAACAAGCTACAGCCCTGATCCTAAGCCTGATCAGGGAACCCATGAAGTAGTATACTCTTTATATCCTCATAGGGGCAATTGGAGGGATGCCTTAACGTTTAGGATTGGGTGGGAGATAAATCATCCGCTTATAGCATGTGCTGTCTTAGATCGGATGGGGCAGGGTGACCTAAGCGAGGAAGCTAGTCTGATCGATGTTAGGCCGAGTAATATAGTCATCTCATGCCTAAAAGAATCAGAAGATGGAAATAACCTAATAATCAGAGCTTACGATGCTTCCGGCGAGGGGGCTCTTGCTGAAATTCGGTTTAATTTCGATGTTAAGGAGGTTTACGAAGCCGACTTAATGGAGAACCCTATAAGGGCTCTTGAGGTTCAAGGTGGCAAGGTTAGGCTAAGGATTAATCCATTTGAAATAAAGACTCTACTAGCTAAGGCTTCACTCGAGAACCTTCTGAAGAAAGCCGCTTAACCTCTTAGGTTATATCTCTTAATATATCTGGCCTATCACTCGCTATTCCATCAACGCCTTTCTTTGCGTACTCTATTGCTTCTTCCTGAGCATTTATTGTCCATACCACGACTTTTAGGCCTTTTTCATGAGCTTTTTTAATGAGAGATGTGTGAGCAAACTTATACATTGGGAATAAATATTGGGCTCTTAGTGAGAGAGCTGCCCCCACAGGGTCCTTATGCTTCACGTAAATCAGCCCCGTTTCAACTTTATCGTTTAAGTCTCTAATCTTCCTAAGGGCCTCCTCATAGAACGAAATTATTATCACATTATCCTCCAAACCCTTCTTTTTAACGAGCTCTAAAACTTTATCCTCAATTCCAACCTCCTTTAACTCTATAAGTATCTTCACTTTTCTATCAAGGAATTCGAGTGCCTCCTCTAAAGTGGGTATTTTCTCACCCTTCTCTGTGGAGAGCTCCTTAATCTCTTTGAGAGTTAGCTCGCTGACCAAGCCCTTACCATTTGTCGTCCTATCAACTTCAGCGTCATGAATGACTACTAGCTCATTGTCCTTAGTTTTTCTAACATCGAGCTCAATGGCGTTTACGCCTAGCTCAAGAGCCCTCTTAAAACTACGTATGGTATTTTCCGGCTCATATGCCTTAGCGCCCCTATGCCCGATCTTTAACTCTAACATGCATATTTGCCTCCAGCGGCCTAATCTCTCTCCTCAACTATTATTTTACATCTTGTCACCAGGGCTGCTATAACGCCTAATGCTGCAACCCAAGGAGCTAATAGGGCTCCGACTAAGCCGACTGTTACGGGCATTTCCAGGAGAGTTTCATCTTTCTCGTTTTTCACTATTATTCTAGAGACTTTCCCCTTACGGATCACTTCCTTAACCTTCTCTATTAAATCGTCTGATGAAACCTCGTAAATGGCTTGCTTCACGCCCCTCTGCGGCGAACCACAGTATGGGCAGTAATTTGCGTCACCAGGCACATCCTTACCGCACTTCACACAATGGACCATTCTTCTCTCCCTCAATAATTCATGCAATTGTTTCCAATTTAAATGTTATAGAAGCCATATTAAGTCCCTGCGCCTCCACTGTTTTCAGCCCTGTCAATTCACAATTCTCTCATGAGCTTTAATCCATCTTTCCCGACGCCATAATAGTTTCTTATTGTTCCAACGACCTTGTATCCATGCTTAAGGTAGAGGTTTATGGCGGCTACATTATCTTTTTGCGCCTCTAGGTAGCAGGCTTTGGCTCCAGCCGCCCTCAAATCCTCCTCAATAGACTTTAGTAGAAGTGACCCTATACCCCTCCGCCTATACTCTGGGTCAACATCTATAGAGTATACATGCCCAACGCAATAGTCCCCAAAATGCTCTAAGGCAGCCGCTACGAAGCCGACAACTTTATCCTCTAAAACGGCAACAAGCGTCATGTACTGTGGGGATCTAATAAATTTCATTATATATGATGGTGGAAAGGCATCTTCGCGGAAACATTTCACCTCTATTTCATATAATCTTGCTAAGTCCGATACTTCAGCCCGCCTAACTATGGGTCGGCTTGACTTATCAAACATATCTTGATCATTATATAGGTGCGCTTTAAGAGCATATTTATTTATCACCCCTTAAATCTATGAGTATCGTGAGCGCGCATGGTAGTTAAAATTAGGATGCTGGGATTATTTAAGAAAGTCGCTGGGAGAGAAGAGATACTGCTTAATCTGAGCGGAGAGCTGAGGCTTAGGGAAGTTATTGAAAGAATTTTGGAAGAAGTGGATGGGCTAAGAGACTTTTTATTAGATCCAGAACTAAAGGATCCGCGCCCTAACACCATAGTTCTTGTTAATGGTAAGGAGATAAGTCTGCTAGGCGGCCCAGAAGCGGTGATCAAAGATGGAGATGAGATAGTTTTAATTCCAGTTATACATGGCGGGCTACGCATCCCCTAAAGTCTCAATTTTTTAGGATAGGCTTAAATCCCACTAATCTAGATCTTAGACTGGGTGTGGAACATGATAGGCTACTCGAGCCTTGCCTCCCTACCCCGCTTAAGGAACTATAGGAGCCGTAGAGTCTCAAGCTACGATAGGACTGGAGGGAATGCTGACGCCTGGTTAATTAAGGGCGGTGAAAGGAGAATAATAGCTGATATTGAGGGGCCGGCTTGCATCAAGCACATCTGGATGACTCTCGGAATCCCGCAGGAAGACTATTTGCGCAGGATAGTTTTGAGGTTTTATTGGGATGGCTGCCCAGAGCCCAGCGTTGAGTGCCCAATAGGAGACTTTTTTGGCATGGGTCACGGTATGCGGAAGAACTTTGTCTCGCTCCCGCTCCAGATGAGCCCCCAGGATGGAAAGGGATTCAATTCATGGTGGCCTATGCCATTTAAGAGCAGGGCGATTATAGAAGTTGAGAATCAAGGGGAGAGAGATTACTGGCATTACTTCTACATAGACTATGAGCTCTATGATTCCGTTAAGGCTGTGGAGGATCTGGCATACTTCCATGTTCAATGGAGGCGGGAGGCTAATACTGAAGGATGGGCCTACAAAGAGAGGCTTAGCAGAGAGACGATGATGAAAGACCCAAGATGGTACAATAGGGATGGCAAGCACAATTATGTGATCCTTGAGGCTGAAGGAAACGGAATATATTGCGGGGCACACCTAGACATAGACTGCTTTGTTCGGAACCCAGATGATTGGTATGGTGAGGGCGACGATATGGTATTCGTCGATGGTGAAGAATGGCCCCCCTCAATTCATGGAACGGGGACTGAAGACTGGTTTAACTGCGCTTATAGCCCACAGCAGGAGTATAATGCCCCATACCATGGCATAATCCTGTATAGTGGAACAAAGGGGTGGCCGTGGAAGAGGAAGCAAACAGTTTATCGTTATTATATCGAAGATCCTATTAGGTTCTATAAGAGTATAAAAGCTACAATTGAGCATGGGCATGCAAACACCTTCACCCTAGATATCTCAAGCACAGCATACTATTATCTTTCAGAGCCGAAGAGAGGCGGCCCACCACTACCGCCAGTTAAAGATAGGCTGCCTAGACCAGATGAAGAGATTTACGTGCCAGAGAAGTAGGGGAGCTCTTTAGGTCACAGGGCCTACCATGGCAATCTACCATATTTTTTAACATAGTTTACTAGGCCGCCATTAACCAGTATTTCTAGCAGGGCTGGTGGTATAGGCTTGACCCTGTAAACCTCACCTTTTGTTAGGTTCTTCACGCACCCCTCAGCTAAATCTATCTCTAAGATGTCGCCATCCGACACTCTATTCACGTCTTTACATTCAAGTGCCGGCAACCCTATATTCATCGAGTTCCTATAAAATATTCGGGCGAAGGATTCCGCTATCACGGCGCCTATGCCAAGATGCTTAAGGACCAGAGGGGCCTGCTCACGGCTTGAGCCACATCCAAAATTCTTTCCAGCCACAATAATATCCCCCCTCTTAACCTTTTCTGCAAAGCCGGGTACCAGAGCCTCCATGGCATGCCTCGACAGATCATCTATATTAGTTATGCTCAGCTTATATTTTCCAGCGATAATTAGGTCGGTGTTTATGTTGTCGCCAAACTTCCAAGCCCGGCCCGTAACTCTCACGTTCATACAAGCCCCCTCCTAACGTTTTAGGAATGTTCTTGGATCGGTTATTCTCCCCTCTAAGGCTGTTGCCGCAGCTGTTGCTGGAGAAGCCAGATATATTTCCGCTTCAGCGCTCCCCATCCTGCCTTTAAAGTTCCTGTTAGATGTTGATAGGCATACTTCGCCCGGAGCGAGTATTCCCTGATGTGCGCCCGCGCAGGGTCCGCATCCCGGGTTGCAAATTATGCATCCCGCCTCCATGAAGACATCTATTAATCCTTCCCTTAGAGCTTGCAGGTATATGTTTCTTGATGCTGCGATAACTATCATGCGGACTCCTTCCTTAACCCTTCTTCCCTTAAGTATTTCTGCGGCAATTCTTAAGTCTTCTATACGCCCATTTGTGCATGAGCCAAGAAATACTTGATCAACCTCCTTACCCTCAACTTCCTTAACGGATCTAACGTTATCTACTGAGTGTGGGCATGCAATCATGGGTTCAAGGTCTGAGACATTAAAGCTGATTTTCTCAGCATACTCAGCATCCTCATCGCTCTTCAGAGCTATGTGCTCCTTAACCCCTAAGCTGAGTAGAAACTTTAGTGTTTTTTCATCTGGCTCAATTATGCCGGTCTTAGCGCCCATCTCAACAGCCATGTTACAGAGCGTTAGGCGCCCATCAATACTCATCGCACTAATTGTTTCCCCATGATATTCCACAGCTTTATATGTTGCTCCGTCAGCCCCAATAGTCCCAATTATCTTTAGAATAATATCCTTTGGCAGAACCATTGGCGGCAAAGAGCCGTTTACATCAATCCTAATGGTTTCCGGGACTTTAAACCACAATTTTCCAGACATAAGCACTGCAGCCATCTCAGTTGAGCCTATACCTGTCGCGAAGGCTCCTAGGGCGCCATATGTACATGTATGTGAGTCGGCGCCGACTATAAGTGAGCCGGGATAAATCAGCCCAGACTCAACCATGAGCTGATGGCATATCCCAGACCCAGCGTCATAGAGGATGGCACCATATTTATGGGCGAACTCACGCATAATCCTATGAACTCTCGAGAAGTTTTCGTTAGAGCTTGGGGCAACGTGGTCTATGACTAGGGCGATCTTAGATGGATTCCAGAGAGCTTTGCCGCCTATCTCTCTAAAGGCTTCAATTGCTAGGAGCGCTGTTCCGTCATGAACCATGGCTGCATCAATATTTGCTACTATAATGTCGCCGGCATAGGCGTCCCTGCCAGATGCGAAGCTAAATATTTTTTCTGAGATTGTCTTTCCCATATCAGTTCAACCTGGCTCAGAAGAGAAAGATTGGAGGGACTAGGTTATAAGATTATTGTTTCATAACGTGATGTAGATGCTTTTGTATCCGACATTAATAGGAAAATGCTTAAGAATAATGCCTAAACACTATTTATACGGTGTTTAGGATGGAGGAAGTCAACCTGAATGAGGTTTTAGAGCTGCTGGACCATGCCTCAGTTGCAACCGCCTACAGCCTTTTGGGCGAATCTAGGGCAAGATTCTTACTTTCTGGGGTAAAGCCCCTTCTGCCCAATATGAGGGTTATTGGCCCAGCCCTAACAATACAATATATAGAGTTTAAAGAGGCGGTTAGTATGGGGTTTAAGGGAAACGCCGTTCATGAAGCATACGACTTAGTTAAAGGTGGAGAGGTTATAGTTGCAGCGGCACTTGGCAGAAGCGACGTAGGGGTATTCGGCGATTGCATAACATTCGGCTTTAAGGCTAAAGGTGCTGCGGGCATAGTTACTGATGGGGGCATTAGGGACAGCCCAAATATATTTAAGCTTAATTTCCCTGTATTTGCAAGGAACACAACGCCTGAGCATATAGGAGGCGTAATTGTACCGTACAAAGTTAACGTCGACATCGTGTGCGCAGGGGTCCACATAAGGCCGGGAGATATAATAATGGGTGATGCGGATGGAGTTATAGTCATACCGAAAGAGAAAGCTAAGGAAATAGCTGTGAAGGCTAGCGAGGTTGAGATTAAAGAGGATGCCATCAGAAGAATGATAGCCTCAGGAATACCTTTAAGAGATGCCTATCCGCCTAGACCAGATCTATTGGAGAAATTTCTTAAAAAATGATCCTAAGAAAAAGGAAAACTATATGGTTTCTACTTTTTCTCTGATGCCTTTTCTCTAAAGAATGTTTTCTCAATAGCTTCAGCAAGCCCCTTCATGTATCCGAGGGCAAGAACTTTTCCTATCATGTAGTATCCAGGGTGTCCTCCAATGAGACATTCTAAGAATAGATCAGCTATGGTTTTTGGCGCATGATCAGGCCTCATCGGCCCCTCAAATCCAACCTCATAGTAGGCTTTCATAGCCTCAAACATGTCAACTCTACCAGATGGATCATCATGAAAGATTTCTTGGAAGCCTCCCGGCTCATGCACCGAACCTACAACATTTCTAAAGTGTGCAAAGAATATCTTCTTTCTTTTACCGAAATGCTTTATGGCTGCTATAACATCAACCCCCATCTCCGCGAAACATCCCTGACAGAAACATACGCCAACATTATCGCTCGGAACAATGCTGAGTAGTTTATCGAAGGCTTCTACGCTCCTGAGGATTCTGGGGAAGCCTTGGATAGGCGATATCGGCGGATCATCTGGGTGAAACGTTATCACAACCCCTGCTTCTTCAGCGGTTGGAACAACGTTCTTGAGGAAGTATTCGAGATTTTTCCATATATCCTCTTCCTTATATGCACCGAATCTAACTGTTGGCGGAATGTCTTTCACGAGCTCGTAGTCGAAAGCCGTTGAGGTTGCTCCACCCCTAGTCGGCTTATCAATCTCAGTCCTCCAAATCATATTTGGAACTGGGGGCATGTGCTGCGGCTTTATAACTTTTATGCCAGCTTTACCCAAATTCTCCAGTGACTTACAGAAGTTTTCGAGCTGCTCCTTCTTTCCCGGCAAATCATATATTATCTTCTCTATTGGAGGTCCATCTTCAAGAACTTCCAGTTTTAAACCATAACTTTCAACACGTCTCTTAATTTGGATAATGTCTCCATACTCCCAGACTTCCGAACCCCTCGGCGTTGGAGGGCCATGGCCGATGACGTCTGTGCAGCCTAGCTGCTTCATGAGAATCAAATTCTTTGTGTCGTAGATGTCGCCGAAGGGAAGAATTACGGCAAAGCGCATTCTAACCATATCTTCACCACGAATCTCTTTTAATTGGCAATGGTTATTTTAATTCTTTTATAAATAATTTATTTCTTTCTGAAATGCTATCTGAGCATACCCTCTCCTCTACTCTTGCTTCCACCTTTTAAAGTAATGAAGATTATTGATCTCAAAGATGTTACTAAGATGGGTGTCTCAGGGTCACTTTCTCTTTTTCCTGCCAGCTCTTTTAGCGGCTATGAGCCCAACTTTCCTTCCAGGTGGCGCATTACGTGAGACTGTTGTGGGTTTTCTTGCGCCTCTCCTACCACTTCCGAATGGATGTAGAGCTGCTATCATGGCTCTGCCACGTACTCTCGGATATTTATGGCCCTTAGCCCTCATTAAATGGAACCTTTTGCCGGCCTTTACAAAAGGTTTCTCTGTACGGCCTGATGCTGCCACAACACCTATCGTGGCTAAGCATAAATCGTTCACATATCTTGTCTTGCCGGATGGCAGCGATATCATAGTGCCCTCAGGCGTATGTGAGATTATTGTGGCGTAGGATCCGGATGAACGCGCAATCTTCCCCCCATCCCCGGGCGAGAGCTCTATGTTGCATATCACTGTGCCCTCTGGGATTACTTTAACTGGAAGAATGTTGCCGACGTTTATCGAGGCTTTTCCACCAACCTCTATTATCTGACCTTCGCGAATTCCCTCCGGGGCTATAGTGTAATATCTCTCGCCTGTCTCGAGCTCTATGTAAGCTAGTGGGGCTCCTCTGCCCGGATCATGGACCAGCTCTAGTATCTGCCCCTTCAAAACCCTATCCATTATATTTATGCCTGATAGGTTTGGATATTTTGCCGGGGCAACGCGCTTATGGGTTGCTGCCCTAAATGTTGGGGAGCCCCTTCCCCTTCTCTGGACCAGTATTCTTTTCCCCATACCACATCACCCGCTAGAATATGCCCAATCTAACGGCGAGGTCTGTTGCACTATATTCTTTAGAGAGCTTTACATAAGCTTTTTTAGTTCCATCTCTGGTTATCACTGTGTTGACTTTGCTAACTTTAACTTGATATAGTTCCTCAATAGCCCTCTTTATGTCGCCTTTAGTCGCTTTGCGATTAACTATGAAAGTCATCTTGTTCTCCTTCTCAATCATCCGGCTTGTGACCTCGGTTACAAGCGGATAAATAATGACTTCATGAGCATCCATATCTTAATCAACCCCCACAGATACGGGTAAAGTCATCTTTCTAAGCTCCTCAATGCTGGATTTAGTCCATATAGTTAGTCTTCCAGGGTGAGCTCCTGGAGCCAATAGCTCTGGGTTTAAATCTCTCACGTTGATAACGTCGACTCCTGGAAGGTTTCTGGCAGCCTTAGATATACCATCATCCTTGGATATGACTATTAATGGCCCTACAGCCATCTTTCTCCTCCTTCCACGCATCTTCCCCTTACCGCTACGAACCTTTACGCTATCCATAACCCTCTCAATATCTTGCCAAACGCCAAGCGTCATGAGCACCCTCCTCAAATCCTTCGCCCTCTTTATACTCTCAAACTCATCTACGACAATCAATGGTATTTCTGGAATACTATCTATAACATGCCCCCTAGCCTTAACCAATTCTTTCTGCGCAGACGCAGCTATAGCCGAATATAATGCCAATCTCCTCTCCTTCTTCGGAATCTTCTTATAAATCCTCTTCTCAACGACAGGCGGATGAGCCAAGCGCCCACCAACAGTTCCAGGCGCGAAAGCAGCCCTCCCAGTATTTAAGCGTGGAACCCTCGAGAGCCCATGGCCAACACCCCAAGATTCAGCCGTCGTCCTTTTACCAGCATATGGATCCCTTCCCTTAGGCTGAAGCCTATGAGATTGAAGGATTACAACCGCGCGCTTTATGACGTCTGGCCTAAATGGGGCTCTGAAAACTTCGGGCAGTCTGATTCTACCAGCCTCTTTTCCCTCAAGATCGAAAATGCGGGCGAAAACCCTCACCATTATTCTATCCACCTAAACTCCTTGCTGAGACTTCGTTGATATGAATAGGATCTGGGGTGGGGTTGGACTGATCTTTTTAGGTGGGCGGGCGGGATATCTAAGCCTTATGAGCCTTTTAGCTGGTCCGGGAACGCTTCCACTCAACATTATATATGGTCCCTTAACAGGACCATAGTGTAGGAAGCCTCCTTCAGGAGTTACTTCCCTTCCATCTTTACCAATCTTAATTATGCGTTTATTATATTCTGTTCTCTGGTGAAAGCCCATCTGCCCAGCCCTCGGGACAGTATATATAACCCTCTTCATTCCCCACGGGCCTAGCGTCCCAACGCCGCGCTCCGTCTTCCGACTCTTGTGTTGCAGTGTTCTTACACCCCACCTCTTAACCGGACCCTGAATACCCTTACCCTTAGATATAGCTACAACGTCTACGAATTGCCCCTCCTTAAAGACCTCCTCCACAGACACCGTTTTCCCTAAGATTTTCTTCGCGTACTCGAACTGCTCCTCTATTGTTCCCCCGCCTATCTTAATCTCCATTAAATCAGGCTTCTTCTTTGAGAGGTTTGCCAGCCTTGGCTGTGTGGCAGCTAAAACCCTGAACTCCACAATCTTATCGATGGCTTCCTCCATCTTTTTTAAGTTCTCTTTAGTATCCACTTTTGGAGGCGTTATCACCCTATCGAAATCCTTAGGCAGCGTGCCTGCCCAAACCTCAGTTAATGCCTTAAGGTAATTTTCGTCCCTGACATATGCGCGTATTGCAGCTATATACATGGGGGGAGCATCGATCACTGTGACGGGTTGAACAACCTCCTTTCCAAAGTTCGGTGAGCCTGGCTCATCATTAATAATTACTGCGTAGGTCATGCCTGCTTTATAGCCAGCAAAACCTAGTAGCACCGGCCCTCCTTCAACCTCCGGCCAATACCTTATCCTCCCAACTATACGTGATGCCCTAGCCCTAGGTAAATATGCTAGCGAACCCCTCCTTGGAGCGTTAACTTTCCTATGACCCACGGTTATTCTCCTCTATGCTCTACTCCATAGTCTTTTTCATCAAAATAGAGATATAGGTTATAAACCTTTCTCTTATATTTACTTAATCTTTAAGCCTTTGATTGGGGATGCGTGAGAATGGCTGGCCTCTCAATGTATGAGGGCCTCTGGCTTAAGGGGTCGCTACACTGCCACAGCTCTCTCTCAGATGGCCTACTTAGCCCAGATGAAGTTGCAAGATTTTATGCAGAGAAAAACTACGACTTCCTGTCTATAACAGATCATGAAAAACTGACTAAAGTCGCATCCTTCAGTGGCATATATTGTTCTGGGGTTGAAGTATCTAGGGGGAAAAGTAGGCTAGGCGAACCATACCACATAGTCATTTTAGGAATAGATGACCCGGCAATACTGGGTATAAATGATCCGCAAAACCTAATAGACTACGTTAATAGCGCAGGCGGATTAGCGATCATAGCACACCCCTACTGGTCGAATCTCACACATGAAGATTTGAGCCAACTGCAGGGATATGCTGGCATAGAAATATATAATACTGGATGCGATGTCGAGGTGGCTAAGGGATATGGCTTAGTTCACTGGGACAGCCTTCTCTCATCAAATAGGAAGGTTATGGGCATAGCTGTAGACGATGCACATAGATATGTTAGGCCGCCAATAGATGCTGACGGAGGCTATATATGGATTAACGTTAACGATGCGCGTCTGAAAGATGCTTTAGAGTCTATAAGGGCTGGCAGGTTCTATTCGAGCATGGCTCCGAAAATAATCTATTTTCACTATACGCAAAGTTCTATCCGAGTGAAGTCAACTCCAGCGGTTAAGCTCAACCTAATTGCGCCTAACGGCAGAGGCTTCTCAATATCGCTCAATACAATTCAAGGCATAATAGATTGCTGGAGGGATCCGGAGAGGAAGAGAATAATTGAAAGAATGATTACAAGTCTGGATTACGTTGATGAAGGCTCATACAAGGCCGTCTACGCGGAGACAGTAAAGAATGAAGGGATATCCGTCAAGTACAACTGTGAGGGGGTCACCGAGATTGAAATACGTAGGGATCTAAGCAAATACACATATTTTAGGGTTGAAGTTATTGACCATGAAGGTAGGTACGCCTGGACCAATCCAGTTCATAATCCTTAAATAAAGATTGCAATCCTTATTAACAAAAATGATCCGCTGAGAGGATGCCACTTGAGCCTCCCCGCCAACCTATTAAGAGATAAACTTGAGGCCTTCCTTGAGGAAGATGTGGGCTTAGGCGACATAACTACTGAGCTAGTGGTGCCTCCAGGGATAACTGTAAGGGCGCAGATAATCGTCAAGGAGCCGGCCGTCGTGGCCGGATTACATGAGATAAAGATGCTTTTTGAGATGGTTGGCGCAAAAGTTAACTTCCTTGTGAATGAGGGAGATGAGGTGCCGCCAAACACCATAGTTGCTATAGTTGAGGGCGATGGCAAAGCATTACTTTCAGCTGAGAGGACAGTGTTAAATATTTTCTCCCGCATGAGTGGAATAGCGACTGAAACTAGGAGACTTATTAAGAAGGTGAGGGGGGCTGGATTCAATATACGTATAGCCGCTACAAGGAAGACGGCTCCCGGCCTAAGATACTTTGATAAGAGGGCTGTCCTCATCGGCGGTGGGGATCCTCATAGACTGAAGCTTGATGATCAAATCCTGATCAAAGATAATCATATAATTATCGCTGGCAGCCTGGAGAATGCGTTGAATAGAGCACGCTCCTCAGCGAGCTTCACAAAGAAGATCGAGGTTGAAGTTAAAACCGTTGATGAGGCTGTGCAAGCCGTTAAATTAGGCGCCGATATAATAATGCTGGACAACATGTCGGTTGATGAAGTCCGCAAAGTCATTGAATCATTAAAAGGTCTCGGTCTTCGCGATAAGGTTCTAATTGAGGTGTCCGGTGGAATAAATGAGGAGAATATTCTGGAGTACGCTAGCCTAGGCCCCGATGTAATCTCTATAGGTGCCCTTACACACTCGGTTAAGTCCATTGACGCCAGCTTAGACGTGATAGCTGTCATCAGGTGAGAGAGTTTTGCCGCCTTCTCTCAGCAGCCTCCTTAACAGCTTTGACAACAACGGACGCTGGGGCATCTGTTCTTATCCCTCTGGTATGAAAATGCGTTCTGAAGGCCTTAAAGCCCATCCCACCTATAATATCAATCACTTCTCCTATTGGAGGCGTCGGGATACTTATCCTCTCACATATCTTGTCAATAACATAATATGTTATCGGAGCGTCCGCTTCATCCTTAGCAAACATTATCAACCGCGCAACCCCATCATCCAAATACTTAAAGTTGCCCAGGTTTCTTTCCATGAGGAGGCAAAAAGCCTTGTCAATTATTTTTCCAAGCCATAATGGGCCAGCCGCTTTAAGCGTTGAGCCACATTCTGGACACTTTAAGGCGCATTTCATGGGGAGAATCTCCTGAAGAGGTTCTCTATGAAGACATTTTGGGCAGTGGAGTAGATAACCCATATTATTTATTGAGCTATCGGCTCTCTTGGCACCATACTCAATTAACGCGTAAAGCCTTATGCAGTGGCTTGCACTATGGCTGAATATCACTTTTATGCCAATATCATGTTTAGCGGCCATCATCGCAAGGCAGCCGGCAACAAGCCTTACAGCAATCTCATGTGAATACTCGGTCTTTAAGGACAGGCCACCATATTTTCTCAACGCAACTCTCGGATAAACCCCACATAACGTAGCTAAATCGGTTGAGGTTAACGCTAGTAATCCTCCATCCTTCAACGCCCTAACCGCCGAATCAATGTATGGAACTGGGGAACCAAACGGATCTATATCTATAAAGTCGAATCTCTGGAGGGGGGCCGCGTGCCTAGATAAAAATAAATTTGCGTCCTCGTTTGAGATAAACACCCTCCCCTCTAAATTATTCAGCCGTACATTGTATCTGGCCAGCTCGCAGGCCTTAGCATTTATATCGTTAAGATGGACTGTGCTCACCCCTCTAACCTCCCTTGCGAAACGTATTCCTCTGACGCCGCAGCCAGCCAGCGGCTCAGAGACCCTAATCTCCCTGCCAACAATCTCCTGATAGGATTGTAGGGCTAGAACCGCAATATCTCTACATGGTTTCATTAGGGGATTGTAGAAGACAGGGGCTCTAGAAGGGGCATAATCCCATGCTCCCCTCTTAAAAGCCTCAAGCCTAGGAACAATAATATTGGTCGTCCCCTCACAGATGGCCTCAACGGGGAAATCAAAGCCCAAGCGTCTCTCCACCATTCAAAAGGGAATTTATTTTTTGAGGCAAAACATTTTTCAGACTCTTCCCTGAATAATATATGAGTGCTGCCCAAATATATGCTGTGAGCTGGGAAACGGTGATATAAACCTTGAAGTTTAAAGAGCTTGGGTGGAATGGCTTTTTACTCCAAATTCCAGAGGAGATGAGGCTGACAACTGAGGGTGGAAACATAAATTCTGGGTATCTTAAGCTTGAGATGGAAAACTTAATAATGGAGATTAAGTGGGATGTCTTTGACCCCAAGAAGATCAAGTCTCTGGCTGAAGTATCAAGCTCATTTATTGAAAACTTGAAAAAAACTCTTGAAAAGAGAGCAAAAAAGAAGGTTGACGTAAAGGTTAAAACAATGGAGAATATCTTCATCTCGTCACATAATGCCCGTTTCATGGTTATCGATAGCGGAACTGGTTTGAGGGAGCCAACCTACATGTGGATTTGTGACAAGAGTAAGAGAATAATTATACTGCATTTTGCTTTTTCGCCGCTCATGGAGGAGGGGGAGGAAACAGTCGGGCGCATACTCAGCTCACTTAAATGTCACGCAGAAGGGGACCTTATACCATGGTCAGCGCTAAATATTCGTTTCAACCTCCCTTTAAGCCTCCTCCTCTCCGAAAGGAAGATAGCTGTTGGCAGAACGTATCTAATATTTAGGGATCAAAAGTACTTTACATTCGGCGAAGCTGGAAGAAGCCTGTCAATAGAGTACTTCTCGATGGCGAACATACTCTTCGAAGACACGTATAAAGATCTTGACACATGGTTCCAAAAGAATTACTGGAAGGACTTAAAGAAAACTCATAAGAACATTGATTTCCAATCTAGTGAAAGTAGGAGGATTATGCGGCACAACGCGTTGTACAAGCATGGAGTTGTTAAATCAGGCATATTCACAAGGAAGACTACTTTATGTAAGAACCTGACATGGTACTGCTCAAGGTCGAATCGAATATACTCGGTGACATACACATCCTATATTAGCAGACCATTCTTTCTCAAGAGAAGTATAAATGAGGACGAAGAGGAAAAATTCTTGCAAGATATTTTATCCTCCTTCAAATGCCACCTTTAACCATAAATCCCTCCAAATATCTTAAATAGAGTGGTTGAATATTCGCCAGTTGTGAGGTTAGCTGGACGATGAATGAGCTTAGGAAGGACTATTTATTAGATCGGTGGGTCGTCATCGCCTCGCATAGAAGGAGGAGACCCACGGACTTTATAGAATCTAGGAGAGAGGAGAAGAAGACTGCAACATGCCCCTTCTGTCCAGGAAATGAGCACCTTACCCCGCCTGCCTCCCTAATATATTTCATGGAAGGCGATGAGCTGAGGAGGGACTGTGATAAAAATGGAGAGCGCCGTAAGGATTGGATTGTTAGGTGCGTACCCAACCTTTATCCCGCTTTTTCGCCGCCAAGCTCAAAGATTAACTCTAAGAGAAGTGGGTGTGGTTGCATTTCAATGGAGGCCTTAGGTCACCATGAAGTTTTGATTGAATCGCCGAATCATGATGAGCATCCAAGCGTGGCTAGGGTAACCCAGCTAGTTTACGTGATAAATGCTCTAAGGGATAGATTCTCATTTTTAATGACGAAAGAATATGTAAGGTATGTTTCAATTTTCAGGAATCATGGTGCCGGCGCCGGCGCTTCGCTCTCGCATGCCCACACTCAGATTATAGCAACACCCATAATCCCAAAGATATTGCGTGAGGAGAGGGACGCTAGCAAAGAATTTTACTTAGAAAACAAGGATTGTATCTTCTGTAGAATAGTAGACTCTGAAATTAAAAGTGAGCGTTTTATATGGAGTAATGAGAGTTTCGTTGCATTTGCACCATGGGCTTCAATAAACCCATTCGAGTTCTGGATATTTCCTAAGAGACATCAATCATCAATAGTCGATCTTATCGATAGCGAGATTAAAGAGCTCGCTGAGGCGCTTAGAGTAAGTCTTGGCGGGCTGAGAAGATTACTGAATGATCCACCATATAACCTTGGATTCCACATGATCCCCGAAGAACACTACCACTGGCATATTGAAGTCTACCCAAATCTAGCTATCTGGGCGGGGTTCGAGAAGAGCACTGGAATGTTCATAAATACGGTGCCGCCAGAGGAAGCAGCGGCAAGTTTAAGCGAGGCTTTTGAGAGCGAGGAGGAATCCCTAACCTGAACATTTAGCTGCCGTTATAGGATTTAAGATAGACAATTGAGGCGTGCGTTAAAAATAGTGGGTGGAGAAAGATTTAACTGTACATGCTTAGAACCTTTCTTATGCCATCTGCGGTTACAAAGTACCTCTTTACGCCCAATGTCTCTTCAACACTAATGTATCTATCCTTCAAGAGTTTTCTGAGATTTATTTCGGCTTCAAGCGGATCCATTGCAGTCCAGCGCGCTATCTCCTCAAGCGTTAATGCTCTCTCAGGGCTGGTTGCGCCGATGTTATGTAAGATATGGAGCATGTAAATCTCGCCTGGGAGGGATGAGAACTTGCCAGACATTAGGCTCACTCCCTTAAAGCCTTCTCGTATGTCTCAACGGTCTTTCTCGCCACAGCATCCCAACTATATACTTCTCGGATCTTCCTTTTAGCATTTTGCACAAGCCAAGACGCATAGCCTGGGTCGGAGAGTATCTTATTCACTCCATATGCTATTGAATCCGGGTTCTCCTTATAGGCGAGAAAACCAGTTTTATCATGCTCAATTATCTCGGCCAATCCACCGGTATTGCTGGCCACTATCGGAACCCCGGCAGCCATTCCTTCCAGGGCAACTATGCCAAACGGCTCATATATGGATGGTATGACTAAAACATCTGAGCTTAATGTCAGCTCAATTAAATCTTGGTCTGATAGGAATCCCAGGAATAACACTTTATGCTGGCATCCTATTGATGATGCTAGGTTCAGGAGATAGTCTTTAGACCAGCCATTTCCAACTATAACCACCCTGGCTTCAGGATGCTTCTCAATTATCTTAGGCGTAGCCATAATCAAGTACTCAACACCCTTCTGTGGAACTAACCTCCCAATGAAGAGAACTATCCTCTCAGAAGAATCTATACCGAAGCGCCTCTTAACATCATCACGGTCAACTCTAATCTCATACTTTGAAGAGTCTATCGCATTCGGAATAACATCGATTTTCTCGTCTGGTAGGCGAAAATGCTCCCTAACCTCCTGCCTCATAGAATTGCTTATAACAATTATTCTCTTCGACTCATATGTTAACCACCACTCCAACCCATCGATGAGGTAGGAGTCGGGATTATGAAGCCCGCGTGATCTGCCAACCTCAGTGCTATGTATTGTTGAGATTAACGGCGCACCCAAATAGTGCTTTGAAGATATGCTGGCTGGCGCCACAAGCCAATCATGCGCATGAATCACCTCAAACTTCTCTTGCTTACTTAACATGGCAACCTTCTTCTCCATAAAATGGTTGAAGAGTAAAACCCATACAATGAAGTTTGGATGCCCTAACTCTATTGCCGTCCTATACACCCTTACACCTTCATCCTCCTCATAGTATGGGGCTCCGGGAAAATCTAGAGTGATTAAATAAACTGTGTGCCCCATTTTCGCAAGCGCCCTCGCTAAACCTTGACAATGCCTCGATATCCCGCCAACTATTCTAGGCGGGTATTCCCAGCTTAACATGCATATATTCATAAATATCACTAGTAAGTGCCCTGTGATATTACAGCAAATCCACAATTATCAACCTTTCTATCAAGAATCCCATCTACTCGCAACATTATAATATTTAGGAGACATATTCAGCCAAACAGACTCTTAAACCTGTTCCCTCCCCTTATGGAACAACCTCCTTATATATTCTGATTGTGTTCTCAGCAACTGTTCTCCATGTGAACATCTCCAGAACCCTCCTTCTGGCATTTGCGCCACACCTCTTCCTTAATTCCTCATCCTCAAGAAGGATCGTCACAAACTTAGCTATATCGCTTGGATCATATGGATTAATGTGGAAACCGCATTGGTTTGGACCTGAGGGAACAACCTGCTCCCTTAAGCCACTAACCCCTCTGGCCCCGACAACCACAGGCTTACCCATGCTCATCGCCTCAGTACACACTATGCCAAACGGCTCATACTTAGATGGAAAAACGCATACATCTGCCGCAGCATAAAACTTTATTCTCATATCTTCGGGAAGAAACTCATATTTTAAAATGACTTTATCCCCAAGATTGAGTCTGGCAACTTCTTCTTTTAATAGCTCCTCTTGTTCTCCAACACCAACTACGACAAGCTTCGCTTTTGGAACCCTACTTAAAATCTCAGGCATAGCAAGTATGAGTGTATCAGCTCCCTTAACCCAAGTCAACCTTCCTATAAATAATATCATGAACTCATCTTCAGCTATGCCAAGACTCCTCCTTACCTGAAGTCTCTCCTCCATTGGAACATTTTCAGGCGCATATTTTTCTGCATCTATCCCATTATAAACAACGCGTATCTTCTTCTCGTCGTAACCCAAGCTTACAAGATGATCTCTCATAGCATAGCTAACAGTTATTATTCTCTCGGCAGCGTCGGCAGTGAGGCGCTCTAAACGCTTAATCGTGTCTGAGCCGTCACCGGTTCGCCCCTGCTCCGTGCTGTGCACATGAAATATGAGGGGTTTGCCTAATCCTCTGCTGGCTAATATGCCGCCTATTGAGCCGAGCCAATCATGCGAGACTATTAGATCAACTTTTCTCTTCTCCATCCTAACTAGATCATTCACTAGCTTGCTTGCCGATAGAATGTTGTAGAGGAAGATGTCTCCGAAGAACCTTTTGCCGCTCTCTGTCCAACGCTGTATCTCTTCAGGTATAAACATGGGCAGCAGTAGACTTATGTTCATGTTCTCAACTATTGGGCGGTGTACCTCAACGCCGCCATATATATCTCTTGTCGGAGCATCCTTAGTATGCATTGAAAAGACCGTTACATCATGCCCCATTTTAACAAGCTCTCTAGTTAAGTATTCAGCATATGTTCCGAGTCCGCCAACGATGTAGGGTGGGAATTCGTAGACGAAGAAGACTATCTCCATTCCGAGTTCTCCCAATTACAGAAAATAACGTTCTCAATTTAACGTTTTCTCTATTATTTCGATAGAGAGAAAAGCTTATGGCTTCTTCTCAACTTAAGTATTTAAGGGGATTCATCAATTGATAGCTTTCGTATTCATCAGGGTTGAGCTTGATCAAGTCTCTAAAGTTGCTTATCAGATAATGAAGATTGATGGTGTTGAAGAGGCGCATGAGGTTGCGGGCGACATTGACATAATAGCGAAGGTTTCAGCGCGCAACATAGATGATCTAAGCAAAATAGTATTTAAGATTAGGGAGATTAGCGGAGTTCAGGGTACGGATACAAGAATTGTTCTAGCAAGCTATTTTAGGTGACAGCCTTGAGAAAGCCGATTTCAGATCGCATAAGAGAGATGCAGTTGGGTGGTTTATCGAGAGAAGAGATTATCAAAAATCTTTACCTTGAAAAATACCCCATCTTTGAGATAACTGAGACTTTAAATATTTCCTCAAAAGAGCTCAGGGAAATTGAGGATAGACTTAAGCTCTCCCTGCTTAGGTGCCCCGCTGGCCACAGATTTCTTGAGGATCCGGCCTTACATGCCAACGATGCCCACTATTGTATCGAATGTAAAAGATGGTTTAATGAAAGAACTCTTAAGGACGAGATATATCTTGAGATAAGTAGGCTTGAGGAGAAGGAAAAGAGATCAGGTTAGTATAAAAAGGCTGTTTTATCTATCGTCTCCAGGTTTCTTCGAAAAACTTGCATATCCCTTTAATTCCCTTATTCTCTCCTCAAGCAAGGCCAATAGTGCAGCTCTAAGATCGTCCAAATTCTCCCAAGATCTTGGTAGGCTCGCTATTCTTGCGGCTAGCTCCGCATCACCTATTACATTAGCAATCCACCTTTCAAAATCCCCTCTCCTCATATGAAACTCTATTGATTTTATACTAACCACCTTAAGGGCTTCATAGAATTCTTCAAGGCTATTGGCCATCATGCCTGTGGGCGAAGCAAACGTGTAAAAGAATTTAAATCCCTTGTAGGTTGGAATCCTCCTAAGTAGCCGGGCATATGTGAATTCAGGTTTATTAATCTCCGCCTCACATCTAGCTTTAAAATCGAGCAACACGCCCATATAGATAATAAAGGCGTCTATCGGGTTCCCATAAGGGTTGAATGACTCATGAACTATGCTAGATTCGCCACCCCCAGTATACATATAGTAAAAATGATCGCTCGCCTGAAGATAACGCCATACCCTCAGGAGATCATTGTTATTTAACGCCTTCACTATTAAGCCAACCTCATTGAGCAAATTAAAGGCTAAGCGCTGCTGCTGGTTGCCCAACCATGCGCTGGTATCACGTTCAACATCGGCCCATGAAATAGTATTATCTGGTGGGACATCTATCACGCCGCATGGAGAATATTTTCTAATGACCTCGGAGGGGGTTGACCAGCATAGATTCTCCCACTTATTAGCCTCTATTGGCAGCCATTTTAAGAATTCAAGTATGCCGCTCTCAGCCCAATAATGCTCGCCAAATGTCTCATAGTCCAAAAATAGTACTATTACTTGGCCAGGAGTATGCGCCAGCCATGCAGCATATTTATCCGCTGTTAGGGGCCATTGATCCCATTGCGTTGAGGTAAACCTAAAGCCTATGTCGTCTGAAAGCCTATAGTTGCGCAGTAAAACATTTATAGATGAGCTGGCAGCCCTATAAACGAAGTTTGGAGACCTCCAACCTAGAATCCTGTCAGCGCCTTCCGTTACTATGGCCTTAAAACCAATGCTTTCAACTGTTCTGGCAATATCATTATTATATAAACACTCGGTATTCTCGAATGTGCTTGGCACGTAGTTAAACGCATCCTTTATGATCCGCCTATGCATCTCAATCTGCTCAGGAAACTCTGAGCGATCCAGGTCATTTAGGCTTGAAAGTGAATGATAGTATGTTTGGCCGAGAAGCTCTACGCATCCTGTCTCAACCATCTGCCTAAAAATCTCAAGGAGATCCGGATTCCACCTCTCACATTGCTCGATGAAGATTCCTGATAGGCTGAATGCGACCTTAAAGGGTTTCTTCTCCCTCCGGAATCTATCTATCTGCTCTAGAATTATCCTGCTAGCTGGATAATAGCATCTCTCAGAGACACGTATGAAGATCTCTCTATTAATATTGTGGTCGAAGTATATTTCCTCAAGATTCTTAATGCTGATCTCACGGCGTGTTATAGCATCTAGGTTGAAGTTTCGGTTTAACCTTAGGGGTTGATGAACCTCAAATAGAAGGCATATGTCTGTCAAACCGATCACTTCGTGGCGTTACACTTTAGATTGAGCACCCTCAAAATTAAATTTTAATGCAAATTAAAAATTGTGATGGTGCCAAAGATGATCATTAAGATGAGCAGAAGTCAAGTTGACGCCCTCCTTGAGGAGGCGAGAAGAGGCTATCCAATTGAAGTGTGCGGGGCTCTTTTCGGCCTTATAAGCGGGGATGAAGCATACATAGAGGAGGTTGTGCCACTTAAAAATGTGCTCAAGTCTGAGGTAATGTTCCAAATTAGCCCAGAAGAATTCCTTAGGGTTTTACTGGAGCATGAGAGAAAAGGTCTACGTCACATAGGCTTCTTTCATTCACATACGGGATGCATAAATCCATCTTCAATAGACCTAAAATACATGAGCTTATGGCCTGAGAGTATATGGGTGATTGTTTCGCATCATCCAGAGCCCAGGGTTGCAGCCTATCGAGCCATTAATGGTCGTCTTGAGGAAGTTAATGTGCACATAGAGTAGGCGTTTTGCTCCTCATTTCATTAACTCTGCAATCTATGTGTAGACTTTACTCCAACGTTCAACTCCCCTCATAAGCGTCCTCCCTTTTGGGGAAAGAGATAAAAATCCGGTAAAATCTATTAAGAGAAATTGTTGAGCATCATGGGAAAGCTTGTTGTTGTCAAGGTTGGTACAAGCAGCGTAACTAAGAGTGACGGAAGCTTAGACCTCGATGCCATGAGAGCTCTCACGGATCAGGTGGCTGAGGCAATTAGGAGGGGTTATCAGATAATTCTTGTAACCTCTGGAGCTATAGGCTCAGGAATAGCTGAGCTTGGGATAAAGCCGAAACCGAATGACATAGTTTTTAAGCAGGCTTGCGCAGCGGTTGGCCAAGCGATTCTCATGGAACACTACCGCCAGCTCTTTAGGCGACATGGTTTAAAGGTTGCGCAGGTTCTCCTGACTAAAGAAGATTTAGCGAACAGGGTTTCCTACATCCATGTATGCAATGTCCTCGATAGGCTGCTCAGCCTAAACGTCGTCCCAATAATAAATGAGAATGACGTCACGTCGGTTGATGAGATAATGCCAGTTATGAAGGGTTATAAGGTTAATTTCAGCGACAACGATATATTGTCGGTTTTAATAGGTAATGCTGTCCAAGCAGATCTAATTGTAATTCTATCAGATGTCGATGGCCTTTATGATGCTAATCCCAGCAAGAAGAAGGATGCTAAGATAATCCCGGTGGTCGAAAAAATAACGCCTGAGCTTAAGATGGTGGCTGAGGGTAAAAGCACCCTTGGTAGAGGTGGAATGAAGACTAAACTTCAGGCCGCTGAAATAGCTATGCAAAGCGGCATACCACTTATAATAGCGAATAGCCGCAGAAAAAATGTGCTGATAGACATATTAGATGGGAAGAATGTGGGAACATACTTTAAGCCTCTAGGCGGCAGGATGCCGAGCATTAAGAGCTGGATAGCTTACGGAGCTGGGGCAAAGGGGCAGATTAAAGTTAATGAAGGGGCCAAGCAAGCTATCCTTAGGGGCGCAAGCCTACTCGCAGTTGGAATCGAAGATGTTTCAGGCCAATTTAAGATAGGTGATGTAGTCAGCATAGTTGGGCCAGATGAAAAGGAATTTGCGCGCGGCATAGTTAATTACTCCAGCGATGAGATAAACTTGATTAAGGGTTTAAAAACCTCACAAATAAAAAAAGTTTTAGGCTATATTAGAAGAAATGAAGTTATCGTTAGGAAGCTCATGTACGTGTTTGGTGAGTGAATTAGATGGGTGAAAGCATAGAGGATTTGGTTTTAAATATATGCAAGAAGGCTAAGGAAGCATCATACATCTTGGCTAGGCTTCCCACTGAGACAAAAAATAAGGCTCTATACAACATGGCGGACGCCTTAGAAGATCACGCTGAAGAGATTCTTGAGGCTAATAGGATAGATGTTGAGACTTCCAGGGCTAGGGGTGTTAAAGAGTCGCTGCTTGATAGGCTAATTCTGAATAAGTCGAGGATTTCAAAGATGGCACAGTGTTTAAGAGAGGTTGCCGAGTTGCCAGATCCAGTTGGCGAAATAGTGAAGACATGGGTTAGACCAAACGGTCTGATAATTGGTCAAATAAGAGTTCCCTTAGGCGTAGTGGCGGTAATCTATGAGTCACGGCCAGATGTAACCTCGGACGCAGCCGGCATATGCTTAAAGTCGGGTAATGCGGTTATATTGAGGGGTGGCTCCGACGCCATAAACTCAAATGTTGTTATAGGCAAGATTCTGAACGAGGCAGCTGTCAAGTCAGGCATTCCTGATGGCGCTATACAGGTTGTTCCCATAACTGATAGAAGAGCCGCCATAGAGCTTATGAAGATGAGAGATTATGTTGATGTGCTCATACCTAGGGGTGGGGCTGAGCTCATTAGGGCCGTCATAGAGAACGCTAAGGTTCCAGTTATCGAGACTGGGACAGGCAACTGTCACATATATGTTGAGAGCGACGCTGACCAAGAAATGGCCATAAAAATAATTATTAATGCTAAGTGTCAAAGGCCGGGAACATGTAATGCGGCTGAGAAGCTGCTAGTCCATAGGGATATTGCACCAGTCTTCCTGCCAAAGGTTATAAGCGCTCTTAGGGCTCATGGCGTTGAGGTTAGAGGGTGTGAGGAGACACTTAAAATAGTGCCTGACGTTAAGCCAGCAACCGAAGAAGACTGGTACACTGAGTACTTAGACCTAATAATCGGCGTTAAGGTTGTCAGTGGAATAGATGAAGCCATAGCGCATATAAACAAGTATGGAACAAAACACTCCGACGCCATTATAACCTCAGACTTCAATAAGGCACTTCACTTCATTAAGAACGTGGATTCGGCAGCCGTTTACTGGAACGCCTCGACCCGCTTTACCGATGGGAATCAATATGGGCTTGGGGCCGAGATAGGCATAAGTACCCAGAAACTCCATGCTCGTGGACCGATGAGCGTACAGCATTTAACCACAATCAAATACTTCATCCTTGGACGCGGACATGTAAGGGAATAATTGAGTTCAAGCAGCGGGCGTCAGCATCCAAATGATTTTTCTTCTCAGCTAGCTTTGTTGCTCCTTACGGCGCCTTAATATCCTTATATATTTGTGAGCAGCAGGTTTGCGAGAATCTAACTTCCAGACCTAAGCTCTTCGCTATCTCTATAGCCTCAGTGCTTGGGAAAGCTATTGCGTTAACGCCAGCCTCAACCGCCAGTTTATCTAGCATAAGCCTATAAGCCCTCTTAGGTCTCGCACATCCGAGCGCAATCGGTACATGAGGCATTAATAAGCGGGCCCTTGTAATGACGCCTATCACAGCTTCGGGTGGCGGTGGGCTGACATGCTCCATTTTCGTCCCCTTAATTGGAAAGAACACTATTATGATTAGGGCTGACGGCTCATATTTCGAGATCATTTCTATCGCCTTGAACTCACCCTTTATTACACCGTAATGTAGCCCGACAAGAACGTGTGGCGTGAAGGGGACTCCAGCCTCCTTTAAGGCTCTAAGTGTCTCAGCATACTCCTTGAGTGAAGCCTTTAGGTGGTATACTTCTCTAACGGTTTCCTCCGAACCTATTATATCGACTGATATGGCATCTACGCCAGCCTCCTTAAGCCTCACAGCGGTCTCAAAATCTATTAACCCAGTATGAACCACAATTGTCAGTCCCAACCTCCTCTTAACCTCAAATATGGCATCTATGAACCTCCATATGGGGACGGAGCCATTGGGTAGGCAGCCCCCGCTCACCAGGCAGCCGATTGCCCCATTTCTCTTCAAGCTAGAACAAACCTCTATTAGCCTGTCCGGCGTTGTTGCAGGTATCATCGTCTTAAGGAGCTTGCCACAACAATGATCGCAGTTCAGTGAACAGTATAGACCAGTAATCGATATTGATGGAAAAATGTTCGGAAACGACCTGAAATATTTGTTATTGTAATGAGTGAAGCCCGGCGCATAAAAGTATATTCTTCTTCCAAATGTCTGCCAGCTTATCTCTCTCGCCCTGCTTATCTCCCTTTGAAGATCCTCTTCTCCAGCTCTGATAAGCTGCCACCCCAAAGATAATTCAGCCCCCTCAATATTAAAGAAATTGAGTTATACTTTTATTTGTTATAATCATAATTGCTGAGGTGAGGTTAGAGTCATGGGTGAGGGGTATCCTGAGAAGGCTTATAAGCTGGCGTTTAAATATGAGGCTGAGTTTGGAAGCTGCCCTCAAGCAGTCTTAAGGGCGGTATATGAAACCCTCAACATTAAGGGGATGGAGCCCATAATTAAGTCAGCGCATGCCCTAGCCGGAGGCCTGGGACTAAGCGGGTGTGGAACGTGCGGCGCTCTCTCCGGGGGAGCCATGGCGTTAAGCTTCTTCTTTGGAAGAAGCTTAGAAGATATGGGTAAGGGCAGGTTTCTAAAGTCTTACGCCAAGGCGAAGGAGCTATATGATAGGTTTGTAAGCGAGTTTGGAAGCTGTATCTGTAAGGATGTTCAAATAAAGATTTTTGGAAGATCATTTAACCTATGGAACCCGGAAGACTATGAGAAGTTTGAGGAAATGGGTGGCCATAGAGATAAGTGTACCGACGTCTCTGGCAAAGTGGCTAAATGGGTTGTTGAGATACTGTTGTCAGATGAGGGCGTGAAGAGGCAGCTAGGTATATCTTAGCTAGCCGCTTACCCTCTTCCCCCAGATATTTCGGAGATTAGTGCTGCTATCATTAGTGGAAGTATGACTGTCGCATCCCCCTCAATAGTTACATGCTTTGCGTTCTCCTTAACCTTACCCCATGAGATTGCCTCGCGCACCCTGGCCCCGGATAAGCTGCCATCCCATTCGACAGCCGTAGTTATATAAACTGCGTAGTCTAAGCCCCCCTTAAACTGGTTCCACCATATTACATGGTGTTTTGAAATGCCTCCGCCAATTATTAGAGCACCAGTCCGCTTAGCGCTAAATATTATGTCATTTATCTCCTGCTCATCCTTAAGAATGTCGATTTTAAATTTATGGTCTTGCGAGAACAGCCATATCTGGTAGCCAACAGCCCCATCGGTTATGCCTGGAACATATACTGGTATATTGTTTCTAGCAGCCCAGTGGAGTAGCGAGTCTTCGCTGCAAAGCCTCAAACCTATCTCCTTGCTGAGCTCACGAGTCGAGATCTCCCTCACCCCCTCACCCCAAAGAGCCGATAAGAGCTCACGCATCTTCTCTTCAATAATTATGCCGTAGCTCTCATTTGGAATCAATATGTTTCCTAGGCGATTTATCCCTCTCCTATGAAGCTTCTTGTCGTCTAAATCGAATGATCCACGATAATATTTCTTCCAGCACCTAGCTAGGTCATGGTCTAGGGTTCCACACGTTGTTACGATCACATCTATTAGGCGGCGTTTAACCATCTCCCTTATAACCCCCCTGGTTCCAGTAGCCACAATACATGCTGGGAAAGAGAGAAACTTCACGCATTCTTTGTCAGCAATCATCATCTTCAGGATATCTATGCCTCTAACAATCTTCTCAGCGGTAAATCCCCAAGCCCCCCTCATCTGTTCAACGAGCTCACTAATACTCATGCCTTCCCGAAGATCATAGTCTTTGATCGCTTCAAGATCGCTGATCATAGCGCTCACCTTAGAGGATAAGAGGAGCATAAAATATATTGTTTTATCCCCCGGGGCTTCACTGCAGCTACTTTTCTTCTAGACCTCTGAGGAAGTTTAGCACGCATTGTGGAAGATCTCTTCCATAGCCGCCCTCTAGAACCGCAAAAACCCTCCTATTCAATTTCGCTATCATGCGCCCTATGACTCTATATGATTCGGTGCTTAGGCCTAGACTGCAAATTGGATCAAACTTATGCGTATCAAATCCGGCCGAGACAGCTATTAATTCTGGGTTAAACTTCTCTATCTCATGTAAAGCAGCGCTCAAAACCCTAATATACTCTTCATCGCCGATGGGATGTGGAAAGGGGTAGTTGAGACAGTTCTCTGCAGACTTATCTCCAGTTCCAGGGTAAACTCCACCATACCTATGGAGGGAGACGAAGAGGACCCGCCGATCCCTAAAGAATATCTCTTGAGTGCCGTTACCATGGTGGCAATCTATGTCTAGTATAGCTATTCTCTCAGCCTTACCCATATTCAGAGCTTTCCTGCACGCAACAGCAATATTATTGAAGTAGCAGAACCCTAAAGTTGGAGCTCCGAGAGCTCTTCCGTTAATGCCCGCATGATGCCCAGGCGGCCTCATGAGTGAGAAGGCTACTTCATCCTTCAGGGAAATCTCCATACTCTTTATTGCAGCCCCAGCGGCAAGCCTAGCATATTCATATATCCCAGGAATGTTTGGCGTATCAGGGTCATAGAATCTCCCACTTTTAATCCTGCCAACATGCTCTTTACTATGAACCATCAAAAGGTCATCTTCAGAGCAGGGCTCAGCCTCAACGAACTTAAATCCCTCCCTCCTAAGAAGAATATATATGTTAAGAACCCTCTCCGGAGACTCTGGATGCCCAAGCTCAAAATATTCTAAGCATCTCTCCGAGAAGACTATGTACAATCATAGATCCCCTCGGCAGATATTATTCATAAAACCAGTCTATCGGGAAAATCTTCAGCTTTAATGAGAGAAGATTAGTCTTTCTATCATGGCAGTAGTAAGTTATTAGCGCCTCATCCCTAACAAAAGTTATGCTTGGATAGGCGTATGAGAAGCGCGGATCAGCCTCTATATCCTTAATGTTTTCCCAAGTTTCTCCCTCATCCCTCGATATTGCCGTCGTAAGAGGGACTCTTTGTGGGCCAGGGGTGTTATTCCAAACCAATAGAATATCGTTTGTTTTCGGTATCCTCTTCATGGCTTGGGGAGAATTTGGAGACGAAAGCGGCATTGGCTCAGCCTTACCCCAAGTTTCCCCAAAATCATCTGAGAAAGCCCTATAAATGTAACCCAGCGTAGTCCTAAACCACATCATAAGCCTACCATCCTTCAGCTCAATGACGCCGGGTTCCTCGGCAGTAGCTTTTTGCAAACTTACTTCCACATCTGACTTAAACCAGGTTCTTCCATTATCGTCAGAATAGAAGCAGAAGGAAGTTAATTTTCGCATAGCCCAAATATTGGGGGTGTATGCTACTGGCAACAATATTCTTCCATTTGATAGCTGAATTGCCCTATCGTTATTGGTAGTAAAGTATCCCTGGTAAAATTTCGCTATTGGGACGAGTTCAGACCATGTTCCCGCCTCATCAAAAGTCTTTTTCATATATGGATGGCAGTCGGATTCAGAGTTCTTAATTAGGAAGAAGAGAGCAATCTCACCCGTTCTGAGCCTTAGTAAATCAGCCTCCATTACATTATTACAGCCAATATTCTCCTGTATAGTGAAGGGGTCACTCCAGCTTCTACCACGATCATAGGATATTTTTCCAGCTATTCTAGCCGGAGCCATATCATGGCTCTCGTAATGATAGAATTCCGTATAGGCTAATAGTAGCCTTCCATCAGTCAACTCTATGATGTCTGCCTCTGTGTTTCTCGGATTCCTACTATTCGCTGGACAAACTATAAGATCAAATACCTCCCCAGCGAGACTACACATCCTCCCACCAATCTCATAAAACCATAAGATAGATTTCTCCCGTCGAAGATTTTAATTTTAATGGACAGCAAGCGTAGGATGCTGGAGGCGATATCTAGGGGTTTAGAAAGCGAATTTCCAGTTGTTATTCCATATACTGGCATATTCCTGCGTGATCATTGGGAGGAGATAACTGATAAACCTTGGTGGGTGATGAGTAACATTAATCTGTCAGCCCGCCTGGAGGTTGAAGAAGATCTTCTGAAGAGATTGGACTTAGATTGGGTGGAATGTACTCTTTGCCCATCTAGAGGCTGGAGGGAGTCTCATAGGATTGAGGTTATTAATGGTCGAGTATTTCTAACCAATGTTGTGAGCCGTGAAAGAAGGGAGATAAAGAGACCGCCTATAGGCGGAGATATTATTCGGATAGATAGGGAACCCCTCATCAAATCGATCAGCGACGTCGAGAAGTATATACAGATTGTGGACGCGATGGAAATGATCAAAAATGGGAATCTCGACTATGCGAAGATGGTTGTGGAAAAATTTGGCTCAAAGAAGTTTGTCTGCGCTAGCGTCAGCTCACCCTACTGGACGGCGCTGAGCAATTACTTTGGGTTTAAGGGGATGCTGCTATTCATACTTAAGAGGACTAATATTGTGAGAGCCGTGCTCGATAAGATAACAGAGCAGATTATTGAGGTGTTAAAGGCTTACGCTGAAGCTGGTGTTGACGGAATATGGCTTGAAGAATGTTTAGCATCAGCCAACGAGATTTCTCCAAAAATCTTTAGAGAAATAATCCTGCCTTACAATTCTGAGATATTTTCGGTAATGAGGCATTTAGGCCTAAAAAGCATCTATTATTCATGTGGAGATATACGTGACCGACTAGAATTAATATTAGATGCCCAGCCAGACTGCATCGCAGCAGAGGAGAGTAAAAAGGGCTTTAAAATTAATATAGAGTGGATTAGCGAGATCGTTGCCGGTCGGGCCTGCATATTTGGCAATATAGATTCCATAAATATTCTCCAAAACGGTACGATTAGCGAGCTAGAGAAGGAGATTGAAAGGCAGATTAGTGTTGGACGGAACCATAGAAGATTTGTAGTGTCGCTCGGTAGCCCGGTAACCCCGAAAACTCCCACTTCTCGGGTTAGAGAGTACATAGAAGTTGCCCGTAGGCTATCAATGTCAGCCTAGGTCTAAGAAACCTCTAAACGCTCCTTAAGTAAGTTGAAGAGGAGAAGAGAACAGAGCCATTAATATAGGGGCGTGATGGCGAAGCTATGAGTGTGTCAAAGGGAGTGGAGAGAGTTAGGGTCTCAATAGGGTCAGCGATAGTTTTAGGTTTGGTTAAGGGCGTCATTAACGCTAAGCCCACAACCGTGTACCTGCTTACATATAGGGAGGGGCGGTGCTCGGCCAACTGCGCCTTCTGCCCGCAGGCCAGGGACAGCACCTCAAGGGCAGACATGCTATCAAGGGTTATATGGCCGGACTTCACGCTCAGTGATGTTGTGAGCAGCATTATAAGGTCTGTGGAAAATGGTGAGATAAAGAGGGTCTGCATACAAGCGCTCAATTATGCTGGCGTTCAGCGTGACCTAGAGTATCTGGTCTCTAAAATAAGGTCTACTTGTGAGGTCCCAATATCTGTCTCATGTCAACCGCTCACACCTGAAGATATGAGGATGCTACTCAGCGCCGGCGTTGAGAGGATAAGCATAGCGTTGGACGCTGTTACTGAGGAGATTTTCTCCAGAGTTAAGGGGGAGCTGGCTAATGGCCCATATAGATGGAGGCTTCACCTTAACTCCCTTAGGGATGCCGTCAGGGTTTTTGGAAGAGGAAAGGTTACGACACACCTCATAGCCGGCCTAGGCGAGAGTGAGGAGGAATTCATCTCTATGATGCAGAAGTGCGTTGATGAGGGAGTTTTTCCAGCCCTCTTCGCATTCACGCCAATACAGGGCACGAGAATGGCTAATCATCCAAGACCCCCAATAACATACTATCGCAAACTTCAGATAGCGCATTACTTAATAACGCACAGGATAAGACGTTACGAGGACATGGCTTTTATGGATGGAAGACTTATCAATTTTGGGTTGCCCAACGAAGATTTGATGAGAATAATTTTAACTGGCGAGCCCTTTAAGACCAGCGGGTGCCCGGGCTGTAACAGACCATACTATAATGAGGACCCGAGGGGCCCAATATACAATTACCCAAGAGACTTAAATGCGAAAGATATAGCGTCCGTGTTAAGGGAGGTTAATTTGGCGCTCAGTCAATAAACTTTAGCTTGTTAAGAGGATAAATGTTATTTTTGATTCTATAGAATTAGATTTCTGTGGCTGTCGGAAATGGTCCCAATAATTAGGGGTGAAGATGGAGAGAAGGAGGCCATTATCGAGGCTGCGAGGCTCATGCAAGTTGCCGCGAGAACGGCTCCAAAAACTAGGGGAATCGACGATATTTTAACGCTGATAGTTTTCGGTTCTGAGAAAAATGCAATAGCCGAGAAGATGAGGGAGATGGCGAGGGAGAGGGGCGCAAACCTATTTGAGCGCGACGCAATATGTGTAGAGAACTCTGAAGCAGTACTCCTCATAGGCGTTAGGGGGAATAGGGCTCCTGGCTTAAATTGTGGCGCATGCGGCAGCAGAGACTGCAAGGAGTTTGAGGAGAAGGAGAAAAGGATAGGCCAGGACTTTTTAGGTCCAACATGCATATTTAAGGCATTAGATTTGGGGATAGCTTTAGGCTCAGCCGTTAAAATTGCCAGCATACTCAACGTTGACAACAGGATAATGTATCATGTGGGCGCGGCTGCCATGAGGATGAATCTAATGCCGGAAGCAACGATAATTCTAGGGATACCATTATCGTCTAGGGGTAAGAACATATATTTTGACAGAAGATGGCCCTAAACTAGCATCCACCACTATTTATTTTATTCTCTTATGAAGACGGATTCGTGGACTTGGCTAGGAAATGGAGCCATAACTCTGAAAAGCCAAATTCAAGAAGAGTCCTCGTCTCTTAGTTGGCGCTGTCGAGTGGAGAGCTCATGCAGCCCAATATTTTTGGATGGGAGAAATGTCCAAGCTTTTGGCGAAAAACTGCTTCGCCAAAAGCGTTTATCCTCTAATGGGTAAAGAATCTACCTTTTTTCCTCAACCCTAACCACGCGGATCAAAAACATTTAAGATTTGAAGCCTAGGATACATGATATGTGTTGAGAGATGCTCCATTGGGGCGGTTGGAATGAAGCGCACACTTTATCCGCATCCAAGAAACCCACGCTACTTCACAGATGATGGTAAGCGTGCCATCTACCTTACAGGCTCTCACACCTGGTGCAACCTGCAGGATATGGGTGTAAGCGATCCCCCGCCAGAATTCGACTTCCAAGCCTACCTAGATTTCCTTCAAAAGCATGGACATAACTTTATCCGGCTATGGCGTTGGGAGACACCGAAGTGGCGTTATAGCCTAGATAAACCATTCTCATTCTCCAAGCCGCATCCATGGAGGCGTGTGGGGCCCGGCCTCGCCGCGGATGGGAAGCCTAAATTCGATTTAGCTAGATTTGATGAATCGTATTTTGAGCGCCTACGTACTAGGGTTGGGATGGCCGCTGAGATAGGCATCTACGTATCAATAATGCTGTTTGAGGGACACTGCGTCCAGTTTGCAGCTCAGGGATGGGAGTTCCATCCATTTAATCCGGAGAATAACGTAAATGGCATAGATGGTGGCCGACTAGACTACTACACCCTTAAACGTAGGGAGGTGCTCGCATTGCAGGAGACATATGTCCGCAAAGTTATAGACACTGTTAATGAGTTTGACAATGTGCTATACGAGGTTTGTAATGAGGCTGGCAGATACTCAACCGAATGGCAATATTACTTCATTCGCTTCATCAAGTCTTATGAGAAGGAGAAGGCAAAGCAGCACCCAGTAGGTATGACATTCCAGTATGGTGGGAAAGAATATAGCGGTAGCAATGCTGATCTATTCAATAGTCCAGCAGACTGGATATCTCCAAACCCTGAAGGCGGCTATCGAGATGACCCTCCAGTGAACGATGGATCGAAAGTTGTTCTCAACGACACTGATCATTTATGGGGTGAGGGAGGTAACCCGCAATGGGTCTGGAAAAGCTTTACGCGTGGACACAATGTCCTATTCATGGATAGAATAGTTGCTTTAACCCATCGGACGATTACGTGGGCGGGGTTGTCGCCCGCAGAAGACATACCTTACGCTGAGGAGATACGAATGGCTATGGGAAATACCATTAAACTAGCAACCCGCTTTAATATCGCTGATATGACTCCCCTTCCAGAGTTAGCCTCAACAGGCTATTGCCTAGCAAATCCCGGTGAAGCATACATAATTTATTCGCCATCAAATGCTGAGATTAAAGTGGACCTACGAACAGCATATGGAAGGTTGAAAGTGGAGTGGATGCATCCGGTCCTCGGTAACTCAATCCAAGCTGGCACTGTTGATGGAGGAGAGTGGTGCACCCTTAAACCACCATTAGAGGGGGACTCTGTTCTCCTGCTATATAAATGATGTCTCAGTTAAAATCGGTAATGAAAATTGGAGTGGTGAGTGGATACAAAAGCATCGACCACTCATCTTCTCTTGCTTAGCATACGCTCAAGGTGTGGGCGTAGCTTCTCGTTTTCCTGGATTATTCTTTCTCGGCCAATCTCTTTTAGTTTAGCCGCCATCTCCCGAATTATCTGAGCAAACTTTACTCCCTCAGCTGCGGATACGTATTCAACCCTGAACCTGTCAGGCGTTAGGCCGAGTTTCTCCAGGGCTTTAGCCAGAGCGTCCATTCTAACCCTCATCTTCAGGTTTCCGTCAATATAATGGCAGTCATATGGATGGCATGCCCCTATGAGAACCATTCCAGCGCCCTTCCTAAAGGCATGGAGCACAAAGTCTCTGTCAACACGCCCAGAGCACATAACCCTAACAATCCTTATGTTTGGAGGATACTCAAATCTACTTGTTCCAGCAAGATCCGCACCAGCGTAAGCACACCAGTTGCAGCAGATTCCAAGTATCTTATCTTCGGGGTTATCCTCTAAGGCAGCGTCTATCTGCGCCAGTATCTGTGCGTCTGTAAAGTGCATTTGAGTTATGGCATCAGCTGGACACTCGGCGACGCATGTACCACACCCATGGCACATGGCGGGCGTAACCTCAGCGGGCTTGCCAGTCTCAGCCTTAATGGCACCATATGGACATCTCATCGCGCATATGCCGCACTTAACCTTAGTATTCCTACACTTCTCCGGGTCTACGACCGCTATTATAGGCTCAATCGTGACAGATGGCTTAGATAGTATAGTAGCAGCCCTGGCGGCAGCCCCACAACCTTGAGCAACACTATACGGTATATCTTTAGGCCCTTGGCATGCTCCAGCCAAGAATATTCCGTCAACCGCCGTATCTAGGGGTTTAAGCTTCGGATGGCTCTCCAGGAAGAACCCGTCTGCCCCCCTAGGTATGTTCAGAAGCCTCGCAAGCTCATCTGACCCCTTACTCGGCACTGCAGCCGTTGCCAGAACAACCATCTCAGCCTCGAGCTCTATTGGCTCTCCGAGCAGAGTATCCTCCGCATATATTATAAGGTTCTTCGTCTTAGGATCCTCAACTACCCTCGATACCCTACCCCTAATGAAGTTTACGCCCATCTCCCTAGCCCTCTGGTAAAACTCCTCGTATCCTTTAAAGTGGCTGCGCATATCCATGTAGAATACATAAACCTCTACGTCGTCTCCATAATGCTCTTTTAATTGAATTGTATGTTTAAGTGTATACATGCAGCAGAAGTTTGAGCAGTATGGATGCTTATTCACATCTCTGGAGCCGACGCATTGGATGAAGGCAACGCTCTTCGGTCTCCTCCCATCAGACGCCCTCACAACATGCCCGCCCGTCGGCCCGGCCGCAAGTATAAGTCTCTCAAACTCTAGGCTAGTTATAACGTTACTATATTTGCCATAGCCGTATAGATTACCCTCCTCAGGCAGGTAGATGTCGTATCCCGTTGCAACGATTATTGCACCAACTTTAAGCTCTATCTCCTCAGGCTTCTGGTCGAAGTTTATTGCTTGGCGTGGTCCGCATGCATCAACGCACTTATAACACTCAATACAATAGTCCCGGTTTATCCTATATACTAATGGAACCGCCTGCGGGAACGGAACCGATATAGCCTTCCTAACGCCGAGATTCATATCCCATTCATTAGGATACTCTATTGGACATACTGCTGCGCATTCGCCACAACCAGTGCACTTATCCTCTAAGACATAGCGCGGATTCTTTCTAATGACCACCCTAAAATTACCAATATAACCCTCAACCTTCACCAGATCTGCGAAAGAAATTATCTCAATGTTTGGGTGGCGAGCAACATCAACCATCTTCGGCCCCTCGATACAGATGGAGCAGTCTAATGTTGGGAACGTTTTATCTAGCTGTGCCATATGTCCACCTATACTCTCCTTCTTCTCCAGCAAATAGACCTTAAAGCCCATCTCCGCAAGATCTAGGGCCGCATTTATGCCAGCTATCCCCCCACCTATCACTAGGGCTGTTGGCGTTACTGGCACCTTTATTGGCTCTAATGGCTGAAGGAGTCTTGCCTTAGCAACAGCAATTTTAATTAGTTCTTTAGCCTTTTCAGTAGCCTCCTTTGGGTGGCTGGGATGCGCCCATGAGCAGTGCTCCCTGATATTCGCCATCTCAAAAAAGTACGGGTTTAAGCCAGCCTCAGCAACGCACCTCCTGAACGTGAATTCATGCATTCTCGGCGAGCACGCTGCAACGACCACGCGGTTTAGATTATACTCCTTTATAGCCTTCTTAATCTCCTCTTGCCCTGGATCAGAGCAGGTGTACCTGTTATCTATGGCGAAGACAACGTTCGGCAGTTTACGTGCATAATCAACGACGTCCTTAACATCCACTACACCAGCTATATTTAAGCCACAGTGACAGACGAATACACCAATCCTCACATCTTCAGGCTTAGATTCCACACTCATCTCCTAACCCTCCCCCCAACCCTAAGCCTCCTAACAGAGTCACATACTCTGGATGTAGATTTACTTCGGAGCTCTTTAACCATACCTTCAGTCGAAGTTAGCCTCTCCAGGGCTTTATTCCACGCTCCAGACTTGACTGGAGCATGGCGAATGGACATCCTCTTAATTTCTATGGCGCCCTCAACAGGGCAAGCATTCCTACATGCGCCACAATAGACACAGAATAAATCGTTGACCACAACCTTCCCACCCTCAGATATTGAGAGAACCGATGGGATTGGACATGCGTCAACACATCTGCGGCACCCTTCTGGACATATATCGCTATTAATTTTTATTGAGCCTGTAAGGATTTTTCTCGCGTGTATTGCATCATAAGGACACTTCACTTCGCATACCCTGCAGCCCGGGCAGCGATCAACATCAACATTAACCTCAGACACTCTACCGCTTCCATTAAATCTAACGTTAATGAGATGTAGGGGGCACTCTTCCTCACATATCCTGCAGCCTGGGGGGCACTTCGCCACATCAACCTTTACCTCATGCACTATTTGCGGAAAACTTTCGCTCTTCAGGACGGGAACCCACACTTCTCCATTAACGCTCTGTCCGAATGCGCCAAATATGCATATTTCGCTGCATATGCCGCAAAAGTTGCATTTGTCCTCAAGAACAGTTACGGTTATCTTCTTTGGCATGCTCTCAGAGACTGCCTCAAGATTTTCTGGCTTAACTATTTTTATTGCCTCCTTTGGGCAAGCATCCTTGCAGAGTTCGCATCCAATACATCTGCTCCTATCAAGGGATAAGGTGTAATGTTTAGTGTAGAGAATTCTTTCTAATGTAAGAGAATTTTCATCTTCCTTCTTAACAATTTTTACGGGCAAGCTCCTTCCAACCCGCAAGTTTTTACAATTATATATCGCTCAAAAATAAGAACTTTATGCTAAACTTGCATTACAATGCCATGGAAAACTTCAAATATAAGCCGAATGCTTTTGAGGTTAGGGACTTCTTTATTCTTAGGGAGGAAGTACCATATGTCAGGTCAGATGAAGGCTGCAAAGGGAGGGCGGGAGACTGAGGAGATGCGGTTAATTGCGATGGAGGAGGGTTTATCTCCTGAGAAGGTGCGTAGAGGTGTTGCTGAGGGAGCTATCATAATAGCCCGGAACATTAACCGTGAGAATGTTCATCCCATAGGTATAGGGAGAGGCTTAAGAATAAAGGTTAATGCTAACATTGGGACAAGCCCCGACATATGTGATGTAAATTTGGAGATTGAGAAGGCTAGAGTTGCCGTTAAGTATGGCGCTGATACAGTAATGGATCTCAGCACCGGAGGAGATCTAGATGAAGTACGGAGGGCGATAATTAGAACCGTCAACGTTCCAGTTGGAACCGTCCCAATCTATCAGGCTGCAATAGAGTCCGCTAGGAAGAAGGGATCAATAGTTCACATGACTGAGGATGATATATTTAACATGATAGAGAGACACGCTAAGGACGGCGTAGATTTCATGACGATTCACTGCGGGGTCACAAAAGATATTGTAAAGAATCTTGCGGAGCATCCACGCCTAATGGGCATAGTTAGTAGGGGCGGCGTATTTCTAGCCGCTTGGATGATCCATAATGGAGAGGAGAACCCACTCTACAAGAACTATGACTACCTTCTAGAAATAGCAGCTAAATATGATTTCACGCTAAGCCTAGGGGACGGATTGCGGCCCGGATGCATATTTGACTCAACAGACCTCCATCAAGTACAGGAGCTGCTGGTTGTAGGGAGACTTGTTGAAAGGGCTAGAAAGGCTGGCGTTCAGGCTATGGTTGAGGGGCCGGGCCATCTACCACTAAACCATATCGAAGCCAACATTAGGCTCGCAAAAGCTATCTGTCGGGATGCCCCATTATACGTTTTGGGACCGGTTGTAACCGAGATAGCTCCAGGATACGACCATATCGTAGGCGCAATTGGAGGAGCTTTGGCTGGACTAGCGGGAGCCGACTTCCTCTGCTATGTGACTCCAGCCGAACACCTTGGGCTGCCATCTGTAGATGATGTTAAGGAGGGTGTTATAGCTGCCAGAATAGCGGCCCACGCTGCCGACATAGTCAGACTTGGCGAAAGGGCTGCACTAAATGACCTTGAGATGGCTAAGGCTAGAGCAAACTTAGACTGGAGGCGACAAATAGAGAATGCCATAGATCCAGAGAGGGCTGCGAAGATTCGAGCTAGAACTAAGCTCATAAGTCCGGAAGCTTGCTCAATGTGCTCAGAATACTGTGCAATAAAGATTTTAAAGGAAGTGTTAAAAGCCTCTTGCCTGTAACCAGAATGATGTCGCGGGGCAAATATTATGTTTAGGGGAACCGAAGGTTCTAATAGAGTACCGGTAGCTATAACCATCGCTGGAAGCGATTCTGGCGGGGGCGCTGGAATACAGGCAGACCTGAAAACTTTTGCAGCTCTGGGGGTTCATGGAACAACCGCAATAACATGTATAACTGCTCAAAACACTTATTCTGTAACGGCTATTGAATGTGTTAAGCCTGAGATTGTGAAGGAGCAGATTAAGCAAGTAGCCGAAGATATGGGGATAGATGCTGGAAAAACCGGTATGCTTTATACTGAGGAAATTATTAAGGCTGTTTCAGAGGAGATCTCAAAATATAATTTTCCATTGGTCGTTGACCCGGTTATGGTCGCTAAATCTGGAGCATTCTTATTAAAGCCTGAGGCTGAGGCTGCTTTAAGAAAGTATCTTTTACCATTAGCAACCGTTGTAACGCCGAATAGATTTGAAGCTGAAAGGCTTACTGGAATGGAGATCAGAAGTATGGAGGATGCTAAGAGAGCTGCTAAAGAAATATGTTCTATGGGGCCGAGAGCTGTTGTCATTAAGGGCGGCCATTTAGATATGCCAAAAGACGCAATTGACATACTTTACTATATGGGCGAATACAGAATTTTCAGTATGCCAAGATTAGATTCGAAGACAACGCATGGAACTGGCTGCAGTTTCTCAGCTGCCATAGCAGCATTTCTCGCGAAGGGAGAGGATATACCCTCGGCGGTTAAGCAGGCAAAAGAGTTCACTACCAATGCAATAAAATTTGGCTTGAAAATTGGTAAAGGCGTTGGACCAGTCAACCCATTAGCAACATTATATCGTGAGGCTGCCAAATACGGTGTCCTAAAGAGTGTCAGGGAAGCTAAAAGAATTCTCGAGTCTTTCCCTGAAGTTGCGGATCTAGCGCCAGAGGTTGGAATAAACGTTGCTATGGCACTGCCTTACCCGGAAAACATTAATGATGTGGCAGCCATACCGGGGAGACTAATGAGGGCATTCGGCAGAGTTAAGGCATCTTCGAGCCCGGATTTTGGAGGATCAAGTCACTTGGCCAGATACCTACTTGAGATGATTAGGCATGACCCTAGAAAGAGGGCAGCAATTAACATAAGGTTCTCGGAGGAGATTCTCAGTATACTTAGAGGAATTGGCATGAAGATATCGTTTTTCGACAGAAAGGAGGAACCAGCTGACGTTAAGCATATTGAAGGAATGACAATACCTTGGGGCGTTAAGCAAGCGATAGCCAGAATTGGTGAGACCCCGGATGTTATCTATCATATGGGTGATTTTGGAAAAGAACCCATGATAGTAGTTTTCGGCGAAGATGCCGCTGAACTGGCAAGGAGAATAGTTGAAGTGGCATCCAAGTACAGGTCTTCCCAGCGAAAGGGGAATTGTAGCATCTGACCCCATTAGGAACCATGAGATGCATGAAAAGAATCTTGGGAGAGCGTGAATACGGATACAAAAGCATCAACAAGAGTCTCCTCCAATACGGTTGAGCGGAGTTTTTACTTAGGTACAATAACCTTATATTTTATATTCGGAGAAAAAGATTAAATATGAATGGATACGTGTGCTGGGATTGGCGTAATGAAGGTAAAGCGCAAAATATTTGGGCTCCGCCTCCCCATCGCTATCTTCATAATATTGATTTTAACTTTCTTTTCGACAGGATACCTACTGATATACTTCACTCTGTTAAGAAATTTATCTGAGGATGGAGAGTGCATATCTTTTGAGACAGATTTTTTCAGGTTTAAGTTTCCCAGGAACTGGTATGCTAGAGCCAAATGGGAGAATGACAGCCTTTGCATAATTAATATGCTTACTACAGAATACGATTCATTTTTCGGCTTAATTTATTATAAGAGTTGGGAGTACGCTCAGTCTATATTTAGCGGACTTGACTTAAGGGACGGTTTATTAATAACAACCTTTGAGGTTAATAGATTCTATGGGGAGCTTCAGAAGAGATCACAAAACGCCACATTACAGTTTCTTAGGAATGGATCTCTTGAGATTTCCGGCTATAGTGCCATTTATACAATCTTTCGCATAGAAAATGTTGCCGCAGAAAATCTCCAATATAACTTTACCGGAATTATCATTTATTTCTTGACGGATCGGGGAGCGGTTGAGATAGTCTTCTACACATGGATAGATAGAGTTTGGGAGGAAAGATATGAAACTTTTAAAGCGAAGATTCTTGAGTTGCTGGTGATAAAGCGTGGGGTTTAATGAGGGAGTAAGAAAGATAGATTTGAGGCTATTGGTTCACTTACTCATAGGTGGATTATTATGTTCTGTAGCACTTTTCTTTCTCAAAAATCTCATAATAATTGACTTGCTGCTTAAGTCGCTTAATTGCCTCGGAGCATTAATCTTTGAGGAAGCTCAGATCGGCAAAAAAATAATTAGTTTCGGTTTAATCCATTTGCCTAGCGGCTTCTTAGGCGGGCTATATACAGGATATAAGATTAAGGAGAGACTTAAGATCAACTTAGTTTTCCCGAGCATAATTGCGCTCCTCATCTCAGCCATATACACTACAGTGATTCTTTTCATCTCTGGCTACACTGGTTCTCTACAATTTTTCCCGATCTTACTTGGGTATTATTTTGGGTTAAGCGCCGACTACTTGATGGGGATAATTGCGCCATTTCTCGTAATGACCACTGGCGTATACTTAGGCGGGTACACGGTTAGCTGGAAGGTTGAGGAAAGAATTGAGGAGGAAATAAGGTTTTTAAAAGAGTGAGGTGCTTTATAAGACGACTAGGATTGTTATATCGTTTACGTTCGTTCCCGTCGGACCTGTATAAATTAGATCTCCCAACTCCCTAAAGAAAGAGTATGAATCATTGTTGCGCAGATATTCTTCAGCATTAAGCCCTAACTTCTTCGAACGTGGAATTGTCGATCCGTCTACAATAGCTCCGGCAGCGTCGGTCGGTCCATCGATACCATCGGTGCTTGCCGAAGCGATTACAACGCCCTTCAAGCCGGATATGCTTAGTGCTGACGATAAGGATATCTCTTGGTTTCTGCCACCAATCCCTTTCCCAGTAACGGTGACCGTGCTCTCACCCCCTATAACTATGCCAGCTGGGCGCTTTACTGGATTCTCTGACGAGAGTATTTCTCTAGCTATAGCGCTAACGATTAAACCTATGTGTCTAGCTTCACCTTCAGCATAAGAAGTCAGTAAAAGGGTATTTAATCCAGCCCTTTTAAGCTCATTCACCGCAGAGATGCACGCATCCCTGTTATTTCCTATAATAAAATTATGAACCTTTTCGAAGCATGGGTCGTCGCTCTTCGGGGTTTCTTTAATCAGCCCTTTTTCTCCACTTAGAAGGAGCTCTTTGACAGCTCTGGGAACAGCATCCCAAACATTGTACTTTTTGAGGATATTAATTGCATCTGTAAATGTTGTAGTATCCGGAACAGTAGGGCCGGAGGCTATTACATCTAGTGGGTCTCCTATAACGTCGGAGAGGAGAAGACTGATTAATGTTGCGGGATAGGCGCTCTTTGCCAAATGCCCGCCCTTAAACTTTGATAGATGCTTTCTAACAGCATTTATCTCCTTGATGGTGGCTCCACACTTAAGAAGTATCTCTGTAACTTTCCTCTTATCTTCAAGTGATATCTCATTGCGTGGATAAGCCATAAGGCTCGACCCCCCGCCGGATATTAGGCATATTATAAGATCATCTTCTCCAGCCGCCTCAACAACCTCTGTGATTCTTCTTGCACCCTCCACGCTGCTCTCATCTGGGACTGGGTGACTTGCCTCATGAATCTTTATTACCCTTGTCTTAAATTTCTCAGAAGTCCCCTTCGGAACAACAACTATTCCGCTTTCTATCCTATCCCTAAGAATAGTCTCTATTGCCTCAGCCATATATCCACTTGCTTTACCCCCGCCTATAACAAAAATCCTTCTAAATGACCTGAGATCAAATACCTTCCCATCTATTATCATTTTTCCATCATCAACCTTCACTTTTGAGTAAATTAGGTTTTTTGGGTCCACAGATGCTATCGCCCGTTCAATAGCGTCTAGGGCAATCTCTCTGGCCCGCCGATCTTGAGGTGATTCGGCGTTGGCGAGGATCTCCTCTCTATTCCTAATTCTAACAATCATTATGGACCACCAATAATCTACTAGCGCCCTTCTCAGATCATTAATAGCAAAAGCCTTTTTATTGTTTTAGCGTGCACTTCAATGAAGAATAGGAAGCATTAAGGATTAGATCCTCAAGGGGTATCTGCCATACTTTCTGGCAGCTTCATAAATGGCAAAGAAGTTCTCTATAGGCGTGTCCTGTGTAATGTTGTTGGATGTGCCAAGCACAAATCCGCCTCCTGGAGCACATATCTCTATGGTCCTTTTAATCTCCTCCTTAACTTTCTCAGGAGTCCCATAGGGTAACGTATCTTGAACAGATAAGCCTCCCCATAATGTTATTTTATCGCCATACTCCATTTTTAGCTCAGCTAGGTTCATGCAGTCTGGCTGAATCGGATTTAGGATATTTACGCCTATCTCTATCAAGTCTGGGATAATTGGTTTGAGGTTTCCGTCAGAATGATAATAAATATATTTTATCTTCGGCTTCAACGTATCACTCAATCTTTTATAGCATGGCTTGAAGTATCTGCGCCATAATCTAGGCGAAACAATCATCCCAGTTTGGGCCGCAATATCGTCATACATATTTACTTGATCTACTCCAAGATCAGCCAACTTTCTACCAATTCCAGTATAGTATTCCAGCAGCTTAGACAAAAGTTTATCGATAAATCTTGGGTTTTCATATAAGTCGATCATTAGCCGTTTAAAGCCCCTAAGATACCACGCCTGACACCAGAATGTGTCCGCTCCGAAGCCGCCCACAACCCAATACCCATCCTCCTTCATTCTCTCAACATCCTCCCTAGTTATCTTAAACCTGCCAGGAGCGTTTGGATCTGGAAATGGATATCTATCCAGGGAGTCTTCATCAGCCCTCTCTAAGGGATGGTAGACTATGCGACTCTCCGTCCCAGCACCGGTTAAACTACGTCTCACACCCCATTCATCCTCCATAACGCCCGGCTCAACCCATACGCCAATACCATAATGTATGAAGGGCACATGTACTACACCTTTGCGTGCAAAGTCTTCTGAGACACTTGGACTAATACTTTTGATGCCTAGCCATAGATCTGGCGAGAATCTAGTCATCTCATCATATCCCAATAGACTTCGGAGCTTAGCTGCGAAGGCTGGTGAGAGCCAGACGTCCAGTGGAAGCCTATCAGGCTCCTCATGCTCAAGTATCCTCAGAAACCTCTCGCGCCACTCCATTTAATATCACCTTTTAAGCGGATATCTACCATACTTTTTGGCTACCTCATAAAGCGCAATTATATTCTTGAAGGGTGTGGAGGGTTGCAGTCCATGTGCGGGCGCAATTATTAATCCGCCTCCATGGGCGCACGTGCTTATTCTCGTAATAACCTCGCGTTTAACATCTTCTTCAGAGCCGAGTTGCATAGTCTCTTGAACTGAGATAGTCCCATGCAACGTTATTTTATCTCCATACTTCTCCTTTATCTCAGCGGGATCCATGCAGTCTGGTTGAATAGGATTTAATATATTCACTCCAATCTCTATTAAATCTGGTATTATCGGCTTGACATTTCCATCGCTATGATACCAAATATACACGTCTCCGTGCTTCTTTAACTCATCTATTAAGGCTTTCATCCTAGGCTTAAAGTATTTTCTCCAAAGATTTGGATGGATTAACATCCCAGTCTGCGCGCCAACATCATCCCCCAATTGTATACAGTCAACCCCAAGCTCAATGAAGCGTTTACCCATCTCTAACCGATATTTAAGTAAGCGATCAAGCAGCTCGTTAACAAAGCTTGGATTTTCATAAAGGTCTATGAGAAATCTGTTAAAGCCCCTTAATAGGCGGGCTATTTCAAATAAAGTACAATACATAACGCCTTGGACAAAATACTCTCCACGCCAAATTCTTATGAACTCGGCAGCCCTATCAAATATCTTGTCAAAACTTGGAAACTCGAAATCGCTCAGAGAAATATGCTGGAGAGGATGGTAGATTACTCGCGTATGCACACCATCAGCGGTAACTTCATACTTAACTCCCCAACTATCCTCAAAGATTAAACCCGGCCTCCTTTCTGAAGGTATCTTTAATTCTTCTTGTGTCGACCAGCCAATCCTCCTTAGATCAATGCCAAGTCTCCTCCTCAGATCCTCATAGGTTTTAGCTCCGAGGTAATTTGCCGCATATACCCACGGATGCGGATGAGCCCAATCAATAGTTTCGTCGAGAGGAACTCTATCAGGCTCCTCGTGCTCCAGTGCTCTAAGAACTCTTTCACGTGGGTTCAACCTTCCTCCGCCCACCTCCTTATTATCTCCAACCCCTTAATAGCGTCGTTTATAGCTGCATCTAAACCGTACTTCTCGATCATCCATTGTCTAGCTGCAGCTCCCCCAACTATCACCTTAACTTTATCGCGTAACCCCTCTTCCCTTAATTTTTCAACAACCTTAGCTGTATTAACTATTGAAGTTGAGAGTAGTGCTGAGATTCCAATGATTTTCGCACCTGTCTCTTTAGCCGCTTCAACAAATTTCTCTGGGGGAACATCTACACCTAGATCGTAGACTTCAAAACCAGATGAGATTAGCAGCGTCTTAATAATCTCCTTACCAATATCATGTAAGTCGCCAATTATAGTCCCCAAAACGATTTTACCCTTACCTCTACCTTCGCTTTTTAAGTGGGGCTTTAAAATCTCCAATGCCCTCTTCATTATCTCCCCAGACATAACCAGCTCGGAAATAAAGTACTCACCGCTCTCAAATCTCCGTCCAACCTCGTCCATGCCTGAACGCAGCACCCCAATAATCTCTATTGGATCGAGCTTCAATGTGAGAGCTTTATTAACCAAATCAATTACTTTGGCAGCATCCATATTGATTAAGGCATCTTTTAGGGCATCCAAAATATTGGAGGTCATCTAAAATCGCCTCTTTTAAACCTTCCTTCATATTTGTCACATTTAGATTTAATGGTTTTGATGCTTGCCATAATCACCAATTCATTAAAGGACTCATCAACAACAAGATGTGTAGTACCAGTGCCATTAATTTCCTCCTTGCCCTTAACAGGAGAAAATTATTTCTCTTTCTTTTGAATTCACTTTCTTTTTGGAGGAGAGTTTTTGAAGAATCTGCTTAGCTTACCTAATGTCAAGGAATCTCTATTTTATAGTAAGGTTTCTAACGATAAAGTTGAGTGTACTTTATGTGAGCGAAAGTGCATCATTCCTCCTGGGGAGAGCGGATTCTGTAAGACTCGACTAAACATCGAAGGAAAACTTTATACGGTAATGTATGGCGCATTGAGCGCTATAGAGAGTAGGCCGATAGAGATTAAACCCTTCTTCCACTATTGGCCTGGCTCAACAGCCCTCACATTCTCAACTTGGTCATGTAACTTCAGCTGCCCTTGGTGTCAGAACTGGACTCTATCTAAGGTCTCGCCCAATCCAAGCAGTGTCAGCTATTATTCGCCCGAAGATATTGTTAATCTAGCTATTCAGAGCGGCGATGATGGACTCTGCGCCAGCTTCCAAGAGCCCACTCTATTAACTGATTGGAACATTGAGACATTCAGGATTGGATGCGGAATTGGCTTATATGCATGCTATGTCTCGAATGGCTACATGACGCTTGAAGTTCTAAAGGCTATCCGAGAGTCTGGCATGGATGGGCTGAAGATCGATATTAAGGGAGATTCTGAGGTCTATGAGAAGCTTTGCGGTGGCATAGATGTAGAGAAGATTTGGAGGAATGTTAGGGAGGCAAAGAGAATGGGCTTTCATGTCGAATTAGTGAACCTTGTGATCACCGATGTTAATGATGATGAGGAGTGCCTGAGATCCATAATTGAGCGCGCGATTAAAGAGGCTGGTCCAGATACGCCTATCCACTTCACTAGATATTATCCAGCATACAAGTTTAATAAGCCGGCGACAAGAATAAGGACTCTTGAGATGGCTTACGAGATGGCTAAGAGCATGGGCGTTCTTTACCCATATGTGGGAAACGTTCCTGGCCACAAATATGAGCATACTTACTGTCCAAACTGTAATGAAGCTCTCATAAAGAGATATGGTTTCAGCGTCGTACGCTACAACGTTTCTGAAGATAATAGATGCCCGAGGTGTCGCACGGTCATAAATATACGTGGCAGATATATTAGAAAGGGCCCCCGCTTATATCTATAGTTGCTTAAAAGAGCCGGGCTTAGCGTCAACCTAATTTATAGCCTCGAGAGCAATATTACTTCCCTCACTTCTATGGATTGAATAATCATTAACTGAATCTATCTTCTTAAAAACCCATTTATATGGGAATTTCGCCGCTAAAATCGCTAACTTAACCGGGTAGTTCTCAAACATTTCTAGGAAGCTGAAGAGCTTTTCTACCTGCTCTCTCGGAAAATACGCTCTGCTAGCGTTGGGCGCCTTAACCTCGAAGGCTATTATGCATTCTCCCCTAGTAGCGAAGACATCAGGTAGGGGCTCACTACTAGGCGCTGAAACTGGTATCCTAACAGATTTAAAACCGAGGTCACGAAGCCTCTTCACAAGTTCTCTTTCAGCCTGATAGCCACGCTTCTTCATTCGCCTAATCTCTTTTGGGGTTAATATTCTGCCTCGTCTACCTTTACGCTTTCCCCTAGCAGCTATTTCCCTCAGCGACAAGCCATGCCACCATGCTGACAACAGCAAACTTCTTTTACTTTCTCTCTTCAAGAGGTCTTATAGCCAGCCTTATCAAGTCCATGAGCCAATCAGAAAAGTTTTTAGCATTAGCATACTTCTGATACTTCTTTCTATGGGGAACTTTAGAAATCATATGCATCTCTAGCATCTTCCTCACATAGAATTTAGCTGTTGATCTAGGGATTCCGGCCTCCTTCGCCAGGTCGCCGCTTGTGAAGACCATACCCAGCCTAGAATAAGCTCTTATAACTTCAGCCGGGAATGGCATTGAAATATTCACTATCCTGATGAGCTCTTCATTCAGCTGGGACATAGTGTTTCACCTTTTGGATTAAAAATATGCCCAAACTTTAAAAGAATTTCTAATATCATTTTTGCGCCATTAAGCATATGAGATATAAAAGCTGTTTATATCATCTAGATGAGCTATGACATTCTGTAGGAAGTCGTTGAGCGACAGGATTGGGACTATTGGGGTTCTTTCATGAAATTTATGCTGCGATGGAAATAGCGATAGAACGATCGGCACGAAGTATGCGTATCTCCATCCCTTAATGCCTATTTTGCCTGCAAGACGTCTGGATGCTTCCGCCAAGGCTTTCGTTCTTTCAACCTGCATCTCCACGGCTCTTAGACTTGCGGTTCCACTCCACTTCCGTTGCCAATGCTTACAGTCGGCTGAAATCACTATAGGCCTCTTAACCCCAAGTATATCTATCTCCCACCTCTTACTAAGCCATACAAAACGGAAATTCATCTTAACAATAAAACCATTCTCCTCAAAAGATATCCTAGAAAACCTCTCAAATTCCGACCATGTTAGAAACCTCGCAATCCTCTCAATATCAGAGCCCAATTCTGCAGCTTTAAGGGCTATTTTGAGGCGTTGTGCACCATTAACTGCGATTGTTTCGTTGTGGATTTTTAGAAGCCCACCCTCAGAAAACTCCATTATAAAATCTCTTACCAAAGTTCTTGGGGTATGCGCTGATTTGGCAATATCATCTATTTTTACGTGGTTTAATGCCGCGGTCTCTTTAAGTATAGCTAGTAAAATCTCCCTCTTAATATTCTCCACAGCGCTCAATTCCAGCCTGGTTCTGAAAGAATGGTGTTGGATAATCGTCCAGATTCCTAAGGCTATTTTTGTCCCTCTAAGTTTGGTTCTCTCCTTCCCCTCCCCCTATACTCCTGCGCAACGATCATGGTTGATGTTAGGATTACGCTCGGCATACTCCTAACTTTATCAAGAAACTCATTTAGATGGGTTAGCTCGGGCACGGCAACCTTCGCAATTATATCATATTCTCCATAGATTATGCTCGCATCTAAAACGTTATCTAGATCGGCTATCTTCTTACAGACTTCTTTCTCAGACCCAGAATTCACCTTAAAGAGCACATAAGCCTTGATCATACACCTCACTCCTCAAGCCATCACTAGACGCAAAATTATACTCCACAACAATTACTTAATTATTTCTGTCATCTAGGCTTATCTTAGCCTAAATTTAAGTCATTTCCATGGGAACTCCACATATTCCCTAACCATGAAACTGCCGGTTAGCCGTATATCCTCTGACGATGAGCCGATCATTATTTTAAATTCCCCAGGTTCCACTATCCGCTTCAGCTCATGGTTAAGGAATGATATATCTTCAAGCGTTAACTTGAACTCGACAGATTTCTCCTCACCTGGCTTAAGTGTTACCCGCCTGAAACCTTTAAGCTCCTTCACCGGTCTGGTTACGCTTGCAACAACATCTCTCACATATAGCTGTGCAACTTCATCACCTTCTCTATCGCCAACATTCTTCAGTCTAAACGTAATTCTTATATCCTGGTCCTTAACAACCTCCTGCGGACTTATATATAGGCCGCTATACTCGAACCTGGTGTAGCTTAATCCGTGCCCGAAGGGGAAGAGAGGCGTGTATGAAACATCTATATACTTTGAGGTCCATTTATTCTCTGGTGAGGGAGGCCTACCAGTGCTCTTATGATTGTAGTAGATTGGCACCTGCCCAACCGTTCGCGGGAAGGTTACCGGTATCTTTCCTCCAGGATTATAATCCCCGAATATGACATCCGCTATCGCATTTCCCGCCTGAATTCCCGGGAACCATGCCTCTATGATTGATGGTATGTGCTCAGCGGCCCATGAAATCGATAGCGGCCTACCGTTCATTAAAACCATAACTATCGGCGTTCCGGTTGCATGTACTGCCTTTAAAAGGTCTTCTTGGAGGCCTGGTAGGTCTAGGTAGGCTCTAGAGGCTGCCTCACCGCTCATTTCCCTACTCTCACCAACAACTACTATAGCCACATCGCTCTCCTCTGCTAACCTAACAGCCTCCTCAAAATCTTCCCTCGAACCACCTACGACGTCGCATCCCTCAGCATATAAAACTCTCGTCTTATCTGAAATCTTCCTCTTAACACCTTCTAAAACCGTGACAACGTCATTTGGATTGCCTAAACATGACCATGGGCCTAGCGGCGCCTCCTTATCATCGGATAGCGGGCCTACGACGGCAACGGTCTTTAAATCCTTACTTAGTGGTAGCAGGTTGCCCTCATTCTTCAGCAAAACTATACTCTTCCTCGCTACCTCTAAGGCGGCTCTGATATGCTCTTCACGCTTTATTACTTGGCTGGCTCTTTCAGGGTCGGCATATGGTCTCTCGAAGAGCCCAAGCTTAAACTTGATTTCAAGTATTCGCCTAACAGACTCATCTATTAAATCTTCTGAGACTCTTCCCTCCTTAACTAGGTGGAGAAGAGCCCTCTGGTATACGTCGCCCTGCATATCCATATCTACTCCAGCTTTAAGGGCTTTTTCAGCAGCCTCGTAGATGTCGCCTGCAATCCCATGATTTATCAGCTCTCCTATGGCGTTCCAATCGCTCACAACAAAACCTTTGAATCCCCACTCCTCACGCAGTATTATTTTGAGGGTGTATGGGTTCGCTGAGGCCGGTATGCCATTTAGGTCGTTGAATGCGCTCATTATTGTCCCTGCGCCAGCCTTAACAGCCGCTTTAAATGGTGGCAAGTAAATCTCCCTTAAAGTGCGCTCAGATATGTCAACAGTGTTATAGTCTCTCCCGCCTTCAGCTCCCCCATAAGCAACGTAATGCTTTGGACACGCGAGAAGCGAGCTTAGATTAGATAGATCCGGCCCCTGAAAGCCTTCCACTAAAGCCCTAGCCATAACAGACCCTAAATACGGGTCTTCACCAGCACCTTCAGCTATTCTGCCCCACCTTGGGTCGCGTGCAATATCAACCATTGGTGCAAAAGTCCATTTTATGCCATCAGAAGATGCTTCAGCGGCTGATATAGATGCAGCCCTTTTAACAACCTCGGGATCCCACGTGCTTGCGAGACCTAAAGGTATCGGGAAAATAGTCTTGTATCCATGTAGAACATCTAGACCGAATAGTAGCGGTATACCAAGCCTAGACTCCTCAACCGCTATCCTCTGAACCCTGTTAACCTCAGCCGCGCCATAAACGTTGAGTAATGCTCCAACCTTACCTTCCCTAATCATCTGCTCAATCTTGCTCGTTACGCCACTGTACTGACACATCTGCCCAATCTTCTCTTCAATAGTCATTCTGCTTAAAAGATCCTCAACCCTCCTATTAACTGGCTGATTAGGGTCCAGGTATGGTGGCTTCAAAAAGCGTCCCCTCCATCTAGCCTATACAAACACGATCAAATCCTATCTTATTTACGATAAGCTGGGGGTTCCCCTAGATCCGGTATTTTAAACCATCTTCCACCCGATAGCGCTGACTGATGGGCAATGAATCCCGGTATACAGTAGCGCGCGGCTTCCCAAGCGTTGATACGCGGCAGGCGGTTGCTGTTCACGGAGTCAACGAATTCATGGACTATATATGCCTCGGCGCCCTCATGGCCCACGTTAACATATGGTCTTAGGCTCTCTGGAAGGGGCTCCCGTAGCTGCCATTCTTTCAATTCTTCGGGCTTTAATATCCCCTTCCCCCTTTTATCAGCCCATACGGCGCCAGCCAGGTTGCTCTCAAATGAACCCTCAGTCCCATAGATCCCGCTGACACGCTCAACCTCAATGCCACCGATGCGCCGGAACTCTGAAATTATTGCCACGGCACCGTTGCTCATTTTAAATAGGGCCGTCTCATTACAGAATGGATTTCTGTAAATTGTGTCTACTCGGAAGAAATCGTCGTTTGGATAAATGTATCCTAGGGCGGAGACTTCAACCATATGAGCCTTCATTACTGATACTGGGAAACATATTGAGTGTGAGGGATACCACATTGGCGGGTCTCCTGTCTTATCCAGACTCCAGAGATCACCCCACCTATTTATCAGAACCCTCCATAACCCATGAGGATACTCCCCCACATCATGAAAGTATTCAGCTCTGCACTGGATAAATTCACCAAACTCGCCTTTCTCAGCTTTCTTTCTACAGAAAATGGACTCGGGGCGGAAGTAACTAGTCTCACCCATCATATAGATCAGACCTGTCTCTTTCACCATATTTACTATGGATATGCATTCATCTATGGAGTATGCCATCGGAACCGCTGAGAGGACATGCTTACCCTCCTTTAGAGCCTTAAGGACGTGAGGACCATGGAGCCAATGCTGCGTAAAGATCGCCAGAGCCTCAATATCTGACTGGCATATTTCGTCTAGGCTTGAGTAAGTTTCAGCAATATCATATTTCTTCGCATAATGCTCCAGCCTATCCTTACGCACATCGCATATGGCGAGTCTCTCAACATCAGGATGCTTCATAAAGAGTTCTATGAACATGCTTCCAAACATTCCGAGACCCACTAAGCCGAGGCTAATGCCCATAACTAATCCACCTAAACCTTAAGCTGATATAGGTTCTTTGGGTTATCATAAAACCACATCTTAGCAACCTCTATAGCTTCATTCTCAGTCATAAGCCCCTCCTCAACCCGCTCCCCTAAAACCTTCGCTATATCCTCACGTGCCATAACAAGATGCCCATAAACCTTCTCCACGGGGATATTATAATCTCCCCCAAAAGCTATTATCTTATTTATTGGCACAAGGTCTATTACCTCGCTAAGGGCTGAGCACGTCAACTTCTGAGAGATTATGTGGCACCAGCATAGATTAAGCCAGACATTTGGGAAATTTTTTCCAATAATTATCGCCTCTCTAACATATGGTATCCCTAAGTGGTACATGTCAAACCTTGTTTTTGGATGTCTACCGAATATTGGTATCATATGCTGGGGGTCTAGATCTCTAAAGTCTCCCCACATTCCAGTATGAACTGCGACAACCATATTAAGGTCAGCAGCTATATCCAAGATCTCTTCAACCAGAAAACAGTAGAGGGGGTTCATGAATGGAAGTTCCTTCCCATCATGCATTATCTTATCGAATAGCGCTACTGCCTTGCTCCTATTGTATGGCAGATATTTATGGGAGCTCATTTTAAGCCCAACTACACCAACCTTCCTCCACCTCTCAATTCCCTCCCTGACCATATCCAAATAATCGTTAAGGCTTCTGATATTCCAGCCGAGCTTAGACGCATGATCGTCGATAACCTTTTTAGACCTGACTGCGGCATACGTGTCTAGAGGCATTATTGGAATTAGAAGATCTAAGTCGTAGTCAGTCCTATTTTGCTGGGTTAAGGCGACCCTAATTTTACATTTCTCCCGTAATATTCGACGATAAATTCCCGGAGTATTCTCTGCGGCAATTCTTTCAGATATCTCCTTATAGTTTCTTTCGTTAATGTCATCGAAACCATATATTTCCTTAGCGGCTATAAATGCTGGCCGAGCATAGGAACCATACTTTATCATCTTTAGATAGGGCGCAAATATCCTCCAGCGCTCCTCAAGGGGGATTGATGGATCATGTATCTTATTCCAGTATTCATCAGGCATGCCCGATGATATTAGGTCGACCCTGGTATAGTGGCTGAATAATGTGAAGACATCCACCTTAAGCGATAGACGGACGCTCTCAGGAGGTAAATGCTCATGCGCATCAATTATCTCAAACTTCTCGATCTCCCTTAAAATGCTCTCACTAACATGGGATAGCTTCATGTTAACAGTCTCCTCAACATCTCTCTAATCTCAATTCGCTTATATTATTTAGGCCATAGGTCAACTAAAAGGAAGAAATTTGAGAAGGATCATTTAACAATTAAAAAAGTTTTATAGGCTTATGCCAACTAGTATTGGTGCGAAGACTTCGGCTACCAGCGACATGACTGTGATCATCGTATTTAATGATGGGCCAGCAGTGTCCTTAAACGGATCGCCAACAGTGTCGCCTATAACTGCAGCCTTATGTGCCTCTGAGCCCTTACCGCCATAGGCTCCAGCCTCAATATACTTTTTGGCATTATCCCATAGGCCACCAGCGTTAGCCATTAGAAGGGCGAAGATTATTCCCGTAATTATACTTCCAGCAAGGAAACCTGCAAGAGCCTCCTTACCCAAGAATATTATTGTCAGAATTGGGACCACTATCGCCAATAGACACGGTAATATTAGCTCTGTGAGTGCTCCTTTGGTAGCTATATCCACGCACCTAGCGTAATCTGGCTTGGACCTGCCATCTATTAAGCCTGGAATCTCCCTGAATTGCCTTCTAATTTCCTCAATCATCCTCTCAGCATTCTTTCCAACAGCTAGGATCAACAGGGCTGAGAGTAAGGGTGGCATCATTCCTCCAAGAAATACTCCGGCTACAACCTTTGGATCCATTAAGTCAAGCCACTTTATATCCACTAGATGGGCGTAGGCTGCGAACAACGCCAGAACCGTCAGCGCCGCAGCGCCTATGGCGAAGCCTTTTGTAATAGCCTTCGTTGTGTTGCCCGCTGCGTCAAGTCTATCAGCTATTTCGATAACCTCCTCGCCTAGACCAGACTGTTCCGCTATGCCCTTCGCGTTGTCAGAGATTGGTCCATACGCGTCTGCGGATATCGTCATTCCAACCGTTGCAAGCATTCCAACGGCGGATATGGCAATGCCATAAAATGGGTTTACATTGAACATCTGGGATAGGCTCCAGGCTGCCAGCATAGCTATGCAGATCCCAACTATCGGCGGAACAATGCTAACTATACCGTAGGAGAAACCAGTCAATATATTTATGGCGGCACCCGTCGTTGATGCGTAGGCAACTTTCTTTGCAGGCGCCCTATCTATTGATGTAAAGTAGTCAGATGTTAGACCAATCACAACCCCAGCTATTAATCCTGCCGCTGTTGGGAGGAAAACCCCAGGCCACCTTTCCCCTAAACCTGATAAATACACTGTGGCGAGAAGGAGGACTGCGAATATTATCCATGTTGAGAAGGAGCCTCTATTTAAGGCCGCTCCAGGATTACCCTTTATGCTTGCCTTAACAACAAATGCGCCCAATATTGAGGCAAACAGCCCTACAGCAGCTATCATAAGAGGCAACATTATCAGCGTGCTTTCACCTTGCTCCGCACCAATAATCATGGCTGCTATAAGGCTCGCTATGTATGAGTCCGTTAAATCCGCCCCCATGCCAGCTACGTCCCCAACATTATCTCCAACGTTATCCGCGATCACAGCTGGATTGCGGGGGTCATCTTCAGGTATTCCGAGCTCAACTTTTCCAACAAGATCAGCGCTTATATCCGCAGTCTTCGTATATATGCCTCCTCCAGCCTTCGCGAACAGGGCGAGGGCGCTGGCGCCGAAGCTGAAGCCTAAAACCACATTTACTGCCTCCTCATAGCTCCAGTCTAAGATGAATCTATAAATGTAGAATAGTAGGCTTACGCCTAGAAGGGAGAAGCCTATAATGGATAGCCCCATTACAGCGCCGCCATAAAAGGCCACTGGAAATGCTCTTCTCAGACCTTCTCTCGCAGCATTAGCCGTTCTGACATTGGCTTCAACTGCTGCCAGCATACCTATATAGGCTGCAAGAGTTGTTGATAGGGAGCCGAGAATATAAGCGATTGCCATACTAGCCCCAAAATAAATTCCCCTGTCCTCTACGTGATAAAGCGTATAAACTGCCCCAAGGATTAAAGCCATTATTAGGACAAAGGCGAGCAGCGTAGTATTTTGTCTCCTAAGGTAGGCTTTAGCGCCCTCCTTAATCGCGCCAGCTATTTCTTTCATCTTTTCGGTGCCGCTCTCCTGTCTAATAATATACTGATATAGATAACCAGCTAACCCGATTGAAACAAAACTAACAGCCAACGCCACATACAGCCAAATCATATCAAAGCCCTTCCTTCCAACTGATTATGTAATTGATTTAGATTCTATTGAATATCTTATATTTTTTGTGCCTTATTAAAGAAAGCCTTATCTATTTCAGCCCACTTATCGAATCATAAATAAAGATATTTGGGGTTGGAGTTTACGCCGATTGGTGCTGGATTAATTGGTTGCGGCGCGATAGGCACAGTCATAGCTGAAGCCATAGATCGCGGGAAGGCTGGTGACATAAACCTAATTATAGTGTACGATTTAATCCGCGATAGATCTGAGCTACTGGCTTCTAGACTGAGTCATAAACCGCTTATAGCCGAGGGGCTTAACGATATCCTTGAAAGGAAGGATGTCCATTTAGTGATAGAGGCTGCTTCACAAGAGGCCGTTAGGCAATATGCTACAAAAATCCTGAGCAGCAATAAGGATCTAATGATTATGAGCGCAGGCGCCCTGGTGGACGATAATTTGTTCGCTGAGATAATTAAAGTTGCCAGGGAAAACGGGAGGAAGGTTTATGTACCCTCAGGCGCAATAGTCGGCCTAGACAATATTAAGTCGGCTAGCGTAGGTCAGATTGAAGAGGTTACGCTCACAACCAGAAAGCCCCCGATAAGCTTTAGGGGCGCACCCTACGTTGAGAAGAGTAAAATAGATCTATCCTCGCTTAAAGAGCCCTTAATCTTATTTGATGGTCCGGCCCGCGAGGCTGTTAAATTATTCCCCCAAAATGTTAATGTTGCAGCTACGCTAAGTTTAGCTGGGATTGGCGCTGATAGAACAAGAGTTAGGGTTATAGTTGACCCAACTATAAAAAACATCATCCATGAGATTTATGTGAGGGGCGAGTTTGGAGAGATCTACACGAAGACTGTAAATAGACCCTTCCCAACAAACCCGAAGACAAGCTATATTGCAGCGCTCTCTGCGATAGCTACGCTGAGGAAAATAAGCGAAAATATAATTGTCGGAACATGATTAGGAAGATATCTTCATACTCTATTCTGTTAGGAGGTTGAGTATTGACAGCGTTGCATAAATGGCTTCCTCAGTCCTAACGGTTTCAGTGGCTTGTTTAGGAATTGTGTTAACTATGAAGTCCGCCAGCTCATTCAACTCAAAACCCTCACGTCTAACTATCTCATAGAGGCCCTGCGTTGGAGCGCCAAAAGCTATAAGCACTTTCCTCGATCTACGCCATCTATCTAGGATAGCATCCTTAACGCTCATGAATGGATCCCCATATTTTGAGGTGGCTATAACTAAGTCGAAGTCTCCGTTCTTTATAGTACGTCCAAGCGGGGCTCTTGAAATTATAACCTTATACCCCCAGTATGTGGGTATTTCTTCCCGGCTAGCTAGCACAGCCTTAGGGCTACTGCCACCCTCAATAATTTTAACCGTTACACGCGCCCCCACAGGTAAACGTGCTCCTAAGACGGGTATCGGATCCTCAACGCCAACATCCACCAGTATCAGATCCCTTTTCTCAGCGACAACCACACCCTCCCTAAACTCGTTTACTACTAAATCCTTCTTTCTCCTTCTAGTTGGATGGTGTGGGGTTCTGAGTGGGGGCAATATGCCTGCGTAACGTAGCTCAGGCATTATTCCGAAGAGTCTCCTTCTAATATATTGTGGAGTCTCCAAATAGGATAGGATTGTGGAGACAAGATTCAGATCGCTGCTCTGATCGATCTCAGGCATATCCGGGTAAACTATAACTTCATCAACCCTGAAGATCGCCAGAGCTCGCCCTATCCACCCTATCTTCATCGTCTTCTCTCTTAAATGGGGAACATCCGAAACTATTGATGCAGGTATCGCTACGCAAAGCTTCTGTTGACGTCTTATCGGCTGATTTAGCGTGGACTGGAACATGCCAGCATCTAAGCCTTACCCGAAATATATTCCTCAAATAGCTTCTCCGCTTCATGTATTGGAAGGATTTTAGCCGGATGCTTAAACGCGTAAGCCGATATTGGAAGTATGTGACCGGACTCCCCTCTTAACAGAGCTAACTTAGTTCCACGGATCGCATCCAATAATATTGGCACGGCGTTTGGCGCGTCGAGCGTATTCAATCTAATCTCGATCTCAAACCTAGCGCCACCGAAGTACTCCCCAGAAACCCATATATAACTGTCCCGCCTACTCCCCAGAAAATCTACGAAATCTGTTGATCCAGCAACGACAGCTGCCCTATACGGTAAGACTGCTTCAATAGTTTTAGTCTTTATTGCGCGCTTAGTTCCCCAGGCGCGCTCAATATCTGCGGACTCCGTTCCGCCGCCAACATCCAATTGATATGTCTCCAAAATTTGAACGCCTCTACTATTCAGCGCCTCAAGTATAGCCTTATGGATGAATGTTGCGCCAACCTGATCCATAAGGTCATCTCCAATAAGCGGTAAACCAGCCTTACGGAAGCGGTCATCCCATGAGGGGTCGCTGGCAATTATAGTCGGGGTTGCGTTGATGAATGCGCATCCAGCCTCTAAAATCTTGTCAGCATACCATAGAGAGGCTCTCTGGGCTCCGCCGGGCAGAAGGTTAACCATGATCTCCGCACCACTCTCCCTAATCTTATCTGCGACATCAACTTCAGGCCTCGGATCAACCCTCACAATCTTCTTAGTATATTCGTTAAGACCGTCTAAAACGGGCCCCTTCAAAACTTCGACCCCCAAATTTGGGACATCGGCGAATTTTGGTGCGTTATTAGGTGCTGCAAATATTGCTTTAGATAAATCTTTGCCAACCTTACCCTCAGCTATATCGAAGGCGCAGACGAACTCTATATCTTCCGGCCGGAAACCTCCTATCTCCGGATACCTCAGTTTAACACGACCACCTTCACCTCTACAGTAATGAACCCCTTGAATAAGCGCCGAAGCACAGTTCCCAACACCTATCAAACCAACTCTAATCTTAGGCAACCTCGATCACCTAAATTACATTAATGAAAATTAAAAAAATAATTGTAAGAGGAGAATATATGCCTTAAATTGAAAAGCAGAAACATGCTGCAAGAGATGGAAACGGGCTTTAAAAGCTTCAGCTATGGCTGCGCAGGCTTCATGAACATTAATAGAATTTAGCAAAAACTTTTACATATTGTAGTGCGGCTGTTGCTTAAAGCTCGCAGGAATTATGAGCATATTGCAAGCATATATAGAGATTAGTAGAAAGAGACTTATCCTATAATCGTGTACTTCATTTTACGGACCATTTCCATCTCTTTTTCTAATTCTACTATATTTTTATCCTTCAGTTGGCATTCTACTTAATTGACCTAAAGTGTTATTTGCGGAAAACAATGCCTTGCTGTCCAAACTAGCCAAGAATATATGGTGGGGCTGGCCGGATTTGAACCGGCGACCTACGGGTTTCTCCAAGCTCCAGACTATCTTCATCCCTGAAGAGGTCAGCAAACCCGTTTTCTGGCATCTGGAGCCCCTAACGACTTAAGCGGCTTCAGCCGCCTAAGTCACCGCTTAAGTAGTCGTCATACCTGGCTAGACCACAGCCCCACCAATATTAGAAATGAAAAATAGTTCACTTATATATGTTATGCTTCTTTCATCTAGGCGAAAAGTTAAAGAGGCAGTTAATCAACAAAAATAATTGGCGGGTTGCCGGCCAAAGGGCGCGGGAAACACCCAAACCCATTCCGAACTTGGAAGTTAAACCGCGCTCCGTCCCCGGTTTTAGTGGGGTCTTCGGCCCCGCGAAGCCGGGGAAGCTGGCAATCCGCCATTACTGAAGCAATTACGCCTATTTTGCGTCAGCTTCTTCGTTCCGTCCTACTGCGCCTTTTCACATCAATTTAGATCTTGGATCCTTCTAAGAGCCATTTTAATGGGATATCTTGGTAGGTTCCATCTGGAAGTGTTCTCCTAATGGTTATTGGCAGGACCCCACGTCTGAGCTCCTCTAGGGCTATGTCTATTGGACTCCTTAAATCCTTTGTGATCTCTATTAGCACTGGGGCCCCCATGGCGATCTGTAGTGCCCGTGCACCACATATCCTCGCCTTCTCGAAGCGTGTGAGATGAGGGGGACCTATAAGGATCTTTCTTCCTTCCTTCTCTTTCGCGCTTACAGCCCCATATTCTTCTGCGATTAACGACAAATATTAAGCCCCCTACTCAACAGCATTTTAAATCGAGATTTCAGAACAAATACTTTAAACAGATAATAGCCCCCACGCTTTAATGCATCACTAAAAACATTAATTAAAATATAAACTTTACTGAAAAAGGTGGGAGGAACATAAGATTTAATTTCATCTTGCCATATAATACCTCTACTTTGAGGTATGGGGGTTGCTCTCGGAAAAAACAGAGAGACTGAAGCTTGGCAGCGTAATCGTCATCTTTGATAGGGATTCAGGAACCTCCTTCTTTCAGGATCTGAGAGTATACGGGAATTTGCTTGATGATGCAGAGTGGCTGCTTGAGAGAACGCCCCAAAGGTCTTGGGGCATTATAATTAGACCTATAATGGATGATGAAAAGTATGGTTTATGGATAGGCGAATATGGTCCGCATACTAACCGAGTAATCTCTGAGGAAATGTCCTTTGATAAAGGATCTTCAGTTTTAAGTAAAGTTCTCTTTAGATATGCGGAGCATGGAATTGATGAGTCGAAGGTAAGAAGGGTTATAACCATAGATACTTGTAAAAGAAAGATTAGGGACAGCAGAATTATTCAGAAATTTAAATATTACCGCTGTCCAGAAGATAGATTTTACAAGAGCTGTAAGCGTGTTGAAGAAATATATAAGGCAGTAAAAGATAAATATGGGTCCGAAGCAAAAGTCCAATACTCCCGTATATTGGACATAATATTGAATGTGGAGCCGTGTGAAGATGCACTCATATGTCCATTTCTATCACTTCCAAACCCACTTGAAAGGATTATTAATTTAAATAAAGCTTTGAGGAGTCGAAAGATTGGGGAGATAAAAATTGTCAATGGCGGCCTAATACAGATAACTTAGCCAACCATTTGTTGCGCCAGCCGCCTAGCCTGATTTAAAATACTATTTATTCTTTTCCAGTGAGCCCCCTTCCAGTAAACTTGCCCGCATCCAACGCAGATCCAAAATTCATTATATGTTTTATAGGTTGACTCTGGGACTTTTTCTTTAATCTCCCTCTTATCAACCGGCCTTATATTAGAATTACATTTTGGGCAACGTGATCTCTCAATATCTATTTCAAGATTGATGCCAAGAAGTCTTGAGAGATTGGCCAGCCTCTCAACATGCGTTTTCCCTTCAACAAAGATTGCTTTAACACCATAGGCGTTCGCCTTCCTAAAAAATTGATAGTCTCTAGTTAATATGATTCGCTTCTCTTGAGAAGCTATCTTCAGAATCTCATCATCGCTTAAATTATTGAAATATTTCGTATCGAGACCCAGCATCCTAAGCCATCTAGCTAACCTGCCAAGCATACTGTCTACAGCTATCTCCAAGGCTTTAACCTCTAACGAACTTTAATTTACGATTATTTTTCCATGTCCAGGTTTCACTACTATTTCACATTCATCCATAGATAAAACACCATTAACAAACGTTTTTACTGGTTTACCCTTCACAACCCATCCCTCAAAAGGTGAGAATTTAGCCTTAGAATAAAACTCTGATGGGTCTATAACCCACTCCCGCTTAATATCAACCACAACGAGGTCCGCATACGCACCCTCCCTTATTACACCCCTATCTTTCAGCCTAAATATTTTAGATGGCTTCTCTGCAAGCACCTTAACAATAGTTTGAATTGAAATCTGGCCCCTATTAAACATTGTCAGCATCAACGGTAGCATTGTTTCAAGCCCAACCATGCCAGCCGAGATATCCCAGACTGAGGAGCCCTCCTTCTCCTTAAGCGTGTGCGGTGCATGATCGGATGCCACTATGTCAATTAAGCCTTCTTTAAGGGCTCGCTGAAGATACAACACATCTTCGCGGGATCTAAGGGGTGGGTTTATCAGCGCTATGCTACCGACTTTATCCACGTACTCCTCTGATAGTAGAAGGTGATGTGGTGTAACTTCACATGATACTGGCAAGCCGCTACTTTTAGCTTTACTTATGATTCTCAGCCCATCAGCCGTGCTGACATGGCATACATGTACATGCGCGCAGGATTCCCTTGCTAATTTCATCGCCCGTCTAATACCCCTAACCTCAACCTCAGGGGAGTGCGCTTCGGAAAATGCATACAGATCATCCCTGCCCTCCAACCTCAGACTCTTAATATTTTCCTGCAGAAGGAGACCATCTTCAGCATGCACTGCTATCGGAAGATTACTTTTTGCAGCTTCCATAAACGCCTCAATTACAGATTTCTCATTATTTGGGTCTAATCCGCCGACAGTATGGGATAGAAATATCTTAAATGCTTTCGCACCTGCGTTAGCTATCCTCCTTATCTCGCTTATCTCCCTTGGAAAGGCTGAGTAGAAGGCTACGTTAACAACTATCCTCCTGGAGGCTAAATCCATTCGCTCCTTTAATGCTGCTGAGGTCATCGTCACAGGCTTGTTGTTCGGCATATCGATGACAAGCGTTACACCACCATTAGCCGCAGCACATGTTCCAGTGTAGAAATCTTCCTTATAGGAGAGCTCCTGGTCTCTCAAATGGACGTGGACGTCTATAACTCCTGGAAGGACTAGCATACCATTTAAGTCCATCTTCTCTGACGCGCTTGGAAGGTTGCTCTCCTTAGCAACTTTAAAGATTCTTCCATCTTCAATAGCTAGCCCAGCCTCCACTATACCACTAGGCAAGTATATCTTAGCATCCCTTAAAACCAAGTCAACCGTCAAATATTATCGCCTTCTCTTTTCAGACGGCATACAACCTTTAATAGTTAGGGTATCAAGTTAATGCTCCGCCCGCATTCTCTCCGCGTAACAGTCCTCGCATAGATATACTCCATCAGCCTCTCGAAGATTATCTGACCAGGATCCGCAGTTATCACAATAGCCAGCCAGTGGCGGGCTCTCCTCGATCTCCTCGCTAGCTGATATCTTCGCCTTCTCCTGAATTATTTCGATCAGCTCAGGTGTCACGGCCAATATATCTTTGCTGGAGATTATTCCAACGAGGCGCCCCTTATACATGACTGCCAGCCTTCGAATATTGTGGCGGTTCATCTCTTTAGCAGCTTCACTTATCGTTTTATCCGCATCTATGGTTATTAATGGCGTGCTCATTATCTCTCTCGCTGTAACTTTACTTGGCTGTATGTCTTCAGCAACAACTCTTGTAATCAAATCCCTTTCAGTTATAATACCTATAGGTTTCTCATCAGCCGTGCTCACAATTACGCACCCAATATTATTGTCCCTCATTAGCCTAGCAGCCTCATCCGCCCTCGAATCCTCCCTAACAGTTATGACGGGGCTAGTCATAATATCTTTAACAAGAATTCTCGATCTTATCTCAAAGCCCGCCATAAGTCTTTTCCTCTCCAACATGAGAAAAGAATTAATATTATTTAGGCTTTTTGATCTAATAACCACCAAAAATTATGTTAGGATGTCTTAACGAAAACTCCGCAAATTCTCGATATTTCATCATGAAGTCTCTTAATCCTTTCTATTGCCGGATGATCCTTCCCCAGCTCGCTTTTAAACCTCTTTATAGTCTCTTCAATTGAGATAATTTTCGACCCCTCAACTAACTTATCAGCATAGGCAACTATTTTCTCTTCTATAGTTTCGGGAATATAGCTCTTATTCGGCCAACCAAGTTCCAACGCCTCTTCAGCCGAGATCCCCCCACCTGCATGGCGCTCTATAATACGTACGACCTGCTCCGGTAGATTTAGTGAGCGTGCTATCTCGGCACCAACCACAACATGGTGGACGCTATGGGTCCTTGACCTACCTATATCGTGTAGAAGACCACCAATGTGTACAAGGTTAATGTCAACTGCTACTCCATTCCTCAAGCATCTTTTAGATATTTCGACCGCAAGGTTAGCGACCGCCTCACAGTGCCTTATAACATCCTCTGAGCAACCAACCTCCCTGAGAATTTTAAGAGCCTCTTCGGGTGAGGGTAATTCTCTACTCATTCCTTAATTCACTTCTGATACGCTCAATCTTTTTTGAGAGGGCCTCAATTATCTTACTATTATCGTAGTGGACTAATGGTTTATGACATACTGGGCACCTAAATATATTTTCGGTGGCTTCTTCAAAAGTCATGCGCCTACATCCAGGCGTATAGCAGTAATAAAAGTCATTGTTTTTCTCATAGCTTAGCCTAATCTCCAGCTTCTCAAGTATCCGCTTCTTCTGGCTTATTATAAAACCCTCAACTTGATCCATTTGAACCCTCCAGTGAAATATGAACCAGCCAGTGTCCTTGTCTCTCGTCCGCCTAAGCCCCACTATTGAGTGCTCATAAAGTTTATAGAGGATTTTCCGAACATTGTTAATCTTGACCCCTGTCTTCGCGACTATCTCTTCCTCAGTCATCTCATCGTTTTGACTGAGAACTTCAATTATTTTAACAGCCTCTTCTCCACCAATTATTCGAGCAACCTTAACTAAGGTGTCATAGGTGATCAATGGCATTGTGGACCGCACTCAATAAAATATTACTGCTTTACAAAACTTAAATTAATCGGAAAGTTGACGCTGTTTTTCAAGGCTGACTTAACTCAGCCTTATTACCCTCTTACCCCTAGCCTGTGGGATAATTTTAATCTTGGCATTCTCAAACTCCCTTTTAAGCTCCGCGCCCATATAGAGTTCATGCAGGAAAACGCTTAGCGCGCCGACTTCTGAATGTGGCTGTAGCGTTACTGAAACATTCCAGTCTGCAATTTCGAAAATGAACCTTGGAACCTTCTCGCTGCCAACAACAATAAGCTTGTTTTTCTTCGATCCTCTTATGTCGTCTATGACTTCATCTAAGGGAAGCCCATACATTGTGAGATGTATGACTTCGCCCCCGCCTTTCCGCCACTCCTCTATCTTCCTTACCCAATCTCTAACGTACTCAACGTTGAATGAGCCGCCCCACCTCTCGACCACCTTCCTAACGCTCTCCTCAACCTTATCATCCCTTTGACCACTATAGAATGCTCCATGAGCACCAAATGCCCTAGCTACGAGAAAAACGTGGGTTGTAATCCGCTTATCCCTTTCTATCCTGTGGCCAAGCCTAAGGACGAATACCTTCCACTGCTCATAAGAGCTCAAATTTGCCACCAACTCTCTCAACCTGACTTTTAATCTTGTCTATCAGGCTTACTGGTGCGCTGAATTGTATTTGAATCGAGTTATCACTGTATTCTATTTTATGGACGTTCATATTTTCAAAGATTCGGGAAAGGAATGATAGCGAGTTCTGGCTGATCGGTAATATAGAGGATATGGCTACATATTTTCCCAGAATCTTCACGATCTCGCCTTTGAGGAGATCAAGGTTGATGCCGTAGAGGGCTGAGATTGGGATGAAGGTTAGATTAAATGTTCCCTTTAACTTCTCAATCTTCTCCTGTAATTCCTCACTTGATATTAAGTCGATTTTATTTAGTGCCACAATTATTGGCGTTTCTAGGACACCTATCTCCCTTATGGTTTCTAGAGAGGCTATGAGTTTCCTCAAGATCTCACTTATAGGTTCACTTACATCAACAACAAGAAGAATTAAGTCAGAGAAGATCGTCTCCTCAAGGGTTGAGTGAAAAGCCTCTATTAAAGTTATCGGAAGACGATCTATGAAGCCAACCGTGTCAGTTATGAAAACCTTTTCACCAAGTATCTCAGATAACCTTGTGGTTGTTGAAAGGGTTGTAAAGACTCCTGAATCTACTGGAACGCTCTCCTTTGTTAAGGCGTTAAAAAGAGTGCTCTTGCCGGAATTAGTGTATCCAGCCAACGATATGGATGGAAAACCCATCTCAGATCTGCGGGTGCGATGAATATTCCTAGTTCTTCTAATCTCCTTTAGCTTCTCCTGAATCTTGTTAACTCTTCTCTTAATAGCCTCGTAGTAAACGTCAGCCTCATATTTACCTAAGCCATGAAAACCCGGCTGCTCACCCATCTTGGCGAGCTTAACCTTCTCTCTAGCATTAGCCATCTCATATCTTAATTTTGCTAGCTCAATTTGTAATTTAGCTTCCCTTGTCGAAGCTCTTCTAACAAATATTTCAAGTATTAACTGTAGGCGGTCTATAACCTCAACTCCTGTCAGCTTGGCAAGATTGTATATCTGCACTATTTTCAACTCATTTCCAAAAATCACCTTCTCAGCATTAAGATCCTTAACCATTTGCGCTAATTCCTTCGCCTTGCCAGCGCCTATATGATATCTAGGGTGAGGCGTCGATTTAACCTGCTCAACTGAGCCTACAACCTCATATCCAGCAGCCTCAGCTAACGCCTTAAGTTCCTCCATGCAGGATTTTTCGAGCGGCTCTCTCCGATACGCTATTATCGCTCTCGTCTTCACGTCCCCTTCCCTTTCTACTCATCAATCTTCAAATGAACTATTTCGCCTAAAGTAAGGTTTCTTTTATCCTTAGAGCCTTTAGGCTTATCTAAGCTAGCGTCAAGCGAATGTTGTTTCACCAGTAATTTTATCTTTAATGCATGCTCTATCTTGGCCGCCAATCTTATGTCTGGAACAATCTTTTCACTCTCAACTTTCCTCATTACGGACTCTTTCTCACCAATCTTTTTAGCCAGGTCCTCAATAGTTAAGCCGAGCTTCTCCCTAGCCCTCCTTATCATCTGGCCGAAGCCGTCAACTATCTCTATATTCTCCATGGTGCTTAAGTCTAAATCAGTCGATTCCAATACCGTAGACTTTGCAGGCTTAGATGTGGAAGCCAACGGACTCTTTCTCTCTTTAGGCTTAGGCTGAAACCTTTTTGATTCTGTAGGCTCCGGCAACCAGTAATCTGAGCCGAGCTTTGCGCAATCCTCACATGTAATCATTTTTGCTCCTTCAATGATTACCCTCTGGGGTTTCCTGAGGATCTCCCGACCACAGACCTCACACTGCAACCTCTCAACACCCAGACATTATCTATTCTAAAAATTCGCATAGACTTAAATATTAGAGTTTACACTCTATTCTCTAATATCCTCGAAAGAGTTCTTTATGTTTAGTAAAGAGTTCATTCTTGAGCGGATAAGGAAGATAGCCGACTATCAGTTTGGTAGGGGTATAGGAGAAAATCTATTTCCCGATGATGTTGAAATAATCTTCTCTAAGAGAACTGGCAGGATAAGGCATATTTATCTAAATAGCGTTCTCCTAGCAACCCTGAACCCAGTGACAGGACTATTCTCGCTGACAATTGAGGGGGCTAGAAGGGTCTTCTCATCAATGAGCGCTAAGCGCCTATGGGTTAAGATTAGCAGTGATGCCGTGCAGTTTGTTGAGAGGGGAGGAGATGTCTTCGCTAAACATGTGATCGACTCAGACGATGAGATTCGCCCGGGAGAGGAGGTCATAATTATAAGCGATTGTGGGGAGATAGTTGCTGTCGGTAGGGCGGTTCTCTCCGGAACGGAGATGAGGGCTTTCAAGAGGGGGGTTGCGGTGAAGGTTCGTAGAGGTAGAAGCGAAAAGTAAAAAGGTGCAAGAGACAAATATTATAGGTGATTTGCGAGGTTTAATGCTATGCGCAAAATAAGCCCACGAGAAGCTAAAAGGCTCATGCAGCGTATGGGTTTAAATATGACAACGCTTGATGTAAGTGAGGTGATTCTGAAGGCTTGTGACAAGGAGATAATAATTGAGAACCCTGAAGTTACTGTTTTAGATGTCCAGGGACAGAAGATATTTCAGGTGATGGGCGGGAAAATATTTGAGAGAACAGTTAAGAGGAAGGTTACCATCCCTGAGGAGGATGTGCTCCTAGTCGCACAGCAGGCAAACGTGAGCCTTGAGGAGGCGAGGGCGGCTCTCGAGCAGACTAACGGCGATCTGGCGCAAGCCATACTGCTTCTAAGCCAGAGATAAACTGTTTAATGTAGCCCATAATCAATTAAGCTCAGATTTTAAGCGACTCAATGTAGTGCTTTATCTTAATATAGGCTTCTTCAGGCAGTTCAACACTCAAAGTTATCTTCTCGAAGGGACATAGATCATCTCCACGCCTATTCATTATCTCTGGAACAAGTTTCTCATATTCAGCCCTTATATGATGCTTGGCCAGAGCACTCAGTCCACTCCTGCTCATGGTGACTGCGTAAACTTCCTTGGCGCGGAGATAGGCTAGAAGTAGGGCGGCTGCTCTACCGACAATTTTATCAGCCACGGAGGAATAATATGCTGCTTCGCCTAACCCTTCTATAGCCTCTATCAGCCCAGCTAAACCTTGAAGGCTTGACTTAAAAATTACCTTTCTGCCCTTAACTATTATTAGAGACAAATCCATCTCCCTTAACTTCTGTTTTGCGATCTCAAGATCTGGCGAGCCTAATGTCCCTCACCCATATACTTATAGTATTTTGGGAAAGATATAAGTTAGGGAGAAACAGCCAATAAGGGTGTTGGGAGGCTAACATGTTGCCGGTATCTAGCCGTATAAATAAGATTAGGGATATTCTAGCCCAGAAGGGAATTGATGCCCTCCTGGTCTCCGATGAGAAGAACATCTATTATCTTACGGGCTTTCCATGGGGATTTAGGCTCCTAATACCTCTAGACGGAGAGAGCACACTCTTCGTCCATTCAGTTAACTATGAGGCTGCTAAGTACGCTATTAGGGATGCTGCTGGCTTGAGGATTGAATTGATAAGGGTTGGGGAGAAATGGGGTCAGAAAATTATTAGCGTGATAGGAGGGGGCGGATTTAAGGCTGTTGGCTTCGATAGGATTAGCGCAACTGAATACGCTAGGATAAGGGATAGTTTGAGGTCCCTCAACCTAGAGTGTTTAGAGGAAGCAATATGGTCTTTAAGGAAGGTTAAGGATGAGTTTGAGTTAACGCTTATAAGAAGGGCTGCTGAGTTAACGAGGAGAGGAATGATAAAGGCCTTCGAAGTAATAAGGCCGGGGCTTATGGAGTGGGAAGTTGCCGCTGAGATAGAGTACGAGATGCGAAGGTTAGGCTCCAGCGGAGTCGCCTTCGACACAATAGTTTGCAGTGGGCCGGAGTCAGCGTTCCCGCATGGCGGCTTTGGCGAACGTAAGATTGAGGAGGGGGATCTTGTCGTGGTCGACATCGGCGCCAAGTACCGCGGTTACTGCGCGGATATGACAAGGACTTTTATTGTTGGAAAGCCGTCTGAGAAGCAGAAGGAACTATATGACATAGTTAGGAGGGCACAGAGATTAGCTATTAAACATGTGAGAAGCGGTGTAAGGGCGAAGGATATCGATGAGGCTGCTAGGGAGTATATTGCGGGCAGAGGGTACGGCGAATACTTCGTTCACAGCTTAGGTCACGGCGTGGGATTAGATGTTCATGAACCCCCAACAATAGGCCCTACAAGTGAGGAAGTATTATCCTGCGGAAACATAATAACTATTGAGCCTGGAATTTATATACCGGGGTTTGGGGGCATACGTATAGAGGATACCGTTCTCGTGCTCGAGGATAAAGCCACAAATCTAACAGAGATAAGCGAAGGCGAAGAATTGATTAGCTGAAAAATTTATCCCTTTTCTCATCGCTTCTTCAGGATTTTCCTAATTACGGGGCCGTTTGGGCTTGTCTCCTCAAATATTATGCACTGGAACTTGTATATTTTTGTTCCCTTAAGCAGCCAGCAGTCCGGTGGAAGCCCAGCTTTTAGGCAGCATTGGCATAGAAACTCCTCCTCATCCCAATTCCATTCAACTGGCACTTGAGGTAGGAGCAGCCCCTTATAGAAGCCTCTCTCAACTATCAAGCCATCCTCACCAACCTTTATTTTAAACGGATATTCTCTGGGAGAATCAACTTTAATGAGCTCCGGCTCAGTTAAAATGCTTACCTCAAAGACCACATGATCGAGCTCGCTTAGAGTCATTGGTGGGAAGCGCGGATCCCTAGTAGCTGACTCTACGGCGGCCTCTATAACTGCTCTTATAAGCGGATAGACTGGGTACGGGAAACCTATGCATCCTCTAAGGCTCTTTTCCCCCTCCACTATGCTGTTTATTGTAACGAAAACGCCCCTCTTCTCGAAGAGATGTGGCGGAACATTCTCTGGCGGACTAATTATTTTACCATCCTTAAGATTTTCCTCAACCGCCCTCCTTGCGAGCTTAACTAAAAAGGCCCCCTCCTCATCTGTTAAATTAAGCACATTAAACCCTCCAGGATTCCATCCGTGAAAAAGGCTAAAATCTAATGGATTCCTCCTTAATGCCATTCTTTGTTATTATCAAGATGTCTATTCCATCACCGCTCATAGCATCTCTACTTATGGCCGATTTTATCGCTCTTATAGCCAGATCCCTACCCTCCTCAACAGTCATCCCCTCCCTATACGACTCCTCCAGAACACCTATCGCTATCTCGGCTCCCGAGCCCACAGCGGCGTATTTATCGGGTATTGTTGAACCCAGAAGGTCGAGCACATATACTGAGGGGCCCTCTTCATCAACTCCGCCGATAATCGTTTCAGTTATATATGGCAGGAGCCTACTGCTGAATAGTAGATTTGACATAACTTTTGCTGCAGCCTTAACGCTTATCGGTCGCCCAGCCTCGATTTTAAATAGGTTGGCGTAAACGCTAACCTCGCGTACCAATATTTGCATATCTGAGACCAAGCCTGCACAAGCAGCGCCTATATGATCAGCTATCTTAAAGACTTTTTTCCCAACACGGCTAAGAACAAAATTACCATAGGACACTCTCTTCTCAGATGCTAGCACAACTCCGTCTGAGCAAACTATTCCAACAGTCGTCGCGCCTGGGATCGCGACATATTGACCCTGAATATCCAATTAAAGTCCTCTCCACCAATATCCATCAATTATTTCTCCTTAAATATTCATTTGCAACTCTATAAATATTACTGAAAGCCTAATAGATTATCTTATCATTAATCTCAACCCTGTAGCCCTTCACTGGAACACCTTCCTCAATAAGCAGAGCCCTTCTGGCCTCAATCTCCTCTCTAGTCTCGCCAACTATCCGGCCATCAGACCTTACAACCCTATGGCATGGAATAAGCGGCGCAAGCGGATTTTTATGCAGAGCATTTCCAACAGCCCTAAAGGCCTTCGGCCTACCAATTTTTTCAGCTATGCGCTTATATGTGCTTACCTTTCCATGCGGTATCTCAAGCGTAGCCATTAAAACCATTTTCTCAAACTCTGTCCTTCCTTCTAATCGCTTAGAGATCTCCTCAAAACTTGTCATGCTGCACCCGACTCACAGAAGCCATAAATATAGATTGATGCATCACAATAAAAAGCTTTAATTCTGTAGGAATGTAATGCCAAGTATAATGGGGTTGTAGGATTATGAGTAGAAGGTTTTTTAGAGCTCTTTATGTTGGGCGCTTCCAACCATTCCATCTCGGACACCTTGAGGCTGTAAAATATATCCTCAATAATGCCGAAGAAATTATTATTCTCGTGGGCAGCGCTCAGGAGAGCCATACTCTTGAAAATCCATTCACTGCAGGTGAGAGAGTTTACATGATTAGATTAGCGCTTAACGAAATTGGCGTCAACCCCAGCAAATACTATATTATTCCAGTGATAGACGTTAATGTGCATAGCTTATGGGTCTCACATGTATGCTCCTACACCCCGAAGTTTGATGTAGTCTACTCTAATGAGCCCTTGACTAGACGCCTATTTATTGAGAGCGGCTTCAGAGTTGAGTCAATACCATTCTTTAGAAGAGAGATATACTCGGCAACTGAGATTAGACGGAGGATTCTATCCGACGCAAACTGGGAGGAGCTCCTACCAAGAAGCGTTGCAGCCTACATTAGGGAGATAGGTGGCATTGAGAGACTTAAGGACTTAGCGAAGACCGATAAAGTAATACAATAATACTATGATTATGATTAAGTATCTAATCACCCTTCAGAGGATATCTGCGAAGATATTTCGATGGATTTTTCTGTAGCCGCCTTTACAGCTTTTATGAATGCGTGCCTAATCGGGAAACCCTCAAGCTCAAGCAGTCCGCTTATCGTGACTCCTCCAGGGGTCACAACCATATCGCGTATCTGTGAGGGGGTCTTTCCTCCCTCAAGTATCAGTTTTCCGGTTCCAATCATTGCTTGAGCTGCTATCTTTAGGGATAACTCTCTATCTAAGCCAGCATATAGTCCGGCATATGTGAGCGCTTCAGCTATCAGCGCCAAGTATGCGGGGGCGCATCCGCTGAGAGCTGTTATGGCATCCATATGCGACTCATCAATCATATATGGCTTTCCTAAAACGCTCAATATCTTAACAGCAACCTCAACATCTTCCTGACTAAGGTCTGGGCTTGGAGAGTATGCTATAAAGGATTCGCTGACAATTAACGCTAGATTCGGCATAGTTCTAATAATCTTAGATTTTGGAGCCAGCTTTCTGAGAAAGCTTAGTGAAACTGCTGCAGCAACTGAGATAATTATCTTATTCTCAGCATCCTCCCGTATCTCCTCTAGAACACCTTTGACATCTTTAGGCTTAACGCAGATAAATATTATGTCCGCTTGACGAGCAGCCAACCTATTATTCGAGGTAACCCTTAAACCGATCCTTTCAAGCTCCCTAATCCTTTCAGACCGCTTCTCCGTGACTATAATGTTGTATCCGGCTTTAGCAAGGTTTCTGGCAACAGCCTCACCAATAACTCCGCCACCTATAACCGCAATATTCATTAGGATCCCACCTAAAATCCAGCATAAATAAAGAATATGTTATTTAGCGATATAAGAAGATAATTGCCTGAACTACAGCCCAATTCCACTCATCAAGTAAAGGCCATGTTTTTCCATAATGCCCATATTGCTTAGGAGGCGGATATTATCTGCTGGCTTATTTTTTCCTTTAGATGAAAGTTTTAAGCGGATGGAAGAATCATTCCATAAATAGCCATAATTGTTGGTAATGGCTGCTTTTTCCAGGGAGATAAATTTATAAGGCAAAGGAACAAACATGTTTAAATCATATTTGGATATTATTATGTAGGATTTATGCTCTTTTATGGAGCAACATTTCTGCGGTGATATATCATGAAACTCATAACCATATATCTTCCTGAGCCATACTTGGAGGCTTTGGATGAGCTGGTTAGTAGGCGGTATTACCCGCATAGGGCTGAGGCTATTAGGGCAGCTATACGCGATCTGATTGAGGTTGAGCTGTGGGGACGGAAGGGCCATGGCAAAACTGGCCGATAAGGCACTTCAATATATGTGGAGTGAGAATGTGCAGAAGGGGCTTCGGGAGCCTGGCTACTGTCGCATAATGGTTGTTGGTGTTGGCGGTGCTGGAAATAACACTGTAAATAGGCTTATGGAGTCTGGCATAGATGGCGCTGAATGCGTGGCGATTAACACTGATCTACAGCATTTAAACGCCATCCACGCCCACCACAAAATACTCATAGGAGAGAAGTTAACTAGGGGGCTTGGCTCAGGCGGAGATCCAAATATTGGCAGGGCTGCCATCGAAGAGTCTGTTGAGCAGGTTGAAAAGATCTTAGATGGCGTTGACGTAGTCTTCGTGACCGCTGGTATGGGCGGTGGAACTGGAACTGGTGCAGCGCCTGTTGTCGCTAAACTTGCTAAGGATAAGGGAGCCATAGTTATCGGCGTTGTCACAATGCCCTTCAAGATTGAGAGAGGTAGGATAAATATTGCTCTTAAAGGTTTAACTGAGATGCGTAGGGAATGCGATACAGTAATAGTTATCGATAATAATAAGCTGATGTGGCTTGTTCCACACCTCCCAATAAATGAGGCCTTTAGGGTCGGGGATCAGGTTTTAGCAAATATGATTAGGGGCATAACCGAAATTGTTTCCATGCCCAGCCTAATAAACCTCGACTTCGCCGACTTCAGGACAATAATGAAGAGGGGCGGCGTAGCGATAGCAGGCATAGGTGAATCGAATGCTCCTAATAGAGCTGAAGACGCCGTTCAAAAGGCTTTAAGAATGCCTCTACTCGATGTAGATTATAGCGGCGCGAATGGCGCGTTAATCCACGTTTCAGGCGATGAGAGCCTAACTATTGAGGAGGCGAATTCCGTAGGAGAAATTATAACTCAAATGATGAGCGAAGATGCCCTAGTCATATGGGGTGCCAGGGTGGATCCAAATCTAAAGGGAACTTTAAGAGTTACTCTAGTTTTGACTGGTGTTAAGTCTCCCTATTTGCTGAGCGGCTTCAGCTCGAAGTCTGTAGATCTATATGACTTGGATCCCGGCGAGAAAAAGGAGAAGAGCGGCCAGAGCGTTAGCCTAGGGCTGGAGAAGATACCTGTCTTAGAGGGCTAGGAGACCCCTCTTAGAGCATCCAAAGCACGCTTAACTCTTAGGCTCAAGGGCATTCCTCTGCCTGCTGGCTTAGTTAGACCTTTCCTTATGGATTCCATAAGGCTCTCTATCTTGGTTTCGCATTCAGATATAATTGTGTAAGCTAATCCGATGGTTTCAGGAATATGGGAGTCGCTTCCAGCCGTTTGTGGAAGATTATGCCGCCTAGCAAACTCTCTACACTTGCGCGCCGATAGCCAGAATGGAAATGCTGAGGAATTCATAACCTCAATCGCATCTAAGCCGTAGGAGAGTATCTTTGAGTCTAGCCCTATGCCCCTCTTAAATAATATCCATGGATGGGCGGCTACAGCTACACCACCGGCATCATGAATTCTCTCAATAGCCTCTTCAACGTCTAATCCTCTTGGAATACTCATCGTCACATTCAAGCCAAGTAGATGCCCCTGTCTTGTTGAAACCTCTATGCCCGGTATAGCTATTAAGTTACCGAGTCTATTATCGCCTCTAGGGGATTCGATCATCCTCACTATTTTCATAGCCCCCTCTATAGTATCATGATCTGTTACCGCTATACCGTTTAACCCCTTCATCCTCGCCTGAATTACCAAATCTTTGGGGGTTATTGAGCTGTCACTTGAATAGCGAGTATGGACATGTAAGTCGATTTTTAATGGCAAAATTCTATTAACCCTACCTTACCCTGCTCCCAACGCTTATAGGCTTGTCGGGGACCACTAGAGCAACGCTGCGCCCATCCTCAGCAGCCAGGATCATTACCTCAGATTCTATGCCGAAGATTTTCTTTGGCTCAAGATTCGTCACAACTACAACATATTTTCCCTCGAGCTCCTCACACCTATAGTACTTCGCTATCCCGGCGACTGCAGTCTTGAGGGTTCCGCCAACATCTATTGTTAACTTCAGCAGATTCTGCGACTTAGGAATCTCTTCAGCCCTAACTATTCTTCCAACCCGCATATTTATCCGCGAAAAATCCTCAATAGATATCTTCTCCTCCATAGACCTAATCTTATCAAGCATATTTTGAAGATCTTCCTCGCTGCCTTCAATCTTGCTGAAGAGGGGTTCAGCCTCACTAATCTTATGGCCGGGCGGCAGCGGCTTGCAAGCATCGTCCCATAGGACAGCACCCTGAATGTTAAGCATTGAGCGCATTTTCTGGGCGGATATAGGTATGAATGGATCAAGCACTATCGAGAGAGCCTTAACTATCTGTGCGGAGACATAGAGCGTATTTGCAGCAGCCTGAGGGTTGGTTTTAATCGCCTCCCAGGGTCTCTTCTCATTCAAGTATCTGTTCCCTATGCGGCTTAAATCCACAGCCTCTCTAAGCGCCATTTGTAATTGGAAGCTGCTTAGGGCATCGTCAATAGACTTAACCTTCTCCTTAATAGCGTCCAGCACCTTTCTATCTAAGTCATCTAGGTCTTTTGGCTCGGGGATACTACTGTTAAAGTATACGTTTATGAATTTCAGCGCTCTATGTATGAAGTTTCCAAGAGTATCATTTAGCTCAGAGTTCACCTTCTCAATAAATATTTTCCATGTGAAATCTGAGTCCTTTGTCTCTGGGCGTATTGCTATTAGCGTGTATCTCCAGTAGTCGACTGGAAACATTTCCAACGCCTCATCTATCCACACACCTATCCTCCTGCTCTTCGAAGACTTCTGCCCGCCGAATATAAGCCACTCGTTGGTGCAAACGTTCCATGGAAGATTATAGTCTTCATGAGTCGCCATAAGAAGCGCTGGGAAAATTAACGTGTGAAACGGTATATTATCCTTCCCTATAAAGTAGAGGGTCTTAGTATCCTTATTGAACCAATATTCCTTCCACCCATCCTCCTTACCCAACCTCTTAAAATACTCTATAGTCGCAGAAACATAGCCTAAGACAGCATCGAACCAAACATATATAGTCTTCCCCTCAGCTCCACTGAAGGGGGCCGGTATCCCCCACCTATTATCCCTAGTTATTGGTCTAGGCTTTAAACCCTCCTTTAAGAGGTTTATACTGAAGTTCCTCGCATTGTCTGGTAGCTGACGATTACCCTCTATGTACGCTAAGAGTTTATCTGTAAACCTTGGCATATCAAAGTACCAGTGTTTAACAGTCTTTACTATAGGTGTTGAACCACATATGGCGCATCTAGAATCTATAAGCCTAGTCGGCTCAAGGAGGCGGCCACACTGCTCACATTGGTCCCCGCGAGCCCTTTCGTATCCACAGTAGGGGCATTTTCCCTCAACAAATCTGTCTGGGAGGAAGCGATTACACTTCTGGCAGTATGGGAGCTCATCTTCCTTAGTGAAGATGTAACCGTTTCGCTCTATCTTGAGGAAAACCTCCTTAACGAAATCCTTGTGGACTGGGCTCTCGGTCCTCGTATAATTGTCGAATGAGATAGCCCACTTCCTGAACAGTTCAGAAACTATTTTATGGTTTCTGTCAGTCAGCTCCCTCGGAGAAATGTTCTGTCTGATAGCCTCAATCTCTATTGGTGTGCCATGCTCGTCAGAGCCGCTTACAAACACTACTTCCTCGCCCTTAAGCCTATAGTAGCGGGCGATAACATCTGCTGAAAGGATTGGCAGAAGATTCCCTAGATGAGGTACATGATTAATGTATGGCCAGGCCGCAGTAACTAAAACTTTCCCGAGCTCAACGCACCCCCTAACAACCAAAAAATATTCGTGAAATCTCATACTTAAATGAAGCGCTCAGCCAATACGTGGGCTTAAATTGCACTACTCTCTAAGCGTGCTCATAACCCTTACAGATGTTTTTGTGCCTATGTAAGCTAGGTGGGTCATACCTATGAATAGGCCTGTCTCCACAACACCAGGTATCATTTTTAGCCTTCTCTCAAGGTCCAGGGGCTCATCGATGACCCCGAAGTCTACATCGAGTATGAAGTTTCCATTCTCTGTTATAAATGGAACACTTCTCCTATCTTCGCGTAGATGTGGCTTCCCACCAATCTCCCTTATCTTAGCCTCAACAAATGGCTTGGCAAACGGTAGCACCTCAACCGGTAGGAGCTGCCCCCGGCCAAGCCTATCTGTAAGTTTTCTTTCATCAGCAACGATTATCAGGCATTTAGATGCTGCTGCAATTATCTTCTCCCTCGTTAATGCCCCTCCCCCACCTTTTATTAGGTTTAGGTTACTATCTATTTGGTCAGCTCCATCAATGGTTAAGTCTACTATTGGATGCTCGTAGAGGGTCGTTGTGGGAACCCCGAACTTGGCTGCCAATAGTAGCGACTGATAGGAAGTCGGTATGCCGAGAACCCGCAACCCCTCCTCCCTAATTCTTCGGCCAATCTCTTCTATGGCGTAAGCAGCCGTGGAGCCTGACCCAAGCCCAATTATAAAGTTATCTCTAATATTCTTAACCGCTTCTACCGCAGCCCTACGCTTTGCATCCTCAACCCAATCATGACCCATATGTTACTCAATCTCCATTTGAGTTAACTTGTTAAGGACCTTCTCAATCTCAGCTACTATCTGCTCAATCCTCTTATCGGCTTCGCCACCCTCACTAGTCCCGGTCTGAACCTGCTCCTCTACGCCAGCCTCCTCTATTGGCTTAATCTCCTCTGGAATAATTTTCGGCTTGGTTACTTCCCGCCTCCTCCTAGGTGCGGGCTGCTTCTCGGTCTGCACTTGCTGGGTTGGCATCTCCACGCCCTCAGCCTTCTCACCTTGCCCTTCCTCCTCAACTGGCTTAGCCACATATCCCCTTGTAGTCAGTCCGGCAATTGCCTTCAGCTCCTCAATCCTTTTATTTATAAGATCAAACTTCTCAGAAAACGTTTTTATAAACTCTTCCCGCATTCTCTCAAGCTCGCATAACGCTATTATTGACTCTCCCCTGGCAATCTCCTGCTTTATCCTCTCAAGCTCTTCCCTATACTTTAGGGCTAAGCTGTCACGCTCCTCGGCTGTTATCTTCCCCTCAGCATGCGCCTCATAAAGCCTTCTGAGGGCGTAACTCATAATCTCCCTCTCAACGTCTAGAACCCTCAATTTATCCCTAGTCTCGCTTAGAACTTTATCTGGAACAGTTCTACTAAACGTCGTTAACGTCACAACACTCTCAGCCGACCCCCTCTTAGATCCAACATCACTTCCCAGCGTAGCCCTTCTTCTCTCCCTCTCCATTAAAAGGAGTACTACTGAGGCTACAGCAATAATGCCGAAGATTACCGTTAAATAAATTAGTATCTCCTCAGGCAACCTCTACTAGCCTCTCATTCCTACATAATAATGCTCAATCCTACAGATAAAATATAATTTTCTATCGTTGTAGCTTCGATCTAATAGTATCTCCATTTAATTCTATGGCCGTACTTTCCAACTAATGGAACGAAGGCAACCCCACCCAGATCCTCCTCTACTATCCTGTTGTCTTCAGTCTTCCTTAAGCGTATCAGCGTCTGGTAGAAGCCTACATCGCCTACTGGGATAACCATCACCCCGCCGGGTTTCAGCTGCTCCTTAAGCGGCGCTGGAATATCCGGCGCAGCTGCGGTTACAAGAATCCTATCATATGGAGCCTCCTTCGGATAACCCTCTGAGCCATCACAACATATAACTGTAACCCTATCACTGTAACCAGCCTGCTCAACATTCCTCCTAGCGAATTCAGCCAACTTTGGAATTATCTCTAAAGTGAAAACGTGCCCCCACCTATCTTTGGAGACATCGCTCGGCGCAACGATCTCGGCGATCGTTGAAGCATGCCAACCAGATCCAGCGCCAACCTCAAGAACCTTATGCCCAACCTCTAGCTCTAGGGCTTCATTCATTATAGCCACCATGTCTCGCCGGGCTAATCTCGCCATTAGCCCTGTGGCGCGGAAACAGTCTGCCCTTCACCTATAGGTAAAGGCATATCAATTGCCGCGTAAGGCCTCTGATCATCCGGCAGGAAGAGGCTCCTTGGAACAAGCCTCATAGCCCTAATAACCCTAGGAGACTTAAGTATACCCTGACCGATTAGGCTACGTATAAGTCTCTCCCAATCACCCTCACTCAAGAATGAAACAACCCCCATTCAACCACAAAAAATTCTAAATAAACGCACCCTTATTAAGATATTATTTCAGCGGAGAAATTTAAATAGCACAAAATATAAATTGAAAGAGATGAAGGAGCGAATGCGGCCGTCGTCTAGCCTGGTCTAGGACATCGGCCCCCCGCGCCGACAACCCGGGTTCAAATCCCGGCGGCCGCACCAAAGAAACTTTCTTTTTTGCTTATTTTTCAAAAACTGGGCTTAAATTTTGCCCTGCTATGAGGGTAGGAAATCTGAACAGTTCAGTCTCTGAATTCCTCTAATTTTTATTGTGTTGGTTGAGATGATTTTAGGAAGGTATATAAGCGTAAATGAGCCTATTTTTGTTTTGGTTGAAAAAGCTTAGCTTCTTGTTAGGCTTTTTGACCCGTGCTCTCTTGCTCTCGGCACGTTAAATTTTGAGGGCAAAAAAGTTAGGAGGAGGTGATTTAAGTGGTTGGAAGACTTGCGAGGCTTTTATTCTTGATTGCTGCCAGCTTATTTTTTGCTTCTATTTTCCCAGCATTGGTCTCCGCTGATCCGCTTGTTTACCATGATGTTGGAACATATGAAATTCATGGCTTTTATGTAATAGGGCCAGAAGAAGTCGTCGTATGTGAGGGTGTGATTCATTATAATATTCAGTTGGTTTTTGATTCGGCTGGTGGAGCGCACTGGCGTATCTGCGCAAGCCACAATCTTAGGGGGATCGGCTTAACTACTGGTAGGAAGTATCAGATTGTTAGTACTGAGACAAGGCACTATAATGCAAGATACGCTGGCTTCCCGTATGAGTGGACTTATATAAATACCTCTCCGCTTATCAGCCAAGGAAAATTGACAAACATGATATTCACGATAAGAAATCAGGTGACGGTAAACGCTAATGGCGAGATAACAGTATCATTTTCAGAGATTCAGATAGTCTATAGGGGATAATACTTTAAATAAATTTTCTTTCTCTCTTCTCCTTTTTTCTTTTAGGCATTCTTCGTATCATTTTATGCTTGTCTATTTTTTCCTCTATGAGTCTACTCCATTTCTAACAAATTATTTTTACAGTTGAGGTTTTTAACTTTCTTAATTTCGTCTTAATTACGTCGTTATCTTTATTTTCATGTTCCAATAACTGTTAACCTATTCTTTCAACTCTTATTTTCATTCCACTTCTAACCTTACTGAACATGTCAATGTTCTCTGTTATTTGGCCGATAAGGTTTACTGGAGTGTAGGGGCGCATGTCCCCGAAGAATATGCAGAATGCTCCTCCGAGTGGCCAGTATGCTAAGTCCCCTTTCCTCACTTTCTCCTTAGGCTTCTCTAAACCCATCTTTAATGGGATCTCAAAGTATACTTCGCTCTGCCATACTGCAGCCCGCCCCTCTAATGGTAAGAGTTTAACAATTGCGTTAACCGTTATGGGGGAGAAGATCCGCATTAAAATCCCCCTCGATTCTCCCAATCCCTCAATAAATATTCTTATGGGTATCCTTGATAGGCTCATCGTCCATCAAATAGAGTGGAGTTTGGCTGGATATAAAGGTAAACCTTAATTAGACCTGAAGGATTATTGAAATTTTGTGATGAAAATTGTATGATGAGATAGGTGCGATGGCGAAGAGCTTAGAGAGACAGCGGGATCAGCTACTTAAGGAGCTTAAAAGTCTTGATGAAAACTATAAGAAAGGTAAGATAGATGAGCAGACCTATAAGGCTAAGAGACATGAGATTGAAAGGGCGATAGTAGAAGTAATGGATAGACTGGCACAAATGCGCTTCCTAATGGGAGAAGTATAATAGAAAAATAAGGAAGCCCATAAATAATCCCCTAAGAAAAATGTAACAACGACGACGCTCCGGTAGTATAGCCCGGCCAAGTATTCCGGCCTTTCGAGCCGGAGACGCGGGTTCAAATCCCGCCCGGAGCACCAATAGCCATTTTTTAACCCTATCTTTGGAAAGCAGCCAATTTCAGGTTGCTTTATAGCATATGAGGGCTTGAATCTTCTGCGGGTGTACCTTTAGTCTTGGTTTTAGGAATTGTTCCCTTTTATGTGATGCGTAAACGCATCACATAAATATTATTTATAATGTATTTTTTACGATTTTCGTAGGCAAAAAAGGATATACCCTCTCTCCTCTCTGTCGGGGTTTGTAGCTATTGCATACGGTTATCCAGATCTCCATGTCTTCCAATAATTTAGCGTATGCGCATTTCTTTCTACAGTGACACCGCTGGCAAAGACCCTCTTCACCCAATCCTCTCAAGAATCTCCCCGCTTATGTTGTGGACCTTCTCGATAGTTTAAGGATTGTTTTTAAGATGCGGAATGCTGGGCAGCCATAGCTATAATCACAGTTATTAAAGAAGCGACGGCGCCGGCAAATAATATCCATAAGGTCTTTAGACTTCAAGCTACTCTCCTACCCTCTCCCACGATTTTAATCTCGGTCTTCTCTCTGGTCAACGCTGAATGCTTATTTACATAGTCAACAATAGCCTCTTAGACCGCTTTACTAACCCTTAACCCTTTTGAAAAGGCTTCGAATTTAATGTTCCCAGAGGTATATCCCAGCCTGTAAGCCTGCTCCTCAAGAAAAGCCCATTTTAAATTGTTTTCCAAAAAATCAGCAATTTTCTTGGAGCCCCGGGCGGGATTCGAACCCGCGACCCGCGGCTTACGAGAGCAGCCTAATCCTGTGGGGTGATTTTGAGGCTTGGCTTAGAGGCAGGGTTTCAGAGAGACATGTTAGGGACATTATGCGTTACGCTATGCGTTATGCCCGTTTCTTGGATGGGAACCTTAACGAGTTAGCTGGCATGAGCGAGAGCAAGAGACATCACATTAT
>JAGTQE010000010.1 GCA_018396635.1 Candidatus Bathyarchaeota archaeon
ATGGCAAGTTTTATAAGTTCTTCTATAATCATCATGATACAGGATGTGAAGATGATGTTTTATTTGGATTCGCATTATTTGGCTCGTCTTCGGCTTGAGGCTATGCGGAGACATGTCTGGTTTAAGGCTTTATCCAGTCTTGAGAGGGGCTTGGTGGACTTCGTGATTAAAGTTGTTGATAAGCCGAGAAGTTTAAGGCTGATAGAGGTCTTGGCTAGGATAATCGTCAAAGTTAAGAGGGCTATGATGAGCCCATTGAGAAGGCTTATGGAGGAGGTTGGCAGACCACTAGCCAAAAGGATCAGCGCAATAGCCCTAAGGTGGGGAAACAAGAGTGCCAATATCAATACCGCTTGAGGGGCAAAGCGGCAACCAAACAGCCATAATTATAGCGGCGCTGTCAATCATAGTGTTGGCGGCTGCCCTAGCAGCAGTAATATACTTCAGAAGGCAGAAGCATAAGATTAAAGATAAAACCCAAAAGCACACTAAATTCTCTTGAATGAGACTGCAGCCCAAATAAATTGGATTATGATTTGTTAGGCTCCAAAAATTAGTTTTCTTCCAGCTCACGTGCATTAGCTGAAATCACTAAACTATCAAATTTTTTAGAGTTAATTATTGGATTTTAAATAGCTGTTTTCTCACAGTTTTCTAGACTAGCCTCTCCTCCCTCCTCATTTACGCTTAATGCTGCTGCGAAACTTCATCTAACACTAGATTGTGAGATAAAGTTAAATAGCGTTTCTTCCATCTCTCTATTGAGATGAGGAAGCCGTCCCAGACTGACCTACTGGAATGAAGACTTCACGACGGCCTGATCAAAAATAGGAAACTTTAAGTAGTAGATTTCCTATGTTTGAATGAGTTGCTGAATGGTGGTGTGGGATGGAGTATATATATGCTGCAATGCTCCTTCACAGGGCTGGTAAGCCTATAGATGAGGAAAACCTAACAAGGGTTCTTCATGCTGCTGGTGTTAATGTAGATCCGATAAGGGTTAAGGCGCTTGTAGCAGCTCTTTCAGAGATAAATATTGATGAGGCGATAAAGTCCGCTCCAACATTCATGCCCATGGCGGTCCCAACATTACCAGCTGCAGCACCGCAGGCTGAGGCCCCGAAGGCTGAGGAGAAGCCTAAGGAAGAGGAGAAGAAGGAGGAGAAGAGGGAGGAGGAGGCCTTAGAGGGGCTCGCAGCCCTCTTCGGATAACCGCCATAATATTTAGGCTCATACAACATTAACAGCAGATAAATCATTTATTCGCCACACTTAAATAATTCTTCCACGCTAATTTTATTTCTCGGCGGCAAAATGGTTCTAAAGGTTATTGAGGGTATTGTGAATGCGCTTCGGCGAAGATGAATATAGGCTGCCATTCTTCCTTGAGAATGGCTATGTTAGGAAGAGGTGTCCACGCTGCGGAGAATTCTTCTGGACACTTAACCCAGACCAGGCTCTTTGCGGAGAATCAAATACTTATGGCTGCGCCGAGTACACGTTTATTGGCTCTCCCCCAACCAGCAGGCCATACACGCTTGCGGAGATGCGTGAAGCCTTCCTCTCATTCTTTGAGGAAAGGGGCCATAAACGCATAGCACCATACCCTATAGTTGCCAGGTGGAGGGACGACCTGTACTTCACAAACGCCAGCATAATAGACTTCCAGCCATATGTGACTGAGGGCATAATCCCCCCACCTGCAAACCCGCTCGTCATAAGCCAGCCGTGCGTGAGGTTCCCGGATCTAGAGAACGTCGGCCCAACATTTGGAAGGCACTTAACCATATTCGAGATGGGGGGACACCACGCCTTCAACTACCCGGACAGGGAAGTTTACTGGAAAGATGAGACGGTACGCTTCCACCATGAGTTTGTGACTAAGCGGCTCGGCGTTAAGCCGGAGTACGTCATATATAAGGAGGGGGTTTGGTCGGGTGGAGGGAACGCTGGGCCCGACGTCGAGAGCATTATATGTGGCTTGGAGGTTGCAACCCTAGTATTCATGAGATATAAGGTCGTAGGCGAGGAGTTCATTGAGCTACCCATAAGGACTGTTGACACAGGCTATGGGATAGAGCGCTTCACATGGTTGTCTCAAGGCTCAGTGAGCTGCTTCCACGCAGTCTACGGGGAGCTTCTCGATAAGATAATGGGGCTGGCTGGCGTAAGGAACGTGGATAGAAGGCTCCTAGAAGAGTTCGCTAGGCTATCCGGCCTAATAAGCATATCTAAGAGCGTTAGCAGGAGCGAGAATTGGAGGAAGATAGCCTCAAGGCTTGGAATAGACGTAGGCGAGCTGCACGGCATAATTGACCCAGTTGTAGATGTATTCGCAGTTGCGGACCACACTAAATGCCTAGCTTTCATGCTGGCTGAGGGAGTTGTCCCATCCAACGTCGAGGAAGGCTACCTAGCGAGGCTACTAATCAGGAGGACATATAGGCTGCTAAGGAACCTCGGCATAGAGGGGCTCATGCCGGATATAATCGACATGCAGGTATCCTGGTGGTCTAGAGACTTCAGGCACCTCGCCGAGATGCGCGACGAGATCCTTGAGCTCCTCAAGATAGAGATTGAGAAGTATGAGCGAACCCTTCAGAGAGGCAGAGACCTTATTAAGCGCATGGTTAGAGATGTTAGGGCTAGGGGTGAGGATACAATACCGATAGATAAGCTCGTCGAACTATACGACTCGCATGGCTTAACCCCTGAAGTTGTGAGCGAGGTGGCATCCTCAGAAGGCATATCAATAAACGTTCCGGAGGGCTTCTATAGCTTTGTGGCTGAGAAGCATACGTCTTCACCTAGGCCAGCATTCAAGATGTCTGAGGAGATCGAGGATTTAGGCATAGACCTCTCAAACATACCTGAGACGAAACCGCTATACTATGAGAACCCATACATGAGGGAATTCACGGCCAGGGTTCTAAGGGTCTCAGGCAACCGCATCATACTTGATAGAACAGCCTTCTACCCAGAGGGAGGCGGCCAAATATCTGACACAGGCTTCTTAGAGTTCAATGGCTCCAAGATCAGAGTTCTCAGCGTTAGGAAGGCGAGCGGCAACATAATAGTCCACTTCATTGAGGGCGAACCCCCAAGGGAGGGAGCTGAGGTTAGGGGCCTCATAGACTGGGATAGGCGCATAAGTCTAATGCGCCACCACACAGCAACCCACATAATAATGGGAGCCGCAAGAAGGGTTCTGGGAGAACATGTCTGGCAGGCCGGAGCCCAGAAGGAGGTTGAACAATCTAGGCTTGATATAACGCATCCAAAGAGGCTTACAAGAGAGGAGGTTAACCGCATAGAGGAGCTCGCCAACGAGACCATCATGCGCAACATACCCGTAGAAGCCTTCTGGATGCCCCGAGATGAAGCCGAGCGCAGATACGGCTTCCGCCTATATCAGGGCGGGGCTGTCCCAGGCAGAGAGATTAGGGTTGTCAGGATAGGCGACTGGGATGTTGAGGCTTGCGGCGGAACACACTGCATGTCCACTGGCGAGATTGGCTTAATAAAGATAATTAGGACCGAGAGGATTCAGGATGGCGTTGAGAGGATAATATTCAGCGCCGGAACCCATGCACTCAAAAGGATTCAGGAGGTTGAGGCGAAAGTTATGAGGGCCTCTGAGCTACTTGAGGCGCAGGTTGAGAAGATTGACACAGCCCTAGAGAAGATGGTTGAGGAATGGAGGAACCTTAAGCGCGAGAGGGATCATCTAATGGATAAGGTTGCTAGTTTCATGGCTGAGAGGTGCGTGGCATCCGCCAAGAGTATTGGGAGGCTGAAGTTTATCCCATACGTATCTGATGCCAAGGAGGCGGACGTAGACCTACTAATTAAAGTTTCAAATGAGGTTGTGAGATTAGACCCATATACCGTGGCAGTCTTCATACGAACTAACAGAGATGTGAGGGCTGTTGTGAGGGTTGGGAGCGAAGCCCTAAAGCTGGGCGTAAACGCAGCATCAATAGCCCAGAGGATTGGCAAGATAATTGGCGGCGGCGGAAGCGGGAAAGCTGACTTCGCTCAGGCAGGAGGTCTCATTGTTGAGAATGTCCCTAAAGCTTTAGAGGAAGCTGAATCAATTATATGTAGGATTGCTCTGGGAGGATAAGTATGGCCCAGCAGCCAATCGACTGGAAGGCTATTGAGGAGAAGTGGCGTAGAAGGTGGGAGGAAGCCCGCCTCTTCGAAGCCGACCCAGATCCAAATAGAAAGAAGTGCTTCGTCACATTTCCATATCCATATATGAATGGGCCGCTTCACATAGGGCACGGCTTCACCGCCACTAGGGTTGATATATATGCTAGGTTCATGAGGATGAGGGGCTACAACACGCTTTTCCCATGGGCATGGCACTGGACTGGCGAGCCCATAGTCGGCGCTTCTCTTAGGATTAAGATGGGCGACAAAGACCTGATAAGGGCGCTTAAAGAGATAGATAAGGTTCCAGACGAGGAGCTCGAGAAATTTATTGACCCAGTCTACATGGCCAGATACTATACGCGGGAGAGCAGGGAGGCTGTTAAGAGGATAGGTTTCTCAGTGGACTGGCGTAGGGAGTTCCACACAACAATATATGAGCCGACATACAGCAGGTTCATTGAGTGGCAATATATGACTCTGCGTGACCTCGGATACGTTACTAGGGGGACGCATCCAGTGGTCTGGTGCCCATCATGCCAGAGCCCAACAGGGGACCACGATAGGCTTGAGGGTGAAGGAGTCTTCCCAGAGGAGTATACGCTCATAAAGTTCATCTTCGAGGACGGTTATCTTCCAGCAGCAACATTCAGGCCCGAGACAATATTTGGCGTAACAAACATGTTCATAAACCCAGACGCAACATACGTTGAGGCCCTAGTTGACGGCGAAAAGTGGATCATCAGCAAGAGCGCAGCATTCAAGCTCTCTGAGCAACTTAAGAAGGTTAGGGTTCTGAGGGAGTTTAAGGGTAGAGAGCTCATAGGCAAATACTTTAAGGAGCCGATAAACGGTAGAGAGCTACCCATACTTCCAGGATGGTTCGTTGATCCTGAATCGGCTACTGGGGTGGTTTACAGCGTTCCGGCCCACGCCCCAGCCGACTGGATAGCGCTAAAAGACCTAATGGATAAGCCTGAGATCCTCAGTGAGTTCGGCATACCGCCGGAAGTTGTCAGGGAGATTAAGCCAATTTCGCTTATAAGTGTTGAGGGCTTCGGCGAATACCCAGCCATAGAGGTTATTGAGCAGCTGAATGTTAAGGATCAGTTCGACCCCAAGCTTGAGGAGGCTACATCAATAGTTTATAGGAAGGAGTTCCATACGGGGGTCCTTAAGCCTATATGTGGCAAGTACGCTGGGAAGACGGTTAGGGATGTTAAGGCTCAGATAATAGAGGACTTTAAGAGGGCTAATATAGCTGACTCAATGTACGATCTTCCACAGAGAGTCGTCTGCCGCTGCACGACTAGATGCATTGTTAAGATACTGGAGGACCAATGGTTCCTAAAATACTCTGATCCGGAGTGGAAGCGCCTAGCCCATGAGGCTGTGGACGCCGCAAAAATATTCCCAGAGAGCGCCAGAGTATACTTCCATGATAAAATAGACTGGCTTAGGGATTGGGCCTGCGCCAGGAAGACTGGCCTTGGGACGCCGCTACCATGGAGCCCAGACTGGATAGTTGAGACCTTAAGCGACTCAACAATCTACATGGCCTTCTACACGATAGTCAAGCATATTAGGAGATATGATATTAAGCCGGAACAGCTTGTTAGGGAGGTTTTCGACTACATCTTCCTTGGTAAGGGCGATCACGATAATGTCTCTAGGCTATCTGGCATACCGCCAAACATACTCCGCGAGATGCGTGAAGAATTCCTATACTGGTATCCAGTAGACCTAAGAGTTTCAGCCAAGGAGCTTGTTCCAAACCACCTATCCTTCTTCATATTCCAGCATGTCGCACTATTCCCAAGGGAGCTCTGGCCTAGGGCGATAGGCGTTAATGGCGTCTTAACCATCGAAGGCCAGAAGATGTCTAAGTCTAAAGGTAACTTCCTAACTTTGAGGGATGTTGTCGACCGCTTCGGCGCGGATGTAGTTAGGCTTACATTGGCGCTGGCCGCTGAGGAAATGGATGACCCGGACTGGCGTGAGGAGAACGCTAGAAGCGTAGATGCTAGATTAAGGTCGCTTTACGCTTTCATAAATCAGGTCTCTGGAATGTCTGGGGAAGACTCCATTAAAAGCATTGATAGATGGCTCCTCTCAATGCTCCAGAGCAGGATACGCGCAGTCACGGAGGCTATTGAGAATCTTAAGACTAGGACAGCTGCGGAAATAGCCCTATATGAGGTTTGGAATGATATTAGATGGTATCTTAGGAGGAGGGAGTCGCCGAACCCGAAGATCCTTAGGGAGGTTGCAAACGTGTGGGTTAGGCTACTGGCACCTTTCACACCTTTCCTATGCGAGGAGTTGTGGAGCATGCTTGGCAATGAGGGCTTTGTGTCGATGGCTGAGTGGCCGAAATACGATGAGTCGAAGGTTGATGTTAGGGCTGAGGAGGTGGAAGAGTTCATTAGGGGTGTGATTGATGATACATGGAGCATTATTAGGGTTACAAGAGCCTCCCCAAAAACAATCTACTACTACGTCTCGGCTGGATGGAAATGGAAGGCGTTTATAAAGCTACTGGAAATGTCGTCGGTGAAGAAGGTTGACATGAGAGAAGCTATGAGAACCCTCATGGAGGACAACGAATTGAGGAGCGTGGCTAAGGATCTGGCACAGTTCGTCAGCCGACTTATAGAGGAGGTCAATACACTGCCAGCTGAAAGGAGAAGAGCCCTCCTTAAAGCCGGAATAATAGATGAGTTGGGTGATCTTAGAGAGGCTGCAGATTTTCTGAAGAAGGAATTTAGCTGCGAGGTGATAGTTTACAGGGAGGATGATCCAGACAGATATGATCCGAGGGGTAAGGCCCGCCAAGCGAGGCCATATAGGCCAGCAATATACATCGAGTAATATTGAAAATTAATCTCCAAATTTTTAAGATTCTTCACCCCTTTTATCACTTGAATGCATGATTATCCTATCTATTAGCAGCTGGATTGAGGACTCAAATGCCGCGTATATAGTTCTTCCAGCATCGTAAGCTAATATTATTGAGAATGTTAGGGCCGCTATAGATAGAGCTAAGCTTAACCAACCTCCAATGTCTGGTATTGATGAGATTAGCGGTAGGGAGACGGATGCCGCTATAGCTATAACGAATACTGCCAGAAGCTCCTTCAAAGCCCTAAGCACCGATGGACCCCTATCGGGGTTAAAGCCTGGTATACGCTTTAAGACTGTTGTGGATGCTATGTCTATTAGCCTTATTAAGTCTAAAATTATCCTCACAAATATGAAGAAGAGTATTACGACGGCGATCAGCGCCACAGCCATCGTTAAAGAGAATCCGCCATAGGGGATCACGGCTATTATTGATGAAAGGCTTATATTGAGGAATCCTAGGATGAGTATCATCAGGAAGAGTAGGCCAATGTTTATTATAACCCTAAGCACCCTTCTCTCGACATCCTTCCTTGACATTGCGCCCCTCCTATAAATGTAGACGTCTAGGCTTATATATTAGTGAGATAAGTTACAGTGTATCCTCGTATAAGTTTATAGGTTGGTTCTCCAAATAACTGGAAAGATGCATATATGTCGGAGTCGAAGAGTCAAGCGGAATCTGGAGATCTAAGGCTACTATATAGGAGAGTCTTTTTATCCTCCTTTGGGTCAGGGCTTATAAGCCCATTTATACCCATATATGCTGCCCAGCTCGGCGCCTCATCAACTGAAATAGGCTTAGTTCAAGCAATAAACTCAGTCTCACCTAGCATAGCGCAGATACCATGGGGTTTCATCATCGACAAGGCTAGGAGAAGAGTAATTTTCCTATCCTTAAGCGGTTTACTATACTCGCTCCTACTACTCTTCCTATTCTTCGCCGATAATCCCATAGAGTTTATTGTTGTTGTTTTACTGGCTTACGTCTTTTCAGCAATGGCCTCGCCAGCATTAAATTCCCTGCTGGGCGAGTTCTCAGGCGTATCAGGTAGGGGGAAGATTCTGGCGAAGCTTAATGCGATGGCGTCTTTTGGGCATATCCCGGCGACAGTCCTCTCAGGATACATAATTTATAGGGTTGGTGGAACTGTTAGAGAAATGTATAGAATACCGTTGTTCCTATGTTTCCTATTCAACATCGCTTCATCGATGGTCACCCTAAAAATTAGGGAACCATCCTTCTCCCAAGAATCATTCTCGGTTAGGGGTTGGGTTAAGGCCTTAAAGGTTAACGTATATTTTAAGAGACTCTGCCTCCTATCGATCTTCCAGGGCTTCTCTATGGGCTTGGCTTGGCCGCTCTTCACGTTGACGGTTGTGAGGGTTGTCAGAGCTGATATGTTCCAGATATCTCTCTTAAGCGTTGTCAGCGCATCAACAGCGATAGTCGCCCGCAGGTTTACTGGTAGGCTTGCAGATAGGGCTGGTAGAAAGCCATTGATTGTTTTGGGTAGGATGGGTCTCTTCTTAATCCCGCTCATATATGCGTTTGCCTCATCAATATATGAGCTTATAATAGTGAACTTCATCGTCGGCATCTTAACCGCATCCTCAGACGTCGCTCTCTCAGCATACCTGCTAGATATATCTCCGAGGAATATGAGAGCATCCTACATAAGCATATACAATGCCGTCGCAGGTTCATTCTCCTTTCTAGGCTCAACCATCGGCGGGTACCTAATGGATACGTTAATGAGTATGGGCTTCGACTTCCACAGTGCAATGATGACCATGTATGCTATCTCCATATTTGGCAGACTGTTCTCTGGACTGCTCTACGTAACCATCCAAGAGCCCTATAAGTATCCCGCCAAATTCGAGGAGGAGATTAAGCGCATATTTGAGGAGGAGGTTGAAGCCATGGAGAGGATTATTAGCACTTATAGGAGGATTGAGGACGAGGATTTAGAGTGGTTTGAGAGGCTCTCGGAGATGTCGCAAAGGAGATGATTTAGAGTCATCTCTTTAATACATGTAATTCATTTTAACCTTTCATAATCATGTAAGCTGAACATAACCATAGGGCTGCCGGAATAATTATGCCGATTGAATTGAGCGAGAAGTTTAAATGTAATATTGCGGCGTAAGATGCTAGGAGGAGGATTGATGCGGTAACCCTAATCATACCTTCTTTAAGCTTAGCTCGTTTATCCTTCATAACGCTGCCCCTGTGAGATAAAGCCCTCTCCGTCGGAATCCACTCCCCTGTTCCCCCAGCAATTACCTCCAAAATCGGTATTAGACAGTTTATGAGGTTATCGTTCCAGATCAAAGCCACGCCAAGCATGGCTTTCAAATCAGCCCTCCTTAATCTTACAGCAACATCCCTGGGTAGAAGTATTAGGGCGAAAAGGGCTGCAATAGCTATTGTGAGCATTGACGGTATGGGGGATACTATGATGGATGCGTATGGGAAAATCAACAGCATTAGCAGTGAGCATACATAGCCTAGCCCAGTATGCCAGAAATGGTCTAGGATGGCTCCTGGAACAAGCAGATACGTGAGCGTGTTCATGGCTATTAAGAGTAGCCCTAGTGGATAGACGAGTGGGTAGGCTAGCTGAATGAGAGCCTCAAACTTCTTTAGGGCGCTAATCTCTCTATGCCTAATGATTGGCGCAGCATGCTTAACTAAATTCTGTATAGGTCCCTTAATATGTCTCTTAAACCTCCTAACAGCTGAATAATACCTCGGCGGGACCTCCTCAAAGCTCTCAGCTTCCTCATAGAAGATAGCCCTCCAACCCCTAAGCTGAACCCTATATGCCGCATCTATATCCTCGGTTATCGTGTCGCTCATCCAACCGCCGATATCCTCCAAAGCCCTTCTGCGAAAAACCCCGCCGTGCCCAAGAAAACTCACTATCATTCCGCATCCTGATAGTGTTGATTGGAGAAATACGGCGAACCAGTCATTTATTAGGGCTAGGGCCCTAGTTAACCAAGAGTTCTCAGCATTAAGGTATCTGGGCTTCCCCTGAACGAAGCCCAGCTTCTCATCTGCTAGGAATAGTGGTATTGTCTTTTTAAGGAAGTCTGGCTTGGGCACCGAGTCGGCGTCAAGCACTAAAATATACTCGCCCCTAGAGTATTTTAGGGCCTCATTCAGCGCCCCAGCCTTATAGCCCGTTCTCTCAGACCTATGTATAACCTTAATCCTAGGATAATATCTCCTCTCATAATCTCTGAGTATGCTTATTGTCTCGTCGGTAGAGTCGTCGACAACTATCACCTCAACCTTATCCGCCGGATAATCTAGCCTTAGGCAGCTATCGAGCAGCCTACTGACAACATCCCCCTCATTATATGTGGCAACATGGACAGACACGTTAGGCCACTCCGAGACGTTTGCAGAGATATATGCTATCTCTCTTCTCCAGCATAGCTTAGATTTTAGGTATAGGAGTATGAGGTTATTTAAGCCAAATATGGATAGAAGGGAAAGGACTATGGATAAAGTTAAGCATATAAGAAACTGTGGCATATCAAGGGTGGTTAATAACATCCTTAAAGCCCCCTCAACATCTAAGGGCTATCTATTTCGATCGGCTGGATTACGCCGCTGCGGGATATGCTTACAAGCACGCTTCTATGCTCAAACCCACATAAACGGCAATACGCAATCTTAATGAGCCTCAGTCTCTCAGCTCCCTTAATATCACTAAAACTGACATCTGAGCGGGACAATAAATATTGTATTGGAACCATCAGGATTGCACAATCCATGATGGATAATGGATGGTCGCCCGGAATCCTATAATTTTTCTCATTGTACGTTAAGCTGTCGTGGACAACAAATATTCCCGTAACGCCATAAACCCTATTGAGGTTAATAATACTTGATATTCTCCAGCCAGCCTCCTCACGGCCGCCTAGAGCATCAATCTTATTTAATGGATCTATTATTGCCAGATCTATCCCACCGCTACTAACAATTCTCTCATATTCGACGGAGAGATCATCAATGTCTGTTGGATTCAGTACGCAGAGGTTTCTATCAGCGCTACTCCAATCTACGCGGAGAGCTGCCGACCTGATTCTCATGCGTGATAGAAGATCGAATGACCTCTCAGACTCCCAAACGTCATCTAAAACAACAAAGAGGGTCTTTCGATCCGAGGCTACCTTAAGAGCTATCTGACTGGCAAGCAAGCTCTTCCCAGAACCTAAAGGCCCAATAAGGGCTATCTGTCCAGACGATGGGATTCCACCTAGGGGGCTTCCATCTAGACCAAAAAATAACTCGTCTAGGAAGGTTCCAGTCTTAAACCCCACAAGCGTCTTCTGCTGGCGGGGCTTAACCTCTCTCTCCTGTGACCCAGTCTCAAATATTGTTCTCTGCTCCATGATAGTCTCTTTTAGAGTCTTCGCCAACTTATCTAAGCCTATCTCGGGCACTGATGCTGTTTTCCTGTTTTCTGTGTTGGCTTTTGGTTGAGTGGGTTCTATAAGGGCCCATGTGCCTCCCCTCCTCTCAACAATATTCCTAGACTTCAGCGAGTAGAGTATCTCATACGCCGATTTAGGCCCATACTTTGGTATCTTTAAGAATGATGATATCTCCTCTAGGGTTGCTGCGCCATGCTCCCTGAGAAACTTGATGATATCCTCCTCGCTAACCATGCTTCCACAAACACCACAATAATATCTTCTGCATTCTGCTCCTTTATCTTTTATCCAAAACGAGCTATTTTAGGAACGTCGGGAGACCGCTCTGCCTCGTCTCCCTCTCCATAAGTATGTTTTTCGCTGTCTTCCACGTCTTCCTCACAAAGTCCGGATATGAGCCATACCTTTCAATCCAGCTTCTTAGGAAATTGATTGTTTTGGGGTCGGCCACGTAGCCTGATCCGAAGTCGCCATATTTGTTTCTGAGTTTCTCTATCTCCCTATCCCGTTCAACCTTAGCTATAATCGAAGCGGCTGATACAACGGGGTACTTTTTATCAGCCTTATGCTCTGATACGACATCGACCCTAAAAGGTATCTCCTCAAGGATATGCTGCTTAAACCTCTCTGGAAGAACATCGGAGGCGTCTACGTAAGCTATGTCTGGCTTAAGTTCCCTTATTATCGAGGCCATAACACGCGCCTCAAGCCTATTCAATCTATTAAGCTTCTTACCAGTCATGATGACATGATCTATCTCTGACGGCGAGATCTTTACAACCCTATAGTCCCTAACAACCCTAAATATCTCATCAGCGAGCTGCTCTCTCCTTTTTGGAGATAACATTTTAGAGTCCTTGACCCCTAAGTGTATAAGTCTCTCTAGTCCCTCCTCATCAACCAGCACTCCAGCTATTACGAGGGGGCCTATGACGGGTCCCCGTCCAGCATCATCGACTCCACATATAAGCATGTAGACTCACACGCCAATTCTCCTCAAAATCCTCTCAGATATCAACCTTGGGAGGGCATCCCTATTATTATGGGTGACTACAATAATCTCTATATCGCCCCTTTTCCTTATCCTTTCTACGAAGGAATTTTCGGCCCTATAATGTATTGTCCCTAGAAGGGGCTTGTTGCCGTCTAGCGCCATTAGGACGGCTTCCTTAAAAGCCTTTGAGTAGAGTTCCATTGGACCAACCTCATCTACAACCACTAAGTCAGATATTTTACATGCCCTAACTATTGCCCCGACGCCAACCCTCTCTAAATCGCCTAAATGAACCCTGTATTTACCCACCTGAGGCCCATTCTTCTGCCTTATGTGGGCCAGTATACCCTCAGCGCCACTCTCCAAATCCAAAATCTTAAAGCCCACCCTAACGCCTTCCTCAAGGATCTCTTGGCTGATCATTCCTCCAACCTTAACGCCCCTACGCTTCAAATCCTCCACAATCTTCAGCACAACAGTAGTCTTCCCTATCCTTGGAGGACCAGTTAGGAATATGTGGCGCCTATCCATCTCCAATACATAATCCCCTAAAACTTAAAATTGCACCAGAACGTCCTCCTTACCCATTATTTTACCACAGTAGCGGCATCTGAGCCTTAGGGGCTCCTCACTCTCCACATAGAAGGTTGGTTTTATGGGCTCATTCTCGCTATTAGATATACATGAAGGATTTGTGCACTTTATTATCCCGAGTATTATGGGCGGAAGCTTAACTCTCTGCTTCTCAACAACCTTATAGTTCCTTATTATGTTTATTGTTGCGTGGGGAGCTATGAGCGCTATTTTATCGACCTCTTCAGGATTTAATTCTCGGCCCTCAATCTTAACTATATCTTTAACGCCGAGCTTCTGGCTTGGGACATTCATGGCTATTGTGACAACACCATTACTGCAACCATCAATTCCTAGGATCTTAATCACATTGAGGGCGTGCCCTTTAGTTATATGATCTATAACAGTTCCATCCTTTATTTTCGAAACCCTGAGAGTCTTCTTAGACATCCCATAACACCAACAATCCTTTAGTTAAAGGATAAGATAAAGATATTTTTCACAGAAAACTGTAAAGAATAGGGGCTGCTGCGCAACCATTATCCATTTTCTCTATCCAAAAGTATAAATTTATGGAAGTGGATATTTAGGGGCATAAGGATAATGAGAGTAAGAATATGGATGAATCAGTTAAAGTTCACGTGTCTGGAATAGCGCAAGTTGGGACCCCCTATGGTATGGCACCAGTCCTTCTTCTTGAGGACGATAGGGAAAGGGTTCTGCCCGTAATCATAGGCATGACGGAAGCGTCATCGATAGCCACCGCAATGCGGGGCATTCAGTCACCAGTACCTAACACACATGATTTTATAATGAGACTCCTCAATGAGGTGAATGTGAGGATTAAGCGGGGAGAAATCTACGATCTACAGTTAAATAGATTTCTGGCGAGAATGATTGTTGAGTCTGGCGGAGGCGAAATTAGCGTAGAGGGTAGACCAAGCGACATAATAGCGCTAACATTGAGGGCTGGCGTAGACATATATGTTTCAGAGAACGTTATGAAGGAAGCATCAATAGAGAAATCGGCACTGCTAAGAGAATCTGAGCACACGGAAACAGAAGAAGAGGGGCGGGAAAAATAGACTAGCTGAAATTCTAAGAACCCTTATATGATGTGGGTGTAAGTAGCCTTCGCTTTCCAGAATAAATCCATTCTCTGGGGGTTAGTTAACCCTTTTATATTGTTATTTTTATGCATATATTGTATTAACATGTATATACCATATTTCGACTATGTATATATGGCCGTTTAAGAATTTCATTTTCGGGATGATCAGAAATGAGGGTGCTTGAGATAAGTCCCCTAGAGGGTAAGATACTAAAAGTTATAATTGTGGAGAAAGAGTATAGTGAACCGTTCTCAATCTCCGAGCCTCTGCAAGAATATTCTAGGAACTTGGTTCCAACAGCCTTTAAGCCATCTATAGCCTTCTGTAGTTTCCTTGAGAGGCTTATTGATGAAGTTAAGCCGGATTTTGCAACTGAGGAGCTAGGGAATCGATCACTGAAAGATTTCGCTGAGAACAATGTTTTAGTCCAGATATTCAGGAAGAAGGGCGTACCCCTCTTTGCCGTCGATATCGATGAGTATGCTAGAGAGAGCCTGGCTTCTCTAATAGATGAGAAAAAGCGCTTGAGGGATGAAGTTGTTAAAGCTATTGAGCAGATCTCTAAGAAGGAGGGGAAGGAACGTAGCTTTGAGGAGGAGTATTTAACTGCTCTCCTCCAGTGTCTACAGCAGGAAATTGAGGAGGCTGAGAGGGAAATAAAGTTCAACGTTAGGGAGAAATGGATAGCTATGGGTATACTGGAGAACGCCAGAAAGGTTGAGAAGAGCGAGGTTACATGCATACATATATCCAGTCCAGAGCATGTGGATGGAGTCAGAAAAACTCTGGAGTCCGTTGACGTCATAGTAGAAACAATAAAACCAATAAAGAAAGTTGTCTTCGCCGAGAAAGCTTCTCCAATTAGCTTAAAAGACCTTCTAGAGTCCGCGCAGATCCAGCTGAAGCCAGTTGTAAGAAGATCTTCTGAGGAGACTCCATATATACTGATCTTTATGGACACCGATGAGAAGGCAAGCCCATTTGATATATGTATGGCTTATGATGCGGGGTTCAACGTCGTCGTCCCATATGGAAATGTTTCAGCTAACGATGCTAAAAGAATAGTTCAGGACGCTCTCTTCTCAAGGGACTTAAAGGGAGTCAAGAGGACGTGTTTCTTTATCGGCGGAAAAGATATGGATAAGGCTGAAGAAATTCTGAAGGTTGTTCAAGAAGCGATGTTTCCACCATTCAAGACCAACATAATAATAGATCCAGCCGGAGCATACACCACGGCGGCAGCGATGGTGGCAAAGGTCGAGGATGCATTAGCGCGTTCAGGCCTAGGCAGCTTAAGGGATAAGAGGTGCGCAGTATTCGGAACCGGACCAGTTGGTAGAACGGCCGCAATCCTACTGTCTAAGATGGGATGCGATGTTACAATAGTCAGCCCTAACCCACAGCGTAAGGATGGAGAGGAGTACGTTTCAAACCTATCTAACCTGATTCGCACTAAATATGGCGCTGAGGTTAAAGGGGTCTTCGCCCCAACCAGAGAGAAGAAGATTGAAGTTATGGAGAGAGCCGACGTAATCTTCTGCGCAGCTGGAGCAGGGATTCAAATAATTGATAAAGAGATGTTGAATGCCATGAAGCTTAGCAAGGTGATAGTCGATGTTAACGCTGTGCCGCCATTAGGTGTGGAAGGAATAAAGCTTGACGACGATATGAGGGAGATATCTCCAGGAATATTTGCTATAGGCGCCTTAGCCGTTGGACGGCTGAAACATAAGGTTGAACAGGAAATCTTGCTGGAGGCTCGGAGAAGCGAGAAAGCGACCGTTTTCGACTACAATTACGCGCTCCAGCTGGCGCGAAGAATTTTGAGAGGAGAAGTATTAGCTAAGAGATTGACAGTGACCATAAGTCCGCCTGTTAGGAAAGGCAGGGCGTAGAGGTATCAGAGCGGCTTAAAGGATCTATTAATGGCTATCTCAGCTATATCCGCAGAATACTCAGCTATCCTCGATATACTATCGCGTAGTGAACAGCAGGCGCATATAGACTCAGCGCTCTTCTCTTCAGAGAACGATAAAATAGCTATCTCCTCATTCATCTTCTCTAATTCCATCCTCCTCTCAATGATATCATTTAAATCGTCTACTTTATTAGATAAGAAGGCGGAAAGCGCCCTATCAAAATTATTCACGGCTTCAAAGCCTGCAAAACAGATTTTTTCCCTAACAATGTCGGATATGCCTTTACCCCTTCTATTGAGCATTATGACATGTCTTGCCACATTTACAGCCTGGTCAGCCGTCTGCTCTATGCGGTGAATTAAGGTCTGATAGTCTAGGCAGTCTATTGCGTCAAGCCCAAGCTCATTTGCCAGAGCGGGATTTATAGCTGCCTTACGAATCAACCTTAAAAGGAAGAACGAGAAGCGGTCAACCTCATCATCGAGACTGTAAACCGATTTTGCGAGATCAGAGTTCTGGTCTTTAAGAGATGTGAACGAGTCGCGGCACATAGAGCTAGAAACTTTATGCATCCTCGAGATTCCAGCTTGTACAGAGCCCTTAGACTCGTCTAGAAAGGTCATCATATTAATCTCCCTCACATCAGCCTCCATAATTCGCATGTAAAGCGACTGCGCAATCCTCTGTATAACCCTCTGCTGGGATGCTGAGAAGAAGCCTTTTGAGACAAGCTTAATATGTGAGTAGCCATTAAGATAGCAAGCAATTATCTTTCTGGATATAGCCGTATGCTTTTCGTCAGGCTCCACATGAAGTGTTATACTGCTTGTCTCATTCTCCCTCTTAAGCCCAGGGAAGATCACTAGAGCGCGGTCACGACTAACGGCTACTGAAACAACATCCCCTGCCTTCAGCCCAATTGATTGAATCCAGTATTTTGGAAGGGAGATGACTAACGACGATCTCCCAAGAGATATTATTCTTCTCCGCTCCATAAATTTCACACAAATATCTTTTAATAATGATGTAAAATATATACTTTACAAGCATCATATTTATCCATAAGTCAAATATTTATTAAAATTTGAAGTATTTCGCTTATCGATTGCTGTTATCTCAAAATGTTAAGATGGCTTATAGATCTTTATGTGTCCCCCACCTGAAATATAGGAGATTACCCCTTGACGGTGCAGCTCCTCAAGAAAGTCTTTTGCGACACTTAGGCGTAGGTTGAAGCGTGAAGCCACAGTATATGGTGTTAAAACCTTCATCTTCTGGATCTCCTTTATAATTTTATCATCCTTTGGGTTCGGTGGAATTACGCTGGTAACCTTCTTCTCTACGCGAGCCGGTTCTTTAACCTTAGTCTCCTTCTTACCCTCCTTCTTCTGCTCCTCTCTCATCAGAGCCTTCTCAGCCTGCGAGAGAGTTAGCTTCTTTTTTCCGCCCATATTATTCTCTCCCAATCTTCATTCTTTAACTAATAGAAGTAAAGTGAGTCCTCAGATTTATAGGCTTTTCTTTACCCCTGCTTTCATGCAACAGCGCTTATCTCAACCTTATGCTTCGCCTTCCATTCCTCAACGGGGACTCCCAGAGATTTTTCTATCAGAGATCTATGTATTGAATTCATTGTGCAGAACGGTATTATCCTGCCATCTGGGACAGCGTAATGTATAACGCAGCGCTGAACTCTCTCTAAATCGAAGTTGTACGGATCCATAAAATGCATGGCCGAAATCATAATCATCTTTCTATGTAAATCTCCTAGTGCCTTATAACTGCCCGTCTTGAGAACCGGCCACACATATTTTCTGAGCATGCCGAGCTTTACGTGGCGTAGCGCCCCAATAAGATGCATCTTAGCCCTAGACTTATGGCCCTTTGATGCTTCCTCGTATACACGCCTCATAGATCTAATAAAGCCTTCAACGTTGGCATACCTTGTTATTGGAACGATCCGTCCATCCTCGACAAATATATATGTTGCCATTCCACAGTGCGGATGCGCTGTAAACTCAACATAACGTCTATTTTTTATCGCTCCAACAGCCTTAGATACTGGAACAACAGTCGGTACTGGATAGAAGTCGGATATCTTTATCTGCCCATTAGTCTGCTCCTCGACGAGCTTCATCCAGTCCGGTATTGTTATGCGCATGCTCATGCGCTCCTTAGCCGGTATCCTTCCGCATAAGGATACTGGCTGAAAGTTTACGCATCTGACAACATCAGAGTTCTTTACAGCAAATCTAATTATATCGCCAACCTCACGGTCATTCACTCCCTTAATAAGAGTGCACACTAAAACCACGCTATCAATGCCAGCCTTTCTACAGTTTTCTATAGCCTTCTCTTTAACCTCAATTAGGTTGACGCCCCTAGTGAACTTATAAACCTCTGGAGACACGCCATCAAACTGCAGGTAGATTGTGCTGACGCCAGCTTCCCTAAGGGTCCGGCAGAAGTCTAGGTCTGAGGCAATCCTAAGTCCATTAGTGTTGACCTCGACATGCTTAAAACCCAGCTCCTTCGCCATCCTAATTATTTGAGGAAGATCCTCCCTGATTGTTGGCTCTCCACCAGATAGTTGAAGGGCCTCTGCTGGGACAGGCTTATTATTACGCAGGTTTACTAGCATCCCTCTTATGTCATCTATTGTCGGCTCGTAGACATATCCAGCTGTTCCAGCCGTCGCAAAGCATACCGGACAGCGTAGGTTGCAGCGGTTTGTAACATCTATTATTGCGAGGACGGTGTGGGACTTATGCTGCGGGCATATCCCACAGTCATATGGGCAGCCGCTTTTCGTTATAGTCCTTGGATTTTCGAGCCCTTCACCAATATAATCAAATATCTTCGCCTTTTCATAAACCCCGTAGTCAGACCAGTAGATATCTTGGAATGGACCGTGCTCAGGACATTCCTTCGCAATGTAAACAACATTATTCTCCTCAAATATAACAGCATCTAGAACTTTGAGACATTCTGGGCAGATGCTTTTCGTCCGCTTTATCTCCCTCATACCCACCACTATCAAGGCGTATAAAGAGAGATTGTTCTTGGACATATAAGAAATTTTTTGATTTTCGCTTCACGCCCAGATCCTCAGTCAGAAGTAGACCTGTTCTCCGGAGACTAGAGGATGCCCTCTATTGTGCTCTTTATGCTTTCGGCCCCAGAGTAAAATATTCTCCTTTCATCCTCGCTGAGATCCCACTCAATTATCGCTTCAACCCCTCTCCTGCCAAGTATGACTGGTACTCCTATGCTCAATTCAGTTAGACCGTATTCGCCGCTTAAAATCGCCGAACATATATAAATCTCCCTTTTATCCTTTAGGATCGCCTCAATCATATTCACTGTATTGTTTGCTGGCGCATAAACTGTTGCACCCTTCTTTGAGATTACCGCTAAAGCTGACTGCCTGAGCTCCTCAGCAATTCTAGATTTTTCAGCATCAGTAAACTCTATCTTCCTCCCCCTAATCCTTACCCTGCTAAAAACCGGAACCTGCCTCTCTCCATGCTCGCCTATTACGTAGGCGTCAACGTCTAGGATGGGTACATCATATATTCTGCTTAGAACGTATCTAAGCCTAGCTGAATCAAGCATGCCGGCGCTACCTATAACCCTCTCCCTTGGGAATCCACTATACTTCCACATGAGATAATTCATTATGTCTACTGGGTTAGTCAACGTTATGATGATCGGCTCCCCGCTCAGCTCCCTAATGCCCTTAGCGACGTCGCTTATTATCCTCTGGTTCACTCCAAGGAGTTCAAGCCTGGTCTTCATCTCTGGGGTTCTAGGTTTCCCAGCAGCCACAATGATGATCTGCGAGCCTTCTGCATCACCATAGTCTCCAGCATACACTCTAGTATTATTCCTGAAGGCGATGGCTTGCCCTATATCTGCAGCATTCCCCTCAGCCAAGTTTCTCAGAACATCTATGAGGACTAGCTCATTAGCCAGACCCCTATTTGCTATTTCATACGCGATGCAGGAGCCTAGATTTCCAACGCCTATAACACTAATCTTGACTTCACTGCGCATAACTATTTTAAAGGGACAAGTAGCCTTAAATATTTTTGACTAGATAGTTTGAAGTTAGCTATACTTAAAGATATAATTTGGGGTGAGTGTTAGTGAAGAAGATTAGGATTATAAGCGATAGGATTGGCGTGGTTGAAGCAGAGCTTCTGGAGGATAAGAACCCTAAAACAGTTGCAGCCATATGGGAGAAGCTTCCATTTGAGGCAAGAGCGAATAGGTGGGGCGATGAAATATATTTCACCATACCAGTAGAGATTGGTGAGGAAAATGCTCAGGAAGTTGTTGAGGAGGGCGATATAGGATACTGGCCGCCTGGAAGAGGATTCTGCATCTTCTTTGGGCTAACGCCTATAAGCCGCGGAAATGAGATTAGGCCAGCAGATCCCGTAAACGTTTTTGGAAAGATAATCGGCGACCCAAAAATATTTAAGCGTGTTAGGACCGGGGATAGAATCAGGGTTGAGAGGGCTTAAATTGGCATCGATTAAAAGTAACAAAATAAAATGGGGCTTTAATAGCGTCTTTTGCATTGATTTTTCTTTTAGCTTGTCATTGTTATCGTGACGGTGTCTACAGTCTTCATCTCCATAAGCTCTACTGTCACAGAGATCGGCTTGAACTCCCCATTTTGTCCAACCTCATATTCTATAGTGAGCCTTGTAGGTTTATCGACGGCATTGCGCTTATTAATCTCCTCGATAACCTTCCTAGCCAGATCTACCCAAGCCCTCTTGTTCCCCTCTTTGACTTCAGCAGAAGCCTTCGTGTAGAAGGTTGAGTAGAACCACCTCTTAGCCCTGAATAAAGAACCTCTACTCGTAGGCGTTATTCTAAATCTTTGAGTCGGCATAGCTAACCCTCCAAACGAAACAATATACAATGCAAACTGCAATATAAATAATAATAGCTTTCCACACTCAATAATATACCCTAACCTCTCCGAAAGAAAAATTCATTCAACCCGGAAAGTAATGTTTTTAACCAAAAGCACATAATAATATTATATGACAATGTCATCTGGGGTCGTCGGCTAGCTTGGTCTAGGCTACGAGGCTTGGGCCCTCGTGACCCAGGTTCAAATCCTGGCGACCCCACCAGCCCCACCTTATTTTCTGCTTTTCATCCTGTTTTGTTTGCGAAATGGGGTTTACTTCTTGAATTAATGCATTTTCACAGATTCTTGAGATGTTTAAGCCCAGTTTTCTGGCCTTTTCCCAGACTTCTGGGTTGATTCTTATGCTGTAAATCTTTCGCTTCATGCCATGTATATACACTTGTAAATACTTTTCATCCTTTCCGTCAAAAAGATTTGCCTTTCATGAGAAAAAGATAAAATGGGGGATTTTATCCATCTATAACCGCCATTATGTTATTAGACAACCCAGTAGGAAGAAATATTAAGGGTGCTTGTTTAAGCGGCGTAAGCTTATGGGCATGTAGAAGTTTAACCAGCGGAGAAGTTGCTGGTTAAAGCACTGATCTTTAGCGCTGACCTACACTACACTATTATGCTAGCTGCAGATATCGCTAAATCGCAGTATACAAATTATTTGGGGAACATAACTGATTAACTGCCTAACTTTAGTGATCAAACATTCATCCTATTTTTGCAAAAACGAAGCAAAAATTATGCTTGCTTCTTACTCAAAAACAGCCAAAAAACAAGCCTAAAATGAGCAAAGGATATGGTGCGGGGGTTCGAACCTAAGGACGGCTGGCGACTTCTCCCGCAAATCCCCTTCTTTCTTTTTCTATTTTATCAATCTTAAAGCATAAAAATTTGGATGTAAGATATGAGAGAAGTAACGAGTGTGCCCGATTCATGGTTAGGGTTTACTTGGAGCTTTCGATATTAATATCGTTAGCTAATCCGCTTGATCTGTTTCATATTCAAACTAGGAATTTTATGGATGAGCTGAGAACTTTTGGTTTTGAGCTGGTATCCTGCAGGCAGGCTGTGGAGATGGATTTAGCGATTGGGCTCACTAGGAGGCCGTTGAGGGTGGGTGATGCGCTTAGAATATTAGAGGTGATGGATGCCTATGAAATTAAACTTTTAAGTTTAAACTCGAGAGATTTACTGTTGCTTGTCAACGAATATTTAAGGGAGACTTCTTTGAAGTTTGGTGACCTGTTGCATTACGCTGGGGCAACACTCCTCAACGCTGATTACCTTTCATCTTGGAACACGGATGATTTTAATAAGCGGACTGAAGAATCCATAAACAATGTGAATGTAAGAAGAGGCCTGAAAACTATAAAAGTGGGCACGCCAAATATGATCTTGAGGTGGCTGCGGTGAGCAGCGTCGACATAGCGAAGCAGATACATGAGGACATAGATCGAATAATGAGAGGTCTAAGTGTAGAGGATCAGGAGATAGTGCTCAGAGAGGCACAAAATATAATTAGGAGCCTAAGAAGGATAGAAGAAGTAATAAGCAAGGTTAAAGCCTAAACGTAAGCCCCAGTTTCTATGGACTTGAGGCCTGTAAGCCTCTCAAGAGACTCAACATCATCCCATATATCTCTCAAAACCCTTCCAACGGAAAGATTATAACCGCATCTGCTTATGGAGTTTTCACCTTCATCTTGCAGATCTTAAAGGTGCACCATATAATTAGCTTTTATCATTGGGATCAGCGGAGTGGGCTATCAGAATAGGCGATTAGGCTGATTGCGCATGTAATGGCTATTAAGAACCCGAGTCCAGGGCTTTTGGATGTTGCTGAGAAGCCTAATGCTCCATCGATGGGCAGGCTGATCCACCATATTTTATGCGTATATATCTATATGATTGGGTAGATGATGCATATGCCTTAATCTTATCACACCAATTTTTAGATAGAACTTGAAGCATCATATCTTGAGGAGAACCACTTAAAGACTTAATAATCCTCAGCTTCCTTTTAACTGTGCTTTCCCTATTACCCCTCTTAATCAACCATAATCCAAAATCCAATAAAGAACTATTTGCAGAGGTGCAGTATTGGTGCGGGGGGTGGGGTTCGAACCCACGCAGCCCTACGGCAGCAGGTCCTAAGCCTGCCTCCTTTGACCACTCGGACACCCCCGCATGCGAATTTAGTGTACCTAAAAAATAATTTGTCGGAAACAGAGATAAATCCATTTCTTTGGTTTTCTTCAAAGAAGTAGAAAAGATGGCAAAGCTATGTCTCTGGACTACGTTTTAATGATAAGAAATATGCAATGCCAATGAAGCGTTAAAGGTTGAAGTATTCGTTAATGGGTTTTTGATATGCTTCAATTCTTCCTTCTAGAACATCTCTGTAGTTTACTGGTTGGCCTAAGTAAGCTGACTCATATATTGCTTCGCATATAGCTTTAGCCTTGAGCCCCTCTTCACCATCAACTTCAGGTTTCCTCCCCTTTTCAATGGCCTCTAAGAAATCGTAGCATTCAACAAAAACCCCATTTGTAATGCCATGTGGAAAAAGTCTCCTCTTTCTTTCGTCATCTAAGGAGTTTAAATATTCCCTCTCAATTGTTCTCATGGGGTAAATAATTTTCTTAGATCCCTCTTGAATGATAATTTCAGCATTATCGAAGGGTCCATGAAAAACGTCACCGTGATCCAGTAAGCACCCTCTACTACCATAATGCACTACGTTCGTGTAGCTATATCCTGGGGCCGCTATAGTCCAGCTCCAAGTGCATGTTAGGCCGCTTTTAAAGGATATTACAGCTATCCAGCTGTCCTCCCGCTCGTCATAGATTATCCTATCTCCCTTCCTATGTGGCCATCTTTCGAATTGCGTAACCTTGGCATATATCGTTTCAGGGTCTCCATATAGATATCTTAGCATATCGGCGAAATGCGCCCCACTATCCATAACCATTCCGCCTCCGCTAAGCATTCTCTCAATTCTCCAATGCCAAATTCTCTCCTCTGCGGGGTCTTGCCAGCTGGCATGCTGAGCAAAGAATAATCTAGGTTCACCCAACATTTTCAGTTCATTTATGATCCAGTGCGCTGTTCTCTGGCTTAAACCCCGCCTAATGTTCTCAGCTACTGCGACAATTTTATTATTCCTTTTTGCGGCTTCTATAATGGCTTTGCTGGCCTTCACGGTTACCCCAAAAGGCTTCTCAACCATAACATTTGCTCCAGCATTCAGGCATGCTATAGCAACTTTATGATGCTCTGAGTGAGGTGTACAAATATCTACAGCATCGACATCCTCCTTGGAGAGCATATCTTCTAGGCTGCCATATATCCTAGGCTTAAAAGTTTGGTTTTGAGCTGCAATATTAGCAAACTTTTCAGCTGAAGATAACACGTGGTCGCACATAGCTGCAAACTCAAATTTCTCAGGCTCCTTCTGCTTAATAGCGATATAGGCCCTTAGGTGAGATTCAGCCATACCCCCACATCCGACAATAGCGAGCTTCAGAACCATAACGACACCAATGACAATTCCTTAAAATCCACGTATATAGTTTTTTCGCAATTTGCTTTAAGAGTAGAGACTATTTATTATTTCTAAGAAAAATTTCATAATTTCATGCCTTTAAACCAGCTAACCAATTAATTTAGTAGCCTATATTAGAATTGTATTTTTAAGGAGGTTGATGATGGCTAAAAAAGAGTATTTTAGACTTTTGTTACATAAGCCTATCCACTATATGGCTATTTTTAGGCTTAAATTATTTAGCTGCTTTATAAGTCCTTTTGAATGCTAATTTCTTGGATGGATATGCCTAATTATTTTGACGACGTCCCTAACATGCTTGTTATGTTCATGAATTGCCTTGTTTATAGCTATATTTGCGCATATTGCTCCAATATTTATTATGTTGGTTAGACCCGAAACCATCGCCCTTAAATAAGGTATCTCTGGAAGCTCCTGCATGAGTCTCTCAGCCTCAATATTAAGGGCACTCCTCATATCAAGTATACTATTCGCAATCTTGATATCCCCTGTGAAGAAACAGTCGATAGCTCTTTGAAACACTGTTTTGACAGCCTCGCTAAATTCAAAAAGTCTCTTCAAAATAGGTTCGCTTACTCTATCCCTATAAACTTTGAAAGCTATAACTTTTTTCGCTATATCCTCAGAGCAATCACCTATAAGCTCTAGAGCCTGCAGTATTAATCGCATAGCCGGTATGAGAAGCACATCAGATATGCCTAATTTTTCAGCAACATCAAAGTTCTTTTGAGCATGTAATAGTAAGCGTGTGCCTAAGTAATAAATTGTATCTGCCTCATCTTCATGCTCAATAGCTTCCTTAATTAAGGACTCGTCATTCTCTACTAGGGCTTGGATGGCTTTGGAGAGCACTGTTGAAGAAATTATAGATAGGCGTCTAATTAGCATATCAATCTTAAATTTAGCTGGATCTAAAGAACATTGTAAAAGTATAGAGTTTGGATTTTCCTCAATTATGCCTAAACCAATGAGTTTGCGCGTTATTCTTCGAACCGTATCTATGTGGGTCTTATGTATGCGGTTTGATGAAACTACCGTGATTACGCTGCATCCAAGAATATAACTGCCAACAATTAATCTTTCAAGCATACTGCTTCCATCACATGCATCAACATCAATAATATACTCTTCTTCAACCTCGCCTTCATGGAATAATTGACTTGGCATAATCTTTAATGCGCCATTTTTATCCGGCACTATAAAGACTATATCGCCTGGCTTAATGCCGTTCTCTTTGACCCATTTATTTGGCAGTGAGACAGTTATAGTTGAGCGGCCAACTCTTTGTAATTTTCTGCTCTCCACTACTCTCCACCTATATATTATATTTACCAATAATTATTCTATTTGCGGCAAATATATATTTTTCGCTTATGTTATATATCACTCAAGTGTAAAGGAGGGTGAAATGTATGCCTAAATGGAAAACCGTGAGTGTAAGGCAAGAGTTAATGGAGGAAGTTGAGAAAGTCGTTAAAACAGGACGTTATAGAAGCATATCAGAGTTTGTCTCTGAAGCCATAAGACTACGCTTAGATGAGGTATTACGCGCTAAAGGCGTTCCAGTCGAGAGAAGAAAAGAAGTTCTGGCGACGGTAAAGGAACAAATTCTCTATACGCCGAAGCATACTTGGGCCCAGATAACCCCTGAGGGAAATGTACGTGTAGGTATCTCTGATTATGCTGCCCACCATTTAAAGGGCATAGTTCACGTTATGACGGACCCTGTTGGAAAAGAGATTAGCAAAATGGAGCCAGTAGGTGTCGTTGAAACTTGGATGTTTATGTTTGACATATATGCGCCGGTCAGTGGAAAGATAGTCAAGATAAATGAGGATTTGAAGAATGATCCGCGACTTATAAATGAGGATCCTTATGGTAAGGGCTGGATTCTGGAGATTAAACCAAAGAATTCGGCGGTCCTTGAAGAAGAGCTAAGTGATCTACTAAGTGCAAGAGAGTATAACAAGTGGGTAAGCAAGTTAGAGGGCAGGTTACGAGAGTAAAAAGCTAGGGAAATCGTTAAAAACCTCTTCCCTTTCTTCTTTTTTGTTTGGAGGACTATCATTGATGGATCTAGGCTTGATCTCTCTTCTTATCGGTGTAAGTTTTATTGTTGGCGTCTTATCCGGCTTCTTTGGTTTCGGTGGAGGTTTTATTCTCACACCTTTTCTTATTAGTTTAGGCTTTCCCGCTAATCTGTCTATTGGAACAACCATGACACAAATATTTATGTCCTCTATAGCTGCATTAGTTAAGCATAAGCGTTTAGGTAATATTGATCTGAGGTCGGGTTTAATAATTGCCGTCTTTTCTTTCTTTGGGGCAGAGGCGGGAGCGCAGCTAATTGAATATTTGAAGAGAACTGGAACATATTATTTAAATTTCATTGTGAGTTTATCCTACGCTGTGATTTTAGGTTTAATCTCTCTCTGCATTTTTTACGAGAAATACAGGGCTAATAGACAAGAAAGTAAAAGAAGAAATCTTTTAAAGGATAAAGTTCGTAGAGTTAGAATTCCACCAGTAATTGATTTACCAAAATCGGAGTCTGGACCAATATCCCTTTGGATAATAGTTTTAATAGGCTTATGTACGGGCTTTTTAGCCGGGTTTTTGGGGGCGGGTGGGGGCTTCATACTTGTTCCTATCCTGATATATGTTATCGGATATAGTCCTCCTATCGCTGTTGGAACATGCGCCTTTCAAATGGTGCTGAATTGTGCTTACGCTTCATTCACTCATGCTACAAAAGGAAATGTTCTCTTCCAAATAGCTGCTCTAACATTTATCGGTTCTTTTATCGGCTTGCAGGTTGGCATTTCAGCGGTAAAACACGTAGATGAAACTAAATTTAAAACAGCTTTTGCTTTCTGCCTAGGATCAATATCCTTAGGCGTTGTTATAAGACTGCTGTCAAAGGAGCTTAGCATGCCTTCTTTGGAATTCCTATCACAAGTAATCATGCTCCTATCAGCTTTTCTTGTAGCACTCTTCATTATGATATCTACTCTTATAAGGCAGTTGCGAGGGTACCCAAAAATTATTAATAAGTAGTAGGATATAGTTTAAGGATGAAATTGCGTTTAAAAAATTAATAGATAGGTGGACAATAATAATGATTAGTAGTAGTATTTCCGAGGTTCTATCCAAGTGGTTATCCTCAATTTTTCCGACAAGTATAATCCGCTCAGAGGAGGATAGAATTGAGGTTTACGATATTGAAGATAGCTACAGCATAGGTTATAGATTGGCGTACTGTATAATAACTAAGATTGGCGATCAATTATCCGACTATTATAGCGGCTTAGGCCGGTGCTTAGCTTACTGCATTGAGAGCGGTTTTGCTCCAACATATATAGCTGTTCCAGAAGGCCATCCGTACACAGACAAATTAAGGAGAATATTGGATGCAATTAATCTACCCATTGGTTTGATAATTGTGAGTTCAAGTGGCGAAGTAAATATCGCTGTAAAGCCACACGTACCCTAAAAACGATGCTATTAAGTTAGTATTAAGTTAAACATAATGAATAAACTCTTAAATATTTCTAGCTTATTTTCTCAAAAATAATTAAGATATGGCATAAAGCACCTGATTAGGCGGGGTATATAAGACTTGTCGTCTGAAGATAGACGGTTACAGATGCTTGAGCGGATTATGCGGGAACATGGATACGATAAAAGTGCTCTTCTTGAGATCCTCCATATGGCACATGAATTATACGGTTACTTTGACAAAAACCTTCTTAACTATATATCCAGCCGCTTAAATCTTCCTCCAAGCCACGTTTATGGAGTTGCTTCATTCTATAATCTCTTTAAATTTAGAAGACCCGGAGAGCACGTTATCTCAGCATGTATGGGTACGGCATGTTATGTGAAGGGCGTTGAGGAAATAGTGTCGGCGATTGAGAGAGAATTTAATATTAAGCGCGGGGGGTCCAGTCCTGATGGAAGAATCTCATTATTTATTACTCGCTGTATTGGGGCCTGTGCGATGGCTCCAAATATAACTATAGATGGTGAAGTTATTGGAAGGGCTACGAAGGAAGCTGTTTTAGAGAGAATAAGGAAGGTTCTTGGAGGAGGGGTTGTTGAAGCCAGATGATATTTTAAGGGTGGCTGAAAGAGAGGCTGAGAAGCAAAGGGCATATAAGTCTAGAATAAATGTTTGCTGTTCAAGCGGATGTCTACCCTTCGGCGCACTGCAGGTTTTAAAAGCATTTGAAAGCGCCATTAAAGAGTATGGGCTTGAGGGAGAGTGTAAAGTATCTAGGACTGGATGCATAGGGACATGCTCTGTTGGACCGGTGGCTTTAATAGAGCCAGGCGGCTTTCTCTATCAAAATATTACTCCTGAGAATGCCAAGGAGATAGTTAAGCGCCACATAATTTCTGGCGAACCAGTAAAGGAGTTACTATATGCAAATGAAGCTTTCTTTAAAAAGCAGTATAGGCTTGTCTTAAGAAATGCCGGCAGGATAGACCCCCTAAGAATAGAGGAATATATAATGGTGGGCGGCTACTCCGCGCTAATTAAATGCCTAACTAAGATGACTCCGAAAGAGGTTATAGATGAGGTTATTGCAAGCGGGTTGAGAGGGCGCGGTGGGGCTGGCTTTCCAACAGGGCAGAAATGGAATTTTGTTGCTAGGGAGAAAGCCACGCCAAAATATGTTATTGCAAATTTGGACGAAGGCGACCCTGGAGTCTTCGCGAACAGAACTCTTGCCGAAGCCGATCCGCATGCGATAATTGAAGGCATGACGATAGCAGCCTATGCTGTTGGGGCAGAGAAAGGCTACATTTATGTCAGAGCTGAGTATCCTTTAGCGGTCCAAACTTTGAGGGAAGCTCTGAAACAGGCAAAGTCAATGAATCTTGTAGGGGAGAATATTCTTGAGACCCAGTTTAACTTTGATATAGAGTTAAGAATGGGGGCAGGAGCTTTCGTTGCTGGAGAAGAAACGGGTATACTTGCATCTATAGAGGGTCGGAGGGCAACGCCTAGGCCGCGTCCACCATATCCGGCCACTTCAGGATTATGGGGGAAACCTACGTTAATACAGAATGTTGAAACGCTAGCAAATGTGCCGCTTATAATACTTAATGGTGGAAATTGGTTCGCTAAAATAGGAACACCTAAGTGTACTGGAACAAAATGCTTCTCATTAACTGGTAAAGTCAATAACCCTGGTCTAATCGAGGTTCCAATGGGCATAACGCTTAGGGAGATAGTGTTTGAGATTGGTGGAGGGGTTCCGGCGGGAAGAAAGTTTAAGGCCGTGCTGGTTGGCGGCCCCTCCGGCGGGTGTTTACCGGAGAGTGCGCTGGATTTGCCAATAGATTATGAGTCGCTAACTAAAGCTGGCGCCATTATGGGCTCTGGCGGAATAGTTGTTATCGATGATGAGTCATGCATGGTTGATACTGCCTGGTTCTTTACGGACTTTTGTGTTGATGAGTCGTGCGGCAAATGTGTTCCCTGTAGGGTTGGATTGCTGAAGATGAGGAATATTCTTGAGAGGATTATGAGGGGTGAAGGTAGATTAGAAGATTTGGATCTTCTCCAGGAGCTAGGTGAATATGTGAGGGATGTAAGTCTTTGCGGCTTAGGTCAAACAGCTCCAAATCCAATTCTAACAACATTACGTTACTTTAGGGACGAATATATTGCCCACATAGTTGATAAGAAATGCCCGGCTGGTAAATGCTTTAGGCTGGAGGCTGAAATATGAGTGGAACTGGGGTAGTTAAATTAAAAATAGATGGTGTGGAAGTAACGGCTAATGAAGGAGAAACTATTTTAAGTGCTGCGAAAAGAGCTGGAATAAAGATTCCGGCGTTATGTTATTTGGATGGTTTAAGCAGTTATGGTGGCTGCCGCCTTTGCATAGTTGAGGTTAAAGGCTCGCCGAGGCTTTTCCCAGCATGCACAACCCCGGTTAGTAATGGGATGGAAGTTACTACAGACTCGCCAAAGCTGAGAAAATATAGGAAGATGACCATAGAACTTCTGCTGTCGGAGAAACCACATATATGCGCTATTTGCATTGCAAACGGCAATTGCGAGCTACAGGACTTGGCAAGAGAGTTTGGCGTTGATCATTTAAGGGTTGAGCGAGAATGGAAAAGTCAAAAGATCGACTTGTCGCATAGCTTCCTAGTCTTAGATAACAACAGGTGTATCTTATGTACTCGGTGCTTGAGAGTATGCGATGAGATTGAGGGTGTTCATGCTTTAGATATAAAGATGAGAGGAAAAGATTCTCAGATAATAATAGACATCGATGACGACTGGGGTTCTTCTATATCATGCACATCATGTAGAAAATGCGCTAGAGTATGTCCCGTTGGAGCAATATATGTCAGAGACGAGCCTATCTCAAGGACGAAAAATAAGGATATAGCGCAATTCATACTTCTTAGGAGGAGACGTTAATGAGCAGGGAAAAAAGGATTAATTTTGCGACAGTTTGGCTTAGTGGTTGCTCGGGCTGTCATATGTCATTTTTAGACCAAGATGAGCTACTAATAGATCTATCTCAGAAAATTAACTTAGTTTATAGCCCGCTTACAGATGTTAAAGTCTTTCCAGATGATGTTGATGTAACGATTGTTGAGGGTGCCATTGGAAATGTTGAGCAAATGGAGCTACTTAAAAAAGTCAGGGAGCGTACAAAGATCCTTATAGCTATTGGCGACTGCGCAATAACGGGAAATGTGCCAGCCATGAGAAATATTATTAACAATAGTCCTGAGGAGGTTCTTAAAAGAGCTTATGTCGAGACAGCAGATAAAAATCCTATAATTCCAACAGAGGTCCCGAAATTATTGAGACGTGTCCTCCCACTAAATGAAGTTATTAAAGTTGACTATTATATTCCAGGCTGCCCGCCTCCAGCTTCTCTTATAAATTACGTGTTAACTGAAGTTTTGGCTGGCAGAACGCCAGTTATGGAGGGTAAAGCCAAATATGGATAGGGAAAGAAGCAGCATAATAGAGATAAGTCCAGTTACGAGAATTGAGGGTCACGCAAAGGTGACTATACATTTAAATAACGATGGATCTGTCAGAGAAGCCAGGTTTCATGTGACTGACTTTCGTGGGTTTGAAAAGTTTTGTGAGGGGCGACCGTTTTATGAGATGCCAAGCATAATGTCCAGAATTTGCGGGATATGTCCTGTTAGCCATCTTCTTGCATCGGCGAAGGCATGCGACGACATATTATCTGTTGATATTCCCGAAACAGCTATCCTACTTAGGCGCCTGATGCATATGGGGCAAATCATTCAATCCCATGCATTGAGTTTCTTCTTTTTATCGCTACCAGATTTCCTTTTGGGCATGGACTTTGACCCGCATAAGAGGAACATTTTCTATTTAATAGAAAATCATCCTGAGGTAATGAAGCAAGGCATAAAGATTAGAGCATTTGGGCAAAAAATAATCGAATATTTATCTGGAAAAAGAATTCATTCAAGCGAGTGGATTGTTCCGGGAGGCGTTAGGTCACCGTTATCTAAAGATAAAGCTGAAAAAATCATGAGCGAATACAATGATATATTAACTATGACGCTTGAGAACATCTCTAAATTCAAAAGAATCATGAAAGATTTAAGCTGTGAAATAGAAAGCTTTGGAGACTTTCCAACATACTATATGGGTTTAGTTACACCCCATGGTGAACTGGAGCATTATGACGGGCTACTTAGAATTGTTGATGAAAAGGGGCAGATAGTTGTTAATAAAGCTGATCCAAAAAGATATTATGAATATATCGGCGAGGCAGTTGAAAATTGGTCTTACATGAAGTTTCCATATTATAAGCCATTGGGCTATCCGAGAGGAGTATATAGGGTTGGCCCGCTGGCGAGACTTAATATAGTTTCCAAATGCGGCACACCATTAGCCGATAAAGAGCTAGAAGAATTCAGAGAGTGGGGAGAAAATCATGTGGTTCAGAACACACTACTATACCATTATGCACGCTTAATTGAGATGCTTTTCTGCATAGAGAAGGTTAAGGAAATCTTAGATAATCCAGAAACATACTCTGATAATATTCAGGCGATGGCTTCAGTCAATAAGCATATAGGAGTCGGCGTAGTTGAGGCTCCAAGAGGCACACTTATACATCACTATAAGGTTAATAGGCGCGGTTTGGTTGAGCAAGCTAATCTGATAATTGCAACTGAGCACAATAACTTGGCATTCAACATTGCTATAACTCAAGCGGCGAAGAGATATATCAATGGTGGGGCTGCCAGCAGGGATCTGTTGAATAGGATTGAAGCAGTTATACGCGCCTTCGATCCATGCCTAAGCTGCGCTACGCATGCGTGGAAACCGATAAACTTAATTGTTGAAATATATGACTCGAAAGGAAATATAATACAGAGGTTGACTAAATAGCGCTTAATTATACTCCAATAGTATTAATTAACCCGGCGTATTTAACTTTAGAAGTGGGTGAAGGATGTCTGCCCATAAATCTTTAGACTTAAGGGAAATTAGCATTTACGTTTTATGCGCTGCCATTGTCTTTTTGGCTCAGTACCTTTTGGTGGCCCTCTTCACTTACGAGCTCTCAATAAGCCTTATTGCAGACCTACATGTGATTGTCTTATTTTATCTTATTCCACTTACTGTCACGCTCATAATTCTACTTAACATACACTATATTACGAGAAGTTTGCCTACAGTGCGCCCATCTAAGAAGACGTGGACGAGCGCCCGTAGTGGCGCAGCACTCTATTTTATCTCATATTATAGGGTTTTTGAAAACTGCTTCATTGCAGTATCATTGTTCTGTCTCTCCCTACTTATAGTCTTGGCACTATTACATCCCATATTTATCCATAGATTTGCCGTGAACCTTTATTTGAGTAATGGTCTCTTTAGGGCTTTAGTTGCCCAATTTAGACAAATAACCTCAGCCATCGTTAGCGCTCTTATGGGCCCCAGCGCATTTTCATTCTGGAAAACCTTTCAACCTCTAATTGAGCAGGCGATGAATATAGATCCTATGTGGAAGTATTTGCTATGCCAAAATATTGCGGCTTGGTCAGTGTCGCTTATATCTTTTACATACGTTAGGTATTGTTTAAGAAGTCTCAAAAGATCTTAAAGAAGACCTTCCTCCTCAGACACCTTCATTATGGCTTCGTCTCTCGTTAACCCCAATCTGTCCATATACTCTCTAATTTTATATTCTAGGATGAATGCGCTTCCCCAAGTCTTAATATATTTTTCGTGTAATTCTCTGTATAGTTTCTCAGCGTCTACCGAAGCGCTTCTCCATCTGATTTTGTCCTCCATAAGCTTTCTTCTACTATATTCGCTTTCCAAAGCTAAGAGGATTTCATTAATATTCTTTAAGAATTCATTCAGTTCCTCTTTCATCCATAATATTATGAATAATGATATTATGGATAACGCCACGAATGATAATGTTGCCAATAGGAAGGGCGGCATCAGCGAAGATAAAGATAAGCCTACTATAATTAGGGATGCTATGAGAGCCAGTATAGCGAATATAAGCCTGCGATAGCTAAAGTCGAACTCAATCGAGCTAACTTCTCCCTCGGGAATTAACTGCATTCTAACTGTGGCGCAAATCCCTTTACCAACGCTAGTCTCATATATCCTCTTTCCTTCATCTTCCATCAAAATCCTTTCTCTAGAGATCTGAGGTAAAACTTCATAAAGCCGCTCTGCGGGTACCCTAACGGTTTTACGAAACTTAGATGGAAGTCCTACAGAATACATTTATTCTCAATGCATTTTAACCCCTATCAAAAATAAATTGATTTTGGTTAAGAGGATTTGTAGAAACTTATTCCCTGAAAAATGACATGTAATAATAGGGCTGAGGAGAGGGCGATGTAGAGGATTATCGCTAACAATATTAGTATGTTTATGAAATCATATTGTACTCCGAGGAATACTATTGCTGCCAATGTAATGAGGCCGAATAGGAGGCTCACTAATGATGTGAAAAGCGCTAAATAAAGTGCCCACTTTTCCCTAACCGTTATGCCATAAGATACAATAATATTTAGTGTTCCAATGAAAGTTAGGTGAAAAGGCATATATTTTGATTGAGTTGCCATAATTATTAGTATTACTCCTGCTATGAGACAAGATATCGACAATATATAGGTACGTTTAGATATAGCATTCCTGTCTCCACTCAATTTAAGCTCCCGCTATCTTCAGTAAACAAATATCTATGATTTTACGCTTATCGGCTTATAAATATTTGGTGTTGAGGGAATAGTGCATGAGCTACCTTAAACTATTTACCTCGGCAACACTATTTTTCAGCGGCTACCAAAAAGATCTCGAAGAAGCGAAGTACGTGATTCTCGGCGTACCCTTTGACGCTACAAGTACATATCGTTCAGGAGCCAGATTCGCGCCGACGGCAATTAGAGAAGCTTCCCTTAACATAGAGACATATAGTTTCAGATCGAATGTTGATATTGAAGATTTAAGTCTACATGATGCTGGCGACTTACATGTCAGTGGAAGTTTAGAGGAGACATTGAGGAGATTAAATCTTGTCTGTCGAGAGATAGTTGGAATGAATAAGATCCCAGTAATTATTGGCGGTGAGCACACAATAACTCTCGGGGCATCCAGGAGCATTGGTGGAGACTTTGCATTAATTAGCTTTGATGCCCATCTAGACTTAAGGGACAAGTATTTGGATGAAAAAATATGCCACGCCACATTCATGCGCAGGATAAACGAGGAAGTTAAACCTAGGAAGATTATTGAGGTTGGGATTAGGGCTGCTTGTAAGGAGGAGATAACATATCTATTTAGCGCTGACAACATTAAGTATATAACCTCACATAAAATTATGCGTGCCAGTCTAGAAGATATTTCGCGGGAGATTAAAGATGCGGTATGCGGCTGCAACAAGGTCTATATTACGATTGACATGGATGTTTTAGACCCTGCATATGCGCCAGCGGTTCAAAATCCTGAGCCGGAGGGGCTCTCAACGAGCATGCTCTTAGATATTTTGCTCAATGTATGTGATCAACGCCTAGCTATATTTGATTTAGTAGAGGTGGCGCCACATTACGACTCCGGCGTAACATCCGTGCAGGCCGCTAAAATTATATTTGAAGTTCTCTCACACCTATATAAAATAGGCGTAAGGTAGAGTGATTTGGCTTGAGCGTCCCGAGGCCTGAGCATCCTAGACCAGATTTTGAAAGAAAAAACTGGATAAACCTCAACGGCGAATGGCAATTTGAGATAGATAACGCTAAGAGCGGGCTTGAAAAGGGCTGGAATAGTGGAAGAGACCTATCTAGGAGGATAATCGTGCCATTTCCACCTGAAAGTCCTCTCTCCGGCATTGGGGAAAAGGATTTTATGGAGTCCGTTTGGTACAGGAGGTTCTTCAAGATCCCGGACAAGTGGCTTGATGGACGTGTGCTGCTTCACTTCGGCGCAGTAGATTACAAGGCAACAGTTTGGGTTAATGGTCATATGGCAGGCTTCCATAAAGGGGGTTTCACACCCTTCTCGTTTGATATAACAGAATTGCTGGAGCCGGGCGAAAACGAGCTTACTGTTTGGGCTATAGACGAATGTAGGAGCGGGCTTCAGCCTACTGGTAAACAGAGTCACCGTCTAAAATCATATGGATGCCTTTATACGCGGGTAACAGGTATATGGCAGACCGTTTGGTTAGAATCCGTTCCGCGGCAATATATAAAGTACTTTAAGGTGATTGCGGAGCCAAGTTCTGAGGAGCTTTTCCTAGAATTTCACATTGGGGGCGATGAGGGTGAGTGCGAGTTTTCAGCCCAAGTCTATGATGGAAACAAGATAATTGCTGAGGCTAAAATACTATCGTTTAAGCGAGTAAACCATATTTGCATGAGGGTTCCGGACGTGCATTTATGGTCTCCTGAAGATCCACACCTATATAACTTGGTACTTAGGCTGGCTTCAGGGGACAGTTTAATCGATGAGGTCAGTTCTTATGTAGGCTTTCGCGAAATACGAAGATTTAAAAACAAAATTCTACTTAACAATCAGGTACGCTTCTTAAGGTTTGTTCTGGACCAAGGATATTATCCGGATGGCATTTATACTGCACCTTCAGATGACGCTTTAAGACGCGATATAGAATTGGCAAAAGACATGGGGTTTGACGGCGCAAGGCTCCACCAGAAGGTTTTTGAGCCGCGTTTCCTTTACTGGGCTGATAAGCTTGGCTATTTAGTTGCTGGCGAGTTTCCAGACTGGGGTGCAGACTTATCTAATGCAACTGCCAGAGACTCCCTATTAGATGAGTGGATCAGCGTAGTAAAGAGGGACTTCAATCATCCATCCATTATAATATGGACCCCATTCAACGAAAGGATAATTAGCGTCAATGATCAGGCATGCGTCGAGTTTATTCGAAGGGTTACTTATATAACTAAAGTAATGGATCCAACACGCTTAATTATTGATTGCAGCGGCTATACGCATGTTAGCGAAGAAATAGATATATATGATGCCCACGACTACGAGCAAAATCCAGTAATATTTAAGGAGCATTATGCAAACTTACCTGAAAAAGTCTCCATATTTAAGCCGCGGCCAGGGTTCTTAGAAAATATGCCTTATAAAGGTCAGCCGTTTATCGTAAGTGAATATGGTGGAACCTGGTGGAATCCTTGGGAGGCGAAGCCGGGCGAGAGTTGGGGATATGGTGAGAGGCCTAAGACGATTGAGGAATTTATCGCACGATATAGGGTGTTAACGGAGAGTTTGCTTTTTAATGAGAATATTTCAGGCTTCTGTTATACACAACTGTATGACATAGAGCAGGAAGCAAATGGACTATATACTTTTGATAGGAAGCCAAAGGTTGACCCCAATATAATTCGGGAAATTAATAGGCAGAAAGCCCGTATAGAGATCACTCTACCCTCATCTGTAAAATCACGGAGAAACATTAATTAGTTGGCTGCAAGCCTAATAAGGTAAGGTAGAGTTTATATGAGGGAAGCAATACTAGAGGTGCAGAACTTAAGCGTTGAAGTCTCTGGAAAGAGAATACTTAATGACGTTAACTTGCAGATATTTGAGGGTGAAGTCCACGTTCTCTTTGGGCCAAACGGATCTGGAAAGAGTTCGTTAATAATGGCAATATTGGGTTTTCCAGCATACAGGATTGTTTCCGGAAGGATATTATTCAGGGGTAAAGATATAACTTATCTCCCAACAAATGAGAGGGTTAAGATGGGCATAAGCGTAGCCTTCCAGAATCCGCCAGCAATAAGAGGGGTAAAGCTTGGCGGCATACTTAAACACTTAACGCAGAGCGAGAAGAAAATTAATGATCTTCTTACAAAAGTTAATCTTCCAGTCAGCTTCCTTGAAAGAGACGTAAATTTTGGCTTCTCCGGCGGAGAGATTAAAAAGTCTGAGATACTTCAAGCTCTTGCTCAGAATGGAAGATTATTAATACTTGATGAGCCAGATTCAGGGGTCGATGTTGAAAACCTGAGGGTTTTGGGGAACGTTATCAATGAAGCGCTTAAAGATCGCTCAGCTCTAATAATAACGCATCTAGGCATCATATTACAGTATATTAATGCTGATATAGCACATGTTTTAATGAATGGCACAATAGCTTGCTCTGGCCATCCGACAAAAATACTGGGTCAAATATTAAATGAGGGTTATGCGTGGTGCGAAAAATGTCTGAAAATAAGAACGCAGCGCTGCGAGCTATAAATAAGCCATCCCCATTCGGCCCTGATTTAGACATAAGCCAGTACTCTAGGCAGCCTAAAAACTGGGAGCCTTGCCCAATATCGAGCCTTCCAAAGGAAATTCTGGAGAAAGCTATTGAAGTGGGTGTTCTGCCGGAGCAGGAAAATAGGGCTGCAACCTTCTTCCAGATAGATCACTCGGTTATCTTTAAAGCTGTTCAGGAGATTTTCGAGAATAAAGTTGAAATCATGAGTGTAAAGGAGGCTCTTAAAAAATATGTTTGGCTGAAAGATTATTGGTGGAAAATAATTAGCGTTGACATGGATAAATACACTGCTCTAGCGGAGCTTTATTGGGATCAAGGATACTTTATCAGAATACTTGAAGACCAGAAGGTTACAATACCGCTTCAGGCATGCCTATTTATTTCAACCGATAACTTAAATCAGAACGTCCATAATATAGTTATCGCTGAGCCCGGCTCAGAGGCACAAATAATAACCGGGTGCACGCTTCACTCCACTGTTCAGCGTGGCCTCCACGTCGGTATAACAGAGTTCTATGTTAAGGAGGATGCAAAACTAACGTTCACCATGATCCATAATTGGGCCCAAAACTTCGATTCTAGGCCTAGATCCGGCGCCATAATAGAGGATAATGGCTTATTCGTGAGCAACTATATGTGCTTTAAGCCTCTTAAGAGCCTACAGATGTATCCGGTGGCATACTGCAGGGGCGTTAATGCACGCGCCAGGTTCAACACGATAATTTACGGCGTTGGCAGGTCGTATATTGATGTAGGCTCAAAAATAGTTTTACAGAATGAGGGCTGCAGAGGCGAGGTTATATCTAGAACCATAGCGACCGATGAGGCGAAGATATATGCTAGAGGTTTACTGCAAGGAGAGCATAGTGACACAAAAGCCCACTTAGAATGTAGGGGTCTCCTACTTTCAGATGAAGCCATGATCTACGCCGTGCCGGAGATCGTGGCTAAGGCTAAAGGCGCGGAGCTGTCGCATGAGGCTGCTGTCGGAAAAATATCCGAGGAACAGATTCAATATTTAATGGCTAGGGGCTTCTCAAAAAGTGAGGCTGAAGCCTTAATTGTAAGGGGCTTCATGGACGTGAGCATATTCGGATTACCGAAAAACCTTGAAAAAGAGATTCAGAGGATGGTTGATATGGCAACTGGGGGCGCGCTTTAAGTTTTCACTTTTCATGCACAACGGAGACCAATTCAAGACGCTCTAAGAAGGAATGCTGGTGATTTCAAATATTCTTAGACGCCTAGATAGGAGGTTTAAGGTTTTACTCCTCTCTATAGGTCTACAAACGTGGTCGTCGGGTCTTTCAGCGCAGTACAATCAGCTTTACGCTGTGGCTCTAGGAGCAAACCCTATAGAGCTCGGTTCGCTTAAGAGCGTTGGTGGAGTGGTTAGCTCAGCTTTCTCGGCTCCAGCGGGCTATTTCATAAGTAGGTTCGGCGTTAAGAGGATGCTTCTCCTTGGGTTAATTTTCTCAGTGCTTGTCGCCCTTCTATATGGTTGCGCGTTAAACTGGTGGATGCTGATCCCAGCTATAATTTTTATGAGGATTAGCATGTGGCTTATCATGCCATTAACCGACATAATAATAGTTGGGGTAACACCTTCTGAGAGAAGAGCTCTAGCGATGAGCCTTTCACGTGCAATATGGGCTATACCCGCTTTATTCGCCCCATACTTTGCGGCGACCATAGTCTCCATTTTCGGCGGGATAAGTGTGGAGGGCATAAGGCCGCTTTACTTCATACAATTAGCAGCATCCTTAATAGCGTTAATATTGGTTTTAATAATGCTTGAACCTCTACCAATCCAAAAAACTTTCTCGCATCCAATGTCATTAACGCTCAGCATAATTAGAGGCTATAGGGAGCTCCTAAAGAGCGAGAGGTGGCTTAAACATTGGCTGGTAGCCTTAACAATTATCCGTTTAGGAGGAATCTCGGCACCATTTATCCCATTATGGATTGTTCATGTGAAGGGCGCTGACCAACAATTTCTAGGACTTATGGGCACTTTAAGCATATTAGCTCAATTTCTTTTGCAGATCCCAATGGGCTATTTGGCTGATAGCATTGGGCGCAAAAAGACCTTCTTAGTTCTTCGCCCTATGCTCTATGCCGGCACATTGATATTAATATGGGCACCGAACCACACAGTTTTGGCCTTAGCCGGAATATTGGGGGTGATAGGACTTATGGGTCCAGTAGGATTAAGTGGAATAGGCGGCATAAGTTTTATACCATTCATAACAATGTATTGGGAGAGTTTTCCAGCCGAGAAGAGGGGGATGGTTCAGGGAATAAGCGGTCTATTAGACTTCGTAGGTTCCATAGCATCACTGATTGGAGGTTTTCTCTGGAACATGGGGTATATGGAGATGGTTCTCATTTTACCACTTTTGGCAGACCTTTTAATTCTAGTCCCGGTCTTTATACGTATGCCGGAAGGATTAAAGAAAGATTAAAGAAAACCTAAATTGAAAGCCGAAATGTTTTGCTAGGCTACTTTAACCCAATGTTATAGGGGTTCTTAAGATTGCTGAGCCATGCCTTCTCTCGCCCCATTTTGAGCGATAATTAGCAATTTGGTTTAAAGGGATTTCACTTTTGCTTAGCTATGTAATCTAGGATTTTTTTCTGCACACCCCCTTCCTTTAATCCAATAATGTACTCTATTATGTCGTCCACTTTTCTAAACTTTAGATTTAGTAGCCTACTGAAACCCCAGCCAGTGCACTTTATGCTGGAGATTATTGAGGCTGCTATCACAGATTTCATCAAATCTTCCGTTCGCTTATAAGCTGCCAAGAAAGAGCCGCACCATGTGTCTCCGGCTCCAGTTGTGTCTATAACCCTTTCAATAGGCACTCTCAAGGCTGGCACCATTTGGGTTTCCCTATTATCCATACTTATTATTGCGCCGAGCTCGCCAAGCGTTATAACAAGCATCTTTGCTTTCAGCGTCTTTAGGGCGGTTGATAGACTTTTGGTCTCCGTAAGAGCCTTAGCCTCAGAATCGTTTAATATGAAGAAATCGACTTCCTGCGCAATTTCCCTAAGAGTTTTCTTGTTCTCTCCCCTAATATATCCTATCCAAGTGTTGACGGAGATTTTCACTTTAGGTTTCTTCTCTCTAACTAGCTCCACGATCTTTTTAACCTTAGATGGCGATATTGGTGAAATATGTAATATGCTCTCTGGACCAAGTGATCCTAATGGTATGATTGAAGGCGATATGTGAATCCCAGATCCATAATTCGCTTCCAGATACTTTGCCTCCCACTTCTCATTATATTTGATACTGAATCTTGTGGATGGTGTTCTTGATACCCTTATGTAACGGCTGGGGAACATGCTCAGCGCACTTAAGAATGGATAATCTTTGCCAATAACGGAGATCAAGTAAACATTTTCCAGTAGAGTTTTAGCTGCTATGGCAGCGTAAAGTGCGGCGCCACCCGGCTGCGTATTTGATCCGTTAATATTTTGAACTTTATCTATAGAAACGTGGCCCACAAAGAATATCCCGTCAATCATACCTCACAATCCCACTTAATCTTCAGCTGAACTCGGTACATCCCAGCCATTACATGCTGCCGGATCTCTATACTCTTTTCGGGGGATAAGAAACTTTAAAAAGTTTCGTAACATGTTGGTATTGTGAGAAGTATATCTAGGTGTTAAGAATGTTTTCCGGAAGCAGAATAGATTTAACATATTTGGAGAAACATCCAAAATCTAAGGGTCTCTATAGTAGAGCTAGAAGTGTTTTCGCTAGGGGTGTAACCCACGACGCCCGATACTTCGAACCGATGCCAATATACTGTGTTAAGGCTAAAGGTTCTAGGAAATGGGATGTTGATGGAAATGAGTATATAGACTACTGGATGGGTCATGGAGCCCTCATCTTAGGACACGCTCATCCAACAGTAACTAGGGCTGTCGTAGAGCAGGCTCGAAAAGGAACGCACCTAGGTGCTTCACATGAGCTTGAGATTCAATGGGCTGAGAAGGTCACGAAGTTAATACCATGTGCGCGTGGTGGTCTAGTTGAGTTCACAAGTTCTGGCACGGAAGCAACTATGATGGCGATAAGAATAGCAAGGGCATATACCGGGCGGTCAAAGATTATAAAATTTTTATCACATTTCCATGGATGGTTTGATTACACAATAGTTGACTATAATCCGGATTATTCTCCTCCTCTATCTGGGAGTTATCCACTAGGCGTACCGCCAGAAATATGCAAATACACTGTTGCCTTGCCGCCAAACGATATTGGGGCGGTTGAGAAAACTATCGAGGGCGGCGATGTCGCATGCGTTATACTTGAGCCGGGAGGAGCATCGATGGGGCTAATACCAACTAATGAAAAGTTTCTGAAAGATCTGAGAAAAGTGACAGCAGACAATGGTGTTGTCCTAATATTCGATGAGGTTGTTACGGGTTTTAGAGATGCGCCTGGTGGTGCACAGGAGCGTTATGGAGTGACGCCAGATATATCAACGCTTGGCAAAATTCTCGCTGGCGGCTATCCTGGTGGGGCTGTTGCTGGGAGAAGGGAGTATTTGAGCATGCTCGAATTTAAGGCTGAAGGTAGACGTGACCCTAGGCGGATAAGTCATCCGGGAACATTTAATGCCAACCCAATCTCAGCCGCCGCTGGTAATGCGTGTTTGGGTCTAATACTTGATGGTAAGGTCCATCCATCAATTAATAGGAAGGGTGAAATGTTGAAGCGTGGTTTAAATGATGTAATTCAAGATAATCGTATTAATGGTTTAGCATGGGGTACGACACCATCAATAATCTACGTTGGTTTTGGTATAAGTCCAGAGGATCTCGTCGTATCGGATATTGAGAGCTACATGAGATTTCAGAGGAAGAGGGAGGCTAGCCAGAAGATTGTAAGCGTCTTGGAGAAAGCTCTAATAAACAGAGGAATACATCCAATGGGTTCAAGGCTCATCTTATCAATTGCGCATACGCAAAGAGATATTGAGATGACAATAGAGAAATTTGATGAGTCATTAAAGGAGCTGAGGTCTGAGGGAATTATCGAATAGGTAAATTAGAGAAGAACTCTCTTTCCATGCTAAACTCTTCCAGATAAGTGTGCTTTAATAGCGATCCGTGCGAGAGCTATAAATCTTGTAATGGGTTTTCTCTCCCTTTATGAGAAATGTCCTGAGAGAGACAAAATGCGAATATGATGAACGCTAATGCTCATATTAGTTATGTAAACATCTCAATGATAATAAGGCTCAAATATTCTCGGCTGCCAGATCACCCTTTGTGATTTAAATGTCAAGATTTAGCAAAGAGTGGGAAGGGAATGCGGAGAACAATGCGGTAAGTAAGATTGTGGGGGTCGTAAAGTCACAACAGCCACTAAAGTATAAGGTCTCATTGGCAATTAAACGCATAGAGGCGCAAATTCAGGCGCTTGAAAACGCCATGAACAATATGAGTCAGAGGGATAAATCTCTCTTCTCAAAGATTATTGATGCGCTTTCAAACCACGACGCAAAGAGAGCAATAGTATATGCTAATGAGCTTGCAGAGGTAAGGAGGACTGTGAATCTTATACTTAATGCTAAATTGGCCCTCGAAAGAGTATCATTACGTCTTAACACCATTACTTTTGTTGGCAATGTGGCGGCAGCCATAGCGCCAGCAATAGGCATCTTAGAGGATGTTCGCTCTGGCATAGCCAGCATTATGCCTGGTGCTGAGCGGGAGATAGATGCAATAAAAACCCTACTTGATGAAGTGATGACTGAAGCTGGTCAGCTCTCTGGGGCAGACTTTAGTTTAGGATCTGCGAGTGAGGAAGCCCAGAAGATACTTGAGGAAGCAGCACTTGTCGCTGAAGAGAAAGTAAAGGAGAAGCTTCCAGAGTTAGTAACCTCAAAGCAGGCTGAGGCTGAGCGTGAAAAATTCGGCTAGTATATATCAATGGGGTGGAAGTTTATGGGGCATAAGTCTAGGATAGCGCTCATATTATTTATGATCGGATTTACAGGCTTTATATTTGGAGCTATCGCCAATATAATTTACTCTAGGGCATTACCTATTCTTGTTGAGATTTTCCCACAAATATTTTCATCTGAGTGGGCTGCTTGGGGGCTTATAGGTGCAATTTTAGCGATAATTTGCTGTCTCATATATGCCTATCTGCTTTAACGATCCATAAGACTTCATAGAAGACTAAAAAGATGCGTATAACAACTATCTGTTGTTAATTTACTTAACTTTTATCTCCGCAAGAACTTCCTCTGAGCTCTTATAAGTTTTTGCTGACGCGTTAGCTAAAATTTCGCTGAGCCTAACCTGTTTTCCATCCTCAAACTCGATCAGCCTCCAACCAACCTTATCAATTAATGTTTTCTTTGTTGTAGGATAGCGTACTCTATCTATGATGGCTTTTGCTGCATCTATGCCAAAGCTATCATGTAAACGTGGAAAATAGCCTTTTTTGATAAAGTATGTAAAGCGTCTAGCATCCTCAAACATCGACAAATTGTTGAAGAGAACATACACGCCCCCCTCCAAACTCTCATACTTTTTTACCCTCTCGTAAATCTTCTCTAGCTCATTATTAGTATACTGATAATAGTACATCCGATCACCTAGTCCATGAAGACGAAAATAGGCTACGCTAGAAACATATGCTGGCATAAGTTTCAGGGGGTCGGTTACATGCGTAACTGCTAGTTCGCTTAAAATCTCTCCAAGTCTCCTAAAACCATGTTCATCTTCCCAAGATGGTCCACGTGGCTCCCAAACTAAAATGAAGTTTTCGCGATTAATATTTTTAAAGAATTCCCTTGCAACATCGAGACTATTTATTCTGAAGGAGGCGGGAGTCTGTATAAGTATAATCTTTGCCTCCAGAATGCGGCATATATGCTTAATCTTCTCAAATGGCTCAGCAGCCTTCTCTACGTCAAGTTTATATTTATGGCTTATATCTTGATGCGCCTTTACAGTGAACTCAAAGTCTTTAGGTGCGCTTCTTCGCCACTTGCTGACGGTTGTTTGTGACGGATATTTATAGAACGTGGTGTTCAGTTCGACTAAGCTGAATTCCTCATAGTATCTTTTTTGAGAAACCGGATAACCGCAACATCCAACTTTAATCATCTTGACACCTAAAGCTGAATTTTTATTCTAACTAAAGGTGATGATGGAGTGCTGATAAACCTTTAGATGCGAGGGATTATTTCCTCAACTTATATTTGATCCGTTAGAAGTCTCCTTATAATCTCACAGTAAACCCTACTCATCTCGCTTATGGCTTCTTGAATTTTATCTGGGTCTCTGCTAATAAATCCTGTTATGGTGATCCATTCATCCTCGCTCAAATCTAAGCGAGCATATTTGCTTCCATCAACTAGCTTCTTCACCTTATCTATGAACCTTAATGTTAATGGGTTATAATCTCGTGGGAAGATTGGTTCGCCCTCAATATGTAAGCCACTCTCCACATAAATCCTGAATGCCACTCTCTCTCCCTCGATGTTCTTAACGGTTTCAATGATTCTTTCTCCATCACGCATAGGTGTTGAGACTTTGAACCCTAAAGGTTCTATCTTAGAAACTATGTCAGAGTAGGGTTCATAGATCTTGTGAAGCTTGACATTAGCTTCGACCCCATCTTTAATTCTTCTTAAGTCATCCAAAACGCCTACATATGAACCTAATGGGTACACGAAACTGTACGGTTGACTAATCCCGTAAAATATACAGAATCCCCTTTCATCAGGCCAATAATATAATCCTCCGGGCTTAGCTTTTAAGTAGCTGCAGAGCCCTGAAACATCTATATCGATTGGAGTTAGAAAATATATTTCCTCTTTCCAAACGTTTAGATTTGTAGTAAATGGTATTTTATTATGGATAGCATGGCTAAATTGATCGTCTATCTCTATTACAAATGAAGACTTATCATATTCAACTTCAAGCCTCATAATGCATCAAACAAGAATATTTTATGGAAGCATATTAAAATTACTAATCTTGAGAAAAAATATCAAGCTTAGTGAAAATCAGTATAGGGGTGACATGAGGTGAGGGTGGTTTCTCCACAACTTTTTAGGCGATTATCCTCGATATGCGAGAGGTTACGTAGGCTATATTTTAATCCATTCGTGGTAGGGTTACTAAGCCTGTTATGGCTTATCCTTAGAACTGGAACAAAACCCTCAAGAATAGTTTATCCATGTCAGAGGGCAGCTCTAGCGAACACCTACCTATGGCTAACAATATACATTTTCCCCTTCTTCCACATGCTATATCATAGGTTTTCTAGGAGAGTCAGCCTAAAAAGGAAGGTTATTCTTGTGGCGGTGATACTTGCAGTATTCGGCATTTCGCTATTATTATGGGGCGTGCAGGAAGGCATAAGAAGGAGAGAAGTGCGAGAGGTTGGATTGAGAATCGAGAGCAAAATAGCCAAGTTTGAACCGCACTCAAGCATTTTTGTCGTTAATGGTACTAGAGGTGGCGATGGCGGCGTCTTTAAGCTGATTGAGATGATGGGCAAATATGGTTTATTATTCTATAAGTCCCCGACGCCTGGGGCGAATAAGGGCCCAAGTGGTTTAATAGATGCCAATGACGTCGTAATAATAAAGGTTAATAGCCAGTGGGATGAGAGAGGTGGAACAAATACAGACCTTGTTAAAGAGCTTATTCAGGCAATACTCAGCCATCCAGATGGTTTTGTCGGTGAAATAGTTGTGGCGGATAATGGGCAGGCGCAATATGGGCCTCTCGGTACTGGCGGAAGCTTTACTTGGAGTAGGAACAACGCTGAGAATATCTCGCAGTCAATTCAGAGTGTTGTAGACTTCTTTGCCAGGAAGGGATATAAGGTTTCAGCATATCTCTGGGATAGAATTACCACTAAGATGGTTAAAGAATACTTCGAAGGAGATATGGATGATGGATATGTGGTCAATGCTACAAGGAATCCTAGAACTGGAATAATGGTCTCATATCCAAAATTTAAGACGGTATTTGGAACATACATAAGCTTTAAGTTTGGCGTGTGGAATCCTGAGAGTAAAACATACGACTATGAGAGACTTAAGGTTATTAATTTTCCAGTCCTGAAAACTCATAGCATATATGGTGTTACGGCCTGCGTAAAGCACTATATGGGGGTAGTTTCAGATAAGCTTACGTCTATGCTTGGTGCTAGGGCCCATGATGCTGTGGGCACTGGCGGAATGGGAACCGAAATGGTTGAGACAAGATTCCCAATCCTAAACATAATTGATGCCATATGGGTTAATGCCGTACCACGTGGTGGGCCAAGCACATCCTACAACGAAGCTACTAGGGTTAATATAATAGCCGCAAGCACGGATCCTGTTGCCCTAGATTATTGGGCTTCAAAATACATTCTCTTAGAAGTAGCGAAACTGAAGGGTTATAGCGACTTAAGCTCAATTAATCCCGATAATGTTGAACGCGGCTCCTTCGGCTACTGGCTCAGGCTCTCAATGGAGGAGATTAGGGGAGCTGGTTATCAGTCGACGACCGATGAAGACTATATGAGCGTTTACGTAGTGCATTTAAGGCAAGGTTAGCCTTTCTTAGAAATCTATCACGTGGGTTCTCTCGATTTCATATCTATCTATTTAAATCTTTCTTTAAATTCACGTTACTTTATCCGCTGAAAGTAGAAGGACTTAGTGGGATTTACCTTTTATCTGACATCATTAAATATCCTTAAATAAAGAGGATTGCTCATTATACTCGTTTCAGAGGGCTACGAATGCTAATATCCGAAATCATATTAGAGAACTTTATGTCCTATGAGTATGCTAGGATACCCCTTAAACCCGGGGTCAACATAATCTGCGGTCCCAATGGAGCTGGTAAGTCCTCGATCCTCTTGGGGATATCCGTTGCTTTAGGGCAATCTTATACTGAACGTTCTAAGAGGCTTAGTGACCTCATAAGGTGGGGTAAGGATATTGGACGTGTAACCTTAGTTCTAAATAACTCTAAAGTTAAGGGTAGGCGCCCATATCCTAAAATTAATAAGGATCAGATTTACCTGAGTAGAGTTCTGAGGCGTGATGGAAAATATTGGTTTGAAATAGATAACGTTGCTGCAAGCAAAGCCGAAGTTTTGAGGCTTCTCTCGCGTTTTAATGTTGACCCGGACAACATGCTTATAATAATGCATCAGGATATGGCTGAACAATTTATCCTTCTATCTCCCCAGGAGAAGTTGAAACTTGTGGAGTCAGCCGTTGGACTAGAGTCTTTCCGAAAAAACGTTTTGGAGGCTCAGAGCAAACTTAGTAAGATAACCAGCCAAGAAGAGTCGCTTAATAAGATGCTTGAGTCTGTTGAGCAGACCCTTGCTTACTGGCGTGAGCAGTATGAGCGCTATCAAGAGAAAAAGCAATTGATCCTCAAGAAACGCTTCCTGGAGCGTGAACTAGCTTGGGCTGAAGTCACTAGAAGGGAAGAGGAGATTAATAAGGTAAGGATGGAGGTAGATGTTAAAAGGGCTGAGCTGAAGGAAGTTGAAGAGACCATTGATAAACATGAAAGATTGATTAAGTCACTTAATGATGAATTTTCTAGCTTAAGAGAGAGGTGGCGGGATCTTCTGGAGAAGAGAATTTCTCTTGAGAGGGAGAAGGCTAGATACGACTTCGACCTTCTCAAAATTAGGGAGATAGCAGGTGGCTTAGAAGAACTCCTTTCGATATTTGAAAAGAACCTAGTGAATATTACAGCAATTTTTCAGAGAGATATGATAAACGCTAATATAAATGTGGAAGGTACCGGGCTCTTAAAGGGAGTAAAGTTTTTCGAGGATTTAAAGGATTGGCTTAGCGCACTTAAATCTAAGATCAATGAGGTAAAAGACCTTAGCGAGATAGCGAGTATTAAGCTAGCCAATATAGAGGTTAACCTTCTAGACATGAAAGATGAATTGCATAAGATTGAGGAGAAAATTGACGAGGTAATTAATGCTCTCGTTGAGAATAAGGTTAACTTAGCTATTCTAAATTATAGAAGAAGAATACTTCTAAGTGAACTTGAAGCCTTAAACAAAAATCTGTATACTTTGGAGTCAGGTCTTAGGGAAGCTATTAGCAGGGCTGAGGAGAAAGGTCCACGTATAGCTGTTTTAAGGAGTCCTAATGAGATTCTGGATGAAATTCGGATTACAGATGGACGTTTAATGGCTATGGCAGAGGTCTCTGAAGAGGTTGAAAAGATGTATGAATCCTATTCTAAGCTATATTTTGAGCTTAAAGAGAAGGCGAGGATAGCGGCCGAGAATCGCGAGAAGATATTAGGGGAGATTAGAGTTCGCATGGACGCATGGAGAAACGTCATTAAGAGTCTCCTTGAAAGCGTTAATGTTGAGTATCAAAACATCCTCTCTCAAGTTGCCGGCTCAGGTTTTGTGCGTCTGGTGAATGAAGATGATATTGAGTCGGCAGGCCTAGAAATTTATGTTGGATTTAAGGGTTCTCAGCCAATACCGTTAAACATATATTCTCAAAGCGGAGGCGAGAGGAGTACGGCGACAATGGCTTTTCTATTGGCCCTCCAGAAACACATAAAATCCCCATTTAGGGCTATAGATGAGTATGACGTCCACATGGATCCGAGAAACCGTGAAATAATAGCGAATCTTCTGATATCGGCTGTTAAGAATGAGGGAGCGCAGTATCTTGCGATCACACCTAACCAAATGTTCTTTGAGGGTAAAGATGTTCATATAATAACAGTTCAAAATGTTGATGGGAAATCTCTTATTAGGGAGGTTATTTAGTGGGCTCTCTGTTAAGCGAGAAACAGAGAGACATAAAAGAGGCTAGGGAAGAGCTGCAACGGATAATCGGCTTATGTAGATCCGTTGAAATTAAAGGTTTAGACCCCTACATTGTTGATGTTGATGACTTAGTTAAAGTGATAAGGGATTATTTTCCAATGTGGAAGGATTCCGAGGATCTATGCTTAGACGCTGAAGCCGTAAATAGTATAGCTTCAGTTGTAAGGATGCAGGGAGAATGGGTTAAGCGGAGGGCTTCGGCTCTTTATAGGGATCCCTTCTTAATAGAGGAGAAGGTGCGTGGGCTGCCAGTAGATAAAATGGCTGAAATCTTCCTTAAAGTTTGGCGTCCAATAATTGAGCTCGAACAGCTAACTATTAAAGGATTTCGTGAAGCTCTAAAATACTGGAGCGATCTTCCGCCCTTAAACGTTAGATGGCAGAAAATCGGCTACACTAAAACTGAAACTGAATGCGTCACTAGAGAAGAGGTTATTAAGGAGGGGGTTCTTTCAAGCGAGCCATTTATGGCCGAGCTGGAAAAAGTATGGCTTGAGCTGAAGAGCCGTGTGTTAAGGGATGGGAAAATAAGGTACTGGGACTTTATCGGCTCAGAAACCTATGAAGATACTGTTAGAAGAGCTTATCTGACAAGCTTCCTAGTAACATATGGTTATGCTAATTTACAGATAAATTTCTCAGAGGATGAGATATTTATATTGCCTAACGAGAAGCCTCTAAATAGGGAGAATAGCGAGACAATATCTTTCCCAATCTCTATAAGCTTTGAAGAGTGGGTGAGATGGAAAGAGAAAAGAAGGGCATAGATAGGAAGGCTCGCTACGCCTCAAAGGTCAGAAAAGCAGCTCAGCTCCTACTCTACAGGAGGCACTCCACTCCTGGAGCTAAAGGCTGGGAGCTGAGAAAGAAGATTGGCTCAGACTACTCCAAAGTTATAGACTTATTAAATGAGTATTTGGCGAAAATAGGGCTTACAGTAAAAGTTGTCTTTGAGGAGGCTAATCCGCCTGAAAATCCAACTATAGATCAATATGATAGGGCAAGATTCTACATAACTCTTAAAGATGATTTAACTATCGAGGAAGCTAAGATGGTTGGTTGGCGCATAGATGATCTGGCAGCGCTGTGCGCCTCAATAGCATATATAATATCTAGGGGCGGTAAAGCGCAAAGGAAGGAGATTGAGGATTTATTGAAGGTTAAGATTCCGGGTTGGCGGGTTGAAATGGATCTTAATAAGTTCATTAGGCTAGGATATTTATTTGAGGATGAGAATGGCCAGATATATATAGGGTGGAGAACTAGGGCTGAAGTTGACCAGAAAAAGCTGATAGATCTACTGCTTGAAACTGAATCAAAAACAGAGTGAATTATCTACAAGCCTTATTTGTTTAAAAATTGGTGGCATAGAAACTCTCTTACTTATCAACTTATTCATATCTTAGGGCTGAGGCTGGATTGAAGCTCACTATGTATCCTCCCAAAATGAAGCCGCTTGGAAGAATCGTCAACAAAATAAAGAGCGCAGCGTTAAGTAGAATATTGATTGAGTAGTGGAGAGGTATTGTGAAGGGTGTTATGCTGCTTAGAAACTTAGAAAATAATTCTAGAGTAATGGGTATAGTGAATAAACATAGCAATGCCCCATGCGTTTAATATGCGCCATAGAACGCTGATAGGCATGATTGCGTATACTACCGAGCTTCCATACCATCTCGGCATCCAGATGGCTCTACATGTGCCAACCATAGTCACTGTCAAATTTCCAGACCTGGTTTCAATCGATATCTGCTTGTCCAGCAAATTCTCCCCATAATCATGTTCCGTAACTATTGCTTCTTCATTCTCTAAAGGTAATCTTCCCTTAACTACAATTATGTTATTCACTTTCAGTGGTAGATTCGCACCTATAAGTATGATCTCGGCTTCTCTTGGAAACCCTCTAACATTATATGCGGTAGTTCTATACGTT
>JAGTQE010000011.1 GCA_018396635.1 Candidatus Bathyarchaeota archaeon
CTTAAAGTCAACCTTAATCCACCTAAAGTAAAACTTAGTCAAACCACATCATATAAACTTTTTTATTTCTTTTTCTTTCCTATGGAATGCTTAAAAAGATAATTGTGCTCAAAACGAGAATTGAAAACTATTTCCCGGCGCCACACCTTTTGCTTATTTCAGGCTTGTTTTTGGTCTTTAAGGAATTTCTTAGCGTATTCGAGACATTTCTTCTTGAAGTTCTCGTAGTTCTCCGAAAACTCCTCCATAGTTTTTACTGTTGCACCATACTCCCGCCACTCGGAGGGTTTTAGACCCCTATAGCCATATTTTTCTGGGTTAGCGATGCCAACCTTTTTAAGGAGCTCGACTTGATCGGGTGTTAGTTCATATGCTTTAAGGAATTCTTCTGTGATGAGTTTCCATCCGGAGCACATTATCCTCATAACCTTCTCGGAGTCCGCTTCATCGAAGACCGACTCCCTATATCTTTCAATATTAAAGTTTCTGCTTAAACTTCTAAGTAGGACGTTCATTTGATGATTCGGGAATTCAGTATGCGTCATATGAGAGCTTGCGAGAGATAGGAGGGTTTCCTCAGGTTTCCTCTTTGAGGCCGGTAGAACATCTATCCCTTGAAAAACGGCATCCGCCTGCTCTCTGCTGAGACCAAACTCAGACTGGATGTAAGATAGCCATTTGCCTACGTTTTGTGGGCTGAAGAAGATTTCATAGACTCTATTTGTTATGAGGATCCCGCAGAACCCAATGGCCTCTTCAATCTTAGTTAAGTATTCGGCAACCATCTCTCTTGAGCTGTATGGAACGCCATATGATGCGAGGAACTCTATGAACGGCTCCTTATTAATTGGGCTGAGAAATCGCCTACTACAAAGCAACTTTATCCTCTCATCTAGGGAGCCCTTCACCTTTATTTTATCCCATATACCCATTGATTCTGCAAGCCTTCTTAAAGCCTCCTCCTTATCTACAGCCTTCTCAAGAGCACTTCTCAACAACTCCTCCGCATGAACTTCCCTCAAGTGATCATCATGCCTGCCAACCATATTCGTCTCGTAGACCGTCGTTAAATGTATCCCCTTCTTAACCGCCTCAGCCCTCCCCCTTATCTTCGCCAGGATTAACTCAACCTCCTGCGCGACTGTAAATGTCACGGTATTGTTTGTGCCTATCCCTAAGCTCTCAAGTTTCCTAGTTAGCTCGATTGCTGCTGGCGAACTGCCAGCAACCTTAAAGACAATATTCGGTCTACCGCGCTCAATATTTGATGAATATCCCCACAGGAGATAATAGTCGTATTTTTTAAGGAATTCTTCTGCGTCAGCGTATATTTTTAAGGCTTCCTTAAGGCTCTTCTCGTAATCGTCTGCTATAGTTGGATTAAGCTGTAAGCTAACCATACCATGGCGCATGTTCGAAGCTATTGCTATAGGTCTAAAGATAACCAGGTTCGGCCAGATGCTAACTTCGGTGCCTTTTGCGGCAATATCATCAGCATATACTTCAGGGTTCTCTTTCAACGTCACCTCAAGCTCCTCAATAGCCGCCTTAAAGTCTGGACACAAGTCCTCGCCACCATAGCCCTCCCACAAGCTTGGATCATCGTCATATGCAGCCGCCGCCAAAACAGGATTTGTTGAAACTTGGACAAAGCCTAGGTGTCTGAGCCATCTAAGGCCTAACGCATAGTCGTTTCCAAATTTGCATAGACCTTCCTTACTGAGCCGATAGTATACATTGTTCCGGATACTTTCTTTAGCCGACTTTAGAAAGGACTCCATAATATTCTCCCAGTCAACATTCTTTTCTAACTCTTCAGCTATGTAGGCAACCATAGCACCCGGCGGGCGATAGAAGCCGCTCATAACCTTCCTCATGTCTGCAAGGAATATCTTGATGGTTGCATGAGCTATTTCTGCTCTACCCAGGCTCCTGCGCTCCAGAGCCTCCATCTCCTTAATTGTCTCAACTATGCTAGTATAAGCCCTGTCTGCTTCAAGATCAGAGAAACCAATAATCTCTTTCTCCAATCCAATAATGTTTAGGGCCATCTGAATCAAAGCATCATATATTCTCGCACATGTAAGAACCCTTCTTTCATCTTTCAGTAAAGTTAAATTAGGGTTTTCAGCGAAAGCCTTATTGAATATTAAACTAAATTGTCTGTTAACCCCTGCAACAATGCTCTCCAGACTGCCGACAATTTCTTTATTCAGCAGATGGTCCGCAGCCAGCTTAGTGTAACCTTTTACCGTTAGATGAACAATGTGATCTATGTGGTCAGAGCTAAACATTGGAAAATCTAAGGGATCCCGCTTAGAATATAAAATTATTTTCTCCACATTCATTTCGTATGCCACCAGCCATTAAATTAAAACTCACTAAATTCTTGAGAACTGAAAATGATTTTAAAGTTTATTGCCCAGTTTCTGTATGCCAAATAATTAAATCTCACTTGCAGAATAATTTTATTGAGGGGTGGTTTACTGAGAAAACTTAAGAATTTAAAAGGCATCGTTCCCTCCTTACACACGATAACTTCCTCAGATGGCGAGATATGCGAGGAAGATATTAGGTCTGAGGTTAGGTTTAATATTGAGAGCGGCGTGCACGGCTTAGCTGCAGGGTTAGGTGCTGGAGAGTTCTATAAGTTCTCTGATGATGAGAGGAAAAAGCTGTTTAAGATAGTTGTCGATGAGGCTAATGGAAAGGTTCCTGTTTTGGTTGGAGCTTGGCATACTGGAACCGAGCCTGCCCTAATGCTGGCTAAGTATGCTGAAGATATTGGAGCTGACGGCATAGTGCTGATACCGCCGTTCTACAATAGAGTAGAGTCAAAACTCTACCTCTATGAACACTTCTCCAAGATAGCGAGAAGCATTAATCTTCCAGTAATGATACAGGACAACGAGGATGTTTTTGGAGTACATATATGCCCTTTCCTCTATAGGAGACTAGTTGAGGAGAACGTTAACATCTATCTAGTTAAGATAGAGGGATCTGGAGCACTAGAGAAGATGAAGATCTTGAAAGAAATGTTGGGAGATGAAATAATTATTTTCGGCGGGTCTGCCGCAAGATTTTTCTACGAAGAGATGGCTGTTGGAGCCAGTGGAAATATTCCCGACGCTTGCTTACCGGATCTACTTGTAGATGTTTTCAACAAGTATAAAAGTGGCGATATTGATGGCTCAAAGAAAACTTATGAGAAATTTAAGCGCTGGCTTAACTTCCTGCTTTTACATCCGCTCCAAGCGGCCGAAATAGAGAAGGAGACGCTTAGATTGAGGGGGGTCATTAAGTGCTCTCATACAAGAGGACCTAAAGTTGGCTTGAGTGAGGAAGATAAGCAAGCTTTAAAAAGAATATTGGAAGAGATGGGTGTGATTTAGGAGCGTTGAGTAAAATGAGGTTAAGAAGCGAGAAGATGGGTTGGGTTGTTAGGGGTTTAATTAGGTCTGGAGGATACGATTACGAGGTTGGAAAACCCATAGTGGAAATAGTTAATACTTGGAGCGAATGGAATCCTGGCCATAATCATTTAAGGATGGTTGCTGAAGCAGTTAAGCGCGGGGTTTTATCCGCTGGCGGCTTTCCATTAGAATACAATACGCTCTCATTATGTCCGGGTCAAAGTCTTCCAAACCGCAATCTACTTGCCCTAGAGGTTGAGTCAATCATTTGTGGTGTGGGTGGAAAGGAAGACCCGGCACCATATGCTGAACCAGCTGATGCTGTAGTATTTATCTGTAGCTGCGATAAGGATATCCCGGCTCTTTTAATGGCTGCGGCTCGAATAAACTTGCCCTCAATTTTTGTTTTGGGCGGAGCAATGCTTCCAGGCAAATTTAAGGGGGAAGATGTTGTATGCTGCACTGATGCGCAGCGATTAGAGCGCGACCTCAGGGCTGGAATAATTACGGAGGAGGAATGGAGAGAATTTCGGGAATGTGTTTTTCCATGTTCAGGAGCCTGTGGGCCGATGGGAACTGCAAATACGATGCAATGTATGGCTGAAGCTCTCGGTATGGCGTTACCTGGCTCCGCCTGTTCTCCAGCTATACTAGCTGAAACATATAGGAGGGCTGAGGAAAGCGGGCGGAAGGTTATGGAGTTACTTAAAAATGATATTAGGCCACGAGACATAATGACTGAGGAGTCTTTAGAGAACGCCATAAAAGTTCTCATGGCTATTGGAGGATCAACTAACGCTATAATCCACCTCATAGCCATAGCGCATGAATTGGACATAAAATTACCGCTGGAAAAATTTGATGAAATAAGTAGAAAGACCCCCTTCTTAGTTGATGTTAAGCCTAACGGCCGTTATCCTGCTGTAGATTTTCATCGAGCTGGTGGGGTGCCAGCCTTAATGAAGCAGATGGAACCAATAATCAACCTTGACGTCTTAACTGTTACCGGTAAAACGCTTAAAGAGAATCTGGCAAACGTTCAGGTCAAGAACGCTAACATAATTAGACCTCTAAATCAGCCATTTTTACGTGAAGGCGGCATAGCCATACTTAAGGGGAATCTGGCTCCTAGGGGGGCAGTCATTAAGCATTCCGCCTCAATAGATCGTAGGCTACTTCACCATAAGGGGCCAGCGGTTGTCTTTAACTCTCCTGAAGAGGCTTATAGGCACTTGTTAAGGGAGGATATAGAGATCACCGAGGATCATGTTTTAATTCTCAGATATCAGGGACCCAAAGCCGCATGCATGCCTGAAACCGGCGCACTGCCCATACCAACAGTACTAGCTAAGAGAGGCGTTAAGGATATTGTGAGAATAACTGATGGGAGAATGAGCGGCACCCAATTCGGAACAATAGTTCTACACGTTTCACCTGAGGCATATGTTGGCGGCCCGTTAGCCGCCGTGGAGAATGGCGACACGGTGGAGCTTGATCTTACACGAAGGCTATTGGAGGTCAAATTGACAGACAAGCAGATTAAAGAAAGGTTAGAGCGATGGACTCCGCCTGAACCCAGATACAATTATAAGAGAGGTCCTCACGCCCTCTGGTTTAATTTCTGCACGCAAGCTGATGAGGGATGCATCTATCCATTCATGTAGAAAATCTTTTATTTTTTAGTATTTTTGTAATCTGCGTCCGGCAGGCTTATATCATATAAGCGTAAAGGCTTAAGATTAAAAGATGTCTTAAAGTTAATGGTTTAGATTTTGCAAAGCATGGCAGGCGGGAGAATGCTGCATGAAAAATGATCGCTATATTATGGCTTTAGATGAGGGGACGACTAGCGCTAGGGCGGTTATATTTGATCGCGAGCCGAGCATTGTGGGTTCAGGTCAACAGGAGTTTTCTCAGATATATCCACGCCCAGGATGGGTTGAACATGATCCTGAGGAGGTATGGGCTGCCCAATTAACGGCTATTAAAAATGCTCTCAAATCTGCACGTATAGGACCTGAAAAGGTTGCTGCTATAGGAGTAACGAATCAAAGAGAGACCATTATACTTTGGGATAAAACAACTGGTAAACCAGTATACAATGCTGTAGTTTGGCAGTGTAGGAGAACTGCTGAGCTTGTTGATGAGCTTAAGCGCAACTACTGGGACACATTTAAGAGTAAAACTGGCTTAATTCCAGATTCATATTTCTCAGGACCAAAGGTTAAGTGGCTTCTAGAGAATGTTCCCGGCTTAAGGGAAAGAGCGCTTAAAGGTGAAATACTATTCGGTACGGTAGATACATTTATTATCTGGAGGCTTACTGGCGGAAGAGTGCACGCCATAGATTATAGTAACGCTTCCAGAACCTTGCTCTTCAATATCCACAAACTGTGCTGGGATCAGGAACTGCTGGAAATTTTGGGCGTGCCTGAGAGTATGCTGCCTGAGCCAAAGCCATCAAGTCAAGTTTACGGTTATACTGAACCAAAATTACTCGGCGCCAGCATTCCGATATCTGGCGATATAGGTGATCAACAGGCAGCATTATTTGGGCAAGCAGCTTTCAAAGAAGGCATGGCTAAATGTACTTACGGAACAGGGAGTTTCTTGCTGGTCAATATCGGTGACACTCCACGCGAAACTGGAAAACTCCTAACTACTGTGGCATGGTGTATGGGAGGAAAGGTAACGTATGCCTTAGAGGGAAGCATTTTTATATCTGGCGCAGCCATCCAGTGGCTTAAAGACTCTCTAGGACTCATACGTGACCTATCTGAAATAGAGGTTTTAGCGTCATCCGTCAGAGGCAGCGAAGGTGTATTTTTTGTGCCGGCATTGGTTGGGCTTGGAGCCCCATATTGGGATCAGTATGCTAGAGGGTTGATCATAGGCTTAACGAGAGGCGCCGGCCGAGCGCATATAGCTAGGGCTGTGCTTGAGTCAATAGCTTATTTAACGCGTGACGTTATTGAGGCTGTAAGAGAAGCTGGTGTGGAGATTAGCGAGCTTAGGGTGGATGGCGGAGCCTCAAAAAATAACCTTTTAATGCAGATTCAGGCGGATATTTTGGGCTTAAGGATCGTTAGGCCAAGAATTCTTGAGACCACGAGTTTGGGAGCGGCTTACATGGCTGGTTTAGCTGTAGGATACTGGAGCAGTCTATCGGAGATATCCTCTATGTGGAGGGCGGAAAGGATCTTTGAGCCGACTATGGGTAGTTGTGAAAGAAATAGAATGTATATGGTTTGGAAAGAAGCCGTAAAGAGATCTTTAAGCTGGGCTAAGGTGCTTAAAGAAGCCGGCTTAGAATAAGGAGTTGGAGGGTACGTATGCGCAGAGAACCTATACGTGTGGCCATAATTGGGGCTGGAATTATAGGCGCTAGCATATCAAGAGTCCTTTCCATGTTTGAGGACTTTGAAGTTATTTTAGTAGAGAAGGAGGCGGATGTGGGCTGGGGGGTTAGTAAAGCTAATACTGGCATAATTCATGCAGGCTATGACGATGAGCCGGAGCTATATCCATTGAGGGCGAAATTATGCGTTAGAGGAAATGAGATATGGCGTAAATGGGCTGATGAGCTCGATATACCAGTCAGATGGTGTGGCTCCTTAGCTTTAGCATTTAACGAGGATGAGGTGAATATCCTTAAAACCCTCCTTTCTAGAGGATTACGTAACGGCGTTAGCGGCTTGAAGATCGTTGAGGCAGAGGATATTAAGGCTCTAGAGCCGAATGCATCAAGGGATGCTGTTGCAGCGCTTTGGGCTCCAACAGCTGGTCAAATATCACCTTGGGATGCTGTAATTGCGCTTGTTGAGAATAGCGTTGCGAATGGCGTAAAATTGTATTTGTCTACTGAGGTTAAGGGCATAAGAATAAAAGATGGCAAGATCTTGGGCTTAGAGACGAACAGAGGTTTTTTAAGGGCTGATTGGGTTATTAACGCTTCGGGAATATATGCTGATAAAATAGCTGAAATGGTCGGGATTAGAGGGTATAGGATAAGGCCTAGGAAGGGCGAATATATAATCTTCGATAAGGAGGCTGAGCCGAAAGTCACTAGGGTGCTATTTCCAACTCCAACGCCAATATCTAAAGGAGTTGTCGTAACGACGACTGTTGACGGAAATCTTATGATCGGGCCGAGCGCAGAAGACTTGAACGAAGATTTGAGGGAGGAGCGAAGCAATACTAAGAGCGGCTTAGATTATGTTTGGGCATCGGCCTCTAAGCTTGTGGATAGGCTTCCGTCCAAAAGCATGATTATAAGGTTCTTTGCCGGCTTAAGGCCCGAGCCCACTGGGGGAGACTTTATAGTTAGGGGATACGATGAGGTTTACGGTTTCATTGACGCTGCGGGGATGCGTTCGCCGGGGTTAACGGCGGCTCCGGCGGTAGCCCACATGGTCTCAGAAATATTGAGGTCACTTATAGATCGTGAGCTTAAGCGGAAGGATAGCTGGAATCCTTATAGAAAGCGCATGATTAGGTTCTCGGAGCTAACGCACAGCGAAAGGAGTGCTTTAATTAGTAAAGATCCTAGGTATGGCCGAATAGTATGCGTTGACGAGATGGTAACTGAGATGGAGGTAATTGAGGCTATTAAGAGGGGGGCAACCACAATAGACGGCATTAAGTTCAGGACCAGGGCATGTATGGGTAAATGCCAAGGATCCTCATGTATGCATAAGATAGCGTTAATATTGTCCAGGGAGCTTGGCATACCGCTCTGGAGAGTCTCAGTTAAAGGTCCTGGAACCGAGATAGGCATAGGAGACATTAAAGTGTTGTTTGAGGAGGGAGATCAGTGCGGGAGATGCAGAGAGACCTAACAATTATAGGCGGCGGGCCAGCAGGGCTTGCGGCAGCTATAAAGGCCTGGAAGCTCGGCATTGAGAGCATCACCCTCATAGATGAGTCTGAGAGGTTAGGTGGTGTTTTACCACAATGCATACATACGGGTTTCGGGCTACATTATTTTGGAGAGGATTTGACCGGTCCAGAGTTTGCTGCCAGGCTTATAGGGAGGCTTAAAGAGACCGATGTTGAGGTTTTGGGCGGAGCGTATGCTGCCGAGATCAACGTTAAACCTGACAGCTTTAAGGAGGTTTATGGATACAGGTATGGAGAAGCATTTAAAATCAAATCTAAGGCCATCATATATGCCGCTGGCTGCAGGGAGAGAACACGCTTTGAGGCTGGAATTTTAGGCGAGAGACCTTCAGGCGTTTACACCGCTGGCGAAGCCCAGACGCTAATGGATATATATGGGATTCTCCCCGGTAAGGAAATAGTTATCGTCGGCTCAGGCGACGTAGGCCTAATAATGGCCAGAAGATTTGCCCTAGAGGGCGCCAAGGTTAAGGGCGTCATCGAGATTATGCCATATCCTGGAGGATTGATACGCAACATAGTTCAATGCCTGGAGGATTTCGGAATACCACTATACTTAAGTCATGCAGTAGCTGAGGTGAAGGGCTCTAGAAGGGTTGAGTCAGTTAAGGTCATGAAGGTTGATGGTAACCTCAAACCTATAGGCCCTGGCTTTGAGATAAAATGCGACGCGGTTATATTGGCTGTTGGTCTTAGACCAAGGATTGAATTGCTCGCGAGGGCTGGCGCCCTAATAGATGATGCGACAGGAGGCCCGATTGTGAACGACTGGCTGGAGACAAGTATACCTGGAGTTTTTGCGGCTGGCAACGTTCTCGTCGTTAATGACTTAGTCGATTACGCCGCCGAGCAGGGTGAGAGGGCTGCCGAGTCGGCCTTCAAACTTATAAGCGAGGGAGATCTTACAAGATCTGGAGCCAAGCCTCTGATTCGGGGGCGTAATGTAAGATTAATTGTTCCACAATTAGTCAGCTGCCTACAAGATGTCGTATTCTACGGCCGTGTCAGCGCACCGGAGGAGAATGTCGCAATCAGGTTTGAAGAGATTGGAAAAATCTTTAGGCTGCCGGCTGTCAGGCCTCCGGAAATGTTTAGGGTTAAAGTACCAGCCAGCGACCTTTTGAGGTTAAGATGTGAAAAATTAACTGTCAATGTTATGAGATTGGAGGCGTAGTGAAGTGATGCCTCCTGCCGAGGGGCAGAACACACGCGAGATCACTTGCATTATATGTCCGCTTGGATGCACACTTAGGGTGCTGCTTAAAGGTGAGGGAGTGATTAAAGTTGAGGGGAATAGGTGTCAGAGGGGGATAATTTATGCTCAGGGCGAGGTTAAGCCTAGACGCACGCTCATAACTGTTGTTAAAGTTTATGGTGGCGAATTACCAGTTGTATCGGTTAAGACGTCTAAGCCAATACCTAAAGATTTAATTCCTGAGGCTATGAAGGTTATCTCCAGGGTTTCTGTTAAAGCGCCGGTCAAAGCTGGAGACGTGATAGTTGAGAATCTCCTCGGCTTAGGGACTGACGTTATAGCAACAAGGGATGTTAAAGCAGTGTAGGTTTATATTCCGGGGCCGCATGATTTTTGCGGTGAATAGAACTTGGCTAAGGCACGGCTTCTATTTTTCCATCCCACTACTAATCATCCTTCTTCCATTCATGGGAGTATTCCTCAAGGCTGCTGTTGTAGGTTGCGCTGGCATAAGGCTTGAGGGCGGAGACCCTAAGATTAAAGATTAGCTTAGTATTGCTAGCAAAAGAATTTAGCTCAGTAGTCTGAAGAACAAAATATAAAGATGGAGAGAATGAAAAATATCTTTGTTAAGGTATGCTTAAGGGGAGTTAGAAAATGTTGAGGACCAATGTTGATAGGCTAGTTAAGATTTCGGTTATAGGTGAAGTCTCAAGCCCAGTTTTCCGCAGATCCCCATACAGAATTTCTTCTGAGGGCAGGCCAGTTGTATTACCGGGGGTTGGCGGAATAACATATAATGTTCGCGTAGGTGATCCGGCTGTCGGCTGGGCTGCGGATCACGTTGAACCCGGCGTAAGCGTTAGGAATAGGGAGAGCGATGATGCAAACATGGCTTTAAATGTTTTGGCCTGTGTTGGCAATGAAGCCATAGTGGTCTCCGGTGACGCTAAGGGCGCTAGGGGTGTTGTCACCGGGAAGCATGGGGGGATAGAGCATGTGCTTGTAGACTTTCCGCCCGAAACCATAGAGAAGCTAGTTATAGGTGATAAAATTATGATAAGGGCTTTTGGCGTAGGCCTAGAACTTATCGACTACCCTGAAATTAAAGTCATGAATATTGATCCACGTCTCCTCGAGAAGATTGATCCAAAACCCTCAGGCGACAAGATTGAGTTCCCAGTAACTCATATAATTCCGGCGTCAATTATGGGTTCTGGGCTTGGTGCGGATCAAACATACTCAGGGGACTACGATATACAGCTGTTTGATGAATCCGTAGTTAAAGAATATGGTTTAGAGGACTTAAGGTTAGGCGACCTAGTGGCAATTCAGGATGCTGATAGCTCATATGGCCGCGTATATTTGAGGGGGGCCGTGACAATCGGAGTGGTCGTGCACTCCAACTGCGTCATTTCTGGGCATGGACCCGGAGTAACAACACTATTAACCTCTAGGAGCGGGAAGATAGTTCCGAGGATCAGTTCCGATGCGAACATAGCAAAAATCTTGAATTTAAGATGAGGCGTCAACCCTCTCACAATATGTTCAAATCCTCCAGGATTTGAATTAGAGATGGAATCCTTATTGCCAACCAAACATACAGTGACACTGCAAGCATAAGTAGCGATAGTAAGATAAACGCGTAGTCTCTTCTTCTCATATTCAGCACATATAGGTTGGTACGCTTCTTTGTGGCTCCCCAAGCCCTAGACTCCATTGCTTCGGCCAATTCGATACTCCTCCTTATAGCGCTGACTATCAATGGAATTAGAATTGGAATGTAATTCCTTATTCTCTTCATGAAGTTTCCGCCCTCTAAATCTAGTCCACGCGCCCTCTGAGCGTCGATTATTGTTTGGGCTTCCTCAGCTAAAACAGGGATGAAGCGTATAGCTGTTGTAAATGCGAAGCAGAGCTCATATGGAACTCCCATCTGCTCCATAGATAATCCGAGCATATCGGGCGATGTTGTGAGGAAGAATATGGAGAAGGACTCTACGAGGACAATAAACCTAACGCTCATCGCTAAGGCGTGCTCTATAATCGAGTATATTGACTGAGAAGCGCCGTAAAAGTACAGCGAAATAACATTCATGGCAAATATTAGTAGTGCGAAGAATGTTGAGCCTCTAAGTAGGCGGAGCCATTCTCTCTTAACCCTAGCCAAGACAACTAGGGGTACCTGTATGAGAAGTATTATTAGGAGCGGGATGAGTTGACTAAATAGCACCGAGATCACGAATAGAACACATACGTAGACAAGTTTAGCCCTTGGGTCAATGCTATGTATGGGGGAGGAGACGCTTCTATACTTTAGACCATCAAACATGCTCATTAGCACATCACCTGCCTAAGTCTCTCCAAAATAAGGCGCTTAGCTTCATAAACGCTTATGACTTTTCTCGGAAAACCGAGGTCATTCAGCCTCATGAATAGCTGGGTTACCTCGGGAAGCACTAGCGAGGCTGCGCTGATCAGCTCAGGATCAGTTAACACATCTCTCGCATTCTCATCGGCAATTATCCTACCATTAGCCATCAAAATCACCCTCGGCTCACACTCTGCAACAAACTCGATATCATGCGTCACTATTATCACGGTTTTACCCTGGTGATTCAGATGTAGAATAAATTGCTTAAGCTTCTCCTTCTGATAGCTATCTTGACCTATCGTTGGCTCGTCGAGAACCAGAAACTTGGGGTCCCATGCCAAGACCGATGCTAATGCAACCCTCTTCTTCTCACCGCCACTAAGCATGAATGGTGATACCTTCCTATATTGAGTTAAGTCTAGCAGGTTAAGAGCCCAGTTAACCCTCTCCCTAATAACTTTCTCATCAAAACCAAAATTCCTGAGGGCGAAGGAAATCTCATCCTCTACTGTTTCACTGAATAGTTGGTGATCTGGATTCTGAAATACAAATCCAACCTTCCTCGCCAATGCCGCCACAGTCGTGTGCCTTGTATCGACGCCGTCAACTAAAACTCTGCCCCTTGTCGGCTTTAATAATCCATTAAAATGTTTGACTAGGGTTGTTTTACCGGCACCATTCTGACCCATTATGGCGACAAATTCGCCGTCATTAATCTTTAGTGAGACGCCCTTTAAGACCTCAACCCCATTCGGGTAGCTGAAATAGACGTTGTCAACCTCTATCATGAGCAAGCACCTCCGCTATAGCTTCATATGCCTCCTCCGGGCTTAGCGGAACCCTGCCCAGATCAAAACCTTCCTCCTTCAGCAGGAGATATAGTTTAACCACTTTAGGAACACCTATCCCAACGAGCTTAACATTTTCATCTAGAAAGACCCTTCTGGGCTCACCATCAGCAATTATTTCGCCATTATTCATAACTATTATGCGGTTAGCATATCTGGCTACTAAATCCAACCTATGTTCAACAAGAACAACAGTTATGCCTAAGCTCCTATTCAGTTGATAGATGACTTCCAAAATATTTCTTGCAGTCAACGGATCCAGGAATGATGTCGGCTCATCGAGAACTATTATTTCAGGCTGCATGGCGAGGACAGATGCTATTGCGACTCGCTGCTGCTGTCCGCCGGAAAGCTCAAATGGAGGCTTACTTCTAAGGTCATATATGCCAGTAACTTTGAGCGCCCAGTCAACCCTTCTACGAATCTCATCCCTAGGGTAGCCTAAATTCTCTAACCCGAATGCTACATCCTTCTCAACATTTAGGGCGAATAGTTGATTTTCAGGGTTTTGGAAAACTAAGCCGACGTGCTGCGCCAGCTCGTGGATTGGATGATCAACAGTCCTTAAGCCGGCTACAATAATCTCCCCCTCAAGTTTACCGCCATAGAAGTGCGGTATGAGCCCATTAAAGCATCTACACAAGGTTGTTTTCCCACATCCGCTCGGCCCTGTTAAGAGAACGAACTCACCCTTTTCTATGCTGAGGTTTACGTTTTTGAATGCCGGCTTCTCGGATAACGGGTAAGTGTATGTAAGGTTTCTTGCTTCGATTATCGCCAAAGTCTAGTTACACCTTAGCTACTTTTCACTAAGGACTTATACTTAAATAACGCGGTAATTAAATTGAAAGTTTGAATAATTAGAATTATTTATATTTGGAAGTGATAGAAAGTCTTAGGTATTGCGGGAGAGCTGGTTGTTTCCTTGAGGATAAAATGGGAGAACGGTGTGGTGGTGGAGTATAAGGGGGACGGCGTTGTTCTCGACCCACAGACTAAGAGACTAAACTACAAGGCTGCCTTCATAACGCACGCCCACGTAGATCACTCTCATGCATTCAAGATTAGACATATACCAAAGTTCTCTTCTAATGAAACCATGCATCTCGTAACAGTGAGTGGAACTAAAACAGACAATTGGAGACCTCTATCCCTAAATGAGAAGATTGCAATAGGCGACATTGAAGTAATGCCACGCTCTTCAGGGCATGTATTAGGATCTTATGAGTTTGAGATAGCAACGCCCAATGGAACAGTCTTATTTACAGGAGATATGAATACGAGGCAAACAAGATTGGTCAAACCAGCTGAGCCAGTTAACTGCGATGTACTGGTAATTGAGTCAACTTATGGTTCGCCAGATTTCGTCTTCCCATCGGACGATATTGTAGCTGAAGAAATGATAAGCTGGGCTGGCAGCGTTTTGAGGGAGGGCAGAGTACCAGTATTCTGTGCAGATCATATTGGGAATGCGCAAGAGGTAATACGTATTTTTAACGAGAATAGCAGTATACCCGTAGTGTCGCATTGGAGGGTTTCGAGAGTAAATAGGGTCTATGAGGCTTTCGGGCATAAAATAGAGTACATTGACATCAATGATGAGGAGGCTCAGGAATTAATTTCACGCCATAACGCAGTTATTGTGGCACCTAAGAACATAAACTCATTATCATTTGACCAGAAATATGTTTCAGCAATAGTTTCTGGATGGGCCCTAAAACTTAGACATAAATCTTTTCCACTAAGCGATCATGCGGATTTTCCAAATTTAATGGATTTCATTAGAGAGTGCAGCCCAAAGCTCGTCTTAACCTATCATGGGGGGAGATTCAACGAAGTATTGGCGAGGCATATTGAGAAGAAACTTAGGATAAGATCTTATCCCATTAACTTAATAGCGACAAACTTTTTGCCCATATAGACATTTAAAACCGCCCTTACTGGTAAGGATATTGCTTAAGCTTCTCTTTCAGGATCTTAGCCGCATATTTAAAAGCATCTTCAAGTTTTCCGGTTCCATTAACGCCTGCAGATGTTGAGTGCCCGCCGCCCATTCCATGAAGTTGCTCGCCTAATATTCTTGCTATATCCCTACCTAAATGTATCCCAGTTTTACTGTAGAATTCATTGCTGCATCTTAGGCTAATTGAGATCTTATCTTTATCCTGTGAGCCAACGATAGCTAAGCTTGCTCCGACATCTACAAGCGCCCTTGCAGCTGATGCCTGAAAAGAACTGACATGTGAAAAGACTATTATCCAACCATATATTCTCATAAGCTTCATTCTCTTACAGGCCTTAAGCCTAGCTATACGCTCAGATATATCCATTGGCACAGTCAGTAGCTGTAGCATCTCCTGCGCATTGACCCCAAAGTCTATTAAGTCGGCTATAGCCTTAAACGTTGAAGAGGAAGCTAGCGTAAAGTGTTTCGTATCGAAAGCCATACCCAAAAATAGTGCTTCAGCCACATCCTTAGTTGGCTTAACACCAGCCTCCTTAAAAAGCTCATATATTATTTCGCAGGTAGACGAATAGTTTTCACGGCATATGCATATGGACGCTATCTTTTCAGTCTCAGGGTGGGGGGCATGATGATCTACAACAATTATTGGTAAGGAAGACTCATACAAGTCTTCCCCCCACTCGCCTAATTGCTGCACAGTATTAGTGTCCAGCATAAATATTACATTAGCCCTGCTGAAGTCAGGCTTATCATTGGTAACCTTCATCATGAGACGCTCTAAGATACCTTTAGAGATCTTACTGACGCTCTCGGGCGATGCAACCTCGCCATAAATATCAGGCTTAAAATGCTTCAGCAAGCTTAGGAGCGAATAGGATGAACATATGGCGTCTGGATCGGCATTTTGATGGCATAAAATGAGAATAGACTTTACATCCCTCCCCCCAATTAAATCCATTATTTCGCGAAAAGAGTTCCCCATGAAAACCAGCCCTAAACCCTATTCTTTAAGCGTCTGTAGCTGCTTAGACCTGACCTCCTCTAAGTATTTTTCAATAGCCTCGAAGGCGACCCTCACAGATTCTTTTGCAAGAGCATCGGCGTCTACATTCCTGCAGAGAGGTGAGAGCGTGAGCTCAACCTCGATATCGACGTTTAAAGTGTCAGAGCCCTCAAGGTCAACAGATATGGAGAGGTCTGATATATACTCCTCGGGAACCTTAGACGTAATATATTTTCTGGCTGCTCTTTCAGCTATCTCGCAAATTTTCTCTAGCTCCTCATATGATAGCGAATCTATTAGGCGTAGACTCAAAGCTGCGGCACCCTAAATGGATTTTTATATTTATGTTGGCGGTATAGGCCGTAAGTCTTTTTGGAGCTTCTCTTGGAGCTCCTTTATTTGGCTTCTAAGCCTTTCCTCCTGCTTCGTGAGGACTGAAACTCTCATCGTAGCTATCTCCTTCCTTTCAGTAAGCTCGCTGGTGACCTTAGCCTTATTAGTTCTTATAAGGAGGGAGCCTATCGACTTATAGATTACAACGTCATCAGGCGTTTTCTCGATCTCGCTCAGCGCCCTATCTATCTCAAGTATCTCTAAATCGAGCTGCTGCTTCTGCGCCAAGATTGTTTGCAGAGTCTCCTGTAGCTGCTGCAGCCTAAGGAGCCTCTCCTGGACTGCTGGTGGAAGCCTAACCTCCTCGCTCACATTTCATCACCATTAGCCTTAAACTAAACAACTATTATCAATAGGTTATCCTACGATTATAAGTGTTTCCAATTTAAATCATAACCTTACACCAAAAAGCATCGTACGGAATAATCTCAGAGAATCCATGAGAATAATGCTTCTTTTCCAGCCCATACCTCGATAATGGTTTAGTTAAATGCCTCTCAGACCTTGGAGGAGCAACATATAACCCCGGGCTTATATTCCTTTCAACCTTAACCCGCATCTTCTCGAGATTCGGACCATGGAAACCGCATTTATAGCATTCAAACCCCTTACTTCTACCCATAGACTTCATTCTCTTTCCGCAGACCGGGCAGAGCGGATTCCGCAAAACTATTTTCTCAGCTAAATTCAGAACATTTATCTTCTCGACATTTACTGTTTTCGGGTTCTTTCTGGAGGGTGGGCGGACCCCACCATAAACCTCTACCAGATCGCCCTCAACGAGCTCCCTTGCAACCTCGCGTAATCTGCCGCCCTGCTCATAAACAGCGCAGTCTATGGTTCCAGTTTCGTCCCGGATTTGGAATATTACATGCCCACCCGGTATAATCTTTGGGCTGCCTACAACAATCCCCTGCAATATAACTGGATCGTATGCCCTTGCATCCCTTATTGATGGAATCCTCTTTAAATGTGCGTCTGTTCCATGATTTGTCCTAAAAATAACCCAGCACTCTATAGGCTCATATGAGCGTATCATCTCATGCGCACGCTTAACAGCCTCCGGAGTCTCCCCCCTAACACCATAGAGGACCGGATCCGGCCCCCTTGGAGTTATCAGAATTCTTCCGCTTTCAGGATCAACGTTGTTAAACGTTAAACCAGCCATTTTCTTATCCATCTCTTTTACTGATGACTCATCAATCCTTCTTGGTGAGCCCCAATTCTCTCTCTTCCTATACGCTATTAATTCGAAGGTGTGATCCCCCTCCAAGGTCTCACCGATAGCCGCCAAGCCCCCAATGATCCCTCTGCCAGCATTATAGCCAACAGCCTCAGCCCCAAACTTCCTTATAATCTTTAGAGCATCCCTCATCCGCACAATCCCCTGAATAGCTTCCTTAGCAAATCTCTTGACCTCCTCCGGCACATCTCCCACAAGAAAAACTGCTCCGGGATCCGTTCCCTTATAACTAAGGTCCGAGTTCTCCTCTATAACTGTAATGACCTGCTCTTTTACATCCCCATATAAGCTGTCTTCGCACATAATCCTTAAGCATAATGCTCCATTACCCCGAGTTTTCCATGGAATGTTCGGATTCAACCTAATCAAATTAGGGTAATCTATAAATCGAACCCCTAAACCATGCAGCTTTTCAATTATGAGCGCTGCAACGTATGTTGTACATCCACCCCTAGGCGAGTCGGTATCATCAAACCCTATATGCAGCTTCATCTATGCGGCACTTTCCAATACTCTACATGCAGGATTATTTAAGAGCCACTATTTATTACGTGAAAATGACTTAAACTTAAGGAAACTTAATATAGTTTTCTGAGAAAAATTATTTTGCCGGATGAGGAGAAGGCATTTAATTGAAGTGATGATAGATCAGAGTTAAGCCGACGGCAATAATTTTAAGCCAGCTCTCTATATCGGAAGACTTGTTTATTCTCTCCTCATCTCCTCAATGACTATCATCGTTAGCGTGGATCTAACTTTATTTATTCTTCGTATCTTCCACGTCACTATATCCTTAAGCTTCTCCATGGATTCAGCCTTAACCTTAGCTATAACATCATAAACTCCATAGACACTATATGCCTCCTCAACGCCCTCAACTTTTTTCAACTCATTTAAAACTTCCCCTTCAGACCCTATCTCCGCATTTATTAAGACGAAAGCTATTGGCATAATGAACCCTCAATATTAGTATTGTTTAAATGCCTTAAAAATCTTCTTAATTGTTGAAAAGCAGCTCGGTGGGACACAATGGCCGAGAAAATCATAACGACTAAAGAAATGCGCGCCCTAGACATGAACGCCGAATATTTCGGCATCTCTAGGCTACAGCTCATGGAGAACGCTGGGAGGGGTGTTGCTGAGGAGATTGCGTCGCGCTTTAATCCATCAGACACTAGAGTAACAGTCTTCTGTGGCTTGGGTGGAAATGGTGGGGATGGATTCGTCGCCGCTAGGCATCTTGCATGTATGGGTTTTAAGGTTAATGTCATACTTGCCGGAAAGCAGTCTGACATAGTCAATGAGGAGGCTAGGAAAAATTGGGAGGCTCTAAAGTCGCTGCGTAGATCACTAAGCCTACAAGAGGTTTATGACTCATCACTTATACCTGAGGTTAAAGCAGATGTAATTATAGATGCTCTTCTCGGGATAGGTTTAAAGAGCCCGCCGCGCCCACCAATCTCGCAGATGATAAGGAGGATAAATGAGGCGGATGCCTTCCGGGTTGCGGTAGATGTTCCAACTGGATTAGATTCGGATACTGGCGCAGTTCTAGGCGAGGCTGTAAAAGCACACTTAACAATAACATTCCATAAGCCTAAGCCGGGGCTCCTGAGAGCCAAAGATTATGTTGGTGAGCTGATCGTTAAGCATATAGGGATTCCGGAGGAGGTTGAGAGGTTCGCTGGACCGGGCGATGTTTTAATCGTGGTGAAGCCTAGGCCCCCAGAGGCACATAAGGGCGATTTTGGTAGGCTTCTCGTTGTTGGGGGGAGTGAAACCTTCTCTGGAGCACCTACCTTAACAGCCTTGGCAGCCCTGAGGACTGGTGTAGACTTAGTTTATATTGCCGCTCCCAGGGAAACGGCCTACGCCATATCTTCAATTTCACCGGATCTTATAACCCTCAAGCTTGAGGGCGACCATTTAAGCATGCGAAACATGCCCGTGATAAGGAGTTATATGGATAGGGTGACTGCCGTCGCTATAGGTCCGGGTCTAGGTTTACATAAGGAGACTGAGGAGGCTGTCAGGGAAATAGTGGGGATCGCGGAGGAGCGGAGGATTCCGATTCTGCTGGACGCTGATGGATTAAAGGCCTTCGCCAACTTTAAGCATAGACTGGCCACGCCAGCTGTCCTAACGCCTCACTTAGGCGAGTACATGATACTTACTGGTGAGAGGCCTCCGGAAGACCTTGAAGGAAGGGCGGAGCATATTAGAAGGACTGCTGAAGGACTCAACGCAGTTATACTTCTAAAGTCTCATGTTGATATAATTTCAGATGGCTTTAGGGTTAAATTCAACTTTACTGGGAACCCCGGCATGACTGTTGGCGGCACCGGGGATGTTCTTTCAGGCATAGTTGCCGCCCTCCTATCTCAGGGAATAGATCCTTTTGAGGCTGCTGTGGCCGGAGCCTTTATTAATGGCGCCGCCGGGGATTTTGTGGCAAATGAGAAGGGTTATCATATGGTTGCCAGCGACCTGATAGAATGGATACCAAAGGTTATGAATGACCCAATGAGCCATGCGAGGATAAGAAGGCTGGTTTCCGGGTGACAGTATATTGAGAATAGATCTTCTTTTACCCTCAATTCTCCTCTCAACGATTATAGCGTCCCTACTGCTCTATAGAAAGGTAGAAAAGAGGATAAGGAGTATCATCGGGGACAGAAAGGTTAAGCCCCGCGAAGTGTTTCTAATAGTTGCCTCTATGGGGGCGCTAGTTACACTAGTTATTTTACTTCCAGGATTCATGCTCCAAATAATCTTCCTATTCGCTTATTCCTACATGTTGCTAATATTCTCATATGTAATTCTAAATAGGTGGACGTTAGCATTCATACCTCCAGTAGCCTTTATTACGGCGTATCTATCAGTGGTCTATCTTATGCCGGAAGAAAACATCGCCTCACTCCTCTTCATGAACCTATCAGCAGCACTCTTCGCAGTGATGGCTACAGTCTACATAAACTCTATGTTTCCATGGAAGGTCACGCTGATCTTCGCCTCACTATTAACGGTTATGGATTTTATCCAAGTCTTTTTGACGGGGCATATGGTTGAGGCAGCATATAAAATGGAGAGCCTTCGGCTGCCAGTAATGCTCTACTCCCAGCTCGCAAGGCTCGGAGCAGGAGATGCCTTTCTATCCGGGCTCTTGTCCGTCCAAGCGGCAGCCAGGTATGGTGTTGGTGCGGGCTTTACTACGGCAGCCACTATAGCAGCATCTCTATTTATATTTGAAGTACTCGCCCTAAACTCTTATATAGGGTATAGCGTTTTCCCAGCAACTATAATTGTTCTCCTAGGCTGGCTCTTGGGCTTAGCAATTTATTTCCTTGGGAGAAAATATGTTGAGGGGATTAGGAAAGACGTATGTAGAAGTTAGTATAGACTGTTTTCCTCAATGAAGGCTTTCATCCTTCTTAAACCCTCTTTTATAGTCTCCTCTGAGGCGGCATATGAAATCCTTATGTGCTCCCCATCACCCTCATTCTTATGTCCAAAGTGTATGTCAGAGAGGACCGCAACGCCAGCCTCATAGAGTAGGCGAGCTCTAAAGTTCTCAGAATCCCTCGCGCCGACAATCTTACAGGCTTCTGTAACGTTCGGCCACACGTAGAATGCTCCCCTAGGCTTTAAGCATTTAATTCCCTTAATTGAGTTTAAGCCGTCAACTATTATCTCCCTTCTCCTCCTAAAGCACTCAACCATTTTTTTCGGCTCGTCTTGCGGTCCAGTCAGCGCCGTCAACGCCGCGTACTGGTTGGGGTGTGGTGCACAGGATTCGGTATTTGTTACCCAGCGAGCTAAGTAATAGGCGAGCTTGGGATTCGTTGCGAAACCTATCCTCCACCCGGTCATAGCGTATGTCTTCGATACCCCGTCCACGATTATCGTCCTTTCTTGCATTCCATCTACGGAGGCTATGCTTGCAAACTTTCCGTCGTAAACCATTTGAGAGTATATTTCGTCTGAGAGGACCCATAGGTTTTTGTAGCGTTTTACTATGTCAGCTATCTGCTCTAAGACGTCCATATCTAAGACTCCGCCGGTTGGATTATGCGGAGAGTTCAATATTAGAAGCCTAGTCCTCTCGTTAATTATTTTCTCCAAATATTCTATGTCTATCCTAAACTCGTTCTTTTCAAGTATAGGCAGCGGGACCGGCACCGCACCGTAAGCTCTTATCAGAGACTCATATATTGGGAAGCCTGGATTGGGATATATGACCTCATGCCCTCTTCCATAATCAGTGACAGCTAATATTGTATATCCTATGAAGGGCTTAGCGCCGCACGCTACAACAACCCAATCTGGCTTAACATCAAGTCCTCTAGTCCTAGAGAAGTATTCTGCAACCGCCTCCCTAAGCTCTGGTATCCCGGCTGATGGGGTATACCCAGTCTTTCCTTCTCTAATAGCCTTTATTGCCCCCTCCTTAATGTATTCAGGAGTGTCAAAGTCGGGTTGACCAATACAGAAGTTCATTACGCTCTTTCCACCTCGAACCATTTCATTAACTTCTTTTAGGACATCGAAGGCGGTCTCAGTGCCAAGGTTTCTAGTCCTCTCAGATATCTCCAACATCAAGCACACCCTACGCACTAAAATATAGTTCTTTTAAGTTGGAAAAGAATTAAAAAATTTTTCGCATAAAATAATCTAAAGTGTGCTGCAATAAGGCGGGGTCAAAATGTTTAGGGCGGAATATAAGGTAGAGGGCGGCAAGCTAATTAAGGTTCAGGTGAGTAAGAGGGGAGAGAAAATAGACTTTGTGAGAATTACTGGTGACTTCTTCATGCACCCAGAGGAACTCATTGAGGATCTTGAGAAGGCTCTTGTAGGTTGTCCACTTGATGAGAAGGTGATAGCGGAAGCGATAAGATGCTTCGTTAGAGATAAAGGTGTAGTTTTGCTCGGCGTATCCCCAGAAGATTTTGCGAGATGCATCATTAGGGCGGTGAGCCACAGTGGTTGAGAAGTGGCGTTTATTGGATACTGGGCTTAATGACGCTTTCTACAATATGGCTTTAGATGAAGCGATAGCTATAGCTAGATCCAGAAATATTGTTCCGAACACGATACGCTTCTTTAGATGGGAGCCCTCAGCGGTATCTATAGGGTACTTCCAGAGTATGGAGGAGGAAGTCGACATAGAGGCTTGCAGAAGGCTGGGCATAGACTACGTTAGGAGGAGGACCGGTGGCGGGGCGGTTTACCATGACCGAGACGGAGAATTAACCTATAGTATCGTGGTTAGCGAAGATCATCCGCTGGTTTCAAGGGACTTCCAAAAGACCTACGAAAACCTATGTTCGGGGCTTATTAAGGGCTTGAGGCTTCTAGGCGTCCCCGCAGAGTTTAGGCCGATAAACGATATAGTTGTTGGGGGTAGGAAGATATCGGGTAATGCCCAAACCAGAGGAATGAATGTTGTACACCAGCATGGAACAATACTTCGCGACGTAAACCCAACCATAATGTTCACAGTACTTAAGGTTCCTAGCGAGAAGATCCGCGATAAAATGATAAAATCCGTTGAGGAGAGGGTCACTTCAATAAATAGGTATTTGGGAAGAGAGGTTAGCTTTGAAGAGCTTAGAGGAGCCTTGATAAGTGGGTTTGAAGAAGCCTTCGGAATAGAGCTAATTCCCGGAAAAGTGGAGGACTTTGAGGAGAGGTTGGCAATAAGCCTCAAGAGGGAGAAATATTCAACTAGAGAGTGGAATTTTAGGAGATAGAAAGAAACATCAACGCTCAACGCTCTCTTTTTCATATTCGCTGATGATTTTCAGTATCTCATTAACTATTGTCTCCGGAGGCGTCATCAAATCATTGCAATATACATCCCTTAAGACCCCTTTACCCCTATAATACTGTATCAGGGGCTCCGTGCTCCTCCTGTAAACATTTAAACGCTCTCTAATGACTTCAGGTTTATCATCCTCCCTCCGATATAATTCGCCGCCACATATATCGCAGATCTCATCAACCTTCGGCCTTAATGTAAGCCTGTTATATATGGCCCCGCATCGCCCACATATAAGCCTATTAGACAGGCGTTGGATAATTACCTCATCAGGCACGTTTAAGTTTACAACCAAATCTACTTTAACGATTTTTTCAAGTTCCTCGGCTTGTCTCATTGTTCTTGGGAAACCGTCAAGTATAAAACCTCTTTTGGCATCCGGCTTCTCAAGCCTATTGATTAACATGGCAATAATTATTTCATCCGGCACAAGCTCACCCCTATCAGCGTACTCTTTAATCTTCCTCCCTATCTCAGTCTGCGCTTTTATCTCCTCCCTCACCATATCACCTGTTGAAATATGTGGAATGCCAAGTATAGCGGTTAGCCTAGAGGCATAGGTCCCTTTACCAGAGCCGGGCGGCCCAAATATTATAATCCTCATATAGGACACCAGCAAGATTAGCCTAAATCTCTTTCACTATAAAGCCTATTTAACATTATTTCAGGCTTTCCATAAAAATAGCCTTTTTGGGCGCAAAAATTTGCTGCGAATACGAATAATATAAATATTTGCTTCAAAGTATTTATTTAAGATGGGAGATGGCTAGAAAGCCTAAAAAGGAAAATCAAAGGATGCTTAAGGCTGTCGTTGTCCTTTTGCGGAACACGACCTGGAAGTGCGGCAGAGTTGAGCGGCTCATCGTTGAGTACCTGCAAAGTCATCTGATTAAATTTGGCACACCACGTTCCTCAATAAAAGAGATAACCCAATATTTTGCAGTGAATGGAAAATCGAGGAGCGAGCTCTTCGATGCTCTTAAGAGACTGGAGAGAAGGCGGATAATAGAGATCAGGGAGATCTAATTTTTCTATGCTTTTTATTATTATATTCCATTAGATTGATATTTTCACCGCAAAAAAAGGTAGTGTGGAGGATTTTAGATAGAGATTAATCCGCTTACCACTCTGCTACCGAACCATCCTCATAATAAAGTCTAGGAGTCTCCCATGTGCCCTCATAAATCTTATCTTTAATGAGGCTCTCATCTATCTCTATTCCTAATCCAGGCTTCTCCGGGATCTCTACGTATCCGTTCTTAAGCTTGAACGGTTCCATCAAATACCCTTCGCCAAGAGTGACTTGCTCTTGGATGAGAAAGTTTGGTGTGCAGGCATCTAGTTGAATACATGCCGCTAAAGCTATTGGACCTAGGGGGCAGTGCGGTGCTATAGTAGCATAATATGTTTCAGCCATAGCCGCTATCTTCTTGCACTCCATTATGCCGCCAGCGTGCGATAGATCTGGCTGAAGAATTGAGGCTGCCTGCTTCTCAACAACCTCTCTGAAGCCCCATTTAGTGAATAGCCTTTCTCCAGTGGCTATTGGGATAGAGGTCGACCTTGCCACAGTCACCATTGTATCTACATTTTCTGGTAGGCATGGCTCCTCAAGGAACATTGGGTAATATGGTTCCAGAGCTTTTGCCATGCGGATCGCCATAGCTGGACTCAGCCTACCATGACAGTCAATCGCTATATCCACATCGTCTCCAACAGCATCCCTAATAGCTTTAAATCTTTCCACAGCCCTCCTCACCAGTGAAAGGGAGTCTACAGGCTTAACCGCCTCGAAGAGAGTCGTCTTCAGAGCTGTGAAGCCCTGCTCCACTTTGGCTAAAGCGTTTTTAGCATATTCTTCAGGCGTTCTTCCGCCAATGTGCGCATAAACCCTTATTTTATCCCTACATTTTCCGCCTAAGAGCTGATAGACCGGCACGCCCAGCTTCTTACCCAAAATATCCCACATCGCCTGCTCAATTCCGCTTATAGCGCTCATAAGCACAGGGCCGCCGCGATAGAATGTTCCCCTATACATTGCCTGCCAATGATGCTCAATTCTCAAAGGATCTTGACCAATAAGGTACCTTTCGAGTTCTCTCACGGCCATTTCAACTGTTCTGGTTCGCCCTTCAAGCGTCGGCTCACCATAACCAATAATGCCTTCATCAGTATGCATCTTTAGAAAAAGCCATCTTGGCTTCACATGAACCATCTCAATCTTAGTTATCTTCAAGCCAACACCCTCCCAAAAACAATACCTCTTAAACTCATCAAACTTAAATTTTATTTTCGCCTATCAGTCACTCAAAGGGGACAATTTTGACACAGACTGGAGAAGGCACTTTCACAACATGTCCTGTTGGCTTAGGCATCCCCGTCTCATAGTCAACTTGGAAAGTTACAATGTTATTGCTGTGCTGGTTAGCCACTAGGATGAACATGCCGGAGGGATCTATTGCAAAATTGCGCGGCCATCTTCCCTGGGTGTGCACATGGCCGATAGCCTTCAGAGAACCGTTCTCTTCATCGATTCGGAAAACCGCTAAACTATCGTGTCCGCGATTCGAGGCGTAGAGGAATCTGCCTGAAGGGGACACATGTATATCTGCCGCATAGTTTTCTCCCTTAAAATCGCCTGGTAGAGTTGACTCCACCTGAATCTCTCTCAGTGAGCCGTCACGCTCACTGTAGGCATATGCAACAACTGTTGAATCGAGCTCATTGACAAGATATGCAAATCTTCCATTTGGATGAAAAGTGAAGTGTCGTGGGCCAGCGCCGGGTCTAGTATTAACCCACGGCTGATCGCCTGGCTCCAACAAACCCTCTTTTAAGTCTAATTTATATATTATTATCTTATCAAGCCCAAGATCAGGCACATAGACATACTTGTTAGCTGGATCTACTACAACGCAATGCGGATGGGGCCCCTCCTGTCTCCTTGGGTTAATGCTTGAACCTTTATGCTGAATGAAGTAGGCGGCGTCTCCTATACTTCCATCCTCATTTCTCGGTAGCATGCATATGCTTCCGCCCGCATAATTCGCCACAAAAATGTATCGGTCAGATCTATCGAGAGTTATATGGCAGGGTCCCACCCCCCTAGAAGACTTACTATTCAGGAAGAAGATTTTACCGCTTTCTTGCTCGATAGAAAATGCGCTGACAGCGCCAGCAGGTTCCCCCAAAAAGCTTGCGATCTCATTAACGGCATATAGGTTCTGATGCCTTGAATCTACCGCTAGAAAGGAAGGATTAGGTAAATTCCTTACGGCCCCTATATATTCGAGGGCTCCGGAATTCGGGTTCATGTGGTAGATGTAGATTTCACCACCATCCCTAAATGTATATGTTCCAACATATACGAGGATTCTACTCATATGTTCACCAAATTAACCTTAGAGAGGACTTTAGATTTAACAATTCTCCCATTAGCCCTTCTTGATGAGGTTTTCAGCGTTCCTATAAAATATTTCTTCTATCTGCTCGCTAGAGAGACCTAGCTGTGGAAGAACTGTCAGCCAGAAGTGCGCACATCTTAAGAAGTCTTTGGGTTGAGCGTCTGAGCCAAAAAGTATCTTAGAGGGTTTAATATCGAAGAATAGGCGCTCCCTTAAGGTTAATGCTATATAAAATGTATGTCCTCCCGAAATATCGAAGAAAACGTTTGGATTATGAAATGATACTACTGACGCCTCCTCACACCATGGATGCCCTAAATGCGCCCCAATTATCTTAAGGCTTGGAAAACTTCTTGCTATCGTCTCCAAGTATACTGGACGCATATTTCTAGACGAAACCCTCCGAATCTTGTCCGCAGCAGTTCTAGCCACAATGCCCGTATGAAAAAGCGTTAACATCCCGTACCGCTCCGCCCGCTCATAGTAGGGAAAATATTCATCAACATCATAGGGTTTAGGCGGACCGATAAACTTGAGGCCGGTAAATCCCTTCGCATAGAGATCATCTATTATTTCGACGCTATCCCTTCCCAAATCTACATATCCAAACCCAACTATGAGGTCCGGGTACTCCTTCAACGCTCTTTCGACAACATCGTTACCCATATTTCCGAAAGCGCTCGGAAGCCCGCAAAGAAAACTCTTCACAATACCGGCTTTCTCGCACTCCTCAACAAATTTTCTAAGGTCTCCGTCAGCTGGAGGATGCACATGCGCATCTATAATCTTCATTCCAACACCCCCATAACAATTAGCCTTTTTAGCTTTAAGTAATTTAAAACTAAAATTTATTTGAGAATTAAATGGAAGTTTTAGACTTTAGTAGTCAAATACCTTTTTCTTTAAGACTGTCGGCTTAATAATTCTTTTAAAGTGCGCTGCAAATCCTCTGGTTGAGGCGGGCATCCTGGAATAAAGACTCCGCTTAGACAATTATAAAATGTGGGGGCCACGCAATACCCGCATAGAAGAATTACATCGTTTTCGCCCCTCAACTCTTTTCCTATGAAGTCTACCTTCGCCTCAGGCCCTATTACACAGATGATTCTACGGTCTCCACCCATAATATTGCGGAGCCCTCTCACTACGTGCATGAGGTGCACAGCTGCTTGAAGGCAGCCTGTGCAGGCATTAAAGTTCATGACTTTAAGCTCATTCATTCTGTTATTAATGAAGTCTGCTGTACCTGCAGCTCTTCCAAAGCAGGCTTCTTCCAATGACACTCCAAGGATTCTTATTCGATTTATGTCTCTTGTGCCTAAACCGTCCTCCTCAGCCCACTTAAGATATCTTAGGGAGGAAGGGTTGATTCCAAGGATCTTTGCTGAAATAGTGTCTATTGCTACCGGGTCAAAGCCCGCTAATGTCAGGTTAAGCCTAAAGGTCTCCTTAAAATCCTCTATGGGTCTAGGTCCTAAATGGAATGTTGTGTATGTGCCGTCCACAACTATCAGATCCGCCCTCTTAGCCTTATATAGGTCAACTATTGCCTCCTCAACCCTATTTAAAGTATGGTATAAAACCCTGTCTTCGGGCGGGATTAAGCCATACATGTTCTTTATGGAGACCGTTATTCCACAGGAAGCGTGAGTCTTTAAAGTGGGCACATTAATGAAAACATCAGACTCCAAGAGCGGCTTGGAGAGCCTAACTTTCTTAAAGAACCTTGGGTTCTCGACGTTCACCTCAACAAACGGATAATTATTGAGCTCTAGGAACTTTGCGCCCATTTCATCTGCAAGCTTCTTATACTGAAGAATTGTCTCAGTTTGTCTTCTATAAGTGGGGGTCTCACCGATAAGAACCTCGGATGCGCCAGCGCAAAAACACTCCTCAACCAGAACCCTAATAGTTTCGAGTTGAACCACTTCACCCGTTATAAATGGGGCCCCATCAACAATATTAGGCTTTATAAAAACCTTGTCCCCCTTACCCACCACCTTATGAACCCCACCTAAAAGTTCCACCGCTTCCCTCGTGCGAACAACTATATCTTCACCTTTAGTAATGGAGACTTCAGCCATCATTAATGGTCACTTTAATGTTTAAGTCAACTATTTAGTTTAGAGAGGGTATATGAGGCTTTCTAATCACATCCTTTTACAATACTTATACCCATGGAGCTTAAGACCTGCAGCCATGAGGTAAAAATCCTCAACGGCATAGCCCTCTCACAGCTCCTTTCCCCAACAAACTTCTTCAGGCTACAACCGCCTGAGAGAATGTAATCTTAATTACTGGCATGCCTAGAGGAGAGGCTCTAGAAAATTATCAAACACGATATCAAATTCGATAATTTTAAAATTTCCTTATGGAAATTAAATTATGTGAGGGAAAATGACTAAGGGAATTGCCATTGAAATTATTGATTTGGTTAAACGTTATCCAGCCTCCATAGGAAGAATTAGTGGCAGACACCCACACATGGGTTGGCAGGTTGGCGGCATAAGGGAACTTTTCTCACGAAAGAGAAATTATATACAAGCCTTAGATGGTGTTAACTTGAAGGTTTATGAGGGGGAAGTTTTTGGGCTTCTTGGACCGAACGGTGCCGGAAAAACAACACTCATAAAGATACTCTGCACGCTAGTTCTTCCGGATAGTGGGAAGGCTTATGTGAACGGATATGACGTCGTAAAGGAACCTGAAAAAGTCCTGAGGAACCTTCAGGCAGTCTTAGGTGACCCTAGAGGTTTTGACTGGAGACTTAGCGCCAGAGCTAACCTAGAGTTTTATGCGGCACTCTATGGGCTGCCAAGAGATTATGCAAAAAAGCGTATAGAGGAGCTACTTGGGTTTATGGGGTTAATTGATAGGGCAAATGATATGTATCAACGCTTCTCAACAGGAATGGCTCGTAAGCTACAGCTATGTAGGGCGCTTCTTTTAGACACTCCAATACTTCTCTTCGATGAACCGACAGCCGGGCTAGACCCGATATCCGCTGTGGAGTTCAGACATCTATTGAAGGATAAACTTGCAAAATCCGAAAGAAGAACAATATTTATGGCTACACATAACATGTTTGAGGCGCAAACAATGTGTGATAGGGTCGCAATAATAAATAGGGGTAAAATAATCGCATGCGATAAACCTGAAAATTTGGGCAGATACGTAAACCCCACAAAGAGATACGTGTTCATACTTGATAAGCACAACACGACATCTTCAGTTAAAAGCTTTATGAATGAAGTGTCAAGTTTAAAGGGGATTATTAATTTTAATTTATTGCGTGATGAGGACTCGTCAATGAAGATCAGCATTACCGTTAATGAGAATTTCATGATATCAGACATCCTGGCAATTGCAATTAAATATGACCTCAAAATTATGGATATCAAGTATTATGAGCCGACTTTAGAGGAGGTGTTCATGACCTTAGTTGGAGGGAGGGAAGCATGGCCGACAAGGTTTTAAGGCTGTCGATATCTTTGAGACAAATAATGGCGTTTGCAAAGAGAGACTTTAAAGACTGGAAAACTTATAAGACGCAAGTAATAACACAGCTGATCACGATAGCCATAGGGATTTTAAGCTGGGCAATAAATGCACTATACCGCAATAGACCAGTTCCAGAATATGACACGGATTATATATCATTCCTAGTGGTTGGCCTAGTTATAGGAAATCTTGTCATGCCAATATCTCAAGGAATTGAAAGGAGACTTAATCCATGGACCTTAGAAAATATTATCATGACCGGCATACCAATACCCATATTTGTGATCGGGCAGATAGCTTGGCCATATATGTTTTCGCTCATAACATTCATACCGCAGCTCCTCATAGGGATTTTTTGGTTTGGCGTCAATCTGAGAATAAACCCCATATCAACATTTTTCGCGTTTATAGTATCCGCTATGATTCTGCTTGGATTATCCATGATAAGCATAGGTTTTAGGCTCGTTACAAAGTCAACGGACCCTATAACATGGACCGTGAACACGCTACAGCAGCTGCTGGCGGGAATATCATTTCCAGTCCAGTTTCTAGATAACTTCATCCCCGGGATATCGCAGCTATCCTGGTTTCTGCCGCAAACATGGGTCTACCACTTATGGAGGTTAGCGATGCTTAAAGCAGCCTCAATAATGGACCCGGCAATCACATTAGAGTTCCTGAAGGGTTCGATATTTGCTGTATTCCTATTTCCAATAGGCTACAGAGTATTTAAGTGGGGATTAAATAGAGCTAAGAGAGATGGGACTTTAGGCTGGTTCTAGAATGGCTATTTTTAGCAACAGATTTAAAAAAGTGGGGATGATGAAGGCTATTGGCTCAGAGCCTTTATAATCTCCTTGCAGAAGAATGGTAGGTCGCCGGGCACCCTTGAGGTTATAAGGTTCCCATCCCTTATGACAGGGGAGTCCTCATATATCGCCCCAGCGTTAATTACATCATCCTTTATGGCTGATACACACGTAGCTTTCTTCCCCCTCAAAATACCCGCAGATATGAGGACTTGCGGACCATGGCATATAGCTGCCACAACCCCTCCACGCTCATAAATCTTTCTAACGAAGTCCAGGACTTTTGGATCCCTCCTCAATCTATCGGGGGCCCATCCTCCAGGAATGATTACACAATCAAAGTCCTCTGGATTGGCCTCACCAACAGATAAATCTGCCTCTATGGAAAGCCCATGCTTACCTCTGACAACTTCCCTCCTCATAGCTAAAACCTTAACCTCGGCACCCTCCTCAATCAACCTCAAATGTGGATAATGAAGCTCCAGATCCTCGTATTCCGGCCCAGCTAATATTGCCACTCTCTTCCCCTTTAAACTCAAAGGTCTCATCCTCCACCAAATCCACAATAAGTATTATCCAGTATTTTAAATTTGATTTTTAACTCTTCTCTTGAACTAATTGAAGTGCTCGGCCATTTCCTTGTTTTCAGGAAGAGAGAGCAGATCATTTATTGTTTCCTCAATCTGCCTTATGCTCCTTGTTCTCGGATCTGAAATTAGCCAGTCGAAGAGCAGATCTCTCCCACCTTCAAGAAACGCCTCAAGCGCCCACTCCATCCTCAACATCCTCGGATACAATACATACTTCATGATGCTCTTGGGTAAGCTGCTCACATACACTCTATGCACGCCTTTCCCATCCACTTTGGCCGGAACTTCAACAGCAACATCATCTGGAATACCGTCAATAACACCCTTGTTAAGTATATTCACTTGATATAGCCCCTCCCCATCATTTGCTATAGAATCAATTATCGGCACAACAGACTCCTGGCTCATTTTAGGGGGTAAAATATTGCTTAGAGGCGTCTTGCTGTCATATAGCGCTTCAGTTATACGGCTCATCTGTCTCTCATGACCCTCTAAATATATCCTCCAGCCAATCTCGGAATCCGGGCCTCCAGTCGGACCAAACCACATCTTCTTAGTCTTCAGGTTCCAATGGTATTTCCATGTTCCTCCCCTCACAGTATCTCCAACCGGGAATAGGCCGTATCGTCTATACATGTCCACAGCAGCCGGCGACATCTGTATATCGAAGGGACCTTTCTGCCTTTTACGCCACCTCACCCAGTATTTTTCTGAGCTCTTAGCAATCCATTCATCTAGCAGCGGGTAGGCGTCTTCTCCCTTGCATGTGAATTTCGTTAACCAAATTACATGGTTAAATCCTATACATTCTGCGCTTACATCGCTCGGGTTTAATCCAAGGGTTTCGGCGATCGTCTGATAGCCGAGGTGACCATGGCAGAGACCTATTACATTAGCCCTTGTCACCCTGGAGAGTAGCGTTGTGCCCTCGAAGACTGGATTAGCTAAAAGGATTAGATACGCTGTTGGGCTGACATCTTCCACAGCTTCAGCAACCTCTCTCATAAGCTTAAACTGATAGTAGCCCCATATTGTATGGTAGTCTGAAACCATATTCCACTCAACGCTATTAATGCCCCTATAATACCCATGCTTCTCAGAAATAGCCCTCATCTTCTCATAATAATTGTGGCCGCCAGCCAATGCAGTATTTATCACAAAATCCGCATCTCTAATCGCATCAAGCATATTCAACGTCTTCTCAAACTTCAAATCCGCCCCAATCTCAGAAGAGTATCTCCTAGCAAAATTATAGGTTATCTCTAAGCGCTCCCTGTTTATGTCCATTAACGTAACAGTGCTGCCCCATAAACCCTTCGTGAGAGAAATGTCACGTATTAGAGTTGAAGACCAAGCTATGCTCCCAGCGCCGATAACGCCTATTTTAACCTTAGCCAAAGGCAACCCCCAACTCTATTATAAAGATTTATTTAAAAAGTTTGGGGCAAATCACCTTATCAGGGGAAGGATATCTTCCATTATATAGTTTACAAAGTCCTCAACTGAACTCTTACTGAATAGCGTCACTACACAATTCCTAGTAACGCCTACAACAATGCCCCTCCTCTGAACCTCAAAGACAACATACCATATCTTCCCATGCCTAAGATACTCCTGATATAAGCTTGTGTCTGTGAGGTCTGAGCCAGCTAAACAGAGCTTTTCAACGCCGGGTATATCAACATTGTCAAACCATATTAGTTTGGTTGCCTGAGGATTAGACTCGTGAAGCGCCTTAAGATTCTCATGTGGAATCTCAACTTCAAGTATAACGTTAGGTTTTATGAACAAGATTTTACTAATCTTATTTGCAACATAATTCGTTAGCAGCTTCTTCAGGCCGCGGGCGGTTGACGGCGCCAAAACTATTAGAAAGTATCGGTCGCCAAACTTCTTGATCCAGAAGGGCGACTCTTCCGTGACTGGCGTCTCAATAATTTTACGCTTATAGATCCTGCTCCGAACAAAATCTCTACTGAAAACCCCAGAAATTGTTTCGCCATCAATCTTTAAATCAAGTATCTCAGAAACTAGATTTATTGTTTCGCCGCTAACAGTGGTATATTGCTCTTCCTCACGGAAATTCTTGAGCTTTTGGGCTGCAAAAAATAAATTAACTTCCTCCTTAATCTCAAAGACTTTGGCTGGTAAAACCAAACCTAACACCGAAAGGAAAATTATTTTTACTTCACTTTAAAAAATTTCCTTTTCTGGCAGAGACTTAAAAGTACCTGCCAAAGCAAACTCTTATATTTGAAGTATCTCATCTAATTACTAAGATTATTAGCGGTGAATGAAAATGCCTGAGGAGAAAAAGGTTATAGGCCCAGGTAAGATTCTTTCAAGGGCAGTTATCTTCGGCAACCTGATATTTGTCTCCGGGATAGGCCCCCATGATCCTGAAACTGGCAAGGTGGTTGAGGGCGGGATTAGGGAGCAGACAAGAAGAGTTATGGAAACCATGAAAACTATACTTGAGGAGGCTGGAAGCAGCCTAGACAACGTCTTAAAGTGCACAGTCTATTTGACCGACATAAACCATTATTATGATATGAATGAAGTCTACAGTTCATATTTTAAAGTTCCGCCTGCTAGAACATGTGTCCAAGTAGCCAAGCTTCCTAGACCCGGAGAAAATGTCCTAGTTGAGATAGATGCTATAGCCTATAAACCATAAAAGTTCAGCATTAGATTGGTGGCCTAGGCATGAGTATTTACGATGAGCTTGGTGTTAAACGTGTCATTAACGCTATGGGTACATATACTTTCCTAGGCGGCTCAATAATATTGCCCGAAGCCCTTAAGGCCATGTGTGAGGCTGCAAAAGCTTTTGTTAATATGGATGAGCTGCAGAAGAGAGCTGGCGAAATAATAGCTGAGATAACTGGCGCTGAGGCCGCCTGCGTAACCTCTGGCGCAGCAGCGGGATTAGTATTGGCTGTTGCAGCATGTATGACCGGAGATGACCCAGAAAAGATGGCTAAAATACCCTATATTGATTTTCCTAAAAATGAGGTTATTCTGCCAGCCATTCAAGACAATCCCTACGTCAGAAATTTAGCTATCCCATGCGCTAAGATAGTTAAGGTTGGGACAGAGAAGGGCTACACGCCAGAGGATATTGAGGGGGCCATAAATGAGAGGACAGTAGCTATAGCATTCATATTCTTTACATCAAGAAAAGGATGCGACTTAGATGCTTTAAAAGAAGTTGTGAAGATTGGAAAGAAACATAATATTCCAGTTATCGTGGATGCCGCCGCAGAGCTACCTCCAATCGAAAACCTGAGAGATATTGTGGCGACTGGAGCCGACCTGGTTATTTTTAGTGGTGGAAAAGATATTCGTGGACCAAACGATACGGGTTTCGTCATAGGTAGAGCCGACCTAATAAAGGCCATAGTTGCGCATAGTTCCCCCCGCCACTATATGGGTAGACCTATGAAAGTTAGCAAGGAAGACATTGTGGGGCTTGTCGTCGCCTTAAAGCATTACACGCGTGAAGCAGTCGAGGCTAGAAAGAAGAGGTGGGAGGAGATAGTTCAATATTTCATTAGGGAGCTTTCCAGCGAGTATGTTAAGGTTGAGAGGGTTATGCCGGATCCATCTAAGCATGAATACTCAGCCCAAGGCTGGCCCAGAGCGAGATTAATCTTTAATGAGGAGGCCTTAGGCATAACTGCCGCTGAGATCAATAAAATGCTCCTTGAGGGCAATCCCCCAATATACGCCCATCAGAGGGAGAACCAAATAATTATTAATCCGCAATGCCTTCAGGATGGCGAGGAGAGGATGATAGCTGAAAGGATAAAAGAAATCATACAGAAGAAGTTATCAAGTAAGTAAGTTAGACCGCAGAGGCTGAATTAAGATGTATGATATAGTTATAAAAAATGGTTTGGTCATAGATCCATCGCAGGGAATTAAAGAGGTTATGGATGTAGCCATACATGATGGTAAGATTGCCGATTTACGTAGGGGTATAAATGCTACTGGCGCAAGATATGTTATCGACGCATCTGGGTTAATAGTTACACCTGGGCTGATAGACCTGCATGTGCACTGCTGCTACGGAATTGCCCACATAGCCGTTAACCCCGACCTAGCATGCTTAGCAAAAGGTAGCACAACAGTTCTGGATGCGGGGTCCACAGGAGAACTAAACTTTATAGGCTTTAAGAAGTATGTTATAAGAAACGCTGAAACCAGAATATATGCCCTAATAAATATCGAGTCTCAAGGAATGATCGAGTTTTCCCGACCGAACCAGAAGTGGCCGAGCCTAATTACTGGCCGTGATGAAATGTTTATAAACATTGATGGAACTGTAGAGGAGATAAAACGGAACAGAGATATCATCATAGGTATAAAGTGGGCTCACCACGGGATTAAGGGCGTCGAGTTGGCTAGGGAGGCGGCGGATAGGGCTCAATGTCTTCTGATGGCTGAGAACCATCTTCAGCCTGAAACCCTGAAGTATATGAGGAAAGGTGACGTGATTACGCATCTCTATCATGGATTGAGAATGGAGCAGCATGATGGATTACTTGACGCTGACGGAAATGTTCAGCCAGAGTTTTTTGATGCTGTGAAGCGGGGTGTGATTCTAGACGTTGGCCATGGCGCAGCTAGCTTCAAGTGGTCAGTTGCCAGAAAAGGGATCGAGCAGGGGATAAAGCCTGATACAATAAGTACTGATCTACATTCAGGAAGCTATAACGGTCCAGCTTACGATCTACCAACAGTGATGTCAAAATTCCTCCATCTGGGCTTATCGCTTGAGGAGGTCATAAATGCTACAACTGCTAAGCCAGCGGAAGTTATCGGCAAGAAAGATGTTCTCGGCACATTAAAGATCGGCGCGTGCGGAGATGTTACAATCCTAAAGATGGAGGAGGGTAAGTTTCCACTTGAAGATACTTCCGGAGAATGGGAAGTCTGCAAACAGAGGCTAAGGGCAGTAAAGGTTATCAAAGATGGCAGAATAGTTTTTTAGAGATACCGCCGGCTACTGGCGGTAAAATAACAATAGTGTCCCCATCCCTCAGTTTTGTTTTGGTTCCCTCAAGCAGATTAATATTTAGCCCATTCAAAAGTATTACGAGGCCGAAGTCAGTCACTCCCTGCTGACTAGACAAATGTTTTATTTTCTCATAGAAGCCATTTTTCTCGGTGGAGATCTTTAAGATTAAATCGCTTATATTAGCGCCCTCATCTAGCTCAACTGTTAGCTCGCCGCCTAATATAGGGATTAGCTCGCCGAAAGCTCTAACCTTAACTCTCATCTAACCCCAACTCGACGAATTTTAAAAAAGAGGATTGGGAATTTAAAGGTTTTAAATCATTGCTTCCTCACTTTATCTAGAGCCTTATCAACGTCTTCAAGCCCAAGCTCCTTAAGAACAGATGATTTTGGAATCCCCCTCTCGTCCCAACCTATAGCTTCGTAGTATTGCTTCCTCATATCTTCAAATGTTTTTCTATCTGTAGTTTTACCCTTATATGGTCCCGAGGGAAGCGGTTCGTAGAATCTTGGCGGGTTGTCATCGTGTATCTCCGGCTTCCAGAATATGTCCGGTCCTCCTAGGAGGAGAACCGCCCTCTGGATATGCGCTATTCTTCGTCCAAGCACACGGCACCAATCAGCATCCGTGAGCTCCCATCCCGTAACCGCCTTGTAAAAGTCCCATATCAATGGGCTTCCGCACATGCTGCACACGACCGCTGAATCGAAGAAGATAATTCTCATATCGTTGTAGGCGTCGTAAACCCCTGAGGTGTGATCCCCGCATTGCGGTGAACATGCGTAGGCGATTGGATTGAAATCTAGCCCGCTTCTGGTCCCATGAGCCCCCACCTCAACTCCCTTAACATGCACGGCGTATTTTGTGACGTCCACGCCTTTCATCTCGCTTATTTTTAAAGCCGCCCTGTAGGTTCCTTCGGCAAGAATATTTCCTATGCCTTCACGCTTAACTATCATTCTTGCAAGCCTCTCAAATGCCTCTACGTCTCCCCAGTTTAATTCAAATCCCAAGTCCTCCTTAGTCAATATCCCTCTCTGGTAAAGCTCGGCTGCAAATGCAAGTGTATTTCCACCATTTATCCCTGAGAAACCTAAGTAATCTATGAGGGCTGACAAATATATGCACTTGTCTGGGTCGAATATTCCGAGGTTAGGTCCAAGATAAGCTTGCATCTCATAATCTGGATCATCGGTGATAGCTCCCTTATATGGCCCTGTCTTAACGACAGCTATCTTCATGCAAGCAACTAGACAGTTAAAGTCACTCCAATACCTCTTAACCCAATATCTGAAGTCGAATTTAGGTCCACCGAATCTTTTCTCATCGTGCCACTCCTCCTGCCAATTCCTGACAGGCTCAGAGCTTTGTCTAGCGCCAACCTCATACCCACCGTAGCCAGTCCCCCAGCGCCTCAAGCGGTCCCTTTCAAGGAGCTGCCTCTCAACTTCCCGTAGAAGGATCTTCACGGTCTCCGGGCTAGCAACGCTGGGCAGCGGCTTCCTCCCCTTCACAACAATGGCTTTGAGATTCTTTGAGCCCATAACGGCGCCATATCCGCCGTAACCAGCGGCGTGGCTTATCTTCTGCATCACCGCAGCGGTTCTAACCCTGCTCTCACCTGCCGGGCCACAATATATTATTGCAGGCTCCTTAACTTTCTCGGCACCCGGCCTCGCCTTCTTAAGTAGTTCAAGCCCCTCCTTAGTTAGGATTCTTATTGTTTCCGGAGCCTCTTTACCCCAAACGTGCTCCGCACTCCTAATTTCAGCATTATCATCTGTTATAAACAGGTAAACTGGCTTCTCAGCCTTCCCGGTAACTATTACTCCGTCGTAGCCAGCACACTTAAGTTCATTTCCAAACTCCCCACTTAAAGTTGACCCGATGATTCCGTTTGACTGGGGTGATTTACCTGATATGCATACACGGGAGCCCGGATATATGCCGGTTAAAGGTCCAGTGAGGGCTAAAAATATGTTTTCAGGGCCTAGGGGATCAATTTCTTCCCATCTATTGCCGAGTCTATCCCAGAGAATCTTTGCGGCTAAACCCCTTCCGCCAATGAAGTTCCTGAGAATATCATCGCTGAAGGTTACATCCTTTATTCTTCCTGAAGAGAGGTCTACTTCTAGAAACTTACCAGCATAACCCCTAACCATTTAAACCCACTCCTCCCCCTTCTCACCATAAAGGTTTATTGCAACATCTTTTGTAATCTCCTCTGGTGTTTGCGCAAATAGCTTTCTATTGTAACTCCCCCATCCATCTTTTTCCTCCCTAACCGCCCAGAGGGCATTAAATTTAGCCTCCTGGCAAACCCTGACACACTGTGGATCCCCACCGCAAAGATCGCATATTACCGCTTTCCCATCGCCTGGATGAAGGAACGGGATATTTCCAGGGCACTCACGTATACATACGCCGCATCCAGTGCACTTCTCCCTGTTAACTATGACCGCCCCGGTTCTATCATCAACTGAAAGAGCCCCCGCTGGGCACGCTGAGACGCATGGATAGTCATGGCATTGAGAACAGAAATGTGGGATTTCTATGCCGGGCACTAGCATGAAGACCCTTATTCTCGAGGCTTCTGGCCATATCCATCCCTCATGAAAAAGCGAGCAGGCAATTTCGCATCTTCTACAACCTGTGCACTTCAAATAGTCTCTGGCAATCCAAAGAATTGTTTCTCTTCTCCTAGACATAGGGATCACCAGACAAAAGATATTTAGAATAACTTACATCCTTAAAAAATTATCTTTGAAGATAACTTAAGGATGCCATCCCATCGGTGAAGAAAATTTATCAAAAATATTTTAGAAGCAAAGTAGTATAATATTATGCTTAGGGGTGATTAATACGTGTAAACCTAGAGTTTATGTTACTAGGGAGATCCCTGAAAGGGGGCTTAAGAAAATTATGGAGCGCTTTGACACTGAAGTTTGGCCGGAGTATGGTCCACCGCCTAAGCAGGTTATAATTGAAAAAGCTAGGGATGCCGATGCTCTAGTAACTCTTCTCTCAGATAAAATTGACGCCGAGATTTTTGACGCCGCACCCAAGCTAAAGATAGTTGCTCAGATGGCTGTTGGCTTCGATAATATAGATGTTGAGGAGGCTACTAGAAGAGGAATATATGTAACTAATACGCCCGGCGTTTTAACTGAAACAACCGCTGATTTTGCATGGGCCCTTCTAATGGCTATCGCTAGAAGAGTTGTCGAAGCAGATAGATATGTGCGCGAAGGTAAATGGAAGGTAGGCTGGCATCCAAGCATGTTACTTGGAAGGGATGTTTATGGAGCCACATTAGGAATAATTGGCGTGGGAAGAATAGGTTCAGCCGTCGCCAGAAGGGCTAAATGCTTCAACATGAGAATCCTATATTATGATGTTGTGCGGAACCCGCAAATAGAGAAGGAAACAGGCGCAACCTTCGTCGATCTAGACACTTTATTAAGAGAGTCTGATTTCATAAGCGTGCATGTTCCCTTAACAAAGGAAACCTACCATTTAATTAATGCTGAGAGACTGAAGTTTGTCAAAAAGACAGCATACCTGATAAATACTTCAAGGGGCCCAGTGGTTGATGAAAAAGCTTTGTACGAGGCGTTAAAAGAAGGAAGGCTTGCTGGGGCAGCATTAGATGTGTTTGAGCAGGAGCCGCTGCCTACAGATAGCCCGTTACTCAGGCTAGACAATGTAATTTTAACACCACATATTGCTAGCGCTAGCTATGAGACGCGTTCAAGAATGGCTGAAATGGTTGCGGAAAATCTGATAGCGTTCTTTGAGGGGAAAGTTCCTCCAAATCTTGTTAACCCAGATGTAGTAAAGGTGAGACCTCCTCCAGCCCAGCTCTAGTTGGGATGAAATATGAGTAAGAGCAGTTTAGATAAATCACTCATGCGGAAAGCTGAGAGCCTGCTTATTGAATTTAAGGGCGACGACTATGCATTTGGCGTTGAAGCCTTAAAAAGCTTTGACAGGTATGTTGATAGAATCGGTAGAAAAACCGCCATCATAACTGGTGGAACTGGTATACGGCTTGGAATCGTTGACTTGGTGAAATCTTCACTGAAAAGGAGGGGCTATGAGGTTTTAGGGATTTTAGAGGGAGCTCGTCAGAACACTCCGAAAGAAGATGTTTATAGGCTTGCTTATCAGCTGGTGAAATTGGGCTGTAATGGCGTCGTCGCTATAGGCGGCGGCAGCGTAATTGATGGAGCTAAAGCAGCATTAGTCTTGGCGCTGTATGGAGGAGTGATAGAGGATTACTTTGGAACAGGCTTGGTCTCAGCTAAGTCTGGCGGGGAAAGGATACCGCTAATAGCTATACAAACCGCCAGTAGTTCAGCCTCCCACCTAACTAAATACTCAAATGTAACCGATATTATGACCTTTCAGAAGAAGCTCATAATTGATGAGGCGATTGTGCCTAGAGCCTCAATATTTCAGTATGACGTCACTAAAAGCATGACGCCTGACTTAACCAAGGATGGGGCGCTTGATGGAATATCCCATTGCTGGGAGGTTTGGATGGGCGCTACCGGAAAAGCGATCTATAATAGGATAAGTGAGGTAGCGTATACTGGAATAAGGCTTATAGTGGAGGCTTTGCCAAGAGCTCTTAAAAATGCTGAGGATCTTGAAGCTAGGTATGCTCTGGGGCTTGGAACGGATCTAGGCGGATACTCAATAATGCTTGGAGGAACCAATGGGCCCCATCTCGGAAGCTTCTCGCTTGTCGACATTCTTCCACACGGAAGGGCATGCGCCATTTTAAACCCATACTACACTGTTCTATTCTCACATGCAATACAGGATCAATTAAAAAGTGTTGCCCGGATTTATGTCGACAACGGCTACCTAGATGAGAGTAAAATGAAACTTGAGGGCAGAAAACTCGCTGAAGCTGTCGCTGAGGGGATGATAAACTTCTTTAGGGAAATAGGGTTCCCGGCCACCCTGAAGGAGGTTGGTGCAACCGAGAGACATATTGAGAAGATGGTGAATGCGGCTAAGGATCCTCAGCTTAAAAGTAAACTAGAAAATATGCCAATACCGATAAGGGCTGAAGCTGGAGACGTTGATAGACTCATAAAGCCGACTTTAGAAGCTGCCTACACGGGAGACTTTAATTTAATTCCTTCACCAAAACTTTAGCCGATTAAACCATTAAACCATGCTATCTTACTAGGTTTCCGAGGACATCAAACTGCATTTCCTCAGGGTCGCCCAATATTTCTATGCGCTCCAAGAGATCTTTGTCCTGTCTCACCAATTCACATAGGCTCTCTGATATCCACATGTATTCCAGCTCGAGCGTGTTTTTTATTCTGACTATTTTTGCTTTTTTCGGATCTACTGGCCCACAGCACCTTACGGCCATAAGTATGGCGTCTCGATCGTTTGGCAAGAATGGCGGGATCTTTGCAGTCTCCGGCCAAGTTGAAGTAAAGCAGTTTACAAATGTCTTCTTAAAGTCTATTTTAGAGAACAGTCTCTCGGTTGTAATGTCCGCTAACCCTATCCCGAGAGCGTTTCCATTGGACTCTTCAGTTAAATCCAGGACAACTATTCTCTTGATTCTCGGCGTCTGCGGCTCATATTCATCAGGCGATGCCCAGAATCTGCCAATAACATTGGTATCCATCCCAGTTCCGCTTATATTCTTCCCCATCTCGTCGACTATTAAGACGTCTATTTCTTTGAAGGGTATCCTGGCCATAAGCTCCTTAGCTAACTCCAGGAGCTTCGCTTCCTCCTCCTCAATCTCCTCAGGTCTAAGAGCCCTTAATGCTGCAATCTCATGGCGTGCATTTTCAACTATCGCGACCCCTAAGATTATCGGCGCCCTACTCATTATTAGTCTAGCCGCCTCTGGAATGAGCTTATGGTAGCCCTCAAGTTGATATCTATGTATAACTTCAGCGCCCTTCTGCTTCCCTAAACCTATAACCATCATCTTCATTAGACCGCTCTCAATTCTACCCTTAAAGTCCGTGTGCGGCTTAACTCTGTTTATGAGAATTATGCCATCCGAACTCATGGCAATTTTATCAACAAAAACTGGCGCACCATTATTTAGGCGCCCTATCTCTTCAACCTCCATGCTAGCCCGTATCTGTGCGCCAACGGACTCCGGAGTTATACCAAGACTTCTTAGAACCGCTATTTGTCCCTCCGGCGTTCCCCCACCATGACTACCCATAGCTGGCACAATAAATGGCTCCCCACCAGCTCTCTTCACCTCTTCAACTACAGTTGCAACTATCTCCGCTATATGCGCTATTCCACGGCTACCAACAGCTATCGCTATTTTATCTCCAGGTTTAATCTTCTCTCTCAGCCCAGCCCTATCTAACTCCTCCCTTAAAACTGAAATATAGTCATCTATTTTTGGGGCGTGAATCTTCTGCCGCACCCTAACCATTCTAGGAAGAGAAAAGCCGTGATACGACATGAAAGTAAGGTCTTCCTCCAAAAATAAATGTTTTATTCCAAAATAGCTACCATTTTTAGGTGAGCGTGGGCTTCCCCGGTTTTTTAAGGAGGAATGGGTTAATGAGAAGTGCTGCTGCCAACGCTCCTGCTCCGAGCGCCATCACTATAGAAGTATAGCTCTTTTGCAGCATAAGTAGGTATGCCGTAACATACCCGGACACTAATCCTCCCCAGCTCTTAGCGGTATACGTGATCCCATAGTTGGTTGTTAGGTACTTTGAGCCATAGAAGTCTCCTACAATAGCTGGGTTGAACGCGAAGACCGAACCAGCAAACAGCATCGCTAACACAACAAAGAGCGCGAAGCATAGGGGGTTGGATGCTGTTAAGCCTAGTGCTATCATGCTAACCCCTGATAATGCATAGAATAGTGTAGCTGTAAGCTGTCTGCCAATATAATCTGATATCCAGCCGCCCAGCACCCTACTAAAGCCATTTGCTATAGGATACGCGATGAGAACTAAGCTTAACATATCTCTCGGCATATTATTTGCTTCCGCCATCGGCGCAATTTGGGCGCCAAAGAGCAGGGCGATAGCCGACATAGCAATGAATGAGATGTAAATAAGCCACCACTGCCATGTCTTAAGCATCTCATACCACTTCCAATTTACATTATCCCCTCTTTCGGCCCGCCAGTCTCCTTGATTGTCTATCTCAGGATACCTATAGAGGAGGGCGAATGGCAATATGAAGGCGAGCATTAGAGCACCAACATAGAGGAAGGCGCATCTAACGCCATAATTTATGATCCACGATTGAATTAAAGGATTAAAAATAGCGGTTCCAGAGCCAAAGCCGAATGTGACGATCCCAGCAGCCATCCCCCTCCTATCTGAAAACCATTTAACCGCTATGGCTGTGGAGACTCCATAGAGCACTCCTACACCTACTGAGCCAATAGTATAGTATATGTATAGCTCTAGTGGCGATGTTACTCTAGAGCTTAATAGGAAACCGGTGGCCGCCAACAGTCCAGCAAGCACAGATAGTTTTTTGGGGCCAAACTTATCTGCAAAATAGCCGGATAAAGGCTGTACAAAGGTTGCCACATAAGTGTAGAGTGTGAAAGCCAGCTGAACCGTCGTCATGGGCCACTTTAGGTCAACACTTAATCCTAAGGCGAATAGAGACCATGAATACTGATAGATGGCGATAAACGCCATCACAATGGTTGCCCCGGCTAGTAAAACCCATCTCTGCTCCCTCCTTGCCCCACACCCATACAAACAATCTTTCACCCTTGGGAGGAGTCATGGGAGCCTATTGATTAAAGAGGAAGGAAAATATTTTGTCAACCAGATCTGGCTCAAGTTTTTCGTAGGCCTCTGTGCTTCCAACATCGTACCAGAAGGCGTCAGTAAGATAACCGTAGACGCTGGCGCCCCTACTTATAAGGTATGGGATTACGTCACCCATAAGGTCGAGCTCCGACCTTCCACTCACCATTTCATCCATGTCCCTAAGAACATTTCCTTCTAGAGCTGTTATCGCTATACTGACTGGCTTATCTATCTTAGGCTTCTCTTGAAAACCCCGAATTCTCCCATCAGCCTCCAGATCAGCTACGCCAACTCTAACTGTAAAGCCGCTGGAAAGGGCAACTGTAGCTACTGCACCCTTCTTCTTATGAAACTCCAGAAACTCCTGAAGGTTCATGTTTGTTAAAATGTCTCCATAATATATGAGTAGGGTTTCATCAGCATTCAAAACCTTCCTCCTATAAGCGTTCACTATGGAGCCGGCAGTTCCCTTCAATAGAGGATCATCGTAAACATAGGATATATTTACGTCGAACCTGGAGCCATTATCGAAGTAGTTTATTATTTGCTCAGCCTTATAATCGACAAGGAAAACCAAATCCCTCACATTGTAAAATCTCAGCAGCCTAACAATATACTCCAACAGAGGCTTCTGCATCTTTCCGACTGGGATCATAGCCTTCTGAAAATAATAGGTGATCGGCCTAAGCCTCTTACCCGGCCCACCACACAAAACAACCCCCTTAACATCGCTCATCCCAGACCACACCCCACACTAAAAATAAATAATAAAAGAGATTTAACGCTTACTTACATCCACAAAACCTCACATATAAATATAGGAGTTTTGCGGGCTCGACGCCAACCCCACCGCTCAAATACATCTTAGGAGGTGATCCGGCCGCAGGTTCCCCTACGGCCACCTTGTTACGACTTCTCCCCCCTCGCGAAGCCTAGATTCGACGCAGCCAAGGAAACTGCGCCTCATCTAGGCTTCACTCGGGTGGAGCGACGGGCGGTGTGTGCAAGGGGCGGGGACGTATTCACCGCGGGTTGATGACCCGCGATTACTAGGGATTCCATGTTCACGAGGGCGGGTTGCAGCCCTCGATCCCAACTGAGGCAGGGTTTCGGGATTTCCTCCCCCTTTCGGGGTCGGAACCCATTGTCCCTGCCATTGCAGCTCGCGTGTGGCCCGGGGGATTCGGGGCATACTGACCTGCCGTAGCCCGCTCCTTCCTCCGCCTCGGCGGCGGCAGTCCCCCTCGTGTGCCCGGCCCTCTTCCGAGGGCCGCTGGCAACAAGGGGCGCGGGTCTCGCTCGTTGCCTGACTTAACAGGA
>JAGTQE010000012.1 GCA_018396635.1 Candidatus Bathyarchaeota archaeon
GGGTGCAATGATGAGTAACAACGCTCTTAAAGGTCTTTGGATAAACCTTGCGTACCCCAAAAAGGCAATGATATTCACCATTAACATTCACAACATCCTCGTACTCGGAAACCCACCAACCCTTCTCTCTGCATCTGATCTTAAACTGACTTATTAGATCCCAAACTCTAGGAACTTTAACCATTCTTACTTTTACTCCCCCAAATAAAATTTGAGAGATTATAAAAATAATTTTAACATTTTCCTAAAAACTTGCCTAAATAAAAAATTAGACTTTACATCAAATTTTAATAAAAGTTCTGAAGAAAAATGTGCTTAATTTGCAAATTAAAGCAGATTCAGGGATCTCTTAAATTGCAGGTTCGATTAGAAGGAACTTCCCAAAAAAGCATATTTTCAACCTCAATAGATTTTATTTAGGGGTTAATCTTTATGCGGCCTTGCGAGGAAGACTTCGTTCTAGTTTTTGATTGCGGGTCAACAAATATTAGAGCTGTCGCAGTTAACCCTGCTGGAAATATTCTGGCGTTCTCAAGCCTACCAAATAGTCCCTGTCAGCAGCCAGACGGTAAACCCGGCTGGCTTATTTGGGACATGGAGGATATTTGGCATAAGATATGCGTTGTCTCTCGCAACGTTTTGGAGCATGTCAGACCGGAGAAAATTAAAGCAGTTACTGTGATAACTTGGGGCGCTGACGGTGCGCCAGTCAAGCGTAGTGGTGAACCAACCTATCCTCCTATTTCATGGCAATGCCAGCGGACGAAGGAAGTTGTGGACGAGGTTACCAAGCAAATCAGTGCTTGGGAAATATTCAGGATTACCGGATACCAGATAATACCTTTTAACACGTTATTCAAGATTATTTGGCTTAAGAAAGAGTTTCCTGAAGCGATAGAAGAAGCCTACACATGGCTCATGATGCCAGGCCTGATAGCTAATAGACTTACGGGAGAATTTCATATAGATCCTACCTCTGCATCTACAATGATGGCTATGGACCTTGGAAAAAGAAGGTGGTCCAATAGGATGCTTGAGATCGCGGGAATAGATGAATCCTTCTTTCCAGATTGGAAGGAGCCGGGAGAAGTACTAGGATACGTTACTGGGGAGGCTGGAAGAAATTGTGGTGTACCTCCGGGAACGCCCGTCATAGTGTGTGGACATGATACGCAATTCGCAATATTCGGCTCAGGAGCCAAACCAGGTGAACCAGTACTCTCAAGCGGAACCTGGGAAATCTTAGGTGTTAGAGTTAACTCTTTTAACCCCACCAAGAAGGGATTTGAGGAGGGATTAATAATTGAGGCTGATGTTGAGAGGGGGCTCTGGAATCCTCAGTTCCTCATGATAGCCTCAGCTGTCGTAGAATGGGTTCTCCAAAACTTCTTCCGTGATCTCGGCGAAAGAAGATATGATGCTATAATCAGTGAGGCTGAAAGGGTTCCGCCTGGTTCTAACGGTCTAATTTTTATACCAAGCTTTGTAAGAGAGAGTGGCCCCCTCAAAAAGTACAGTGTTATGGGATCTATACTTGGATTAACATTGCATTCCTCCCGCAGCCAAATAGTCCGCGCAGTCTTTGAGGGGCTTACATTTCAGATGAGGGAGGCCCTAAAAAATCTGATTGAGGCTCTGAACATTGAGGTTAATTGTATTCGTGTTGTTGGGGGTGGGTCGAGAAATGATATGTGGAATCAGATGAGGGCTGATGCTACAAGGCTTCCAATTATAGTTCCGGCGCAGAGGGAAACCGCAACTTTAGGAGCGGCAATAATATCTTTTGTAGGATCTGGATATTATAAATCCATTGATGAAGCGAGAAAGAGGTTCTTCAGTGAGGAGAGAATATTCTATCCAAACCCCGATAACAGCAAGATATTAGATAAGATATTCGAGAAATATCAGAAAGTTCTAGATAGCCTTAGGCATATTTACGGAGTAGAAGACTAAGACGCATTTATCCGAAGCAATCTTAAAATCTCTTTCAGGCTGCTTACTCTAAAATCTGGTTCATCCTCAATCCTGCTAATTCTAGTATTTCCACGCTCCACCAATATCGTTTTCATTCCAGCCGCTTTAGCTCCCCTAATGTCTATATCTGGCGTATCACCTACAAAAATGGAGCGTGCCGCCTCAACACCTAAAGCCCTCAACGCCACAGAAAAGATTTCTGAGCTGGGCTTACGCCTATTAACCTCGGCTGAAATAATCACAACGTTAAGAAGGCCTTTAAGCCCATGTAGAGATATGAGCTTATGTGCACATTCCGGAATCGCAAAGTTTGAGATAATCCCTGTCTTATACCCATGTTTGAGCAAAATCCGCAAGACAAAAGCAGCGTCCTCGTCTGGATAAACATGCCGCATAAATTCTTCTGAGTATGCGTTGGCCGCCCCCACAACTATTGGGCTGTTTGGAGGATAGTTATAGCCGAGCATAATCAGAACCTGGGAGATCCTATGAGTGAAGTGAGGCTCCTCAAAATTCTTATATATTCTTTCGTAGAACTGGTTTCGAATCTCACGATATGCCTGCCTAAAATTCTCATATGAAATGTTAATCCCATTCATGTTAAGGAATTTATAAACTTGTTTTAGGCATTCCTCATTAACTTTGACAGAGTTCTTATCGCGTTCCACTATAAGCAAAGTATCAAATAAGTCAAAGAGCACAGCCTCAACGTTAGCCAAAGCGTTACTTGAAAAGATCATATCGACACGCCTCTCTTCCCGCATACGCACTTCACTCTTATCTCAGGTTGATTGCGGCAATAATATAATCTTATTCCAAAAAATAGATATTTTTAGGCAACCCAGAAACCCTTGAAGGTGCGTCAGTTTGCATATAAATTGCCCTATAGTAGCGGTTATTGGTAGGAAAGCCTCTGGAAAAACTACAGTTATTGAAACTTTAGTTCCGGAACTCATCAAAGAGGGTTTTTCTGTGGCATCCATCAAACATATTGCACATGAAGGCTTCTCGAGCGATAGGGAAGGAAGCGATACATGGAGGCATTGGAGAGCTGGCGCCAACCCTGTAATAGCGTTCTCTAAGAGTGAGGTTAACGTAATAGTCAGGGACTCTAGTATTTCGCTGGACAAAATTTTTGATGTTTCTTCACTCTTTGGCGCTAAAGTAATCATCTTAGAGGGCTTCTCATCAATGGTTTTGGATGATAGGAGCATAGGTAAGATCATATGCGTGAAGAACATAGAGGAGTACAGAGAATATAAAGAACATGTTGAAAAAGACTTAATAGCATTCTGCTCACTACAAAAAATTAACGAGCAAATACTCAATATTAAAGAGAACCGCGCGATAATTGTTGAAAGAACCTTAAATTTCATTAGGAGAAAACTAAAGATACTTGAGATCTTGGGATCTCTCGCTAGACTGAATTGTGGTAGATGTGGAAGAAAGATGTGTGAGGATCTCGCTGAAGAAATATACTGTGGCTCAGCAAGTATTGATGATTGCGTTGTAATCAGGATGAAGCCTAAAGTGAGCGTAAGGTTAAATGTTTCTGGAGAAGATATTCCTCTTCAGCCCTTTGCATCAGAGATTATCAGAAAAGCTGTTTTAGGTATGGTTTCCTCATTAAAGAATGTTAGAATACGCGGCGATGAGAAAGTTGATATAAGTATTTCAAGTTAGAGCTGTCGAAGTATCGAGAAGCTTAAATGCTTGTCTTAATCTAAGATTAAGAATTAAAAAGCAAAAATCATGGGGGATCAGAGTCATATGTCACATAAAATAGGCTTAGTTGGTAGGAATTTCGTGGTGGTCGACCCAAGCAAATGCATAGGCTGTAGTATATGTGAATTTGTATGCGCCTTAGAGAAGGAGGGTGAACCGAACCCGGCCAAGTCTAGAATAAGGGTTATTCATTTAAATCCGGCGCTAAACCTTGCTGTAACGTGTCGCTTCTGTGAGAACGCTCCCTGTATAAGGGCTTGCCCCCATAATGCCATTAAGCAATCTGAGAGGGGCGGCATCCTCATTATAGATGAGGAGAAGTGTGATGGGTGCGTCTTATGCATTCAGGCATGCCCCTATGGTGGGATAATGCTTAATCCTGATAAAATGGTTGTTATAGCATGCGACCTCTGTGATGGGAAACCTCAGTGTGTTGATTTCTGCCCTGAAGAGGCTTTGAAGATCGTTTCAGACGACAAATACTTCAACGAGATGTTATACTCAACAATAGAGAAGTTGCCAAAAACGCTTGAGGAAATCTCTGGTATAATTAGGAGCGGAAAATTAGATAGGATATTCATCGAAGCGGAGGAGAGAGGTCGAAGAATAGAGGAGAAGCTTAAAGCCTTGAGAATGAAAGGAATCAAAATGCAGGTAAAGAAAACATTTTCATCCACAAAATAAACGCGAAACCTTTCATTGAAGTTACGTATCTTTAGATATACTTTACCTGAAATTCAGAGCCACACTTAGGGCACCTGACATATTCGCAGCTCAATGAGGACAGTATTTTGCTACAGCCCTGACAAGAAACTGTTCTAGCATATAAAATATCAAACCTGAAACCACATTCGGGACACGTTATTATTCGTCCTTTCTTCATCACTTCACATACCTTCTTTCATTTAAATTTTATAATATTATTCAGGGATAAAACTATTTTGCATAAACCTTACTAATTATGCTTAAATACTGATTATGATATAGTACAATTAATGGACAATTGGCGGAAATAATTATGGAGAAGTTTTTGCCAATACTTGATGTTATAAGATCTAGGCTTGCTGAAATTCTCTCTAAGAACAGGGACGGTATGTGTTCGTGGGATCTTGAGAAGCTTAGGAATGTAGGCGACGATTTAATTAAATTATCCTCGGATGTATATCCACGTTTACTTGAAGTTGGTCATAGAATACTCTATCAATCTATAAGGGAGGCTGGATTGGGAATAATATGGAGAGTATCTCTTATTGAGAAAAATGGAGAAGTTAAGGCTGAGGATAAAGAGTATTTTGCGAACGTCTATGAGGCGCTACAGAATATACATATGAAGATTGAGAGTGGAGAATATTACAGGGCTCTGTTGGAGATCGCAAACAAAAGAAGGCGGGATGAGAAAGAACAATTCATCCTATAGATAGCTTTGGGTTTTCATTGCTATTCATTATTGCTTAGAAAGATACCCCTAACTTTCTCAAAGTCAAGTAATGCTATTGAAGCCGCCTCAAGAAATGTTTGGACTGGAACTATTTTTATACCGTGCTCGTAAAGTAGCTTTTCTACGCCAAAGTCCTTTAACTTATCATAGTTATATTTCGGTATAACCAATACCTTAGCGTATTGATCTGATAATGCAGCCTCAATTTTACCCATTCCACGATAATCTAAACCGCCAACTGGCCAAACTTCACCTAGAGCTGTTATGGCACCAGTCATAACGACAGCTGGATCCACCTCAACTCCGGTGAAAGCTGAAAGCATTGACACGGCTATTGCGAGGCCAGCAGACGGTCCAGAGACTGGTGCCCTTGTTACCCCCAATCCAGCAACCTGCTTCTCCATCCCCTTTGCGGGCGTCACTATCTCAACGTAGACATCGTAGTCTTTAAATTTCCAGTTAGAGATCGAGTTTATATGTATGAAGGCGTCGTAGGCACTTGCAAGTATGCTCTCGCCAGTTTCACTGCCAATAACGTGTACCTTTCCTGAACCTTTCGGATTAACAACAACCTCTATAACACCAATGAGCCCGCCAAGTTCTCCACGTTCACCTAAAGCTATAAGCCCATAGCTCTTTCCAACCTCAGGCTTTGGTATTCTCACGGTCTCAAAGACCATCCTCTTCGCCTCTTCAACCGCTTCATCATAAGTTTTCTCTAAGGCTTTTTCAAAGTGATATAGTTTTAGCGGGTAGTTCTCGGGGCTTACTCGCTCAAGTTTTGCTAGAAGGTCTGGGTCATCTGGCTTAATGTTTAGTACTGAAAATAGACGCTCTAAATCAGCTTCATAAAGCTTCCTAATCTCATCAACCTTCTCAGGCCTATACTTTATTGCCTGTACAAGCCGAAGGCAAGCTTCGAGCTCCTTCGTTCTAAGGCGGTTAGCATCATCGATCGTATCCGCAATCTTTCTTGGGCTTAGTATTTTCTTCTCGAATACTCTCAATATATCCTCAGGAGTTATATTCTTTTCCAGGTGATGTTTATATCGCCTGAGGTGAATCTCTATTATCTCAAGCTTCTCCTCCCTATTCTTCGGATAAGTAAATTCGAAGTGTCTCGTAAACCTTTCAAGCAGGGCGGGATCTAGAACATCGATGCGGTTTGTTGCCCCAATAACGACTACGTTTGTGAGCGGCGTAAAGCCGTCTATTTCCGTGAGCAATTGAGCAACAACTCTATCAATAACGGGATCGTGCGTTCCCCTTCTAGGAGCAATGGCATCTATCTCATCAAAGAATATTATTGCGGGAGCATTCTTACGAGCGTCCTCAAAGATGTCACGTATAGTCTTCTCAGGATCACCGTAATGTCCTTGGAGAATTGATGGACCATTAATATTATAAAACCAAACATTATTTTCTCCAGCTATAGCCTTTGCTAGTAAAGTCTTACCAGTTCCAGGAGGACCATAAAATATAAAACCTTTCGGCGGCCTATAACCTGCTTTAACAGCCAGGTTGGCATCTAATGCTAGAGAAATCTCTTTAATTATCTCCTCCTTTATTCCATGGAGACCACCAACATCGCTATACCTCTCTTTTGGTGTTATTCTTACTATAGCCCTCTTCGCAGCCTCTGTCTTCTCCACAGTCGTATAGCTCTTTAGTTTACGCGCAGCCTCCCTAAAATCGCTCAAGTTCACTTCTATATTTTCATTTTTATCCTGCGGATCACCTTTAGATATTAATCCATGCAAAACTCTGTTTATGATGCTGCGTTGGATTGGCTTAGCCTTCTCATTCATAACTATGTCAAACGCGTTGCATATATCTGCAGGCGTTAGCTTGGTTCCACCAACGCTCCTCAATGCATCCTCAAGAGTGTCCACTATCTCGCTAGGGTTAAGATGTATCTTATACTTTTCACACTTTCTTTTAGCAATTTCAACAAGCATAGCCCTGTTAATTCCAGCATCAAGGTCTATCGTCCCAACAATACCCCTACGCCTGAGGGACTCGGTAATAGTTTCATATTCATTGGTGGATATTAATAGAATGCACCTATAATTCTTCTTTTGGAGATCATCTATTTTCTCCAAGAAGACCGTTTGAACTCTTTTCTCCTCCATACCGACCTCAGTTGAGGATGTAAAGCGGCTTCCAAAAGCATGAAACTCATCAATCAATATAATACTTGGCCTCTGAAAAGCCTCCTCAAAAAATGCGCTAAGCTGCTGAGCGCTCCTACCATACCACATAGTGTAAACTTCCTCTGGCCTTAAAGAGGCATAGTAAACTATTAGTCCATATTTTAAGCCGGCCTCAAAGACCTCCCTTTGGCACGCCTCAGCAAAGAATGTTTTTCCGCTGCCTGAACTACCCTTTAATACAAAGATTTTTGGCGGTGGAACTGGACTATTTTTCCGAACCTCAGGATCCCTAAATATATGGTAGTGAGCGCTCAAGAGAACTTTTTCAAAATCCTCATCTCTTCCAATAACATCATTTCTTGTAACTCTTGGAAAATCAATCCTTTTTCTTATAGCCTTAGCCCTTTTTTCAACCTCAGCTCTTCTCTTATCGGGAGGCTTTTGCAGAAATCTCCATAGCCTATACTGCCAAGAAGTCAAGTAGAGTAACGGTGAGAAAAATTTCCTTAACATGTATCGATTATACCACCATTGATTTGTGAATTCAGCCTCCTTTTCCTCATCATATTCACTCTGCATGTCTCTTCACCTCTAAATTTACTCTATAATTACCTGATAGATGTAATACAACACGTAGAGACTGACCACAATTAGTAAAATAATTAATACCCAGCGAGTCTTTGAAATTTCTTCAGTCTTACTCCTAAAGTATGAGTCTATTACAAAGAAAGCGTTAACATAGGCGATGGATGCACCTATCAAAGCGAAGAACACCATGCTTATTGGAGCGGGAAACTTAATATTAAAGAGCCCTGCAGCTGAGAGACTTATGTTCTGGGCAATAATAGATATAATGATCCTGTAGTTCGCTGTCTGATTGTTATTAGGTTTCATTTTAATTGTACGTAATTCTATGAAGTATCCTTGAGGCGTTAAGGAAGATTGTTTATTTTTACCATAAAAATCATAGTTAAGTGTGTAAACTCCAACGGTGCCGTTCCACTCGTTGCTCGAATAAAACGATAGCAGAAGGTTGTATATGCCTTCGGTTTTAGGCTGCATATAAATAATGGAGCATCTCCGTCCAGCCTGGACCTCATTGGTGGAGAATGAAACCCTAAAGTCACTTGACCTTGATGCGTTACATTTAACCCATAGGCCTTCAATAGGTGGGAAAATGAAAACAGCAATCCAGTCGCCTACCTGAATAATTTCGCTGAAAGATGTTTCATGCACTGCATAACTCTCTTCTGCATGAACTATTGTCAGCTCGGTATATGATAATGATGTAATAATACCTAGAAGGAGCGTTAACGATATGAGTTTAGAGATAAATCCTGAGCGTGAGAAGAGTTTATTAAAACTCTTTAGTTGTATCATTTCTAGCCTTCCAAGATAAAATATTTATCTTCTTCACAATAAATGTTTCTCCTTAGAAAAAGAAAGAGATTAATCATTCAAAAATAATTATTATGTCGATTTTGGGCGGATTGATAGCTCATGTCTAAGCGTAAATATTGGGGTGAGATTAAGGACCCTATTTACGGATACGTTTATATAACTGAGGCTGAGAGGAAAGTGATTGATTCATTTCCATTTCAAAGACTACGCAGGATAAGGCAGCTGGCTGGCGCGGAATATGTTTACCCAGGAGCAAATCACACCAGGTTTGAGCATTCGATCGGTGTTATGCATCTAGCTGGCTTGATTGTTGATAATCCGCAAATATCTCAAATTCTATCTGAGGATGAGGCGCAAATGATAAGGATAGCTGCTTTACTTCACGATGTTGGACACGGTCCTTTCTCTCACATTTTTGAACATATACTCACTAAGTTCCTAGGTAAAACCCATGAAGATATGACATTCTGGATAATCACGACCTCTGAGTTAAGGGATATTATAAGCGATTTAGGTTATGATCCCAAAGTTATCGGCGCTCTATCTATTGGGCGCTTGAATAAGCCTAGTATGGCTTTTATGGATCAAATAATTAGGAGCGCTGTAGATGCCGATAAACTGGATTTTGTTGTGCGGGACACATATCATACTGGAGCGGAATACGGATTTGTGGACGTCATACGATTAGCACGCACACTAGATGTTATTGACGGAAACCTATCGGTTAATGTGAGCGCTCTATCCGCGCTGGAATCGTTCATACTGGCGCGTATAGAATCATTTAAGAGTATTTATTTCCATAGGGTTGGCAGAGCCGTCCAAATAATGCTTGCCATGGCGATGGAACGTGCCAAAGATGATCTAAACCTGACAAATTTTAGGTCTCCTGAAGAGTATCTTTCTCTAAACGACTATACCCTGTGGACAAAGCTTAAAGAGTGTGAAAAATCAAGGGAGATAATTGAGAGGCTGGAGAGAAGAAAGCTTATAAAATGTGCCTATGACCCCCCACCATTCTACATTAGAGATAAGATCGTATCTGTGATCTTAAATGTGGAGGGTATAAGGAACCGTATAAGGGATCAGATAGCTGAGGAGGCAGGAGTTGACCCAGAAAGCGTAGTAATTGACGTACCAACGTTGCCTTCAGTTCCATACCATCACGCTTTCCCCGCGGAGCCAATGGAGATCCCAGTGTTCCAGAAGGCTAGAGATGGCAGAAAGATTTCCGGTAGACTGAGCGATGTCTCAGGAATATTCGATTTACTTAAAGGCTTCATGAATATATTGAGAGTCTATACTGAGGAGGAATACTTAATGAGGGTTCAAGAGGTTACTGAAAGGATCTTCGGCGAGATGCCATTCTCGGCAAGAATCTCCTATTAATTAAGCGTCATTGATTTGGTGGGGAAGGATGGAAATGATTTTAAAGGGGCGACCCATAGTTCCCGGAGCCGCGAGCGGAACCGCGCTAGTTTCAACAAAGCCTCTCAGTTTTTTAGGTGGGGTAGATCCAAAAACTGGGATCATTATCGAAAGAGATCACGATTTATATGGTAGGAGCATTAAGGGTTTTATTTTATGCTTTCCACATGGGCATGGCTCTACTGTGGGCAGCTATGTTCTGTATTCGCTCGCTAAAAACGGTCTTGCCCCTAAGGCTATAGTGAATATGCTATCCGACCCGGTCGTGGTTGTTGGCGCAATTATTGCCAATATACCTATGGTTGATAAGATCGACATTACGCAGATAAAAACGGGAGACGTTGTTGAAGTTAACGGCAGCTTGGGCATAGTAAAAGTCTTCAGGAGGTGAATGAAGAGATTGTATTTAAGTAGGGAGGAGGAGCGGATTTACAATGGAGATTTTGGATGGGCTTATGAGATCTCCATGAAAATACTTGTTAAGTTGGGTGACCTTTACGGGGCTGAGCGCCTTATACCCATTGAGTCGGCGCACGTCTCCGGCGTATCATATAAGACTATTGGAAACGCACCTATAGAGTTTCTTGAAGCGCTAGTAGCCTCTAATGGAAGAGTTAAGGTGGATTCGACAATAAATCCGTCAAGCATAGACTTTGAGGATCCATCATTCAATCTTCTTCCAGGAGAACTTATTGAGAAACAAAAAAGGATAATAGATTTGTATAGTGCCTTAGGGATTGAACCAACTCTAACATGTACACCATATTATATTAGGCAAATCCGCACGGGTTCTCACGTATCTTGGGCAGAGTCATCAGCCGTTATATATGCGAACTCAATCCTTGGAGCGTGGACGAATCGTGAGGGTGGACCGAGCGCCCTCGCCTCGGCGTTAATAGGTAAAACGCCAGACTATGGCTTACATCGGCCGGAAAACCGTCGCGCATCTGTGCTTGTTAAAGTTGAAGCCGACATATTAAGCGAGTCTGATTATGGTTCTTTAGGCATCTATTTAGGTAAGGTTTTGGGCGATAGCATACCGGTAATTCAGGGTAAAATTGTTAGAGAAGAATGCTTTTTAAAGCAGATGGGTGCTGCGATGGCTACGAGCGGTATGGTATCAATGTTTTATCTAAACGGATTGGATGGTGTTTCACAAATAGAGGAGAAGATAACTGTTGATAATAGAGATATTAGGAGGAGCTATGAAGAGCTATCCTCAGCATTTGAGAAGCCAGACTTAATCTTTATTGGGTGTCCTCATTGCTCTCTAGAGGAGATTAAGAGTATCTCAAGTCTCTTATATGGGAGGAGGATTAAAGAGGACATCAAATTATGGGTTTGCACGCCGAGGTTCATACGGAGTAGAGCCTATGATTGCGTGAAAGTTATTGAGGCTTCGGGAGGTCGTGTTATATCGGACACATGTGCTGTTGTCACATGGTTGAGGGAGCTCGGCGTAGAAACCTTAGTAACGAACTCAGCAAAAACAGCATATTATGCTCCACTAATGAGCAATGTTAAAGCTATTCTCTTACCGCTTAAGAAATGCATTGAAGTTGCTTTAAGGGAGGTTTAGCGTTAAATTTTCAGGTTGTCTATTATCCTTATAGCTCTCTCCGTTAACGGTATCCTTGCCTTCTCAAACTTTTCCTTCTCAGCCCCTAACGGACGCGTTGCATCTATACCAACCTTAGTTGTTAAGCCTGTTTCCATATCTGCTGATGGATCGAGCGTTGACCCCCTTGCATTGCGTATTATAAGGAGATCTTCGTCGCCCTGAAATCTTGTGGCAATCGCCCATTCGACCTCCTCCGGATTGAAGACATTTATATCAGCGTCTACGATGACAGCGTGCTTTAAACTTGGATGTGCTGCGAAAGCTGCCAGTAAAGCGTTTTTCGCGTCTCCATCTGTCTGCTTTTCAATTGATATTATGGCATGAAGCCATCCGCATCCCCCAAATGAGAGGTTAACAGCCTTAACCGTTGGTACAATCTTTGATACAGCGTCGTAGATCATAGCTTCTCTGGGTAGACCCATAAGCAGCATATGTTCTGGTCCTCCTGGCAGAAGAGCTTGATAAATGTATTTTTCTCTACGCATAACATTAACAATCTCGATGATCGGCTGACGCCTAGGGATATCGTATGCCCCGGTTATATCCACAAACGGTCCCTCCATAGTCTCCTCTTTGCATGAAATTCTGCCCTCAAGAACTATCTCGGATTCGGCTGGCGCGTACGCGTGGATCTTTTCGCATTCTATTAGCTTAAGTCCGCCCTTAAGCAGGCTATTAGCCACCCAGTATTCGCTGACTCCGAAGGGTGGTGATGAAGCCGCCGCCAGGAGTATGGCTGGATGAACCCCTATAGATATTGCAACGTCAAGATCTTTGCCAGCATCTTTAGCCATACTCCAGAGCTTGAAGAGATGTCTTGGAACGAGTCTTATGACCAGCCGCCTATCGTCTAAAACCAGCAATCTATGGATCGAAACATTTTCAATCTCCCCATCTGGACTTTCCGCTGAAATTATTGCTGAAGTAATATATGGTCCTGCGTCACGCTCATAGTGCCTTAGAACAGGTATTTTCGAGAGCTTAGGCTCCTCAATAATCTCTTTAACTGGTGAGTCATCAACGATTTTGGGCTTCTCCGGCCTATTTATCGCATTAATAATCTCTCTATGTAAACTATCCTCTGTCACGCCTAAAGATGCGCATATTCTTTTCCTTGTCGCACAAACGTTTCCGACAACCTTTGCATCCTCGTATCCCTCAACACTGTTAAAGAAGACAATAGGAGCGTTTGCTGACAATAGGCTCTTCATTATGGCTGGAATCTCAAATATTGGTGAAAGGCTTTCCTCGATGTGAATTACTTCATTGAGATCTTCCATGTTCTTGAGAAATTCTCTGAAGCTCATGTCTTTACCCCCTTCAAAATTTTCTCAAGGAGTCTTATGAAGATCTGTCCAGCCTTAACTTCATTAATGCTCCTCAGAAATACTGAAACTAAAACTATCTTGTTAGTTATGGCCGCAAGGCGCTCAGCTATTAGCCTAGCTGTGATTGCGTTTCGTTCCCCTAAGAGGATTGAAGAGAGCGGCAGTCTAGATAGCCCAAGCTGAGATGGTATCGAAGCCGCAAGAGTCCCAAGATTCTCTTCATCGCCCTCACTTAGCAAAACCATGTAAGAGTTTCCTAACTCAATTACCGTGGCCAATAGTCTCTTTCCTTCCTCAACAGTCTCCTCATGATAAACCTTTACTCCGCCCAAAGCTATCAGATCCTTATCGATGTTGGTTAAATTTTAGAGAAGATTTTCCTCACTTCTTCACCATTTCTCCTCCACCAATTAAAAAGAATTCTTAAATCGATGCCTAAGTTAAAGTTTCGAACCCCAAGAGCGATATACCTTTCAGCCTCCTCTGGGCTCCCTATCTCCGCCCTTGGCGCAACATCCATCTTTAGAGCTGTTTTAATGACCTTTTCTTCAGCCTCTCTAACCTTTGGATGATTTACTTCCCCGGGCAAACCTATGCTCACTGAATAGTCCATGGGGCCAAACTGCACCATATCTATGCCCTTAACTGAGAGTATTTCTTCTAAGTTTTCGACAGCCTCCTTCTTCTCAATCATTAATGCAACTACAGCATCGTCACAGATCTTCACGAGATCTGCAGCCGATGCCAGAACACCTGTATAGCCAACTCTTCTATCCAGCCTATAACCGTTTATGCCCTTTGGCTCCATTCTAACAGCCTTAACAGCCTCTTCCGCATCATCAACTGTCCTTATATCCGCGAATAGGACATTTTGTATCCCAGCCGCCAATGCTCTCTCAGCAAGATATACTCTAGGCTGCTGATCTATCTTTATCATAGTTGAGAGCCCAACCAGATCTGCGGCTCTCGCCAAATTATCCAGGTCATGCAAGTCATACGGTCCATACTCGCTTAGAAACTCAACGTAATCATATATGCCTGTATATCCAATCACTTCAACTATACCGGGCCATGGACAAATAATCCTCGTTCCAAGAGTCGGTTCACCTCTCCTTAAAAGCTCCCTAAGCTTATTAACCTTCATAGATGACACCTTCCCAACACATTTTTCAGTAGGACAATAATTGTAAATCTCCTTATTAAGACTTTAAACTAAAACAAAACATAAAACGAACTTCTTGGGAAGCTAATAGTATGAGTGAGACAAGCATCCCTTCCGTGGATGAATTATCCCAGAGAGCTAGGAAAATACTTGAGGTTTTAAGGGGTGTCTTTTCTGTTCCCGACATCTCAGACATTTCAGGGGAACCATTTAAAGTTTTAGTGAGAACAATTATAAGCCAGTCAACGTCAGAGGTAAATACTCGAAGAGCTTTTGAGAATTTACTTGCTAAGATGCCAGTAACCCCTCAAAGTCTATCTGAGGCTGATGTTAAGTGTATTGAAGAGGCTTTAAGAGTTGCCGGCCTACATAAAAATAAATCCGTTACTTTGAAGGAAGTATCACGCATAGTTGTTGAGAAATTTGGGGGTAGTCTTGACTTCATATATTCATTACCGCTGAACGAAGCTAGAGAGAGGTTGATGAGTTTGCCGGGAGTGGGGCCAAAGACTGCTGATATAGTTCTCCTCTTCTGCGCTAAGAAGTCGGTTTTACCCGTAGATACGCATGTGAGTAGGGTTTCAAAAAGGCTTGGGTTAGTTCCTAAAGAGGAAAATAGATACGAATCTATTAGGGCGAGAATTGAGAAATTATATTCTCCAAAAGATTATTTTGATGTTCACATGCTCTTTATAGCTTTAGGGAGAAAATTCTGTAAATCTATTAAGCCCCGCTGTCATCAATGTGTAATCAATTATCTATGTCCCTCCTATGGATCCTTTAGAGACAACCTTTAAATGAGCCTCTATTTCGCTTCCTTTCTCGCTCAGCCTTATTTGTCCAACGCAAACTCTGGATACAGTTTCATCAACATTAGTGTACACTTTAAGTATTCCCCGATCATATTCAATGGAGTTTATTATTCCAATCCCTAAAAACTTCCCTTCGCTACCCTCTAAGGAGACTAGTAGACCTCTCTCCTCGCCCTCGCAGATAACTCTAACTGGCCTATTAAACTCTGAGGCGATCTTAAGCTTTTCATCCTCACTAAGCAAGAGCCCCTCTTTCAATACTAAAATTATTGAGCTCTGTGAGCTCTCGCAATATACTAATTTGTTGCCTATAATCTCCTCAAGCCTTCTTTTCAGGGTCTGGTCAACCCTACCGCTAATTTCAAGATTTCCATACATCTTTATCCAGCTTAATGGTATTGTACGAACTTTAGCATCCTTTAAATATCGCTTGTATAGTGTTTCTCTAATTATTCTCCTCATCTCTCGATCTCTCTTCTTTACATTCTTAGGTGTCTCAACCGCCAATAAATGCGTCTCAACATTCATTAAAGAGTTTATCAGCGGGTTTAGTGAGCCGTCACCCTGCAAAACTACAGTAAACTTGGGTTTAAGGGAGCTAATTAATTGATACTTATATTTTATGGCTTCAGCACCATCAACCCAGCCGTCAGTGTTAACTATAATTAAATTCGAACCTTTTTTCTCAGCTTCGCATTTTAGCTTCAATAAGCCACTTATAATTTTGTCTATCACGTTATATGGGCTTGTATTGCCTATAAAGACTGCATCATCCAACGGGAGATTAACTAAATCGATAACCGACCGCCTTACGAAGCTTAGACCTAATGTTCCTGGCGGTCCAACGTCAGATTGGCCTAAATCTCCATCTACAAGGGCTACGCTACGCCCACCATTCAAACCGATATTAACCAGATAAGTACAAAAGCTTGTCTTTCCAGAATCCACTCCACCTAAAACTGCGACAGTTATGCTCCCGTCGGTTGCCAGTATCCTATTGGCTGCATCCTTCCACGACTGCGGTATTGGATCTTCATCTATTATGCTAAAGGAAGCTGAGTTTCCAAGCAATATTTCAATCTGAGAGTCTTCTATCGCCTCAAAGGGAATCCTCTTCCCCCATCTGACAACAAAATGGTCTCCAGCCTTTATTAGGGCTCCAAATGACCTCATTGATCCAAATTGGAGAGCGACACATGCCGGTCCATCTATCAGAATAGTCTTTCCTTTTTTAATCTCCTGCCTCATTTACTAGCATCCCTCCTAAATCTTTCACCCCTCCTTGAAGCTATCCTTATAGCAGATTCAGAGTCGCTAAGTTTTCTTTTAAAACCACCCTCCTTCGAGGTGCTTGTACCCTCTTCGCTGACTATCTCGATCACCACATTTCCTGGGAGGGCCCTTCCTAACCTGCGCGCTATCTCTTCTGCCAAGTCAGGCATGCCTCTTCCGATTCTAACTTTCTTAACTTTTGATGGAAGATTTATTTCAGTCAATACAAAGTTTATCATATTATCTATGTTTGAAAACTCCTCTCTTTTGATAGTCTTACCATCAGCAAGCACCGCGATGCCAAATGTTTTTCCAGGGTCTATCCCAATAATAAGCTCTTCATAAAAATCTTTGCCCGCAATTATTTTCTGTGCCTCATTTATAATGATTGAAGGGTCAGAATCTATATCGTAAACTAAAACTTGCGGATGATTTATTAAATGTTTCTCATTCTCAGTTGTTATGACAACTTTAATTGATGATGGAATGGTCTCTCCTGGAACTATACTCAGAAATAGGATTCCCCTACTCTTGAGTTCATTAACAAGCTTGTAATACGCTTTTCCGTTAACTGTTGAGACAGCTACTTTCGCCCTAACCCTCATAAGGTTACCAACTATCTACTACGAAAAGACTAAATTTAAATTTTTTAATATTTAGTTTGTGAGATAATTGAGGCGCTGGATACCAACCGGCTGTTCCTCGCTTGACAACGTGTTGGAGGGTGGGTTAAAGCCGGGCGAATTAACGCTTATATATGGGGAAGCTGAGACCGGGAAAACTAGCCTAGCTATTCAGTGCTCTGTAAATTCTGCGAGGATGGGATATAAGACAATATTTGTTGATGCTGATGGAACATTTTCGCCGCAAAGACTCTCTCAAATAGCTGCGCAAGACTTTGAGGTGGTTGCGCAGTCCCTAATTCTCTTCATGCCATCAAACTTCAAAGAGCAGTCAAAAATAATAGATGAGATGGAGAAATTTATTGCTGGAGAAATGGGCTTAATAGTTTTCGACACGATAACTTCACTATATCGTGCAGAGATTGGGAGTAAAGAAGAGGCGTTCAAGATGAATAGGGAACTTAACCGTCAAGTTGCGACGCTAACCCAGGTCGCTAAAAAATTCCAAGTACCGATTTTAATCACAAGCCAGGTGAGAAGCGCTATAACAGATATTGATGTGCTTATTGAACCTGTGGCCTCAAGAGTTCTTAGATATTGGTCAACTTCAATTATCGGTCTCTTCAAGACTAGTAAACCTAACATTGTCAGGGCTATTGTTGAGAGGGTTTATGGTTTAGAGAAGAAAGTGACGTTCTATCTATCTATAGATGAGTCAGGTGTCCGAGAATATAGTAAGATGAGATTCACTTAACGGTGAAGATATGAGCGTCGAAAACGAAATATTTCATGCACTTTACTATATTTTTCCAGCCTACTGCGCAAACGCTGCACCAGTAATCTTTGGAGGTGGAAAGCCAATCGATTTTGGAAAAAAGTTTATTGATGGAAGGCCAATTTTCGGTCCGAATAAAACATACAGAGGCTTAATCTCAGGCCTACTAGTTGGCGCACTTGTTGGGTATGTTCAAGGAATTATTTCACCTATATACAATTTACCAGGGAGCAGCATCCTCCGCGGCTTTATACTGTCGACTGGGGCGCTCATAGGCGATTTAGTAGGATCATTTTTAAAGAGGAGGTTAGGTCTTAAGCCAGGAGCCCCCCTTCCAGTGATTGATCAAATATCTTTCGTTGTCTTCGCTCTAATATTCTCGTTGGCTATTGAGCCGGAAGCAATATCCCCTTTAGGAGCAGTATTAGTAATCGTCTTGACAGCCCCAATACATGTTCTGGTTAATGTTATAGCCTATTTGCTACGATTGAAGGAGAAACCTTGGTGAAATCGGTGGACTCTATCTATCCTTATATCGGGCACTTTAGAAATATTGTATTAATAGAGAGTTATGGGTTTACCATTATTTAACGTTGTAAAGGGATCCTTTTGCACCTGTCTGCCAAAATACAATATAAATCCTTATTTGGGTAGATGTGCACATAACTGTATATATTGTTATGCCATTAAATTTCCAAGATTTGTGGGCCCAACCATCCCGAGGTTTAGCCTTAAAGAAAATATACTTAAAATTGTTAAGAGAACCAAAGTACGTCTACCAGTAATGCTCAGCGACTCCACAGATCCCTATCAGCCGCTTGAGAGAAACTATGAAATAACAAGGAGATGTATAGAGGTTTTGGCTGAGCATGGTTTCCCTCTACTTATAGTCACAAAGTCGGATTTAGTTGTTAGAGATATTGATATCTTAAGGAAGACGCCTACCGTTGTTTCGATGACAATAACTACCAGCCGAAATGATATTGCAAGCATTATAGAGCCAAATGCTCCAGACCCGAGTACGCGCTTCCATGCATTAAAAAGAATAATTGATGAGAATATACCGACAATCGTTAGAATAGATCCAATAATCCCATCAGTTAATTCAGATTTTAAGGATCTTGAGAGGATTATCTCCAGATCCTCTGAAATTGGCGTTAAGCAAATAACAGCCTCAACAATGAAAATTGTTAAAGGCTTGATCCAAACTATAAGCAGTATAAATCCCAGCTTATCAAAAAGGCTTGTAGATCTTTATAGAGATGGCGAATGGATTGGAGGCTATAAATATCTGAGCAGAGATCTTAGGCGGGGCGTGCTGATGAGACTAAAAGCTATTGTGGAAAATTATGGATTAGAATTTGCAGTATGCAGGGAGGGTTTCCCAGAACTTAACACCACAATATGTGATGGTACAGCATACTGCCGTAAAACCCTAAGCGATTTTTTAGGCGCTTAAAATTAACTTAACCCTCCTTTAGGAAACCCTTCCTAAGCCTTATAGACTCTAGTGTTTTAGGCATATGTTCTTCGGGAACTCTCCCCCAGTGGGAGAATCTACTTTGCCAAAAGGCTCTTCCAGAAGAAGCTGACCTGATCTCATCTGCAAGGCCTAGGGACTCAACCACCGGCATAAATCCATCAACTATCAGAAGCGGGCCCCTCTGCGATACTGACGAAACCTTTCCACGCCTCTTCATTATTAAATGAATAATGCTACCGATTTGCTCAGCCGGAGTGGAAATCTGAATTGCGCATACTGGTTCAAGCAGTACTGGATTAGCCGTCATAAAAGACTTGAAGATTGCTCTTCTAACAGTCGGCGTTATTTGAGCATGCCCCCTATTTTTTTCCTCGGGAGCCAGGTTAGCGTCAACTAGAACCACTTTTACACCTCTAAGCGGCTCACCACAGAGCGGCCCTGATCCACATGCCCACTTAAACCCGCTTACTATTGCGCTTAAATCCTCTTCAGAATAGTGCTCTCCAGAAATATCCAAAAGCACATTTCCATTATCATCAATAGAGAGCACTCGCCCAGCCCCCCTAAAAAGTTCAGCATCAGCCTTAGAAAATGAGCTTAAATTCTCCTCAATAGGTTCAACCCTTATTGAGATGCTGTTCAGCCCATTGGGGCTTGTCACCGTAGCTGTCGCGCCGACTTTACTGACGCTCTCCCTATAAGATATTATAGGTTTGGAGATGATTACTTCAACATCGGGTATGCTCTCCCTCAACGCCTTTATGGAGATATCTAAGTGTAGCTCGCCCACACCACTGAGGAGGAATTCCCCGGTCTCCTTATTTACTGAAAGTGATAAGTTCGGATCTTCTATAATGAGGGATTCAAGGGCTTCTAAAAGACGTGGCAGGCCTGATGGATCTTTGGGCTCGATAGAGACTGTAATTACTGGCTCAGAAATATATGTGATCTTTTCAAAAGGCGCCATTTGATCTTTGTACTCCACATCAACTATAGTTTCGCCAGACTTTATGGTCTTAAAACCTGAAAGGGCAGCTATGTTGCCAGATCCAATGCGATTTGCTCGCTCCCTAAAGGAACCCATGTAGACTGAAACTTTACTAATAATGCACTCATCTCCCGCATTAAGGAGGTAGACTCTATCACCCTCTTCTATTTTTCCAGAAAATACTCTTCCAGTAGCAATTAAACCTTCAGCGGGATCCTTCTTGACGCTAACCACGCATATTGTTGTCGGCCCATTCGGGTCACACTCAACCATAGCCCTGCCAACTTCAGAGTCAAGATTCCCTGCCCATATCTTTGGCACACGGTATCTTTGGGCTTCAATGGGGCTCGGCAGAACCTTTATGATCGACTCAAGAACAATTTTATGGAGCGGAATAATTTCCTGAAGTCTATGCCACTCATTTTCACTATATATTTCAATTATATCATTGAATTTTATGTTCTTTCTTCTAGCAACCTCAGCATTCAATCCCCATTTATGCAACGCTGAACCAAAGATAACGTTTCCTTTGAACACGTCGACTTTCCATTTATCCTTAAACTGCGGCTCACAGTAAATCTCTATAAGATCATTAAAGTTTTGGACTATGCGCGATAGCTTTGCGTAAATTTCCTTTGCTGAGAGCCTTAGCTCAGTAATTAACCTGTCAATCTTGTTTATGAGAAGGATTGTTTTGACACGCTCATTTAATAGCTGCCTGGTTACTACCTCCGTCTGCGCCATAATCTCTTCAACGGCGTCCACCAGAACTATTGCGCCGTCAACAGCCCTCAATGCCCGCGCAACCCTACCCGTAAAGTCGACGTGACCCGGAGTGTCAATAAGATTCACGACATATTTTTCTCCATTGAGTCTATATAACAGCGATATATTTCCAGCCTTTATAGTAATTCCCCTTTTACGCTCCTCCTCAAGATAATCTAGCACTCTTATCTCGCCGGCCAAATCATGAGGTATTAATCCGGCTTCAGCTAGTAGTAAGTCTGTCAATGTTGTCTTACCATGATCTATATGGGCTACTACGCATACGTTGCGAACTCTATCTCTCCTATCCATAATTGCCAACATTTCCTTTATGTCGTCAGTTGTCCTTAGCATAGTTATTCACTTATGTACTGCTTATTATAGTCTAAAAGCAAGATTTAAAGTAGTGGAGTGCCCTGCAAAAATAGTTTAAGTATTCGCTTTAAATTCATCCTGTTATTTATATCTTTCACGCCTTTTCTTACGCTTCCTTTTTTCGCGGCGCATCCTCTTCTTCTTCCATTTAGCCCGCATCACTCATCCTCTTCCATACGATAGAATTTTCATTAAACTTAAATATGAAACTTTAAGGACTCTAAAAAGGTCTCTATAATAAACTTATTAATTTTTCGGGTTAGTGCTTCGTCCCTTTTGACACTAAACTTATAAAACCGGAGGTTTTAAAAGCGGTGTGAGGAAAAGTCTAAATGAAGGGTCATTTGCTTTGTATACCGTGCACATTAAGGGCTGCGTATGACATCGCTACTAAGGCAACAGATAACGAGGATTTACATAGAAGGGTTCTAGCGGAAACCTTAACTTGGCTAACTAATACTGATAGTTTATTAAATGTGCCTCCTACAATGCTACATACGTATGTTTTCAGGCTAGTCCAAAGGATCACTGGGAACAACGACCCCTTCGCAAAACTGAAGGTAGAATCAAACAGGGTTGCTATGCGCTTAATATCAATTTTGGAGAATGAGATTAAAGGAAAACCCCTTGCAGAGACATTTAGACTGGCAGTTTTGGGAGCTATATGCGGAAACTCTATAGACTTTGAGGTTGAGGGCTATCAGATGTCCCTTGATGATCTTGAGAAATCCTTAATAAGCTGCTTTAGAAGCGGCTTAGCTTTAGATGACACTAACATGCTTATGGAGGCTCTTTCAAGATCCAGTAAAGTCTTGTATCTTTTAGATAACGCTGGTGAAATAGCCTTCGACAAATTGCTCATGAAAACGATCAGCAAGATGTATCCAATTAAAATTTATGCTGCCGTAAAGTCTGGACCAGTCATGAACGATGCGACGATGGATGATGCATTACAAGTGGGCTTGAATGATGTTGCTGAGGTTATTACAACCGGCAGCACATCAATAGGGTTAAACCTAGAGGAGTGTTCACCTGAATTCATGAGACATCTTGAGGAGGCTGAGGTTATCATTGCTAAAGGCCAGGGATACTATGAAAGTCTGACTGAAATTGAGGGCATTCTTAAGAAGCCAATAATATATATGCTTAGAGCAAAATGTTCAGCTGTCGCCAGAACCCTCAACGTATCTAAAGGAGCAAATGTTGTCAAGGCCGCAAATTTTGGTCAATTGCGCCAAGAATGATGGTCTATGAGACTAGGCGCTCTATTTTCAGGCGGAAAAGACTCATGTCTAGCTATCTATAAGGCTCTTAAGTTCCACGAGATTTCCTGTTTAATAAGTCTGATTCCAAGGAGCGAGGAGAGCCGTATATTCCATTATCCCAATATTTGGGTAACTAGATTTCAGGCAGAAGCTATGGGTCTGCCGATAATCCAAGTGGAAACAGAGGATGGTGAAAAGGAGGAACTTTCCAGCCTATATAGGGCGCTAAAATTAGCTGTTAAAAAGTTTAGGATTGAGGGTGTCGTCACAGGGGCTATAAGATCTGTGTATCAGGCGAGCAGATTTCAGAGAACATGTGCCAAGCTTAAACTTTGGTGCTTTAATCCGCTGTGGCTTATGGATCAAACCGAAATACTTAATGAAATTATAAGGGAAGGGTTCCAAGTCATAATCTCGGGGATATTCGCTTACCCGCTTGATGAGAGCTTCCTTGGCAAACACATAAACCATGAAACAGTGAGGAGAATTTTAGAGTTAAGTGAGAAGTATGGTATAAGCGTTGCCGGTGAAGGAGGTGAGATGGAAACGACCGTTCTAGACGCCCCATTCTTTAGGAAGAGAATTGAGGTAACGGACTATGAAGTGCATTACAAAGATTACTCCGGGATATTTAAAATTAAAAATTTGAGGTTAACCGATAAATGAGTATGCTTCTAATAAGTTTATGCTGTGATCCCTTAAGCGAGTTGGAGTTCGTTAGACCAGTGGCTCGAATCTTAGGTAAGTGTGGTATAAATCATCATGTAAAGCATTACTTAGAGGTCACTCCAAAAGATATTCACTCCATGGATAAAGTTATTATCTGTGGATCCGCATTAAAGGATGAGAAGTTTCTGAAGGGCGAATGGTTTAGGTGGCTGGAGAACGTTGATAGGCCAGTTTTAGGGATAGGTTCGGGCTTTCATGTTATTGCTAAGGCTTTTGGCTGCCCATTAATAAATAGGACGAGAATAGGCATCTTTAATGTGAAACTAGTCAAAGAGAATAGGTTAATAGATGAGAGAAATTTCTATGCGTATTTTCTAACAAAGAGGGTTGCAAGGATAATGAGACCGCTGAAGACCTTAGCTAAAACTGGAAACTTGGATTGCATTATTGCTCATGAGTCGAAGAGTATTTATGGTTGTCTCTTCCATCCCGAGGTCACAAAACCCGAGATTATCTTGAACTTTGCTTTAAGAATCTAGCCTAATTTTAAAGATTTTCTTTGCATTCTCAGTAGTCTCTTCCGCAACAACCTCAGCGTTCACACCCTTAATCTCAGCAACCGCATTTAACGCCTTAATTATGTGGGCTGGCTCAGAAACTTCTCCTGCATAAACTACAGGTGAATCAGTCTCAAGAATTATGTTCTCTAAGGGTACTTTAGCTATAACTCTCCTATGCTCCTTGCTATATGCTGCCGCTGGCGTAGCAGAAACACAATATCCATGATCTAAGAGCCTTTTTAGGGCTCCATTTGGACCACTAAACCAGTGAAAAACGGCTCTCTTCACATCAGCCTCTATAACCATTTCGACACAATCCTCCCAGGCCCCTCTGCTATGAATTGAAACAGGCTTATCGCTTCTCCTCGCCATACTAAGTATCTTCCTAAAGATTTTCCTTTGTAATTCCCGCCTGTCCTCGCTTTTCCTGGCATCTTTATCCCAGTAATCTAAGCCAACCTCGCCTAGAGCTACAGCTCTACTAATGTTTCTCTCGATAAATCTCAGCGTTTCCTCAACTTTTGATGGATCAAGGCCCCATGGATGGAGACCAAGTGCTGGATAAATCCTTAATCCCTCAACCTCATATTTTCTACTCTCAGTTATCACCCAAACATTAGAATTATAATCCGAACCCACGGAGATTATCGCCACGACCCCCAGCTCAGCAGCTCTCTTAATAGCGTTCTTTAGGTCATTAACTCCCTCTAAATGCGCATGGGTATCTATTAGGTTCATGATATGCACCCATTAATAATCTTCTTTAATGAATACTCCGCCACCCCTACATATTTAAGAGATCTTATCTCTCTATCTTTCTGACAAGTCTCCTATGGCTATCGTATACTTCTATGGTTAGTGGCATTTGACCGACCGCGAAGTGCGTAGCGCATGCGAGACATGGATCGTATGCCCTAAAGACCATCTCCACCATATTAAGTAACCCCTCATCAATTTTTTCGCCATGTATCAGGCCTTTAGCGGCATTACGTATTGAAATATTTATCGAGGGCGCATTATTTACCGTAGCGACTATAAGATTAACATCCTTAATTAGGGCGCTTTCATCCAATATGTAATGATGGATTAGCGTACCCCTAGCCGCCTCAACTACCCCAATGCCCTCGCTTGGCTTGCCCGGCATATTACGAATATTCTTGCTAATTATCTCTGGATCCCTTGCAAGATCAACCGCGCGCTCAGCTGCATAAAGCAGCTCTATGAGCCTGGCCCAGTGGTAAGCTAACGTTGAGTGTATTGGCCTTTCACCCAATGTCTTGTACATAAACCGATATTCCTCTTCAGCCAATGGGGTTGCCATTCCATTGGAGACGTTAAGTCTGGCTAGTGGTCCGACACGATAAATACCACTTTCAGGACCATCGAGGAAACCTTTCCATCCAACCCTCCTCAAATATGGGAATTTAACGTAAGTCCATTCCTCAACGTGCTCGGCTATATGGTTTAAGTAATCTTTTGCGTCAAACTTCGCAAATTCATTACCATGTGGATCGACAACCCTTATCTTCCCATCATAAAAATTGACCTTATTTTCCTTGTCAACTAAACCCATATAGTAGGTGCGTAACGAGTAAACATCACTCTTGATCATGTCAATGTAGTTAGTGCTCTCTAACACTATTTTATGGAAGAGGTCTAGCGTGAACTTTGCAAATTCCACGGATGATAAAGCCATTTTCTCGATTTCTCGCCTATTCTCCTCGCTTAATGGCTTAGACAGCCCGCCCGGCAATCCGCAGACTGGATGTGTTGCCTTTCCACCTATAATCTCCACAATCCTCTGCCCATAGGCCCTATGCCTTATAATCTCCTTACCAATATCTAAGCCCAGCCTCTCAATCACGCCCAAAATATTTCGTTTTTCTGGGGGGGCTCTCGGACCCACTATGAAATCTGGCCCACCAAGATAATAAAAGTGTAATATGTGATCGTAAATTATGTAGCCGCAGTACATGAGCTCTCTGAGTTTCTTAGCCGGCTCAGGCGGCTCAACATTAAAGGCAGCGTCAAGGGCCTTCGTTCCAGCCGTATGATGCGCCACTGGACAAACTCCACATATCCTGCTCGTTATTACAGGCATGTCTTCAGCTTTCCTTCCAATGCAAAATCTCTCAAAACCACGTAGCTCTGGAACCTGCATATAGGCGTTTTCAACCTCACCTCTCTCGTCCAAAAATATCACTATTTTACCGTGGCCCTCAAGTCTAGTGATCGGGTTTATATCTATCCTCTTCATTCGCGAACAAACCTCCTCTTAAGGGTTGAGGATGGCAGAACATACATGTAAAATGTTCCGGCCGGATCCGCTATACTATTTATGATTCTTCTGATCTCATTGAGAGATCTTTTCTCCTCAGCGCTAATTATGGATGCTAAGGCGCTTAGCATGGCTGCGCCTTGGTCCGAGACGTTTGGACACGGCCCACCGCATCCCGTACATGGCATATCGACATTCAAGCATCTGGCCCCACAACCACCTCTGGTTGCCGGACCCATACATATTATGCCCTGCTCAAGCAGGCACTTTTCTGGGCTAGGGATCTTCTCGTAAACTCGGCATATATGAGAGATCTTTTTGTTCTCCTTTACTTTCGGACACTCATCACATACGGATTTTTGCGGGGCTAAAACGGAGCCTTTTGGAGGAAGCTCTCCCTTAAGTATCGCCTCAAGCGCAAATACTGTCCTTTCCACGGCTGGTGGGCATCCTGGAATATAGTAGTCTACCTCAACATTCTGATTAAGAGCTTTTACCTCATCATAGAGAACTGGAAGTTCTAGCTCGCCTTCTCTGACGTGGACTACGGGTTTGGGGATAATGTTCTCTGGGTTAACCGTAGAAGGGGTTTTAATATATATTTTTTCAAGAATCTCCCGTCCACTATAAAGGTTTGCAAGTCCAGGGATCCCTCCAAAGCAAGCGCAGGATCCATATGCGATCAATATTTTAGACTTCTCCCTTAATAGCCTCGCCATACGATCCTGCTCGCTGTTACGTATGCCGCCATTAAAGAAGCATACATCTATATATTTATCAGGCATCTTTTCAACATCACCATACTTTACGTCTATTGCCGCTGGCCAAAAGACGATGTCCGCGGTCTGCACTACTTCCAGAATTTTCTCATTTATGTCAAGCACTGCTATTTCACATCCGCCACAGCTCGCAGCCCAGTAGAAGGCTAATCTGAGTCTTCCTCCATCCAAGCAGCATCCCTTGAAAACTTTTACTCTACACTCCAATTTAAAAGCTTTTGATAAATTGGATTTTCATAAGATAAAGCTAAAATTCCACTTCAAGTCATTTGTAGTCGATATGAGGGAGGCAGTCAAGAGAGAACTGGCGAAGTGGCTTTCTGGAGCGGAGAGGGTTGTCGTAGTAGGAATTGGAAACCCCATCCGCATGGATGATTATGTTGGCATCATTGTTATTCGAAGTCTTAATGAGAGAGTATCTGGGAGGGCTCTGCTACTTGAATGTGAAACTGTTCCAGAGAACTATATTCAGCAAATAGTAGAGTTTAAGCCAACACACATCCTTCTAATAGACGCCGCGATTCTAGGCTTAAGGCCCGGAGAAGTAGAGCTTCTGGAGCCTAAAAATATAGAGTTATCCTCAGCGTTCTCAACTCACGCCTTACCCTTAAAAGTCTTCTGCGAATATCTCTCTAGGACAACAAACGCGAAAATATTGCTTCTTTTAATACAGCCCAAGAAAACGGATTTTGGTGAGGGTTTAACTCCAGAAGTTCTCTCATCTGGAATAGAAATTGCGGACTTTTTATCTAAAATCCTACCACGCTAAAGGGATAGTAGGGGGTTCTCTGAACGCTCGGATATTTAGAGGTAGAAAGAGATAAATTATTTCAGGGCTTAGAAGAGAAGAATAGATAAAGTTAAGAAAGCGCCCTATAGTTTGTGGAGAGAATTTGGATGTTGGCTGAGAACAGTGTAAGAATCCGCAACGAATATTGCAGTAAATGTTTAATATGTTCCTCAATATGCCCTTTTGAGGCAATATCCATTGACAAGGAGACTGGAGAGATCCTCCTGAATATAGAGAAGTGCCAAGTTTGTGGAATATGTTTCAGCGCATGCCCCTCATCCTCAATCGACATAGCCTACTATAAAACCGACATCCTCTCCGAATATATTAGAAGGGCGCGAAAAGATAATTTAATCTTAGTATGTAGAGGGGCGGTAATAAGGCCTGAGTTGAGAGAGAGATTAGAGAAACAAGGCGTGCTCAACAATTTCATTCAGTGGTATGTGCCCTGCATTGGCCGTATACCACTAGAGCTTCTGCTTAGAGCTTTGGAAGGTGGCGTAAAAAGGATAGTTATAGTGCCATGTGAAGATAATAAGTGCCGATTTAAATTTGGAAGTAATGTAGGCTTATCCCGGCTACTATTATTACAAGAGCTGCTCAGCCAGATTGGATTAAATCATGGCGTGCTATCTTTTGCTAGGAGCTCTATAAGGGCATACATTAATAGGAATCGGTGCATAGGTTGCGGAAACTGCGCATATATATGTCCAAGCAACGCTGCAAGGCTTGTATCGCCGGGCGTAGCGGAAATTGATGGTGCTGCCTGTTCTGGCTGCGGCGCATGCACGGCTGTCTGCCCATCCCTCGCAATAAATTTAGAGAGTTTTGAGAATAAAGTGATTCTCGAGGAAATTTCTAGGCATCGCCAATTAATTAGCGATTTAAGGGCGAAGGGTCTGCCAGCCGTAGCCGTATTTTATTGTCATTGGGCAAGTTTCCCTGCTCTTGATGAATATGGAGCCTATGCCAAAGAGAACGTTGTATTCTTTGAGGTCCCATGCTCAAGCATAATTAACCCACTTTATATTCTCAGAGCCTTCTATGAAGGGTTTGACGGCGCCCTAGTGATGGCGTGTAGGAAGAGTGAGTGCAAGTTTGAGAGGGGGAATGAGTTGGCTGAGAGACAAGTGAACGCCATTAAAAATCTCCTTAGGCAGGTTGGCTTAGAAGGTAGGCTTGAGATATGTTTCGTTTCCCCAAAATATTTAGGTGAGGCCGAGCATCAGATTAAACTATTTATGGATAAAGTAGCAGCTATGGTTGGGGTGTCGAAATGATAGTTGTTAAAGGGAAGCCTCTTGATGAAATATTGAGTTTTCTCCTACCCTACAAGAATGTGCTTATTGTTGGCTGTGATGGCTGTACGCAGCCGCCAAGGGGGCTGAGAGAGGCAATGACCTACGCTATGCTCGTTGAGATGGGAGCTAAGCTCAGAGGTAAAACAGATCTTAAATGTAGGGCCACAACGGTAGCTAAGCAATGTGACAACCATATTTGCTCAACAACATTAACGCCCCAATTAGAGGGCGTCGATGCCATCCTATCTCTCGCATGTGGCGTGGGAGTTCAAACTTTAGTAGAAGTCTTTCCAGAAGTCCCTGTTTATCCGGGTCAAAACACGACGTTCATCGGCTCACAGGAAAGGGAGGGGAGCATGTTATATGAGAAGTGTAAGGCTTGTGGGGAATGTTTACTCGGAGAGACTGGCGGCATATGTCCAATAACTAACTGTCCGAAGGGTATATTAAATGGGCCATGCGGTGGCTGCGTCGATGGGAAGTGTGAGGTCCCCTTTGAGATAAGAGATGAGACTGGGAAGGTTGTGAAGACCGTCGCTAAGGACTGTGCTTGGTATCTAATATATCAAAGGTTAAAGAAGTTAAACAGGTTAGATTTGTTCAGGAAATATAGGCCTCCAAGGAATAGGGCTATTTCAAGTTCACCAAGACTTATGGAGGTTGTTTAGGAATGGTTCAGGCATTCTCAAACTTGATGAGAAATATATTGGACGGCAAATTCGTTTATACTGGAGAGCTGGAGCCACATAAGTCGATAGATTTATCTGAAGTTATTTCTTGGGCGAAAACTCTGAAGGAGACCGGGAGGATAGTTGCCGCAAACGTTACGGATAACCCGAAGAGTGTGGGATCTATAAGTAGTCTTGTTGCAAGCTACATAATTCAGAGGGAGACGGGACTAGAGATAATATATCAGCTTAGGTGCAGCGATAGGAATCGTTTAGCACTTGTTTCGGACCTATTGGGCGCAGCAGCCTTAGGCATAAGAAATGTTCTAGCACTGACTGGCGATCACCCCAGGCAAGGCGACATGCCAACCGCCATGCCAGTATATGACCTAGACGGAACTCAGCTCGTAGACCTAATACATAGAATGGTTTATGAGGGGAAGGATATCAATGGAAATGAAATTCATGGACCACGTCCGCAATTTAATATTGGGGCTGCGGCAAACCCAAACTTTAAGCCACTTGAAGTTGAGGTCCTAAAGATTGAGCGGAAGGCGGAAGTTGGAGCGGAATTCTTCCAGACACAAGTAGTTTTCGACGTTAATGTTGCGCTAGAATTCCTAGATGCCGTCAAGCACGTAAACGCCGCATTTCTAATAGGAATATTCCCACCGAGGTCATATGGTCAGGCGGAGTATTTTGCTAAGTACGTTCCAGGGGTTCAGGTTCCGGCGGAGTTTCTAGATAACCTGAAGAAGATATCTGAAATATCTGACAGGAAGGAGCGGAGGAAAAGAATCGATGAGTATAATATAGAGTATTTCTCAGAGTTCATAAGGGCTGTTAAAAAGAAGCCGTCCTGTAGGGGTATTCATATAATGGCTGTGGGTTATCCTGAGGTTGTGGGTCCATTGATCGAGAGCGTTGAAGGCTCTTAGCTAAAGTCTAAGCGGTGATTTTAGAAATAAAACCCTCCTTTATTTGCCTGATAGCTTTACATCCCTAATCTTTACTGCTGGGAAGAAGTGCCCCCTACCGAATGTTCGCCCCTCCTTAGAGATTGTCTCGATATTCCTGAATAGGTCTAGTATATGCCCGCCAGCCATGAGGTTTTTCACCGGATGCTTTTTCTCGCCGCCCTCTATTAAAAAGCCCTCATCTATAGTTGTTGAAAATTCTCCGGAAACCATGTTGGGAGAGAATGATGCACTAGCAACTAAAATGCCCCTCCTCGTCTCAGATATTATTTCATCTAGGGCTTCATCACCGGGTTTAACTCTAATATTACTTGGCCCTGCGCCAACCTGCCCGCTATAGCCTCCCCTAATGGCGTGTCCCGTTGACTCAACGTTCATTATTCCAGCGGAGTAGGAGTTGTGGAGAAATGAAAGAACCTTGCCTTTCTCAACAACCTTTAATGGTCTCTTCGGAACGCCCTCACCGTCATATGTACTACTCGCTATTGCTCCCGGAATGGTTCCATCATCAACTATCTCAAGGTTTTCTGGGCCTATCTGCCTGCCCAAAATGTTGGAGGCAAACGTTCTTCCCTTAACGGCTGCCTCTCCTGATAATGCTACAAGAAGGCTGGAAAATAGTGAGCTGGAGGATTCTGGGAGAAGGATTAATGGCAGAGAGCCGCTCTCAACCCTTTTAGAGCCGAGCTGTTCTATCGCCTTTTCAGCTGCTTTCCTCCCAATCCAGCGTGGATCGATATCACGCAGTGAAACACTGTAGTCGAACTCGTAGGAACTCCCGACATCATCCCCCTCCCTATATACGGGCTGAAGATAGGCTGATATTGAGGTCTTCTCAACCCCAACATCAACTCCTGTTGAAGTCACTAGATGCCCCTTACCATAAACTGCGCTGAAACCACCAAAGTACATAGCGCCCCTACGAATCTCCTCAGATGCATCGATCATCTCTCTTGAAATTCTACTTGCATCTTCAAGGGTTAAGTGGACTATTTCGCTATCACACAATCCTGGAATCTCGGGTGCCCTTGAGGGGGCTGGTAGACCCTTAAAGTATGGATCTGGCTGCGCAATGCTAGCGAAACTAACGGCCCTATTAACAGTTGTCTCCACATCAGAGTCATCTAGGCTTTGTGAGAAGGCCACTCCCATACCCTTATTTTTAAAGACCCTAACTCCTATGCCAACATCTACCCTCGAGTAAGCCTCTCTGACTCCTCTACCAAGTATAGTGACGCTTATGTTTCGGGAGAAAGAAGCGAACACATCATAGAAGTCTATATCAAGCCTAGAAAGGAGGCGGGAAGCTTTCTCAACAGGCGTAATTATATCTACTTCAGCCATTCTCATCTCCTCCCACCAACAACTATACCATCTATCCTGAAGTGTGGTGCCCCAGCATCAACAAACATGCTCTGTCCAGCTTTACCGCACATTCCAGGCATCTCTATCCTTAAGTCTTTTCCAACAGCACTTATATTTTTAAGGGCTTCTAAAGTTAACCCACTTATTGCCACATCCCTTAAATGCTCAGTAAGCTCGCCCCTTTCTATTAGCCACGCCTCCTCAACCTTACATGTAAACTGTCCCTTCTCCGATTCAACATAACCGTACTGTGAGCCAGACAGGTAAATGCCAGCGTTGATATCTTCGAGTATCTCTTCAAGGGTCATATCTCCAGGGGCTAGGTACGTATTTGACATGCGCACAATGGGTGGATAATGATGTGATTGAGCTCTTGCACTTCCTTCAGGCTTACTTCCGAGCTTAGCGGCAGATTCAAGTGAATGTAGGAAGCCAACTAAAACGCCATCTCTTATTATTATATGCGGTCTAGCTCGCACTCCCTCATGATCATAAATAAAATGTCCATAACCAACTATTGTTGGATCATCAATTATTGTTACAAGGTCGCTAGCTATCTTCTGTCCAAGCTTATCAGATATTATTGATCCGCCACTAAAAACGTGATCACCCTCACTATTATGTCCAATAGCCTCATGAATAAATAGACCTCCAACCCTAGGATCCACAACAACAGTATACGTACCCCTCGGAGGGGGCTTAGCGCTCAATAAGCTAACGGCCCTCTTAGCTGCCCTTAAGGAGAAGTTCTCTACGGATATGCCCTCGATTAATTCGTATCCGGCAACGCATCCAACTCTTTCATAGCCCTCCTGCATATTATCACCCTCTCTCGCTATTACCCGACATGATATATGTGTTCTTGGAGTTATCTCCTCAACAAACGTTCCAAAGGAGTTGCACACGATAACCCTCGTCAAAACATCTCTGTAGACTACGAATGCATCCTTAACTCTATCGCTGAATTCTCTCGCAGCTCTCTCTAGCTCAAGTGCCTTTTTAACCTTCTCTTCCGGGCCAACATCCTCAGGGTTAATTTTAACATCATGTTTGATGAAGTCCACTGAAGGGTCAACTTCAACTATCTTTGCCTCCTCTCCTGCATGAGATGTTATGGCTCTAGCACATCCTATAGCGTCAATCAGAGCTCTCTCAGCGCTCTCTCTTGTAACGACATTTGTGGATGCAAAGCCCCAACACTTATTAGCGATAACCCTCACCCCTATACCCCTCAAAATTCCCGAAGACAATATTTTTGCAACACCATTCTCAACGCTTACGCTGCTACCCCTCTCCTCAAAATACCTAACTTCACAGAAGCTGGCCCCTTTCTTTAACCCGCTCTCAACAACTAATTCGAGAAGATCTCTCAAAGATGGCACCAACCTATTCTAAACATTAGATATTGGAAAGAGGACAATATAAAAATTGGCCAATGAAGAGAATATTTAAATGTTCTGAGAAAGCTTTTAGCTGTGAAGAGCTACTCCATTGGAGCGCCTAACGAATTGAGAATTGGCAATATTGGAATTATTTCACTGCTATTTGTTTTAATTGTCTCCACATTACTATACTTTCTTCCAGTAAATGAGAATCCCATAATTTCTCCCAGCTCCAGGTGGTGTTACCATTATAGAGAGACGTTAATTCATGATGGTAAGCCCATATATGAAAAAAGCGAGGTGTTAAGATACTTTAGCGTGAACATCACTAGAGGAGTTTTAATTGTAAGGATGGAGCGCACCTTTGAATGGAAAATCTTCCATGAGAATAGAACTGAAGTTATAACATCTAATGCTTCTGAGGAAACTCTGTTTCTAGTCGATGTTAGCAGCCGCATGTACTTCGACGGCTCCTATACGAGCTGGTGGATTCCAACAAACATTTTCATTGGCAGCTCAATTCCCATATGGACCATTAATTTTAACGTTAAGGGTTTCTCTTGGATTATGTTTAATGGAAAAATTCTCGAGTGCTGGGTTCTGGAATATAGGAGCGCTGTGGAAGAATACATCCTATTATATGAGCGGGTGACAGGAATATTTATTAAATATGAAATTAGGGAGATCGCCAGCTCGTCTCAGCAATTATTAAGGGAGAGGTGGCTTACAGATTCTGATATAGAGTGGCCTATACTCGCATTTATAAGACCATTCCTACTACTACCCATCATCGCATCTCTCCTAGTTCTGGTATCATTACTCATCAAGAAAATACGAGGGCATCTTATGGTTAAAAAGAAGAGCTTAAACCAAGACTACCTGCTAATATAAGCTATATTCAGAAATCTATTTCTAAAACCCACTTATAGGGATTATGTGAAGTGCTTAACGGTAGCTTAAGAGATACCTAAATGCCGATGTTGCAGCACTATGCAACATTGAGATGACCGATTATCCTCTACAATTTCGCATACAATTTATGTGCCAACTAAAACGGTAAGGTAGACTTCCCACGAATTTAGTTAAATCGGTGGAGGAAAAGCTTTCTTCTTTGCTGACGGCTTCTTTGACCATTTGATGAAGTCTTCCGAGGGTGGTTCGCTTTCATAAAGCCTCTTTCTGAAAGCTTCGAGAAGGTTATTTTCTTTACCCGAAAACTCAGCAGAGGTTAAAACCCTATGGCCTACACTTTCCGCCGCTTCACTTACTATCTTCATGAAGGCTTCCCAATTTTCGTCCCGTAGTATGTGATGGTCAAGGATTAATGTAGGTACTCGTTTAGCGATCACCTTTAGATTCTCCAAGGCTAAATCTATTATGGTGTAGTTTATCCTGAAGTCTGCAAGATATATTGGCGGCCCGCCTATAATGGCCATTTGGGGTTTCTCCTCAAGGATTATGGATAATGTCTCCTGAGATATTGGCCCCTGAACGTCCGGCGCAAATAAAACGCTTTCACCTTTATATCTGATAACCGACATTATAACCCATCCAAGGTCTGACTCCTCAGGTCCATGGAAGACTGGTTTAGAGAAAGATATTAATGTGCTGCCAAACATAAACGTTCTATTGTCAGCAATCTCGAACCTTTCAGCGTACTCGCCACATGTTTTAGCGAATAACCATCCACGCCGCCTCTGACTGAAGTTAATATGATCCTTATAGTTCTTTGCCAGAATAATCTTCCCCTTATAAATCCTTTCAGCTATCTCAGCTGAACACCAATTATATGCCCAGTCGGTAAAAGATGGCGTATGATGGTCAAAGTGATAGTGGCTAACAGTTATTACCTCAGATCTCTCGGCAAATCTAATAATTTCTTCGCGCCTATCCTTGAGGGCCTTATATTCCCTTGGATGGGGAGGAAGACCAAATCGAATTGGCCCGAGAGAGACGCCGGCATCCAAAAGAATCCTCACATCTGGTGTTTCAACGTAAGTGCACATGGATCTAACACCTAAGCTCTCGAAGGCAATTGGTATCACGGTGATCTCTCTAAGACTACAGTTCATCTCCTCACCGCAAAAATCTAAAAAGATTACTCTTCATATGAAACTTCATAGGTAACACTAACGTAAGGGAACCTTTCCTTAACATACTCAATTATGTCTAAAACGTGCTCCCTTCTACATCTTATTATAATCACGGCGTCGTATTCATTCCAATGTTTCCTGTCCAAGCTTCCCCCTCTTTTGCGGACGTTCAAAGCGTGCGGTAGGCTCTGCACTCAAGATCTACATCATGGACATGCTCAGAAGGGTCAGATTCGTCATCACCTACCATCAGAATTTAAGATGAACGTGCTTAAATCCATTCCTGTAACAAGTGTGCAAAATATATTGTAGGACGTTATTATTTTAAGCTGGTGAAAAACGTGTCATACTGTCCAAAATGCGGCATAAAGCTTCCAAAAGAGGAAGGCATTAAGTTCTGTCCAAACTGCGGATCCTTAATCCATTTAGCTTGGTCATGTTCGCTGCGGACAAGAGTAATAGTTTTCTTAGCGGTCCTGTTTCTTTGCTTTATATCAACAATTCTCGGTACTTTAGCAAGAGTTAATTTAACAGAGGCATTAAGAATAGAGAGAGATGTTGAGAACCTTAGGACAGCAATAAGAGTTGTTGGGGTTCAGGTTATCTTTGGCAATAATTTTATGTATACAATGATAATGTTTGTTCCTGTGATTGGGCCGGGATGGGGATTCTTTATTCTCTATAATACTGGCAGGGTTATTGCGGCGATCGCCGCAATAAATAGGGTAAATCCTATTTTCCTTCTCTCATTGCTATTCTTGCAGATGCATGCATGGATGGAATATGTCTCGTATTCTCTTGCGATATCAGAGAGCCTAATATTGACGTACTCTATAATTAAGCGCAGCTTTAAGAATGAACTAAAAAATATGTCAGTAATACTCACCATATGCTCAATAATTTTATTGCTCGCAGCAATAATTGAGTTTGCCGCAATACTCTATTTGATTTAAAATTTAAAAGGAGTCGATGGCTGCCAATACACTTTAATTGTACACATCTAATGTCTAGGTGATTTTAAATAAAACGGCTTTTATACAGCCATTAAAAATACTATAATTTAAGGTGTTCGGCTTGGGCTATGAGATGTGGACTGAGAAGTATCGACCGCGCACACTAGATGAGATAGTTGATCAGGAGGAAATAGTTGCCAGGCTTAAGAGCTTCGTTAGGGCTAAAAATGTGCCTCACTGTATATTTGCTGGACCTCCTGGAACTGGAAAGACTACTGCAGCCCTTTGTCTAGCGCATGACCTTTATGGTGAAAATTACCGTGAATATATAATGGAGCTTAACGCTAGTGATGAGAGAGGTATAAACGTCATTAGGGAGACAGTTAAAACCTTCGCTAGGACAAAACCAATAGGCGACGTAACATTTAAACTGCTCATTCTAGATGAAGCCGATAATATGACTGATGATGCTCAGCAGGCTTTAAGGCGGACGATGGAACGTTACAGCGAGACTGCTCGCTTCATATTAATAGCAAATTATAGCGGTAAAATAATTGAACCCATTCAATCACGCTGCGCACCATTCAGGTTCACATATCTGCCAGCTGAGGCCATAGCTAAAAGGATCAAATACATCTGTGAGAGGGAAGATGTTGACATTACTGAGGACGGTATAGAAGCCATAATAGATCTTAGCGGGGGTGACTTAAGAAAGACGCTAAATATCCTTCAGACCGCGGCCTCGGTTGGTAAAACTGTAACGGCTGATTTAGTTTACGCTGTTGTTGGAAAAGCTAACCCAGCGGATATTAGGGAGATGATGCTTACAGCTCTTAACGGCGACTTCATATCCGCGAGGAACAAGCTTAGAGAGTTAACCCGCAAATATGGTCTTGCCGGAACAGATATAATAAGGCAGATCCATGGCGAAGTATTCAGGCTAAATATTCCAGATGCATGGAAGGTCAAACTGGCAGATTTTATTGGCGAAGTAGACTATAGGCTTGTTCGAGGGGCGACTGAAGAGGTGCAGCTCAGTGCTCTGCTCGCTAAGCTTGTTGAGGCTGGCTACGAGATGAAGAAAGGGGCCAAGTGAGGCTGCGCCATCCCATGTCTTCCTCACCCTATATCCCATGGACTTTAAAGTATAAACCTAGATCTTTATCAGAAATTATAGGGAACGAGGAGGCGAAAAAGAAGATTCTTGAGTGGATGAATTCTTGGAAGAAGGGTATACCGGAGAAGAGAGCACTATTCATATATGGTCCGCCGGGAGTTGGCAAAACCGCAACGGTTGAGGCGCTGGCAAATGATCTGAACATGGAGTTAGTTATGACTGATGCAAGTACTTATAGAACTGAGGAGAATGTTAGGCGCTTCGCTGGGAGGGCTTCACAGTATGGCTCATTGTTTGGTCGGGGTAAGATCATAGTGTTTGATGAGGTAGACGGTATAACTGGCTCAGCTGACACCGGCGGGCTAGCTGCTATAATAGATGTGATAAAGAATACGAGGGTGCCAGTTATATTAATCGCTAATGACGCTTATGATCCAAGGTTCGCTCCTCTAAGAAACCTCTGCCTACTAGTTGAATTCAAAAGGCTCTCTGTAACCGAGGTTGCTAGGCACTTGGCTAGAATATGCGCTAGGGAGGGTATTGTCGCCGATGAGAAGGCTTTGAGGTTTATAGCGGAAAGGAGTAGTGGAGATATTAGATCAGCTATCCTAGATCTTCAGGCGTTGGCGCAGGGTAGAAGTAGACTAACTTATGAAGATGTCTCCTGGCTGGCTGCACGCGACAGGAAGGAGGAAATATTTAATGTTCTAAGAATGATTTTCTACGCTAAAAGTGCCTCCTCGGCTAAGAGCGCTGTGAACATGGCTGATGTAGACGTAGACATGCTCTTTGAGTGGATATATGAGAACATTCCATATCACATCAAGAATCCGCCCGAGCTCGCTGCCGCAATGGATGCCTTAGCCAAGGCAGATATTTATCGTGGGGCCCTTAAGGAGACTGGAGACTGGTCTTTTCTACGCTACATTATCGACCTGATGACTGCTGGAGTAGCCTTCTCATGGAGTAGAAAGGCTTCAGGATGGGTGCCCTTCAAGTTCCCTGAGCGTATAAAAATCGCGTCTGCCACTAAGGAGGAGAGGGAGATGCTTGAAGAGATTGGGAAGAGGATTGGGAAGAAGTGTCATCTATCATCCTCACGCGCAATAGTTGAGGTTCTACCATATCTACGGATAATTCTTCAGAATAACCCTAAGGTCGGTAAGAGAATAGCGAGATGGCTGAACCTCACTGATGAGATGGTATCCTACATCTTAAGCATGTCAGGGTAAAATCGAGAATTTTAAGTCATTCACGAGCATGCATTACTATATGCCCAACCTCAGGCAATATTATCTCTTTAAGTGCCAAGGATGCGCTCTGAGGAGATCCGGGTAGACAAAATATGGCTTTCCCCCCAGAAACACCAGCTATAGATCTCGTTAAAATCGCCGCTGAGCCTATTTTCTGATAGCTAAGCAGCCTGAAGATTTCGCCGAAGCCGGGAAGCTCCTTCTCAAGCAGCGGTCTAACAGCCTCTATGGTTACGTCTCTAGGGCTTATTCCTGTCCCACCGGATATTATTATCGCATCAACCTTACGTGACCTTAAGGCTCTCATAACAGTCTTCTGAATTGTCTCCCTATCATCTGTAACTATTTTCCGTAGAGTCACCCTATGCCCATTCTCCCTAAGTATCTGGACTATTATGTCTCCACTCAAATCATTTATCCTACCAGTCTCAATATACTCTTTATAGCGGGACGTGCTGCAAGTTATTACCGCAAAATTTAATGTTTTTGGGGCCTCAGACTTATGCTTAAGCACTGTTTCGCTCAATTACTCCTTCACCTTTCTAATGACTCGTATATCTTGAATCAACGTATATGGATATTGCCCCTCCTGATCTTTTTCGTATTGTTTAACCATGTCCCATATTGTTAGTAATGCGACCGCTGTTGCGGTTAATGCCTCCATCTCTACGCCTGTTTGAGCTTGGGTTTTAACCGTTGATTCAACCTCAATAGTATTTTCGTCAATGATTCTCACGTCCACATTAACATTTGTTATGGCGATCGGGTGGCAAAGCGGTATTAGCATGGGGGTATTCTTAGCCGCCAATATGCCCGATATCTTGGCCGTATATAACGGATCACCCTTCTCAATCTTTCTCTCCTTAATCAACTTCACAGTCTCAGCTCTTAATTTTATCCGTCCGCTTGCCGTGGCTTCACGATATACTTCAGGCTTGCCGGTTATATCCACCATAGCCATATTCAGACACCAAATCTCAAATATCTAATTTCCATTAAGCCTGCTGAAACTTTAATATCTCCTCTTCAACTCTATTCAACTGTTTAAGAAACTCCTGAACTGATTGTTCAAGCCGAAGTAAGCTCATTCTAAGATTTTCAATGCTTTTTCGAAGATATTCAAGTCTAGCGTAAACTGTTTCTGGAATAGAAACCTTCGAGAGATAATCTTTTGCCTCGCTGATCTCTTTAAGCCTCAATATTTCAAGGATCATTTTTGAGGGATCTTTAATGATGCTTCTGGCTAACTCGACAAATTCCTGCCCTTCTGTGACAGCCTTTCTCAAGTAGTCCAGCGCTTGTTTTGACACGTTTTGGCGCGTCTCACTTCGCTTCTTCAAAACTTCGAAGAAGCTATTTATCGAGTGCGCAAACTCTCTCTGAGCCCTCCTCACTGAGGAAGCTCTTTCAGGCTTAAGGAGGAGCATAATGTCCTTCATTTCCTCAGCTAATTTCTTTGCATCACTTACATCGGTCTCCGATTTAGCCAGTAACTCTTCCGGGGAAACTCTTTCATATGAGACTTTGGCCAATATTTCGGTTGAAATTCTCTGCAGCAGACTTTCAAAGCGAATCGTCTTAGACTCCAGATCTCTAATTGCCAACATTCATCACACAATATATTGGATAGGCTTTAAGAGATAAAAGGCTTGCATATTATTAATAAGGTTAAGAGAAATATCTTCATCGAAAAGTATATAAAAAGATGTTTATTTGAGTATGCTATGCTTAAGTAGGTTTGAGGGAGTGTTGAGTATGGCGGCTGTTACTGGTAGAATCCCTGTCTTGATATTGAAGGAGGGTTCTACGAGGAGTAGGGGTAGGGAGGCTCAGCATAATAATATTATGGCTGCTAGGGTTATTGCTGAGGCTGTTAGGAGCTCTTTGGGTCCTAAGGGTATGGATAAGATGCTTGTTGATAGCTTGGGTGATGTGACGATTACTAATGATGGTAAGACTATTCTTGATGAGATGGAGGTTGAGCATCCTGCCGCTAAGATGATGGTTGAGGTTGCTAAGGCTCAGGATAAGGAGGTTGGCGATGGGACTACCAGCGTCGTTGTTGTTGCAGGCGAGCTCCTCAATAGGGCTGAGGATCTCTTGAACAAGAATATTCAT
>JAGTQE010000013.1 GCA_018396635.1 Candidatus Bathyarchaeota archaeon
ATGGAAAAAATTCTCCAATTTTTGCTCCTAAAATTGTAAAAATAACGTAAATTTCTCTTAATTTAGAAATAAAGGCTTTTTTCTCAAGATTTTTCACCGCTCTAGGATACTTATAAAAATTTTTCATGAGCCATCTTTCACTTCAAAATTTTTCCAGTCTCAATAAACCATAAGTATAAGTCTAGCTCCCCCAAGCTTAATCCCGTAATCTTAGACAACTTAATTAAAATCTTCTCGGCCTCAATGTACCTGCGCTTGGTCATGGTCTTCGGCTTCTCCATAAGCCCATATCTCGATAAAAGATTAGTTATATGGAAGTCTATTATTGCAAGGTTCATGAAACCAATGTTCCTAAGGAAGTGGCTTGACTCCTTATAGCCAAGCCCCTTAACATTTTTAGCAAACCAATCTCTTAACGCCTTCTCATCGATAGGGGAATTTAGAATCCTCTCTATCTCCGGGATCAGTCTCCTTGCCTCAACAATATATTTTGCCCTCGAATCCGGATAGCGGTGGCCCAGAGCCCTAAGACTTTTTGCCAGCTCATCCTCAGGAAGGCTGAGGAAGCCATCATCTATCTCTGCCTGCATCCTGATAGCCTTCTCTGCGTTAAAGTTTGCAGTAAGTATGCAAAAGCAGAGCTCCTTAAATATCTCGGTAATGGGCTTACTCCTATTCCTTTTAAACTCCTCTACTCTGGCAGCTACTAGATCCTTAACATAGCTATTCTTTAGAATCCCTATGATGCTAGCTAGACTATTTAAGCCGCATGACTCTCTGCACATCGTCTTCCTATAATCGAACTATGAATAATATTTGCTCCACCAGCTCCTTATACCTATTTCTTATAGTCACCTCAGTAACCTTCGCTATCTCAGCTATCTCCCTCTGAGTCCTCTTCTCGCCTATCAATACCGAGGCTATATAGCTTGCCGCCGCAGCTATGCCAGTCGGCCCCCTACCAGAAGTTAATTTGAGCTCTGATGCAACTGAGAGGACCTTATTTGCGATCTCCTCAACCCTTCCCTGCATCGTGAGCTGATTTGAGAACTTGGATATATAATGGTTCGCCCTAAGCGGCGGTATTGTTAAGCTTAATTCTTTAACGAGGAAGCGGTAGCATCTCCCAACCTCCCTCTTACTTATGTTTGCAGCGCTAGCTATTTCGTCTAATGTTCTTGGAAGCCCGCACTGCCTACAAGCAATATATACGGCGGCGGCGCTTATGCCCTGAATGGATCTACCACGTATCAAGTGCTCCTTCACAGCCTTCCTATAGATCACTGAGCTGGTCTCAAAAATACTCTTCGGCAGGGAGAGAACATTCGCTATCTTTGTGATTTCAGAGAGGGCGAAGGCGAGGTTCCTCTCCACAGCATCTGAGACCCTTATCCTCCTTTGCCATTTCCTCAACCTATACATCTGCGCCCTCTGGTTTGCATCAAACCTTTTGCCGAATACATCCCTATCATGCCAGTCAATTACAGTAGATAAACCCTTATCGTGAATTGTGAATGTCACTGGGGCGCCAACTCTAGCCCTCTTATCCCTCTGCTCATTATCAAACGCCCGCCACTCAGGCCCCTGATCAGCTATCTTCATATCAATTACATAGCCACACTCCATGCAGACAACCTCAGCCGCCTCATAGTCGCGCATCAGCTTCGAGCCACCGCACTCTGGGCAGCGCTGAATATCTCTGAGGATTGGAGGAAGGGTTGGGTTTTCCTCCTCATCGCTCATCTTCACCGCTTCCTCCCAGTCTCCCTTGGCAGAATGTAGATTGTAGAATTAATGACATCCTTAACATCCTGATTTTTAACTCTAATTTCAATATAGGGCGATTTAACAGGTCCAAAGACATCCGAAACAACACCGATTGGCCTCTTTTTAGCGTCGAAAACAGTTGAGCCGATTTTTGGGGTCGAGTTGACTTTGGCTATAACTTTATTGCCAAGATAAGCGTGTAAAATCTGCCCAATCTTTTTCAAGCATCGATCACCTAAAATGAATAGATGAGAAAATGAACTCAACCCACTATTTAAACATTTCTTGTGGGGTACCCGGAAATCTTCATGATCTCAGAGGCAATCTTCTTCAAAACCTGAAGTTTACGCTCCCCACCCCTTCTCACAATTATACAGCCCATTTTAATCCATGGAAGTCTTGGGTAGGCTGCCTCACGATAAACCTCGTAAATTAGACCGAGACTTTTAACAGCCTTTTCCAGCAGGTCTATGCTTGGCGAGGATATGCAGAACTTTTTTGGCAGCCGCCTACCCTCACGCCTAGTCCTCGAGGAATCAAAGTATACCGGCCATAGAACTATTGAATCTCTCCTCCGCATACTTAGAGCTCCCGAGAATAATGGCGCAGAAGCCTAATCTATTTAAGAGGTTTTCCTCTCAATTAATACAGCGTTTAAGACGCCGTCCTGCCCAGGGCGTGAAGTTACTTTCACGGTTCCTAGAGGGGTCTCAAGTAAGCAGCCCCTCGTTATAACCCCCCTCCTATTGTAGTCTACGTTTGCAGGGTTCCTTAGAACTCTAAGGATCTCAACCTTTTTCGTCTCACCAGTCTCTGGGTCTGAGACGTTCACCCATCTTGCACTGACCAATCTAACTTTAATATTGCCTCCCTTCCTACGGCTAACCTTGGTTTTATGCTCGCCCAGAATGGTCTCTGTTGGGAATGATCCCATCTCATACTTTCGTTTTCCCCTATAGGGCTTTCGCTTTCCACCGGTCGGCTTCCTCTTATGTAGATCTCCATGCCAAACAGACATTTAAGCCCCTTCCTCTATTAAGTTTCTAAGAGAAGTATTGGGATAATATAAGTTTAACGGGCTATTCTTCAGCTGAGAATCTGCCAATAAACTCATCAACGTAACTCATTAGGTTTTCTAAATTTACATCTGGCTTAGGAACCTCCACCTCACCAGCTCCTAGCATACTGACATCTAAATCATGCGGCTTTATACCCTCAAGAGCGCACTTAGCACATATGGCTGCTCCTAGGCCCGTGGCTTCCGGGAAAGTGGCTTTCAATACTCTGCTCTCATGGAAGAGGGCTGACAGAATATTCAGGTAAATATTGTTTTTTGCGAATCCGCCTTGAACTACAATATCAACCTTCCTTCCCTCAGTTATCAGGTTTATCGCCACATAGGATTCTACCGCTAAATATAGGTTTAGTAAGTGGTAGGCTTCCCCAGCGCTTCTATTAAACGCCCCACCAATAATTTTAGCCTTGGAGCGCTGGAACTGCCCTGACCCCTCAACTATGCCGGGCGCTATAAAATCTTCCCTCCTACGCAAAATGCTGTCTAAAATATCTTGGTCAAAATCTATATTCTCCGGGATTACAGAAAACTTCTCCTTTATCATTGCAATATAATAGTCGTATTCGAAGCCGCCTTTAAACCTAGAGGATCTCACAGGCCTGCTGTATGCGTCTATATAATATAGGACATCTCTATATAGGTCGTCTGCCCTTGGGTTGAATTTTTCTCCTGGATGCATGAAGACGCACCATGTTCCAGTTGAAGCCAGCAAAATATCTCTGCTTCTAACTAAGTATGGTAGCAGGCAGGCGTTTGAATCATGTATACCTGGGCTCACCGTTATCCTCTGCCCGTGCACCTCGGCCTCTCCAAGCGGCTCCCAGACCTCAGAGATCTCTGGGGATCTAACGTCAACCTTTAAGCCCTCAGCAACATAACTCCAGGAGCTTCTCCCTATATCGTATAGGTATGTGTGGCAGCCTATGCTCGTAATCTCGCTAGCCTTAAAGCCTGTGAGGGTATAGGTGAGGTACTGCGGCAGGAATAATATCTCATCTATTTCATTGAAGGCTTCAGGGAAGCGCTCCCTTATCCAATATACCTGTATTCCAGCGTTCAAGAGCTGCCCGTATGGCGGGGTCCCAGTCGAGAGGTATAGTTCAAGTGGGCTGCCGAACTCGCTATAAAACTTCTCCCTAATGCTCCTCTCGATCTCCTGGTTGTAGGATATTACTGGCAGCCTCAACCTCCCGCTCTTAAGGTTAGCTATGGTTGCCCCAAAGGTCGTTATGGATAAAGCCTTTATCCTCCACTTCCCAATAGATTGTAGAAGCCTGCTCTTCATCCATGATGTTATGGATTCGGCGTCGTCACAGATAATTCCGTTCATTTTAACCTCATCTATTCTAGTGGTCTCAGAGTAAATTGGCTTTAGATCCTCCGAGAATACGATGAACTTCTTATTTGATTTACCTATATCGAAAACAGCTATAGCCCCATTCATTGCTGTCACAAAATAGAATAAAATTAGGGCGGAAATAAATTTTCTCTATAGCCAGGTTTCACTCGCTGGAGGCGGATTTGCCAGCCGACTCCTCAATCTCAGCCATCTCCCTTCTCTCGCTCTCCTCGAGGGAGGGCGGAAGGGTTTCTTCACCATGCTTCTTAAAGATCCGCTCCAGCTGACGTTTCATAACGCTTATATTGCGGCTTAGGCCGAAGTAGTCGGCGAAGAAGTCTGTTGTCCTCAGGATGAGGTCTCTTCCATCTCTTTCACGTGTGATCAACCCCATCTCAATAAGCTCCCTTATGTGCTGATATGCGTGTTTGCCTCTAACCTCAATCACCTGCTTCTGAGCAATAGGCTGTCTATAGGCTATGTAGGATAGGGTTCTAAGGGGACCAGCTGTTAAGAGGGGTCTTATGGCAAGCCGCCTAACCTTGCTGGAATACTCGTTTTTAAGCTGCATAACAAATCTGTGGTCTTCAAGCTCAAGCACCTCTAGCGCTGTGTTGCGCCGCTTATACTCCTCTACAAGCATTCTGGCAATCTTATGAACCCTTTTCTCGGAGCGTGAGCCTACTATGCTGCATAGAGTTTTAAGGTCTAGTGGCCTGCCAGCAACATATAGCGCAGCCTCAATAATCTTCATCTTCTCTTTAATATCCTCTCCGCTCTTCATTCTCCTTTTCTGGGAAACCCCCTCAGCATTTAATGGGGGCAAATTAGCTGTTAGTGCTGGCATCCCCAACCCCACCACCATTAAATGTTATATATATTTCGCCGAACTCCTCATGCTGCCACAATGTGATTATGCCTCTCTGGGCCATAAATAGGAGGATTATGAAAACTCTGATAACCTCACTCCTATCTAATCCGCTCACAATCTTCGAGAACGTTATAATTTCGCCCCTATCTAGGAGGAGGCGCATCTTCTCAGATACTTCCTTAATCCTCCTCTCAATCTCCATTAAATATGGACTTATTGTTGGGATTATCTCTGGCGGCGTAATCAAGGGCTTCTCAATAATCCTGGCGGAGAGCACATTCTCGCCTCTTAATGCTTCGTCGAGTGCTTCAAGTAGGCTCTGTAGAGTTGTTGTGGTGAGTTCATAGCGTAGCGGAAGGATTAATGGTGGCGGTATAAAATCAATGGGGTTAACAGTTTCTTTTGGAGATTGCTGGACTTGTGGCTCTTCGAATTTTAGCAGTAGGCTGGATTTCAGCAAATATAGTAGTGCGGATGAGTCTAGGGCTACGCCTGAAGCCCTAAAATCTATGTTTGCCCTACGTTCCATCTCTTCGAGAAAGGAAAGTAGGAGGAACGCTATATCCACACTCCATGGATTAACTTTCTGTAGCCGCTGGAGGTCGAAGAGTATGTCCCATGGTGGCTGAAGATAAAATGGTTTACTGACTTTATCCATTTAAGCAATCCCCCTAAATGTCATTGAGACTATATGTGATACGCCATTCTGTCCATAAATGCCATATACCCTATCGGCCTTACTGATCATTTCAGGCTTTAAAGTTATAACTATGAACTGTAACTGCATTTTAGATGCCTCTTCAGCCAGCAGTTCGCCTAGCTTTTCAACGTGGAAGGCGTCGAGGTGGGCGTCTATTTCGTCGAAGAGGTAGAAGGATGCTGGAGAGAACTCTTGTAGGGCGAAGAGGAATGCGACGGCTGAAACGGATCTTTCGCCGCTGCTCGCTCCACTAACAAGTATCGGATGCTTATTTGGAAATTGAACAATCATGTCAACACCTCCAGCAAATGGATTTTCTGGGTTTTCAAGCTTTAAGGAGGCTGTTCCTCCACCAGTTAGCCTGTAAAAGTATTGGTTTAGCCGCTCATTTATTCTGTTAAATGCATCCATAAAGATATTTGTCTTCTTCTTCTCGATCTCATCGATAAATTTTAAGATCGCCATTTTCTCCTTCTCTAAATTATTGAGTCTCATAGACAGCTCCCTATACCTTGAGACCTGCTCCATATACTGGTGTTCAGCTAACTGGTTAACGGCACCTATCTGCTCAATCTCGCTCATCATGGACTTCATTTGGATCTCAATTTCATCATCAGTATATTGCAAGAGGTCTACTAGATTTTCATCCATGTAGCCTAACGCCCTTAACCGCTCCCTCAATTGCCCAACTCTTAAATCTATGCCCTGCAACCTAATCTTCAAATCGTTAAGGTGTCTAAGCTCATATTCATATTCCCTGTCAAGAGCTGCAAGTTCATTGTCTAAAGAATCTATCTCAAGCATGAAGCTCCTAACTCTCTCCCTGGTGCTGGAGAGCTCCTCAGATAGCTCCCTTTCCAAGACCTCTAGCTCCTCAACTCTCCTCTGGGCATTCTCTCTCTCCTTAAAGGCTTCTTCAACCTGCCTCTCTAACTCAGCAATTCTTCCAGCTGCTCTCTCAATCTCCTTTTCTAGGCTTTCAACCCTGCTCTTTAGAATAGACTCCATCTTCGACTTCTCAATTGACATTACTGACTCTATGCGGCTACACTCCTGTTTTAGGGCGATTATCTCATTGGCGAGGTTTTCACGCCTAACGTCAATATCGCTTATTCTAAGCAGGCTTATCTCATCCCTTAAGCGTTTGAGGCGCTCGCCTAGGCTTCTCTCCCCCTCGTTTATCTCATTTATTTTAGCCTCAAGCAGAGATAGCTGGGATTTATCCTCATCTATGCGGCTTATTATGTTGCTTATATTCTCCTCCACACGCTTGATCTGAAGGTCTACCTGAGACAAGCTCTTTCTAACCCTTTCAACCTCCCCCTCAATTTTAATCGAAGATTCGGAGAGGCTCACAATATTGCTCCTAGTTCTCGATATTTCGCTGTCCAGACTTGCAACTATTTCTTCGCTCTTCTCCAAATACCCCGTAAGCGCCCTAACAGCCCGATCTAAGTTCTTTAGAGCCGTCTCGCTTGGTATGAATGAAGATAGATCGATCTGCGTTCTGTAGAAGCCGCTTTCAACCCCTCCGCCAGCCTCATATAGATCGCCGTCCAATGTGACAACCCGGAAACCACTCCTCGAAGCTCTTATGGCAGCGTCCCTGCTTGAGGCTAGAAGCGTATCGCCGAGGACGAAGTTTAGGGCAGGCTCATAGCGGCTCTCACACTTAACAAATGAAAGGAGCGCTCCAACAATCCCCTCAACATTACTCGGTTTAACTATGCTGCTATTCGTCATCAAGCCATTTAGGGGTATTATCTTTACCCGCCCAATCTTCATGCGCCTCAGCGCCTCTATGCAGGTGAAGGCAACATTTAAGTCGTCAACCACAAGGGAATTGAGCCATCCTGAGGCAGCGGCTTCAACAGCCTTCTCGTAGCCCCTCTCAATCTTTATGAGGTTCCTGAGCCTGCCGTGTATGCCGCTTATAACACCTGAGGCGCCCAGCTCCTCTAGGCTCTTGAGCGCCAGCTCCTCTGAGCCAATCTTGGTGGCAACATCCCTTCTAGCCTCAAACTCCACTAGCGCCTCCTTAGCCAGCTCAGCTATCTTTCCAGCGCTTTCAATTTCCCTAACAATGGTCTCTCTCTGCCTAATGCGCCTATCCAGCTCTGCTTGGAGGCTCTTCATGTGCTCCCTCTGCTCATTTAGCATGCTCTCAAGATTAGCCAGCAGGTCACGTAATCTCTCAAATGATTTTTTCAGGTCATCCCTTTTGGCTTTCAGATCCTCAAGTCTCTGGAGATACACGCCCAGCCTGGATTGTATGCTCCCATATTCCCTCTCAACCCTCGCTTTTTCCTCATGAATCTGACTAAGCTGCCTCTCTATTTCATCAGCCTCCCCAACCTTTTCATCAAGAATAGCCCTATTTTTAAGCAGATCCTCTGAGAACGCCTCATAAAGGGACTGCTTCTCCAATATTTCATCGTTTATTCGCTTTAATTTCTCAGAGAGATTCCTTAATTTCTCCTCGGAGAGACCAATTTCTTTTTTTGTTTCTTCGTATTGGCGTTGTAGTTCTATCTTGAGGTTCTTTAACTTTTCTATCTCAGCCCTCCCATTGCTGATTATCGAATCCAGCTCACCTAGCCTAGACTTCAATCTCCTAATCTCCATTTGGACCTCAATAATGCGGCCCTGCTTCTTCTCAACCTCATCAAATCCCAGCTTCCTCATCTCAGCATCTATATTCCGGCGCTTTAGGCGTAGGCTCTCCCTTCGCTCCTGTATCTCCCTAATCTTTTCGCTGATTTCCGCAATATTCTTTGAAATATCGCCCGCCTCACTCTCAAGTCTCCTGATCTCCCTAGAAATCTTCACCGATTCTAAGCAGGCAACCTCACGCTTAAGAAAATTATAGCGTAAAAGATTGTTTCTCTCACGCTCTAAATCTTCAACCCTTCTCTGAATCTCACTTATCTGTCCCAGGGCCGTCTTTATGGCTACCTCAGCCTCCTTAAGCTTGCTTTCAGCCTCAGCCTTCTCAGCGTCGTACTGAGCTATCCCAAGCATATCCTCGATAATCTTCCTCCTCTCCACAGTCGATATCTCAGCCATACGAGTAAGTGTTCCCTGAAGAACAATGTTATGTCCGTAAGGGCTTATGCCAGCTATCGAGAGCATCTCCAGAAGATAGTTCCTCGAAACCTTCCTGCCATTAACTCTATATGTACTCTCTCCGCTTCTATCGATCTCACGGGATATTGTGACGGTAGCAGCTTCAATGGGTATGCGTCCATCAGAATTATCAAACTGTATTACTACTTTCGCCTCATTCTTCCTTATGTTAGACCTCTCCCCACCATTAAATATCAAGTTAGAGAAGTTTTCCGCCCTAAGTCTCTTAGCGCTTAGCTCACCGAGGCAGAATAGTATTGCGTCAATTATATTCGTTTTACCGCTGCCATTCGGCCCAGTTATTGCAGTAAATCCCCTATCAAATGTTAATGTAGTCTTCTGAGCGAACGTCTTGAAACCACTTATCTCAATACGCTTAATGTACGGCATTCTTGCCGTTCCCCTGAAACTATCTAGAGGCTGGAGCTTTTAATCAACAGATTATTGGGTAAATTGCCATCTATCTAGAACCCATCTTCTCAGCCATTCGCCTAATGAAATCCTTTAACTCCTTCTCGCCCCCATATACCAGCACATATCCATCGCATTCAACTCTAATCTTTAGGCCGCTCTCATCAGCCAACCCCCTAATAATTTCGAGCGGCGTCTCATCAGTTATCTTAACCCTAACCCACCTCTCCTCCCTTGGGAGGCCGGGGCGAAAACCCACACGCTCTCCTCCCTCAACCTCCTCCGCTCCGGGCATGCATAGCTGCCTTAAGACACCTTCAACATATTTCTCACCAAACCTCTTCTCCGCAGCTGAGAGGACATAAGCTTCCACATTACTTAGACACTCTTCTATGCGGGATACATTTTCAGGTCTCTCCCTATCAATTTTAAGGATCTCTAGGATAACTTTTGCTGATCGTAAATCATTGATTATGTTGGGCGGTATCATCTCACCAGCCCTAAAAAGATCCGTGATCACATCAGATAAAACCCTCCAACGCCTTTCCCAGCTCATGATGAGACCTCACAAACCAAAATAAACATAGTAACGCTATAAATGTGTTGCCGGGAATAAGTGTTACAATAGACCTTTATATACGCTAAAAGACTATCTCCAACCAGCATAATATTCCCTTACCATCAGATCCAAGTGAAGTGTAAATATTTATTTCTAACATGCAGATCAATATGAACATAAAAAGTAGTGAGGATAGCCCTTCTTAAGAAGAATGGTGCGTATATGATGCCTAGCTCCAGCAAATTTAAGCAAGTGATCGTGCTAAGATCAGACCTAAAAATGAGCCCAGGTAAGGCTGCGGCCCAAGCTAGCCACGCTGCAGTCTCATCATCTGAGGAGGCTAGGAAAAGCCGCCCTCTATGGTGGAAGGAGTGGATTGAGGGTGGGCAGTGTAAAATAGTGTTGAGGGTTAACTCTGAGGCTGAGCTACTTGATTTAGAGAGGAAAGCTAGGGAGATGGGTCTCCCGACAGCCCTCATCTCGGATATGGGGTTAACGGAGCTTGAGCCTGGCACAATAACGGCTCTGGGGATAGGGCCTGCTCCGTCAAACGTCATAGATAGGATTACTGGAAGTCTACCGCTCTACTGAGGGCTAATAATGTCCGAGGTTCCTGGAATAGAGAGGAGTATTGGAATTGAGGTTTATGCTTCGAGAACAGAGGGTATAGGTGGAGTCATTAAGAGATCGCCTGAAGACTTTATTGTGGAGGAGATTCTAGCAGATGGACTTAAGGCCTCCGTTAAATTGGAGAATAACTTGACACACGTATTCGCGGATCATGGGCGCTACCTCATATGCATCCTAATTAAGAGGGGTTGGGACACGCTTCTAGCGGTAGAGGAGATATCGAAGGCGATAGGCATAGATTCGGGAAGGGTTGGGTTTGCCGGAATCAAGGATGCTAATGCTCTAACAGCCCAGTACATAAGTGTAGGCGGCGTTCCAGCCAGTAAGCTGGCTGACATAAATATTGAGGGTATTGTTATTAAGCCCTTAGGCTACGCCGATGAGGAGGTCACGCCTAAACGGCTACTCGGAAACATGTTTACAATAGTGGTTAGGTCTGTGAGGCTTGTGGATGAGGTTATTGAAGATAGGATTAGGAGGATCTGTAGTGAACTAGACGATTTTGGCGGAGTACCGAATTTCTTTGGCCACCAAAGATTTGGAACAATTAGGCCGATAACCCATTTAGTTGGCAAAAGTATACTTAAAGGAGATTTTGAGAGTGCGGTGATGACATTCCTATCATATGTAAGCCCATTTGAGAGCGCCAAGGCTAGTGAGGTCAGAAGGGATCTCCGTGAGAGCTTAGATTTTAAAGCGGCGCTTAAAAAATTCCCAAAAACATTATTTTACGAGAGGCTGATACTATCACATCTGTCGAATGCTCCAAGAGATTACATAGGCGCCCTCCACAAGCTTCCACAAAGCTTCCGCAAGCTCTTCATACAATCATATCAATCCTACCTCTTCAATAGATTTTTGAGTGAAAGAATAAAGCGCGGGATACCCCTTAAAGAGGTGCAAGTCGGCGACTATGCTGTGAGACTTAATAGTATGGGGTTGCCTGAAAAGCCCTTCATTGAGGTTAAAGAGAGCAATGTGGCGCATGTTAATAAAGAGATTAGGATGGGAAGGATGGCGCTAGCATTACCGCTTATAGGTCTAAGACAGCCGCCCTCAAAGGGCTTACAGGGAGAGATTGAGTCTGAGATCTTAGAGGAGGAAGGCATATCGGGGGAAGACTTCAAAAGGACCAAAGTTCTGAATGTTAGCGTCCTCGGCGGGCTGAGGGTCGCTATGGAGAGGGTTATGAACTTTGAGGCAAAGGTTATTAGGGAAATTGGGAGGCCGCTGGAAAATTCTGTCGAATTCAAATTCATTCTTCATAAGGGAGCTTACGCAACCATACTTTTGAGAGAGTTTATGAAGCCGAGGACGGACGAGGAGCTCGTGAAGAGCGGGTTTTAGATTTTGGCGAAATTATGAGAAACCCTTATCAGTAACACGTCCGCTCTATGTTTTAGAGCGGAGGCGTTTACGCATGCTCTTTGCTCCAGAAGAGCCTAAAACTACACGATTAAAGGTTTTTGTAGCAATAATTATCCTGCTTGTAGTAGGGTTTTCTGCAGCGGGCTACTTAGGCTATACGATAGGCTATAGGAGCGCCCTAGAAGAGATTAATGCGCTACAAGGCCAAATAGCAGACCTCAGAAGAAATATTGCGTCACTCCAAGAATCTTTGAGTACTATGCGTCAGGGCATACTCCAATACAGTGTTCTAGTTGAGAACATATCTCTCTCAAAAATATACGAGCAAGTTAAAGATTCTGTAGTTATGGTTAGGGGGCTTGTGAGGCAGTACGGTATCTTCGGCTACTATTACGAGCAGGTCCAGGGTTCAGGCTTCGTCTATAATTTTACTGGAGAAATGATTATAATCACAAATTATCACGTGGTTAGGAACGCAGTCAATGTAACTGTAACTTTCGCAAATGGAAATAGCTATGCTGCCAGAGTTATCGGTTATGATCCCTACGCTGACCTTGCAGTATTAAAGTCTGATGCACCGGAAGGCGAATACCGCCCCCTAGAAATAGTGAGATCATCAACACTTAAGGTTGGCGACATCGTTTTAGCTGTTGGCAACCCCTATGGTTTAGCCGGGTCCATGAGCATGGGTATAGTCAGCGCTCTTGGAAGGACAATAAATGTTGAGATAGCTGGCGGCTACCCAATAGCCAACGTTATACAGACAACAGTCCCCCTAAATCCTGGCAATTCAGGCGGCCCACTACTAAATGTTAGGGGGCAGGTGGTTGGGATAACCACGGCGATCGTGAGCGGTTCTCAGGGCGTTAGCTTCGCAATACCTTCAAACACAATACTGCGGGAGATAGAATCCTTGGTGAGGGAGGGCTCATATAATAAGCATCCGTGGCTCGGGGCGGCTGGAATAGATATGACATATGAAATTGCGAAAGCTATGGGCGTCAATGTGACCTATGGCTGGCTGATAACCCAGGTTGTGAAGGACGGCCCGGCAGACAGGGCTGGTTTAAGGGGTGGAACAAGGACGGTCTATGTTGCCGGGAGCTGGATAACCGTTGGCGGCGACATAATAGTGGAGGTGAATGGTGTAAGAGTTACAGGCATAGATGACCTCTTATCCTATCTGGTGGAAAATACTTTACCCGGCGATCTAGTGAATCTGACTATAATTAGAGAGAACAGGAAGATTACTGTTGTAGTTGAATTAGGTTCTAGACCACCGCTACGCTAAACTTGATCGTCTTAGGGTATTAGCCTAAACCTGTCTCTCGGGAAGAGGACAACCTCCCTAATATTCCTCGCTCCAGTCAGCATCATCACTAGGCGCTCAAGCCCTATTGCCCACCCTGCATGGGGGGGCATACCATAGTCGAAGACTTGTAGATGATACTTAAAGGACTCTGGGTTTAGGTTCTGCTCTTTAAGCCGCTTAATCAAGAGCTCCTTATCATGTATACGTGTTCCGCCAGAAGCTATCTCAATCCAATACCACATTAAGTCAAAGCCTTCGCTCACCTCAGGCTTATCATCCCTAGGCTTTATGTAGAATGGTTTTAGGCTTGTCGGCCAATCAACTATAAAGTAGAAGTATGGATGTAGCTTGCCAAGGGTCCTATAGGCGACCGTGGGTATATCCTCACCCCAACTCACTTTTATTCCAGCTTCTCTCAATTCATTGATAACATCATCATATGTTAGCCGCTTAAATGGGATGCTCGGCACCTCAACAGTATGCTTAAGGATATTAAGCTCCTTTCGGCACCGCTCATTAATTACCCTACATATGTGCTGTAGAAGCCTCTCAGCCACCTTCATAACATCTTCGGCAGTCGCAAAAGCCTCCTCAATATCAACTGAGATAAACTCCGTTAAATGGCGTCTCGTATGCGATTTCTCAGCCCTAAATGTTGGGCCTATCTCATAAACCTTCTCAAAGTCTATTACAAGCTGCTCCTTATATAATTGCGGGCTTTGGGCCAAGAAGGCTTCGCGCTCGAAGTACGCCACTGGAAAGAGGTTGGCGCCGCCCTCAGTTGCAGTCGCGATTATCTTCGGCGTATGTATCTCAATATATCCATTTGCGGAGAAGAACTCCCTTATGGCCTCTAGGGTCACATGGCGTATCTTAAATATTGCCTGAGCCTCATCCCTGACGAGGTCTAATATCCTATAGTCTAATCTGACATCGATATCGGCCAGCGTTTTGCCAGTAATGTCCAGGGGTAGGGGCTGCTTTGCCGTATTAAGTATGGTTATGCTTTTAGGTATAACCTCCACGCCTCTGGGGGCTTTATCCATCCTCCTAACTATTCCCCTAATACTTACGCAGTCTTGGCGCTGCAGCTTTTCCGCCTGCTTAATTAAGTGCTCATCAACCTCATCTTTTGGAAGCGTTATCTGCACTGTTCCCTCCTTATCCCTCAACAGCAGAAATTTTATTCCGCCGAGATCTCTTATCTCTTTTATCCAGCCGGTTAAAGTAACCTCTTTACCATCAAGGTCCGGAGTTATCTCCATCGTATAATGGGTTCTCTTCCAGCTTTGCGTTGGGGTAACGCAGTTTGTAGAGCACATAATGTTCCTTCACCTAATCTGAAAATTCAATTCTAAGAGTTAATCCTTTAACTCTTCTAGCTATCTCCTTCATAGCATTAATATTTAATGAGCTCCTCCTTTTATCTTTCCCTTTGAGGATAACTCTGGTCTCGATTGAACCGTCCGGTAGCCAAATCTTATTTATCGCTAAGACCGGTAATGGAGCGAAAAGATCCTCAATAAATTTTCTTTCGCCAGCATTATATTCCAGTATCCGAATATCCTTACCCGTTTTACTCTCCAAAAACTTAATTATCTTTCCCCCATAACTCAATATTTTTGTTGCATCACCCCTTCTAACAAGTATCGCAAGAATGTTATCCGCCTCAATAGTTCCGCGAAAATATACATTTTGAAGTAACGGATACTCATTCTCGATAGAGATAAGTAAGCGTGCTATCTCTAAATCCCGCTGCGTTACTTCCCCCTTCTCAATCTTCGCCCTGCATTTCGGGCATAATATTCCGCTTCTCAAGCAGAATTGGCATAGCTCAGCTTTCACCTTCCTCCAATCCCTCCAAAAATAAAGGAGGGGCGGCGAAGCAGCGCTCGGTGATTTAGCGCACCAGCGTTATCTCTATCGTGCTGACATTTGATGGAGCATTTCCGCTGCCGGATTGAACCTGCTCTGTTCCTATGCTAATGTTTCCTACCTTCACGTCTGGTAGGAATCTGCGCCTAATAACTTCAACGACATCTACAGCTCTGCTTATCGCCCGCCCCCTCGCCTTAACGCAAACCTCATTAGCCCCGCTGTGGAATAGCGTTAGACAGGCTAGGACATAATTCATCACTGGTTTTCGCCCTACGAGTACCGAGTTGCTTTTAGACAAGCCTACCGCCTCACTCCTTCATCGATTCATGCTCTATTGTGACTTAACTAAATAAATATCTTACGGTAAAGAAGCAAAAATAGAGATTTACATTCACTATAAAGAGCTTAACATAATATCTAGTGCTGATTTTGAGTCTATTGCAGCCTTTAATGGGTGCCCTGGATATGGGCTAACCTCAACCACTAAGAAGCCCTTATAGCCAATTTTTCTCAGAGCCTGGATAACGCTTTGCCACTGTATGTTTCCTTCAAATATTGGTCTGAACTGCATTGTAGAGAAATGAAAGTCCTTTACATGAACGCACACTATTAAGTCTCCTAGATGCTCTATCCATTGCTCCGGGTATCCGATAAAAGATATATTTCCAACATCGAAGTAAACTTTCACATTCGGATGGTTTATCTCCTCAATAAACTTTCGGAACTCGAGCGGACTATAAAGGAATCTATTCCATACATTCTCGATGCCCAGAATAATTCCGTAATCCTCAGCTGACTTAGCGGCTTCAAGAATGCCCTCTATTGAAAGTCTCCACATATCTTGATAGGAAACTTCCCTCGTAGCAACCGCCGGAACTACAAGGAAGACTTTAGCGCCAATATCTGAGGCTACTTCACACCCCTCCTTAATAAGTTCTATGCCCCTCCTCCTAACATGCGGGTCTGGGCTTGCAAGGTTATACTTCCATAGAAGGCCGGTGCATAGGCTTGGGAGTTCTAGGCCCAGGGATTCAGCCTCATCTCGTATCATTATCCTCTCATTTCTACTCAACTTCAACATTTCCTCATCTAGATTCAATTCTACACCATCGTAGCCAATACTTTTCGAAGTCTTTAGAATCTCGTTAACCTTAAAGCCTTGCGGGTAAATCCATGCGTTCACGCCCTTCTTCATCTTAATTCACCCCAAAACCCGCTAGTTTAATCCAATGGTAAAGTGACGGGCTTCCCGCTCTCCGCAGACTTTACGGCAGCCAGAGTGAGCTCAAGGGTCTTAGCGCCCTCCTCTATAGGTGTCCTCGTCTCTTTATCCTCTAGGATTGCCCTGACAAGATCTTTTGTCTCGAGAAGATAGGTATCCCTTTCCTCTGAAATCGTCACAACCTTCGTTGGAGGCTTCGTGGAATATAACGTTAGAGTGTTTACATCCCTTGATTCAAGAGTATAGTTCCTGGTAGCTATCCACCACCTAAACCACCATTGTGCGTTCGCACCCCAAGTTGTTGATGTGATAGCGCCGATCGCACCTGACTTAAACTTGAAGAGCGCGCCACTTACATCCTCAATCGTCATTTCTGGGATATCGACCCAGAATTTACGGTTCATTAATCCATAAACTGTTTCAACATCGCCGCAAATATATCTAAGTGCATCATAGAGATGAGTTGACTGCTCAACTAGCTGCCCGCCACTTTTGCTCTTATCAATCCACCAATCCTTCCTGATGAAGTGGCACCAATAGATTCCTAATGCAAGCCCTACCTCGCCAGCCTCACCACGCTCTACTAGCCTCTTAGCCTCCTCAATAGCATATCCAAACCTGCAGTTGTAGCCAACCTGGCTCTTAACACCATTTTTCTCAATGGACCTAACCATCTCCCTTGCAGTCTTCATGTCTAGGGCTATTGGCTTCTCAATAAATATATGTATACCCTTCTCAGCGGCTACCATAACCTCATCGGTATGCGCGAACGGCGGCAAACAAATATACACTATGTCCAGCGCCTCTTTGCTCAGCATCTCAAGCCAATCCCTGTACCATCTTCCCCCATATTTTACAGCCATTGCCTTCGCCCTATCCTCAATCACGTCAGCGAATGCCACTATATGCGTTTCTTTGAGAACTTTAAGCCTTTCGGCATGCGTTGAGGCGATTCCGCCGCAGCCAATAAAGCCAACATTAAGCCTCTTTATACTCAACTCCCATAAACCTCCACTTAGCCTATACATGTCTAGACTGCATAGAAATAAAGATTTAAGGTCTGCCTTTAAATAACATTGTAAGAAAAACTTATTAGTTTGTTCTTTTTAGACTACATAAAGTCAGTTAGGTTGGGGGGACTAAACTAAGAGATTGAGTAACGAAGGTAATAAGCGAGCTCCGAAAGATATTGAGAACTTAGTGTCGTCAATTCTTCAGGAGAATGAAAAGATAATTTGTAGTGTCGCCGGAGACATAGATGAAGACGGGAATTTTGGTGAAAGATGGTTATTTTTAACAACAAAAAGAATAATCGTTACAGACTCTGCGACAAAGAGGCTCGTTGAATTTTCATTAAGCGACATAAAATCATGCTTCGTTAAAGACTATCTGGGTAATTCCGAGATGTTTGTTGAGTCGGTGAGCGATGGATTAAAAAGCGTAATACGGTTCTCCAGAGACCATCTAGAAGAATTTTATAATGTGGCTAAGATCATAGATAAAGCTGCTAAAAAAGAGATCTCTCTAGAGGAAATGGGCTGTGAAGTTTTTGAGGATTTTCTGCACAAGAAGAATAATGTTAGGAAGACCCAAGCCTTCTTCTGGCTAATGGGTTTCCTAAGGCCCTACATTCACTACGTTATTATTGCGGTAGTGCTCTCATTATCCATAACCGCCCTAAACCTAACACCACCATATCTAATGAAGCTGCTGATTGATGAAGTCTTTACGAAAGGAAACGTAAACATGCTCGTTTACATAGTGCTCATATTTATTTCGGTTTATGCGCTCAACGCGCTTTTAGGGGCAGCTCAGAACTATACGCTGTCATATTTGGGTCAAAAGATAATTTACAGCATACGGATAAAGGTTTATGAGCATCTGCAAAGACTTTCACTCGGCTTTTATGATAGGATGAGCTCAGCGCGCATTATGACTAGGGTCACTGACGATGTTGGGCGTGTGCAATGGTTCCTTACATGGGGGACCCAAACGCTGATCACAAGTAGCCTGCAAATTATAGGAATAGGCATAATAATCTTCTCGATGAATTTATATTTAGCTCTCTTCGCTTTGATGCCAATACCCATAATTATAATTGGTGTTCCGCTCTTTAGGAAGAGGGCGCATAAGGCGTATCATAAGGTCTGGCGTAGATGGGCCGACGTCAGCTCGCTGTTATGGGACACGATCCCTGGAATAATTGTAGTTAAAACATTTACGCAGGAAAAGTTTGAGTTAAAGCGGCTAGTGGAGAGGATGAGCCACCTCGTTGCCGCAAACCTTAAAGTCACATTGCTCCACATAAAATTCTTTCCGCTGCTAGGCTTCGCCATATCTTCGGGAACGGCAATAGTTTGGTGGGTTGGGGGCCAGGAGGTACTAAGAGGAAATATAACGTTTGGTTCATTAGTCGCCTTCATAAGTTATATGGGCATGTTTTACGGACCAGTACAGACCATAAGCAACCTCTTCGAGCCACTACAATCCTCAATAACCTCCAGTGAAAGGATTCTGGAAATAATGCAGGTGGAGCCTGAGATTAAGGATGCGCCTGACGCTGTAGAATTCCAGTTTAAAGGCTCCATAGTATTCAAGAATGTTAGCTTCGGCTACAATCCCTATCTCCCAGTACTAAGCAACATAAACTTGGAGATAAGGCCCGGAGAGAAGATCGGCATAGTTGGGCCCAGCGGCTCCGGTAAAACAACTCTCACAAAGCTGCTGCTTAGATTCTATGATCCAACCGAGGGGGCGATATATATTGACGGCGTAGACCTGCGGAAAATAAAACTCCAGTGCCTTAGATCCCAGATAGGTCTAGTCCTCCAAGATCCCTTGCTATTCTATGGCTCAATAGCCTATAATATTGCTTATGGAAAACCGGATGCTACGCCAGAGGAGATAATAGCTGCAGCTAAGGCGGCAAATGTACACGAGTTTGCGATGAATCAGCCACTAGCATACGACACTAACGTCGGGGATAGGGGATGGAGGCTTTCAGGCGGTGAGAGGCAGCGTGTATCGATAGCTAGGGCAATAATAACTGAGCCGAAAATATTAATATTGGATGAGGCAACATCGTCCGTTGACACGCTGACCGAGAGAAAGATCCAGGAAGCCATGGAGAACCTTGCCAAAGGGCGGACAACAATTATAATAGCTCATAGACTTTCAACGCTGCAGAATGTTGATAGGATAGTTGTTATGGATAAGGGGAGAATAGTTGAGGTTGGAACCCATGAGGAATTGATGAAGGCTGGAGGATTATATAGCCAGCTATATAAGGCGCAGTTCGCAGAAGAGGCTACGGTAAGCGTTGTGCAGAGGTGATTTAAATGCCGCTTTCTGATTTTCTGAAGTCTCTCAATATTCTAGATCCAAAAAAGGTGAAAGTTTTTATTGAGGAGCAGGGGAACTCCCTTAAGCTAATTATTGATGGTAAAGTTCTCTCCGGGCTTATACCGGCTAGACCATTTCCAATAACCCATCCAGAATTCATAATTTTCAGGGATAACTATGGTGTCGATGTCTGCATGATTAAGGATTACAGGGCTCTGGATGAGGAATCGAGGAGGAATCTCCAAAAGATTTTGGACAAGCTATACTTTATTCCCCGGATTACAAGGATTAAGAGGATTGAAACTAGCGGAGACGAGTTTATATGGGACGTTGTAACTGATAGGGGCCCAAAAACGTTTAGGACGCGAGGCCGCATGAGCGTAATTCAGGTTGAGAATAGGGTTGTCATAACAGATATAAATAGCAATGTTTATGAAATCGAAGATTTATCTAATCTGGATGCGCATAGCATAAGTGAACTTGAATTAACAATATAATTGATTTCCCCCGCTTTTCTTGCCATTATTTAGGAGGTTTTGGAAATGCTCCATTTGTCCTGTTTTTAGCGACCATAGCTGCCTCCTCAAGTATCCTATCAGCCTCCACGCTCTCAGAATCAAGTGTGAGGTTTTCATGCGTGGTTCCACTAACCTCGTTAACAACCTCATCTAATACCTTCTCAACTTGAGTAAGCTCCGAATTAATTTCGGGGACGAAGCCCGCTATCTTCTCACGGACCTCACCGACTATCTTTCTGGCCAATGACGTGGCAGACATAAAGTTGCCGATTTCATAAATCGTGCGCAGCCTTAATGCAGTTTTGTCAAGCGCCATCTTTGAATTAATAAGCAGACCCTTATGTCTCCGTATTTCTGCCAGTTCATTGGCGAGAATCTTCGCCCTAGCTTCGTCATGTCGCTCGTACGCCGAAACAATCTTCTCCGACAACTCCTTCTCACGCCTATCATAACGCTCAATATGTTCATTTATCTTATTCAACTGAAGTTCGATGCATCTCACAGCGCTGTTAAGCTTGTCCTTCAGGGACGGAGTTGGCCGAAGTGCTCCCTTTAGCCCCCCAACCTCCTTCTCCCATTTCTCATAAAAATTTGAGGGCAAGTTTTCACCACCTTAAAATTGAGCGTATTGCTGGAACAATAAGCCTTTCTAATATGCCAGAATATGTCGAACAATATTTATATACTCCGCGAGCCTATAATATTACAAGTACATTTTTGTGCAGGGGAGGAGAAATGACCATTGAGAGAATTGTGACTGGCATACCAGGATTCGATGAAATACTTAATGGTGGTATACCTAAACGGAATGTTGTCCTCTTATCCGGTGGACCCGGAACCGGGAAGTCTATTTTCGGCTACCAATATCTTTTTAGTGGGCTTGTAAGGAAAGAGCCCGGCGTGTTTGTTGCCCTGGAGGAGCATCCAGTTCAAGTAAGGCTTTCCATGGCCCAGTTTGGTTGGGATGTTTCATCCTATGAGGATAGAGGCTTATTCGCTTTAGTTGACGCCTTCACAGCTGGGATAGGGGAGGCGGCGAAGAGGGAAAAGTATGTTGTTAGGGCTCCGGACGATTTCCAGATGCTTATAGATGTTCTAAGGGCCGCCATCAAAGACGTTAGCGCCGAGAGGGTTGTTGTAGATTCTGTTACAACGCTCTATATAACGAAGCCTGCTCTGGCAAGGAGCATGGTTCTACAGCTGAAGAAAGTTCTGTCCGGATTGGGATGCACATCACTACTTATTTCGCAGGTAAGCGTCACTGAGAGGGGTTTTGGCGGCCCTGGAGTTGAGCATGCTGCTGATGGCATAGTTAGACTCGACTTAGACGAGATTGATGGCGAGCTTAGGCGTAGCATTATAGTTTGGAAGATGCGTGGGACATCACACTCCATGAAAAGACACTCTTTTGAGATAACCGATAAAGGTATAATTATTAAGCCTAAAGAAGTTATTGTAGTATCTCATAGGAGGATGGGTGAGTATGAGTGAGGTGCCCTTATCACCGATCGGTAGGGAGCAGATCCATAAGCTCGAAGCAGTGCTACTAATAAACAGTATACTTAGGCCAGACGTCCTCGAGGAGCTTAAGAACCCTGAGGAAAGGATAACTTGGGTTGACAGCCTCGCGGTTGCAGCAGCGGCTCTGGCAAGGGAGAAGGCGAGAATGACGGTGTCACAAATAGCTGAGGAGCTCGGCAGGACTGAGACGACCATAAGAAATCATTTGCAGGGGAAGACTAGAGCTGGTCAGATAGTCAGAGAGACCTACGAAAAGATATCCAGGGAGAATATAACAGTAATGCTACCGGACTTGGTATCAGCCGAGGAGGTTAAGCGCCTAAAATCCGAGTTAGATGAAGAGAGAAGAAAGAGACTTGAGATGGAAAATATTCTCAAGGAGATACATGGACTGTTAACGCAGATCCTTGACCGCGTTAGCAGAGCGCTCCCTTAGGGATCTTCATAAAACAGATAGCCATTCTAGGAGGATGGCAATTGGATATATTTGAGGTATTTAAGCTCAGGAGGAGTATCCGCGCCTTCACGAGAGAGGAGGTTACTGATGAGGAGATCGAGAAGATTCTTGAGGCTGCCCGGTGGGCTCCCTCAGCTGGAAATATTCAGCCTTGGGAGTTCATTATTGTAAGGAGGCCCGACATTAAGAGGGAGATCGCTAGGGCTGCTCTGAATCAGACTTTCATAGAGGAGGCGCCCGTAGTGATAGTTGTATGCGCGGACGAGTTTAGGTCAAGTAGAGTTTATGGAAGCAGAGGCGCAAACCTCTACTGCATACAAGATACTGCAGCAGCTATAGAAAATATACTTCTCGCGGCGTGTGCTCTAGGTTTAGGTGCCTGCTGGGTTGGCGCCTTCTATGAGGAAGAGGTGAGGCAGATTTTAAAGATACCTAAGGGGCTGAGACCTGTGGCGATAGTGCCTATAGGTCACCCGGCTGAGAGGCCTCCCCCGCCATACAAAAGGCCATTGAAAGAAATAATCCACTACGAATCTTTCTAGCAGTATGCTAGAGTCTATCTAAATATTCTCTTACTAACGGCTTATGCCTCCACTATGTTAGAGGATGCTCTAGCGGTCTCTAAAATTTCATTGACCTGCTGCTCCGTTAATGGATATCCATGCAGATATTTTCCCTTAGCTCTCAGTCCGCCCAGTATGGTCTCTTTAATCAGCAGTGGCGGGTCAAATTTATATAGCTCACTGAAAACTATTGCCCCTCTCCAACCCATCTTCTCACATTCACTCCTCTCCCTACCCCTAAGCTTCTCCTTATCTATGAACTTCTCCACAACACCGTATCCGATGATGGAATCTCCCCTCTCAGAGCCCCTAGCGAAAAATATTAGGCCGCCCTCCCTCCAATGCCTCGGAACCCCAGGATAATACTTCTTTATTGTGAATACCTGTTTCATCCATTCCTCTTTAGTTATGCGTAGGATAAAGTTTTTCGGCGTGTCACCGCCCTTCTTACTTAAGGCGGGATGCATCTCTAAGACCCAAATATATTATCTGCTATGTGTAGGATAAAATTTACGACTTTACGATGCCATAGCCGATTAATCTCCATCTTCCCATAATCTTCCTGCTTATAGCAACCCTGGAGTTATCTTCAGCGCAAACTGGCCGCGTAAGCTTAAGTTCGACTGAGTCGCCCCTTACATGCGTGACGTTTCCGGCTGTAATAGCCGTTCCCACGTCTAATAGGAGCGTCTCCCCAACCGATATTTGTTTAACCTCAGTTTGTTCCTTTGTTCCAATGACACGCTCAAATAAATGGGCTTCAACCTTTAAATCATATCTTGTTGGCGGAAGTAGGCCTGGTTTACCAACAACATTCCCAGATAACCTATCAGCCTTGGTTAAAGATGGGTCTAGAAGCGTGCCCACGCCGACAAGCCCGCCGCAAACAGCCTCCTCAACGCTCTTTCCTCCAGCGTGAAGGCTTGTTATTTTAGTGAACAGCGCCTCATAAGTCTCTTTAGCCGTGCCTATTCCAGGTCTTATCTCGATCTCTTCTCCCACCCTAAATTTGCCCTGAAGTATTGATCCTCCAATGACTCCTCCAACAAGCTTCTCGACAGGCGTCCCAGGCTTATTTACATCAAATGAGCGTACAACGTACATGCGTGGTGGCTTAGTTGGATCGCGTGGTGGGGTTGGAATATACTTCTCTATCGCATATAATAGCAAGTCTATGTTGACTGAATGTATTGCTGACACCGGTATTATTGGAGCGCCTTCAGCTATAGTTCCTTTCGTAAACTCGATTATCTCCTTATAACTTTCGAGAGCCCGCTTCTTGTCAACGAGATCTATTTTTGTCTGGGCAATAACGATCTTATTGACCCCAATTATTTCTATTGCGGCCAGATGCTCACGGGTTTGTGGTTGGGGGCAGGGCTCGTCAGCCGCTATAACTAATATAACGCCATCCATAACGGCGGCTCCAGAGAGCATTGTTGCCATTAACGCCTCATGTCCGGGGGAATCTACGAAGCTTAGCGCCCTAACAAACTCGGTTTTTGACCCGCATCTCGGGCAGATTTCGCTTGTGGAATAATTGCGTGGCGGTTCACATGCTGGGCACTTATAGACGGGAGCATCAGCGTAGCCGAGCTTTATCGTTATGCCCCTCTTTAACTCCTCACTATGCCTCGCAGCCCAAACCCCAGTTATAGCCTCAACAAGCGTTGTCTTGCCGTGATCCACGTGGCCTATTGTGCCAATATTAATTTCGGGTTGGCGTGGAAGACCGCTGACTTTACCCATAGCTATCAACAGTAGAGGAAGGGCTTGGAGCAATATAAATACATCGCAGAATTATTTTGAAGAAGGTTTATAGGATTGATTTTCCTTAGGAATTGTGGCGGTGGTTGAGAATGGCTACTTGCAGTAAATGCGGCTTCAAGCTACCTGAGGGCGCAGCCTTCTGCCCAAACTGCGGGGCACCAGTTGAGAGGGTTAGGGAGGAAGCAGCTCCATCCGAGTCGATAGCGGGTTTATTAAGGCTCAGTATAATGGGTGCTTTTCTCGCCTTAGCAATCCTGCTTTTCGCCGGATCCGTAAACCTATACTTCCTGCCATACTTTTTCTCAGCGCTTATAGTGATATATTTTTCCAAGGTGAATAGGCTTAAAGATGCTGTAATAGTTGCCACGGCAATATACCTTTTTGGGGACGCTTTTCTCACAGGGCTCTTCCTAGGTGAGGTTTATATATCTAATCAACCGCTAGCCGCATACTATGGCGATTACGCCCCAACAATAATCGACGTCCTAATGTATTCAATATCGCCGATAATGGCTATTGTAGCAGGGTACATTGGCTTTAAGATATCCCCAAGAAGGAGAGAGGAGGAATCTTATCCTAAGGGCTTTAGATTTGAGCCAACCTCAACCTACTTCACGCGTAGCTTGGCTTTTCTACTCAAAAAACTTAAATATTCTTTCCTCGGCTCTAGATAGCTGAATAAGTTGATGCGTGGAGTAGCTAATGAACGTGCCGAAAGAGATAAGAACCTACTGCCCAAAGTGCAATAAGCATACTATACATACGGTTTCCCTTTATAGGGATGGTGCGCGTAGGGCTCTCGCTAGGGGTGAACGTGCGCATGAGAGGGAAAGGAGGGGCTATGGTGGACAGAAGTATCCTATACTTAGGCGGAAAGCTAAGACAACTAAAAAGATGTCTCTGAAGCTTAAGTGTAAGGACTGCGGCTACACAATGCAGAGAGAGGGAGTACGCCTTAAAAAGCTTGAGATAGAGTAGTCGAAAATTATGGTTAGGGTGGATTCAAATGAGGTTGTGGGAAAAGATTATACCAAGGCCAAGAAGTAGCTTTCTGCAGGTTAAGTGCGCTGAGTGTGGGAATGAGCAGGTAACTTTCAGCCACGCATCTTCAGTAGTCCGCTGCAATATATGTGGCGCTATACTCGCCGAGCCGACTGGTGGAAAAGCAAATATTAAGGGTGAGGTAGTATCTAGGTTTGAATAGCGGTGTTGATGGAAAATATGTCTATCTCTAAGGATGATGAGTGGCCTGAAGTCGGTGAACTCGTAATATCAACGATTAAAGAGATAACTGACTATGGGGCATATGTGACGCTGGATGAATATGGGAAGGAAGGCTTCCTCCATATTTCTGAGGTTTCATCCGGTTGGATAAGGAATATCCGCGACTATATTCGTGAAGGCGAGAAGGTAGTTTTGAAAGTTTTGAGGGTTGATCCGTCTAGAAATCAGATAGACTTATCGCTTAGGAGAGTAACACAGCGTGAGAAGAGGGAGAAGATTCTACTTTGGAAGAGGAGTAGAAGGGCTGAGAGCTTACTTAGGAGCGCTTCTCAGAAGATTGGCATCTCGCTAGAAGAGCTCTATAAAATGGTCTCTGAACCATTTGAGAAAAACTTTGGCAGCATATATGATGGTTTGGAGGCCGCTGCTAGAGAGGGCGCAGTGGTCCTATTAAAGGCTGGTTTGCCAAAAAATGTTGCTGATGTCCTTGCAAGCATAGCGAAGGAGAAGATTAAGGTTTCTGAGGTTAAGGTTAGGGGTACATTAAGCCTGTCTTGTATAAAGCCGGATGGCGTATTGAGGATAAAGGAGGCTCTACTTAAGGCTAAAGAGAGCGGGGTTAAGAGGGGGTCTAGCGTTAACATATATGTTGCTGCGCCGCCTAAATATCAGGTGGAGGTTGTGGCGAGAGACTATAAGGAGGCAAATGCGATCTTAAAGAAGGTGGCTGACACGGCTATAAGCGTTATAACAAGTCTTGGCGGTCAGGGGTCATTTACACCTGAGGGCGGAAAAGAATAGTGGTTTGGCTGCTGAGAAAGTGTACGAAATGCGGGAGCTATACTCTTAAAAGGGACTTTTGCCCATATTGTCATGGGGAAGTGCGCATTCCGCATCCGGCCAAATTCTCCCCAGACGATAAATACGCAATATATAAAGGTATGTTAAGGAGCGGGGCTAGCGGTGAAGAGAACAGTAATAATAGAAAGTGAAGAGGTTGAGTTAAAGAACCCTATCCTCATAGAAGGGCTTCCGGGACTTGGCATGGTTGGCAAAATAGCCGTTAAATATCTGATAAAGCAGCTGAATGCCAAGAGATTTGCAGTTCTCTACTCTCCCCACTTCGCTTATTACGTCCTAGTTGATAATAAAGGCAGCATAAACCTACTTAGAAATGAGTTTTATTATTGGAGGAACGAGGAAGGCGAGAATGACTTAATACTTTTAACTGGAGATAGCCAGGCGCAGACGATTGAGGGGCAGTATGAGGTTGCGGATGCTATACTTGAATTCGCTGGGAAGAAGAATGTGAAAGCCATTATAACCGTTGGAGGGTATAGGAGGGATGTTACAGGTACACCACAAGTCTTCGCTTCAGCTACAAGCCCAGAGATCCTCAAGAAAGCCCTAGAGGCCGGCTCAATCAGCAGCCCTCCAGGGAGCCCCATAGTTGGGGCGGCTGGATTACTGCTTGGGCTTGCAAAGTTTAGGAATATTGAAGGCATCTGCCTGCTAAGCGAGACTCCTGGATATATGCCTGATCCAAGAGCTGCAAAGAGCGTTTTATCGGTTATCATGAAGATGCTGGGCTTAAAGCTGGACTTAACTGATTTAGACAGGGAAATCTATAAGATTGCGCAGATAGAGGAGGAGATGAGGAAGATTGAGGAGCAGCGTAGGGCCGCTGAGCGGGAGATGTTGAGAGAAACGAGGGAGAAGATCTCTTATATTGGATAATAAAGAAGGGAGCAAAAATTAAATAATGAAATTCTGTACTCCCATATACTTTTGGAGTACTCTCTTATAATCCTCGAGATCATTTATCGTATGATTTATTATACTTATGTAGAAGTTTATGGCGTCAAATATCTCCTTCTCAGAGTCCGCTTCAAGGATATCGTTCTCAATCTGGTCGGCGATCAACTGCGTCAGATCATTTCGCCTAGAAACGGACTTAAATGATTCTAAAATCTTCTTCTTAAGGTCGTTAACGTTTGGTTTAGGTAGGTCTCCCCTAATCACTTGATCCGCAATCCTCTCTATTGTGCTCTCATCTGATAGTGGAATGCTCTTTCTAGATGCAACCTCGCCGCTCGGAGTTAAAAATACGACCAAGGGAACGCTCTTAACGTAATAGCTTTCAGTGAGGTTTTCATTCTCAGGATCCTCAATATTAATCAAGTGGACCCGTATATCGCGCCTCTTCCTTTGAAGCTTTCTCGCTATTGGAAGAAGGCTCTTCCTGCTCTCGTAGAGATCTGAGTAGAAATATATTATCTCAACCTTTTCCCTTTTTGTTCCCCTCATCTTTCCCTCACTTTCTCCTTATTTCTCTCTGAGCAATCTAATAAAGTAGCTTCTCCTCTAAACTATTTATTATTCAAAAAATAGTCAGGGATTTTTAATAGAAAATAGAAATGGCTTTTACAGAAAAATGTTGAGTATCTAAGCCTTCTTAGTTATCTCCTTAACTACTCCAGCAGCTATAGTCGTGCCCATGTCTCTTATAGCGAATCTTCCAAGCGCTGGGAACTCTGTATATACCTCTAAGCATACCGGCCTTACTGGCTCAAATCTAACCAAAGCTGCATCTCCAGTCTTAAGGAAGGCTGGCTTCTCCTCAACTGTCTGTCCGGTTCTCGGATCAATTTTCCTTAAGAGCTCAGCGAATCTTACAGCGACTTGTGCTGTGTGGACATGCATTACTGGAGTGTAACCAGCAGCTATAGCTGTTGGGTGATAGATTACTATTATCTGCCCTATGAACTCCTTAGCTACTGTTGGCGGGTTAGTTGGATGACCTGCCACATCGCCCCTTCTTATCTCATGCTTCGCTATGCCCCTAACGTTAAAGCCTATATTGTCTCCAGGCTCAGCCCTCGGTATTCTCACGTGGTGGGTTTCAATCGACTTCACTTCGCCAGTTTTACCGGACGGCATTATTATTATTGTGTCGCCCTCCTTTAATACGCCGGTCTCAACGCGGCCAACCGGCACAGTTCCAACGCCCGTTATTGAGTAAACGTCCTGTATCGGTATTCTCAGAGGCTTGTCAATTGGCTTAGGCGGCACCTCGAAATAGTCTAAAGCCTCATAGAGTGTTGGGCCGCTGTACCAAGGCATATTTGGGCTAGGCTTAACTAGATTATCTCCCAGCCAGCCTGACACAGGTATAAATGGTATCTTGTCAATTCTATAGCCAACTAGCCTCAGCATCCTGCCAACTTCATTCCTAATCTCCTCATATCGTTCCTTGCTCCAGTTAACTGTTGGATCATCCATCTTATTTATTAGAACAATCATCTGCCTAACTCCCAGCGTGAATGCCAAGAAGGCGTGCTCCCTCGTCTGGCCTCCTGGACCTATGCCAGCCTCAAACTCTCCCTTCTTCGCTGAGACAACTAGAATAGCTGCGTCGGCTTGGCTGGCGCCGGTTATCATGTTCTTAACGAAGTCTCTGTGTCCAGGCGCATCTATGATTGTGAAGAAGTACTTTGGCGTCTCAAACTTTAGATATCGTAGGTCTATTGTTAGGCCTCTCTCCCTCTCCTCCTTAAGGTTGTCGAGTATCCAGGCATACTTGAACGACTCTTTACCCAGCTTCTTTGCCTCTTCCTCGTACTGTCTAATTGTACGCTCATCGACGACGCCGGTTAGGTATAGGAAGTGGCCCATGGTTGTCGATTTTCCATGGTCTACGTGCCCAATTATTATCAGGTTCAGGTGCGGCTTCTCAGGCTTGCTCATGTTCCATCCTCCACCATCATTCTTTAAGTTTGACTTGATTAAAAATCAATAATTCAATTATTTTAAGTTTACTTTCTTATTTCCCTGCGTATAAAGGAATGGGTTAGTCACATCATCCTTCCAGTCAATATATTTTATGGTGATCCGTCTCCCCGGCCTTATTATTGGCTTAGGCTTGCCAAAGACCTCAAACCTGAATAGCGAAGATTTATACCAGCAGATGCCCGGGTTCCTACCTACAGGGAACTTTAGCTTTATAGTGAACATTTCATAGTTTGCCGTTTCATAGAAGGTTCCATACTTTGAGAAATCCCTAACTATATCAGTTATCACGCAGTTCATTCTAAGGAGCATGAGCTCGACAGCCTTCCACTTCTTCATTGAGGCCTCAGCTGTTGAAAGTCCAAAGTATCCAACTCCATCCTCTTTTAAGCAGGCTACGCCTCTAGATAGAAAGGCTTTAAGTCCACTTAAAGTTTCTAGGGGTTCAGAAGAGAAGACATCAAAGGCGCCAATAAGGTCGCTTGGTAAGGGGTCAGAGACGTCATACTGCCGGAACTCTATATCTAACCCGTAAGTTTCACTTATGCGCTTTATGTATTCGCCTAATCTCGCATCAATATCTAAAACGACTACTCTGGAAGGCAAGCCAGTTAATGTTAATGCCACACTCAGTAGGTCGTCGTCACCCACCAATACGAAGGATTTATTGTCTAGGTCGCTGTAATGATGCATTAAAGCTAGCCTATATATCACATCTTGCTCACGCATATATCCCTGAAAGAAGCCGGCGTCCGGCATAGGCCTATCCTTAACAATCTGGCGGTACTGATCTAAGACTTCACAGAACTTTTTGCTGAAAATTATCCTTTTTCCTTCACACTTACAGCATATTTCGCTCTTAAACTCTAAGGAGCTTATGTTAATCTGTTTTAGTCCCTCCTCTGTCAAATATATTTTCTCATCTCTTACATCTATCAGCTTCTCATTGTAAAGGTCGTTTAGAGCAGTTATAAAGTCCTTCACCGTATAATGGTTCCTGTCAAGCAGCTCCCAAAGATTCTTCTCAGACTCCAGAAGGTTTCTGAGTATCTGAATTTTTATTTTTTCCATAAAACTCCCTTCTTAACATCTTCCTCTCAACGTGAGTTGGCTTAAGCTCCTCAATTAACATGTCGAACGCTCTGAGCGCTGGCTCGTCGGAGCCGCATGTAAAAATGTCAAGGGCAACGTAACCGTACTCGGGCCATGTATGAACACTTAAGTGAGACTCACTCAAAATATATGCGGCGGAGACGCCATGAGGCTCAAATTGATGGAAAATTGAAGAGACAACATGGAGCCCAGATTTATAGACAACCCTATCTAAAATAACGCGTAGATCTTCCACTCTCGCGATCTTCCTGGGATCTACTCCCAGGAAGTCGGCGATTATGTGGATGCCCAATTCGAACATCCACCATTTCTTTCTTAGATTTTTCTGGTAGGGCAGTTCTCCGCCGACCACGCATACAGTATTACATGCTCCTTACTTTCAAAAATTAAAGAGTTAATCTTTTATAAATATTTCGATTGGAACGAAATAAACGACTTATGGTCTGAAAGATTTGCAAAATTGGATTAATATGGCGAATTTAGCCTTAATTTTCTTAAAATCCCTGAAAATAGACTCTTTGATTAACCGCCTGGATGTTCAAGCTATATCCCTAAAATCTCAAGTATTGTCCTCCCCAGTATATTCTCTTCATCTTCTGTCTTCAGATTTAAGCTCTTGATCTTTCTGACTTCCTTTATGGTGAAGCTCACCGTGTCTGGCTCCCTTTGCGGTCCATCTGTACCAAACACTATTCTATTGGATCCGACTTTCTCGGCGGCTTCCCTTATCTTATGTGTTAACAGGACGCCGCTTGTGTCGAGATATATGTTCTCGTGGGCTTCAGCTAGACTCATAAATTTATCTATGAGCCCCTCGTCTTCGCATAAATATTTTCCGAAATGTGCGACAATTATCTTGGCGTTAGGAAAGCATTCAGCTATGCGCTTTATGTCTAAATGTCTTCCCACACAGTCTATTAGGCATGGCACTTTAAGATTTTCAGCCAAACTTATGACTGGGTCTATTATATATTCGGCTAAGGAGCACTCTCCGGCATGGATTTTAATGCCTTTAAAACCAAGATCTACAATTGCGTATCTCAGCTCTTCGATGACTGGTCTCTCATAGCTTGGTAATGCGTAGACGAATGGGATTAATCTCTCTGGGAATTTTCTGCGGGCTTCGAGAGCCATCTCTATAGATCGCCTGGTCGTAGTGCTTATTGCGAAGACTATTGATAGGTCTATGCCGGCACCATTCATAGTCTCCACAATAGTCTCAGGGGAATATTCGGTTCTATAAACATCTCCATGCTTTAAATGTACATGGGCATCGACGATCATGCTTGTTCCCCAATTTTTGGGGAATGATTAAATCAGATATAAGTCTTTGTGTTCCGGGCTTTTATTCGCCAGCGTTAGATGTTGTCGCAAATAATTATATAGAGGATTTTGTGGAAGGAATAAAATGTTGGTAATAGATTATGATATATAGAGGGGCCCCTCATTGCCAGCTTTTCTAGAAGATTTTGTGCATTTAATTAACGGTAAAAGGGATTACTTAAGGGAGAGGGTTCTTAAGGGGAAATTTAATCCCTTAGAGGATGAGTTTAAGAAGCATATGGCTGCCCACTGGGTTCCCTTAAATGACTTAAGCTCATTCTCAGCTGACATAAGTAGCCTTAATGTTATGGCTGTCGACTCAAGCGTTTATTCAAGCTTACTATCTAGCGGCGGGATTCTCTACATTAGTAGAGGCATGGCGATGTACCGTGGCATAGTGAGTAAGAAGATGGATGTCGAAGTTATATTTAGTAGGGAGAAGATGTCCAGCGTTAACGACTTTATCACCGCTAAGATGGAGCTCCTTGAATTTGAGGTGGCTCTTGAGGCCTTAAAAAATGGTTTTGATGGGGATGCAATATTAATTGATGGATCGCTTTATGGGCGAGCTTCTCACCTGCCGATAGAGCCTAGGGTTGATGATCAACGTGACGCCCTACTACATTACTTTAGGGTCTATAAGAACCTTCTCGACTTCTGCCATAAATCTAACATTCTCCTGCTTGGCATTAGCAAGGAGAGTAGGTCAACCTTCTATCGCGACTACCTGCTTCACATAATCTTCAATGAGAAGATTAGGATGCTAGATGTTGAGGAGGAAGATAAGGAGCTATTGGGGGAGATCTTCTTCCAAGTTCTTGACTCAGAGAGGATAGCATTTGAAAGGTTCTACAGGCTTAAGAAGAAGTATGGTGTAAAGCTGGAGACTATTGATGTAATTTTGCAGGAGCTGGCCTCGCCGAGACCAGACTATCAGCTAATAGCCAGATGCGCCCCTTCAATTGGGTATACCCGCCCACTTCTTTTAGGCCCATCCATCAGGATGGCGAAGCGCCTAAGGGAGTACATTAAGAATCCAGAGGAGTTTGTTAGAAAATATTTCCCAAGACTCTCGGCTGAGAGAGGCGATGATTTTATCCAATGGGCTTCTAACGTCTTTAAAGATATATTGAATTTTCCGAGCTTCGTCTCCTTCTATGTTCTGCTTGATCTCAGAGATTCTCCTATCCGGATAGATATGCCTTACTACGATAAGACTTTGTTTGAGGTTGGCTGGCCTGAGCCTACTGGAGCCGATATTGAGTGCGCTCTGAAGATTGTTGTTACGGGATACTGTGGATTAAACGCCTACAATATTTGGCTTAAGAGCGTTGATGAGAAAGTTAGGTTGAGGAGGAAGGTTGCCGATGAAATTTATCTTCCATATTTAGAGAAAATGTTTGGGGAAAAGATAATTCGGGGGAGGGGGTATAGGCGTGTCAAATATCCTTAAAGAGATCGGCATAATTGTCGGCGAAGCGAGTTCGAGCGAGTTCTACTTTAGCTCCAATCCGGAGGAGATGCCCTCACGATGGGAGTATGTTGTCGTCTTCTCAACAGAGGATGTTGGCGGCGCCCTAAAAGAGGTCCCAGTGATAGCCCAAGTCCAGGGAATAGTCTCCATGAGCCAGGCGCTCACAAAAGATTTAGACTTCACTATAACTAAGAAGATAGTTGAGGCTGGGATCGCCGATAGAAAGGTCTGGTGTAAAGCCAGAATACTCGGATATTTAGGCGAAAACGGCGAGGTTCTCCAGCCGAGAAAGGCAGTTATGCCCGGAAAACCGGTCTATGTGGCCTCACAGGATCTTCTAGAGAAGTTTTATTCTTTCCCCGCAAGCGAAGCGATCCATATTGGGCACTTGATCACCAGAAGCGATGTTCCAGTATTTCTTTCTCTGAGGGGTTTTAGGCGCCATCTCGCCATAATAGCTCAGACCGGCGCCGGGAAAAGCTATTTGGCCGGGATCCTCGCCGAGGAATTGCTCAGGAAGGGGGCTACAATAGTGATGCTGGATCCGCACGCGGACTATGTTTTCCTCTCTAGAACAGTTGATGGGGGGAGGCATGAGCTATCAGATAACATCGTCGTGTTCAGGAACCCGGCAAGCACTGGAAGATACTCGAGCGCCGATGTTGGTAGAGTTGAGCCCTACGAGGTTTGCTTCTCAGACCTCGACTTGGATGAGGTATGCTTGGTTGCGAGGATAAGTGATCGCTACGTGAATATTAGGAATAGTCTCGAGAAGGCTATCGTAAATGTGAGGAAGCGTAAGAGCATCTTCTCACCTAAAGATGTTCTGGAGGAGCTTCAGCAGGCGGATATGTGGGCTGCCGACGAGAAGGAGAAGGCTGGAGCGCGTTCAGCCCAGAAATATATTAAGCGCATAATTGGCATGAAAGTATTCACAAATGTTTCAACATCCATCGATAAGATGCTGAAACCTATGCAGCTCTCAGTCATCGACCTTTCAGGGCTTGAGGATGAGGTTGCCGATTATATAGCATATAAGATTTTGTCTGAAATCTATGAGAAGGTTGCTAGCGGAGAGTTCAAGTATCCTGTTTTCATCTTCATTGAGGAGGCTCATCGTTTCATCCCGCCAGAGGGAAGAACATATTCTAGCACAATAATAAGGAAGATTTCCGCTGAGGGGCGGAAATTCGGCGTATTTTTAATCCTTGTAACTCAGCGTCCATCAAAAATTCACCCAGACGCCTTAAGCCAATGTAACAGTCAGATAATTATGCGGATAACTAATCCCGAGGACCAGAGAGCAATCTCGATGAGCTCTGAGCGGATGAGCCGCGATCTACTGGAGGATCTGCCCGGCCTTAATGTTGGAGAGGCTGTTATTGTTGGGGAGGTGACAAAGGCGCCAGTAATGATTAAGGTTAAGCGGCGGAGAACTCGGGAGGGCGGGGCCGACATAGATATAGTTGGCAAGCTGAGGGAGGCTCTCTCAGTCGCGAGTAAAGACGTTAGCAAGGAGGAAATTGAGAAATTGAAGGATGAGCTTAAAGGATTCTATGGTTAGCGTGGTGTTAGATGGTTAGGGTGGCTCACATAGCGGACACGCATTTAGGCTTCCGCCAATATAATCTAGATGAGCGTGAGCATGACCTCTATGAAGTTATGGATGAGATCGCTGATAGGGTGCTTGAGGAGCGGGTTGACATAATAATTCATAGCGGCGACCTCTTTGACTCGCCTAGGCCTGTGGCCCAAGCATACTATGCTTTCAAGAGTTTTCTTAATAGGCTGGGCGATAAGGTCAAGTTCTTCTCAGTCCTCGGGGATCATGATACTCCTAAGCGCCGCGGCATGCCGCCCCAAAAGATATTTGAGGATAAAATATGCGTTTTGGGGCTCACTGGAGGTGATCATCAAACGCTACGATTAAATGGGAAGGAGGTTCTTATTGCGGGCATATCCCATTTTGGCAGGCGATATAGGGATACGCTTATTGAGGAGCTAAGGAAGCTTGATGCTTTAGCCGCAAGCTACCCTGCGAGCATAATATTGCTGCACCAAGCTATTGACAAGTTCCTTCCATTTGAGGAGGTTTTTGAGATCAGGCTAGACGATCTGCCCCGTAACTTCAGATATTATGCTATGGGGCACCTGCATAGTAGGATGAGAGCTTCGTTTGGAAGAGGTGAGCTAGCCTACCCCGGCTCAACCGAGATCATGAGGAGCGATGAGATTGATGATTGGGGAAGGCGTGGTAAGGGCTTCTATATAGTTGATATTGACAGCGATAAATTAGATGTTAGAGAGATTAACTTAGAGAGTATTAGGCCGCAGATAGAGTTTAAGGTGAGGTACGATTCCTTTAATATTGAGGTTGAAAGGCTTATAGAAGCCCTTAAAGCCTATGCTGGCAGGAAGGCTCCGATAGCGCATATAATTGTTGAGGGGAAGGAGGTTGACCGTCAAAGGGTTCAGCAGGTTCTAAATAAAGTTCTGCTGGGAAGGGTTCTTTATTTCCGCTGTAGGGTTATCGAGGAGGCTGAGAGGAGATTGGCTGAATTTAAGCCCGGCGACATTAATGTGAGGATGCTTTTAAAGGAGTACTTGAAGGACGATGTGATAGCTGAGTTTGGCTATGAGCTCTTTAAAGTCTTGAAGGATAAGAATGTTGAGGAAGCGAAGAGGATAGCCAACGATTACTTTAGGAGGATTATGGGGGATGATTCTGAGAAGAGTGTATCTTGAAAACTTTATCTCACATAAGAACTCTAAGCTGAATTTTGACTATGGAATTAACGTTATTGTCGGCCCTAACGGAGCTGGAAAGACTTCGATTTTAGACGCCATAAGCTTTGGGCTCTTTAATGTACATAGCAGAGGTAGGAATGAGAATTTGATTAATAGAAGCGCCGAGAGATCTAGGGTTCTCGTAGAGTTTAGTGAGGGCGGGGTGAACTACATTGTGGAGTGGGATATTAGTCGGAGGGGGAGTCCTAAAGGCATATTATTCAAGGTTGACGGCGATAGGAGGATTGTTATTGCCCGAGGCGGCGAGCGGACAATAACTTCAGAGATAAAGGAGATCACCGGTTTAGACGAAAACCTATTTCTACAATCAATTTACATCCAGCAGGGGGAGATTGAGAGACTTATAACTGAAACGCCATCCAACAGAAAGCAGATAATCTCTAGGCTTCTCGGAATAGAGGACCTCGAAAAAGCATATCAGGGGATGAGGGAGGTTGTGGGCGAGTTTCAGAAGATAGCTGCCTACTTAGATGGCGAGCTGAAGAGGAAACCCGATCTTGAAAGTCGCATACGAAGCCTAAAGCTGGAGATTGAGAGGCTGGAGTCCTCGCTTAGATTGGAGTCTTCTAGGCTGAAGAGTATTGAGGAAGAGGTCAGCGGGCTTGAGAGCCGACTAAAAGACCTCAACCGGAAAAAAGAGGTATTTGCTGAGCTAACCTCGAGGAGAGCTGTCTTAGAGGCGAAGATTGCAAACCTGTCCAGAAGTCTAGAGCAGAGAGAGGCTGATCTAAGGGAGGCTGAGGCTGCGTTCGAAAGGGTTAGGGAGCTGAAGGAGCACGTTATGAAGCTCCCAATTCTGGAGAGCTACTGTAAGCTGCTTAATATGCTGAGTGGTAAGGAGAATGAGATGGCTCTTGAGCATCAGAAACTTAGGCACATTGAGGAGTTGAGAGAGATATTGGCGCGCACCGAGGCGGCCTATAAAAACTATGTGGATAAGAGCACTGCTCTCGCTAAAAAGGTCTCGGAGAGGAGGATGTATGAGGGGGCTAAGGATGGGCTTATGCGGCTAAGGGGCTTGTATGAGGAGGCTTTGAGGGAGCGGAACAGGAAGTCTGAGGCTCTATCTCGTCTGCTCAACGAATACTCGCTAATTCTTGGCGAGAAGGTTACCTGTGAGAACATTAACCTTGTGCTTAATAGGAAGAGGGGTGAGCTCAGCGCCCTAAAAATTGAGCTGGAGGGGAAAGCAAGCGCTTTGAGGGAGCGGATGGGCAGCATTAGGAGCCGGATTGAGGACATTGAATTTAAGATGTCTAAGATATTTGGAGCGGAGGTTTGCCCAATATGCGGTAGGGCGCTAACATTGGAGCATAGGCTAAGCCTTCAGGAGGAGTTTGAGAGGGTGAAGAGGGAGAGCTATAATGAGATATTGTCGCTTCAACAAGAAATTGAGAGGGTTGAGTCTGAGAGGAAGAAATGCGAGGAAGCGCTGGAGAAGATATCTGCTATTGATTCAAAGAGGCTAGCTGATATTCTAAGCGAGATAGAGGGGTTGGATGAAAGAGTGCGCCAGTACCTGTCTGAGATGGAGACTTTAAGGAGGAGGGCTGAAACCCTAAATAAACTGGACTTGGAAATATCTGCCCTTGAGGAGGAGATTAAAAGTCTAGAGGATGCTTATAGGGAGCATGATGCTGCCAAGCGGGAGCTCAGCAGATGGCCGCCGAGAGAGGAGATTGAAGCCAATCTCGATAGGCTGAATGAGGAGATCAGCGAGATTTCAAGCGAGCTGGAAGAGTTGATAAAGAATCTTGGATATAAGCCCGCAGACCCTGAGGGGGAGCTATTAGATCTGAGGCTTAAAAAGGCTGAATATGATAGGAATGAGCCTCTGGCAATGAAGAGGGAGGCTTTAGAGGCTGAGGTCTCGAAACTGAGGAGCGAGATTGCCTCTGAAAGGATGGAGCTAGAGGGGATTGAGGCTGCAATTAGAGAGCTTGGATACGATGAAGCTCTTCATATGGAGGTGCAGCAGGCTTATGAGAGGATGCTTCTAGAGAAAATTAAGCTTATTGAAAGGATATCTGGGTTGAGGGCGGAGTTTGAGAGGGCTAGGATGGAGAAGGAGAGCTGCGAGAAGGAGTTGAACCAGCTCTTGAAGAAAGAAAAGGAAAAGGCCAGGGTTGAGAAGTTTATTAAAATCTTGGAAAATATTAGGGATGCCTTCCATAAGGATGGAGTCCAACGCCTTATAAGGGCGAGGTCTAAACCCTTACTGGAGAAGTTTACGAGGGATTTCCTTGAGAGGTTTAATCTTGAGATCTCAGACGTCCATATAGATGATGACTACAACATTTCAGTTATCGGCTCGGCCGGGCTTCAGAGCATAGATCAGATAAGCGGCGGTGAGAGGGTTGCTCTGGCCATATCCCTTAGGCTGGCCATAGCGAGAGCCCTATCAGATAAGGTTGAGACGGTAATCATGGATGAACCTACAATACACCTGGATGAAGAGAGACGCAGGGATCTAATTAACATCCTAGACTCCTTCTTTAGGGAGGGTGGAAGGATTATTCCACAGGTAATCATTATAACACATTACCATGAGATTGAGGATGCTGCAGACATAGTGTATAGTGTACGCAAGAAGGAAGGGTTCTCGGTGGTTGAGCTGGAGAAGTCTTAAGAAAACCCTTTTTTCTAGAAGAATTTCCCCTCAAGCCAGGCATCTAAATGCTCTGAGACGAATTCATCATCGTTTAAGTGCGGATATGATGCGTAGACTCTATCAATCTCGTCTCTCTGACCAGGCGACAGCGTCTCATTAGGATTTAGACACCAGATCCCCTCTAAGAGACCCTGCCTCCTCAAGACCTCATGTATACCCGGTATACATCCTGCGAAGTTATGTGCAGCATCAAATATTGCCCCGTTGGCATCGGTTATCTGGGCGCCTAACGTGAGGATTTCTCTGGGTATTGGCTGACCCAACTCCATAATCCTATGAATGTTTTCCAGTAGCTCCACAGCCAACTTTATCGCCGACATCCAGCGTCCAGCGGGTAGAAGCCGAAGATAGGCAGATACTCAGCGATCTTCTCACAATGGGCTATCAGCCTATCGGTTGTAGATCCTTTAAGCGCGCTTAAACACACGAGTCCGGCATGATAACCCATATCGGATGCTATCTTAGCCTCCTTAACTGCTTGGCTAGTTGGGCCGACTATCCCAGCCACCTTAATTATTGGGCGGCCAACCTTCCTCTCGCCCTCATCAACAACCTCGGAGGCCAATTTAAGAACAGGTTCATATAGGGATATCTTAGGGTCATGGATCTCAAACTGAGTTGTATGCACGCCTACGGCAACTCCACCGGCCCCAGCAGCTATATAGTATCTTGTGAGCGCCTGCTGTCTAATCTCGTCAAGTTTCCTGCTACTGTTTAGGGCTAGTGGGTGGGCTGGGATGACAACCCCCTTCCTAAGCAGAGATAAGATGTGCTTAG
>JAGTQE010000014.1 GCA_018396635.1 Candidatus Bathyarchaeota archaeon
GCGTAAGGCAGAGTTCTACGAGAGGGTTGAGGGCAGAAAGCCTGATAGGCTAATAATCGTTACGCCATACGCCGACGAGAACGCCCTGGAAACAGCCAAACAACTCCAAATAGAAGTTTACACGGGAATTTGAAAGGCTATAGGTGTGTTGTCTATAGGAGAAGATGTTATAGAAAGGCGGGAGTTATTTCCGAGTAGGGATTATATTGGAAGGCAGGGTTCTTGTTTCTGGACTCTTGTGGCGCTTTGTCTCCTCCCTCCAAGACTTATTACCGTTAATCTTCGCCACCACGCGCTCAACATCTCCGCGCGTTGCCTCCCTAACATCAAAGTCTATTAAGTGTAGCACGGCGATAATCCGCCTATAACGCTCAACCCTTCTAGCGAAGTCGTAGATCTCCTCCCTCAATCCAAGCCCTGAAAAAGAAGAGTCTGCAGAACTTAAAAAGCGAGGGAATGTGAACCCAAAAGATTGGTGGACGGGGAGGGATTTGAACCCTCGACCTCGGCGATGCCAACGCCGCGATCATACCAGGCTGATCTACCCGCCCACTTTTGCCAACATCTACTATTATTTTTCTACTTTCTATATCTTTAAGTGTTGCTTTTAAGGATTTTGTTAGCGGAGCTTAAAATAGCCTTCAGTAATGTAGTTGTTCTCAAGTATTTTAGGAAGCTGGAAATTATTTGAAGTATTTGTTGCTCACAGCCTTTTATTCTATTGGAAAAGCGTTGCTTTAGTCTCCTCTTTTAGCATTATTTTTAAGGGATTTAGCGTATATTTTTCCTCGGAGGATGGGTAGAGTTGGGCTTAAAAAGAGTTGGCTTTATTGGTTTGGGTATCATGGGTAGGCCGATGGCAATTAATCTTCTTAAGGCTGGTTACCCGCTAACTGTCTGGAACAGGACAAGATCTAAAATGGAGGAGCTCATCGCCCTAGGCGCTTATGGCGCGAATTCTCCAAAGGAGGTTGCCGAAAGATCCGATGTTGTCATAACTATGGTTACAGACTCGCCTGATGTTGAGGAGGTTATACTTGGACCTGATGGTGTAATTCATGGCGCTAGACCGGGCCTAATAGTTATAGACATGAGTACAATATCGCCTGCCGTAACGCGTAGGATAGCCAGCGAGCTCGCTAAGAAGGGTGTCAAGATGCTTGACGCCCCTGTGAGTGGCGGTGAGAAGGGGGCTAAGGAGGCAACCCTCTCTATAATGGTTGGAGGGCCGAGGGATGCTTTCGAGGAGTGCCTGCCAATATTTGAAGCCCTCGGCAAAAAGATAGTCTATATGGGTCCAAGCGGCAGCGGGCAGACAGCTAAACTATGTAATCAAGTAATATGCGCATTAAACATTCAAGCTGTCTGTGAGGGGCTTATGCTCGGAGCGAAGGCGGGGTTAGATCTAAAGAAGCTTCTTGAGGCTGTTTCAGCTGGGGCTGCCAGCTCATGGATGCTTGTGAACCTAGGGCCTAAGATGATTGAGCGGGACTTCAAGCCTGGATTTAAAATAAGGCATCAGCAAAAGGATTTACGCCTAGCCCTAGAGCTGGCAGCCGAATTAAAGATGCCTCTACCTGGAACAGCCTTAGTCCATCAGCTTCTAAGGATAGTTGAGGCCGAGGGATTGGGCGAGGAGGGAACGCAGGCGGCGATAATTGCTATGGAGAAGATTTCAGGGACAAAGATAGTTGGGGAGAGAGAAGGCTGCTAAATCGGGGCCCCTAAACCTCTAAAAACAGAAAAATAAAAATCCATTTTTATTCTTTTAACTTAGCTAAGTGTCTATATAGGCTCCTATGATTAGGAGTGGAAGGATGTATAAGATAGTTGAGAGGAAAGATCTCGCGCCGAGAATCAAGCTAGTGAAGGTTTTAGCCCCGGAAATATCCAGAAAGGCCCGGCCGGGGCAGTTTGTCATCTTGAGGGTCGATGAGAGGGGGGAGCGCTTCCCGTTAACAATCGCCGACTGGGACCCCAAAGATGGAACGATAACCCTCGTTTTTCTCGAGGTTGGCGTTTCGACCAGAAAGCTAGGCGAACTCAGGGAGGGAGATGTTATCCTTGATATACTCGGCCCGCTTGGAAACCCAACTGAAATAAAAAGCCATAGCGTTGTGTGCGTTGTCGGTGGAGGGGTGGGGATAGCGGCCGCCTACCCAATAGCGCGCGCATTTAAGAGCGCTGGTAACAAGGTTATTTCCATAATAGGTGCGAGGAGCGCCAACCTACTTATTTTCGAGGAGGAGATGAGGGCCTTCTCAGATGAACTCTACATATCCACGGATGACGGGACAAAGGGGTATAAGGGTTTTGTGAGCGACGTTCTAAGAGTGCTGATTCAAAAGGGATATAGGTTTGATATGGTCTACGCCGTAGGCCCAGCCATGATGATGAAAGCAGTAGCCGATGTTACAAGGCCATATGGTATTAAAACCATTGCGAGCCTAAATCCGATCATGGTGGATGGTATGGGCATGTGCGGCGCATGTAGAGTTATGGTTGGCGGCAAAACAAGGTTTGCTTGCGTTGATGGGCCGGAGTTCGACGCACATGAAGTGGACTTCGACGAGCTGATAAAGAGGCAGATGACTTTCTTTAGGGAGGAGAAAGACGCCCTAAAATACTGGGAGGCTAATAAAGGGGTTCTAGGAGGGATGCGAACCTGAGTAAATGGGACCGCTTTAAAGCTGTTCCAATGCCGAAGCAGCCTCCAGAAGAGAGGATACGTAATTTCAATGAGGTTGCCCTTGGCTACAGTGAGGAACAAGCGATCCTTGAAGCTGAGAGATGCTTACAGTGCCAGAACCCTCAATGCGTTCCTGGATGTCCTGTTGAAATAGATATACCAGCATTCATTAAGCTTTTGAGGGAAGGGGAGTTTAGAGAGGCTATACGTAAAATCAAGGAGAAGAATAATTTGCCCGCTGTCTGCGGGAGAGTTTGCCCGCAGGAGGATCAATGTCAAAAAAACTGTGTTCTCGGTAGAAGGGGCGACCCAGTACAGATCGGCAGGCTTGAAAGGTTTCTCGCAGACTGGGAGCTCAAGCATGGCGTTGAGATACCTGAGATACCACCATGCACTGGTAAGCGTGTAGCCGTAGTGGGCGCTGGACCGGCTGGATTAACCGTTGCAGCAGACTTAGCTAAACTAGGACATGAGGTCGTCGTCTTTGAGGCCCTCCACGAGCCTGGAGGCGTCCTAATGTACGGCATACCGGAGTTTAGGCTTCCTAAACGCATAGTTCAAGCCGAGGTCGATTATATTAAGAGGCTCGGCGTCACCATAAAGACTGACGCGTTGATTGGTAGGCTTTATACTGTCCAGGAGCTTCTTAAGGATGAGGGCTTTGATGCAATATTTATTGGAACTGGAGCTGGACCGCCGATGTTCATGGGGATACCTGGCGAGAACCTCTGCGGAATATATAGTGCAAACGAGTTCCTTATACGCGTTAACCTAATGAAAGCCTACTTATTCCCTGAGTGGGATACTCCGATAAAGGTTGGGGATAGAGTGGCGGTTATTGGAGCAGGGAATGTTGCGATGGATGCTTCTAGATGCGCCATAAGGCTTGGGGCGAAGGAGGTTCATATAGTTTATAGGCGGTCTAGGGCTGAGATGCCTGCTAGGATGGAGGAGGTTGAGAACGCTGAGGAAGAAGGCGTAATATTCGACTTCCTAACCTTGCCAGTTGCATATCATGGCGATGAAAGGGGATGGGTTAGGAGAATGGAGTGCATACGCATGAGGCTCTCTGAACCCGATGAGACTGGCAGGCGTAGACCAGTCCCAATAGAAGGCTCAAACTTCCTAATGGATATAGATACTGTGATAGTCGCTATTGGCAGGAGACCGAATCCATTAATTCAGCAAACCACCCCTGGACTTAACGTTGCTAAGGACGGGACGATAATCGTTGATGAGAATATGAGGACAAGTATTGAAGGCGTGTATGCTGGAGGCGACATAGTTACCGGCGAGGCGACAGTTATAAGCGCTATGGGCGCTGGGAAGAAGGCTGCCAAGTCAATACACGCATACCTAATGGGGAAGAAATGAGGGTAACGTATACTAGATTAGACTCTTAAAATCACCTCATTAACATACTTCCTCATTATCTCAGAGAAAATCTTTATTGTTTCAATTGGGTATGGTTGAAGCGCCCTAAACTTCTCATCGAACGCATTTTCCGGAACGAATTGCTGGAAGGCGAAGCGTCTAGCTCCCTTCACGAGCTCACCAATCTTCAATATATCTTCCTCCTCAACTATGCCGGGGACGACGGTATTTCTAAACTCGTAATCAACATTGCTTTTCTTGAGAATATCTATTGTTCTCAGGAGGCTGCTTACGTCCCTGGCTCCAAGCATACAATATTTCTCCGGCGAGGTCTTAACATCTACAGCAACATAGTCTACATAGTTTAGGCATTGCTCCAGTAAGTCTGGGAAGAAGCCGTTTGTATCAAGCTTAACAGAGAAGCCCTTCTCTTTAAGCCTTCTGATAAATGATGGTGCGTCACTATGGATTAGTGGCTCTCCACCAGTTATGACGACGGCATCGATATACTTCTTTCTCGACTCCAATATTGATAGGGCCTCATCCTCAGATAAAAATGGTCCCTGGGGGTCGACAATAATCCTCCAGTTTTGGCAGTATGGGCAGCGTAGGTTACAGCCTGGCGTAAAAAGAATACTGGATATCTTCCCTGGAAAGTCTATTAGGCTAGTCTTCTGGATCCCGCTAAACTTCATGTCTCAATCTTCCCAAAAGTATCACTTGAATTTTATGCCAAGATTCCTGGAGCTGCCATGAGAATGGCTTTATCAAACGTGCGCCTAATCTTGAATTCTGACTGCTTCCCATCGTTCCATTGATCTACTGGCCTAAAGTAGCCTACAACCCTCGAGTAAACCTCGCATTTTGCGTTACACTTAGGGCAGGTTTTGTGCTCTCCGCTTATATATCCATGTGTTGGGCATATGCTGAACGTTGGTGTTAGAGTGAAGTAGGGTATTCGGTAACTGTGGGATATCTTTTTAACGAGGGCTGCTGCGGCAGTCCATGAGTAAATCCTCTCTCCAAGGAAGACGTGGAAGACTGTTCCGCCAGTATATAGTGGCTGAAGTTTATCTTGGTGTTCAAGGGCTTCAAAGAGATCCCCAGTATAATCGACTGGCAGATGGGTTGAGTTCGTGTAGAATGGCTCGGCGCCTTTAGAAAGATACTTCTCGTTGGCAACTATTATGTCCGGATACTTCCTCTTATCTATTCGGGCCAGCCTATAAGATGCCCCCTCAGCGGGAGTTGCTTCAAGATTATAGAGGTTGCCGGTCTCCTCCTGATATTCTAGGAGCCTCTCTCGCATGAATAGCAGGGTTTTAATAGCGAAATCTAATCCCTCTTTAGTCTCGATTCCGAAGCCAAACATGTTTAGTAATGCTTCATTCATCCCTACTATGCCTATCGTTGAGAAGTGGTTCTTCCAATATTTGCCATAAGTCTCCTTAACATATCGCAGGTAGTATTTAGAGTAGGGGTACAGCCCCTTCTCAGTAAACCTCTCCAAAACCTTGCGCTTTATCTCCAAGCTATCTTTGGCTAGATCCATGAGTTCGCCAAGCCTCTCGAAGAACCTATCCTCATCCTTTGTCAGATACCCTATCCTCGGCAGATTTATTGTCACAACCCCGATTGAACCTGTAAGCGGGTTAGCGCCGAAGAAGCCTCCGCCACGCTTACGCAGCTCTCTATTATCTATTCTTAAGCGGCAGCACATTGAGCGGACGTCCTCCGGCCTCATGTCACTATTTACGAAGTTTGAGAAGTATGGCACGCCATACTTGGCTGTCAGCTCAAAGATCTTCTGTGAGACTGGAGAGTCCCAATCAAAATCCTTGGTTATATTATAGGTTGGGATTGGAAAAGTAAATATTCTTCCCTTAGCGTCACCCTCAGTCATAACCTCAGCGAAAGCCATATTTAACATATCCACTTCATCCTGCATCTCACCATAAGTATCATCGGTCACCCTGCCACCATAAACAACCGGCTCATCCATCATGAACGTGGGAACCTTCAGGTCGAGCGTTATGTTAGTGAATGGTGTCTGGAAGCCGACCCTAGTCGGAACATTAATGTTAAACACGAATTCTTGTAGAGCTTGCTTAACCTCCCTATAGTCTAAGCCGTCATAGCGTATAAAGGGAGCTAAAAATGTGTCAAAATTGCTAAATGCTTGTGCACCTGCAGCCTCACCCTGCAATGTATAGAAGAAGTTTACTACCTGGCCTAGAGCAGTTCTGAAGTGTCTCGCCGGCTTACTTTCAATCTTCCCGTAGACGCCGCCAAACCCTGATAGCAGAAGTTCTCTTAAGTCCCATCCAACACAATATGGGCCTAGAACCCCTAAGTCGTGGATGTGTATGTCGCCTGAATGGTGAGCTTCAGCGATGTTCGGTGGATATATTCTATTAGTCCAGTAGCGTTCAATGACCTTAGTCGTTAAATAATTATTCAAGCCCTGCAGCGAGAAGCTCATGTTCGAGTTCTCGCGGACATACCAGTCCTCTAAATTGAGGTACTGCTCAACTAGATCCGTGGAGCTTAATATCTCGGCCAGTTCCCTTAAATCCTGATGCTGCTTCCGATATAAGATATAAGCCTTAGCCATCTTGACATGACCATTCTCAATGAGAACCTTCTCCACAATATCCTGAATCTCCTCAACAGTCGGTACGCCATCATCGCCGAAACGCTTTCTAAGCTCCTCGACAACTTTATCACTTAGGCGCTCAGCTAGGCTCCTATCTTTCTCGCCAACAGCCTTACTTGCCTTCCATATGGCGTTAGTTATACGTTCTTGGTCGAACGGTTCTAGCTTGCCATCCCTCTTCCTAACATACTTCAAGACTCAAGCACCTCTTAACAAGGTGAGATCGTGAAGGCACGTAGTGAAATTTCGGGGTGAAGATTACTAAAAGAAAATAGGGCGTATAGAAACTTAAATTTATTTATCAAAAAAATTAGATAAGAAAACAAGTTAAAAAATTCTATAGAAATCCAATTTTTATGGAAAAAGTACTGCCAAAAATAAGATACTTCGACTAAGCATTTTATTGATCAGATGCGTAAAATTTCTAGTGGAGATGATGGAGATTGAAGAAGATTTTATTGGATGAAATGTACTCTGGGTTAAAGGAGTACTTCGAGCTTTTTGGGTGGGAAGCCATAACTGTAAGTGAGGTGGGACTTCAAGGGGCTAAAGATAGGGACATAGTTTTGTATGCTAAGAAGAACGATTTTATACTTGTAACTCAAGACCAGAGAATGGCGGATATGGCTGAGATAATTCAGGCTAAGTACGTTCTAGTGTCGAGTGGACTTATAGCTAAGATAGTGGATGAAAAGATAAGGGAGAAATACCCCGAGACAAGAGATTTTTCTGGAAAATAAAGCTAGATTTATATCGGCTTCTATCAAAAATTTAGAGGGTAAAGTTTTTATTCAACCAAAATTTTAATTCTCTACGGAGGGGGAAGCTCGAGCGGAACATGTGTTAGTGTGGTGTGTTGTGTGGTTTGTTGTTCCCAGACGAGCTTCCCCCTCCGCCTAAATCATATCACAGCTGAACTATTTTATCCCAACATTATATCGACTAGAATTAGAAGCAAACCTAATGGGAGTAGGTATAGTGAAAATAGATGGAATTTTTGGAGAAACCTATAGAGAAATTTTAGGGAGAAATATCCTACGACGCCCGCCGTAAGGCAGCTGGCAAATATGTTAGTTAATTCAAGGCTGCCGTCAATAGGGAGATCGGCTTGAAACAAAATCATTAATATTATTGCTCCAAGTATCGCTGGGATCGATAATAGGAATGAGAATTTAAATGCCACTTCTCGCTTTATGCCAAGCATAAGTGCCACAGATATAGTTAGGCCGCTTCTCGATAAACCTGGGATTATTGATAAACCCTGCATTACGCCAATTATTGCAGCCGACCTATAATCCACATACTCCTTGATACACTTCCCCCTTTTTGAAGCATAAATTAATAAGCCGGAAAATAGGAAGGCTGCTCCGAGCGGCGCAATTCTATAGAAAATATCGTTGATAAGAATTGTTGTGAGTAGGCCTACAGTAGCTGATGAGGCCAGACCAGTTAAGAGTCTCGGTATTAGGGCACCCTCCTCAGACTTAAAGTTGAGCCTAATTAAAGCCACCAAAATTTTGTAAACCTCGGCTCTGAAGTAGAGAAGGGTAATTATTAGTGTAGCCATGTGGAGCATTATTTCGAAGAAAGGTAGAGGTTTAAGTCCAAAAAGAATCTCGAGTACTCTTAAATGCCCACTACTTGAGATCGGTAGCCACTCTGTTAAACCTTGAATTAAGCCAAGCATAAGGATCTCAAGTCTTATCTCCATGATCTACTCACGCAGCCCTCACTACAATTAATTCTTTACCTTTCGCTCTATTTATGAAGAAAACGACCTATGAGGCTGAAGACAGACCCATCCTTGAAGAGGCTATTATCTTATTGTTTGATAGTGGGAAGGTTAAAATACGAGTTATCGTAAATTTGTTTTTTGGTGCTCGTATAATGCCCCTCACAGCAGAGGAAGTCACTCCAGTAATTGAAGAGTATCTTGAGTGCATCTATAGGCTTGAGGAGAAGCATGGTGTCGCTAGGACTGGGGATATTGTCAGGGTGATGGGCGTAGCCCCAGGCACCGTCACAAATACTATCGAGTGGCTTGAGAGAAATGGGTTTGTTACTCACCAGCCATACCGCGGCGTTAAGCTGACGAGTAAAGGGAGGAAAATAGCTCTCCGAGTCTTGAGGAAGCATAGGCTTGCGGAGTGCCTGCTTGTAAATATCCTTAGCATAGAGTGGGAGGAGGCACATGACTTAGCCTGTAAGCTTGAGCATGGCTTAGCAGACGAGGTGATTGGCCCGCTGGAGAGGGCGTTAAAGCATCCTAGGACATGCCCCCATGGAAACCCTATTCCGACAGATTTTGGGTTTTCCACCGATGAGGGAGAGGCTGTCCCACTTACGGACCTAGATATTGGCGTCGAGGGCGCAATAGCAAAGATAGTGGAGGAGCATAGAGATTTACTCAAATATCTGAGCGAAATAGGTCTCCTTCCAGGCGTTGTAGTGAAGGTTTTGCGTAAAAACCCTATAGATGACTCTTTAACGCTGATGGTTGGGGAAAATCTTCAAGTTATGAGCTCGAGGATAGCGTCCGTCGTGCACGTCAAAAGGCTGGGTGGTGGCTCTTATGGGTAGAGTGGTGATTCCTCTAACGGCGCTTAGAGAGGGTGAAACTGCAACAGTGGTCTCTATAGATGGCGGGCCTGGCGTAAGGAGGGGGAGGGGCTTTGAGAGGAGACTTATTGATATGGGCATAACGCCTGGGGCGAAGATTACTGTTGTGAAGTCGGCTCCACTACACGGCCCGCTAGAGGTTATTGTGAAGGGTTCTAGGCTTGCGCTTGGTAGAGGTGTGGCTGAGAGGGTATTGGTTGAGGTTGAGAGGGATGGGTGAGAAGGTACTTCGCATAGCTCTGGCGGGGAATGCGAACGTTGGTAAATCTGTAATATTTAATCACTTGACGGGCCTACATCAGCACATAGGTAATTGGCCTGGGAAAACAGTGGAGAGGGCTGAGGGAACGCTGCACTTTAAGGGCTATACAATAGATGTCATAGATCTCCCCGGAATATACTCTCTCTCAGCATACTCTATTGAAGAGCAGGTCACTAGAGAGTATATTATTAACGAGAAGCCGGACGTTGTGATAAATGTTGTAGATGCATCGATCCTTGAGCGAAATCTCTACTTCACATTACAGCTTATGGAGATGGAAGTTCCAATGGTCTTAGCCCTAAACCAAATGGATATGGCTAGGAAGAAGGGCATTGAGATCGATGTGAATAAGCTGGAGAAGATTCTAGGCGTACCCGTCGTTCCCACAGTAGCCGTGAAGGGTGTAGGCATCTTTAAGCTACTGGAGAGGGCTGTTGAGGTCGCCGAAAGGAGGCGCCAAGGCAGAGCTGCCATAATACCTTTCGGAAGGGAGGTTGAGGAGAAGATAGCCGAGCTCGCCAAAATGATCGAGTTAACCGGGTTTCGCTATCCGCCCAGATATGTGGCCATTAGGCTTCTTGAGGGAGATGAGGATGTTGAGAGGGAGGTGGCTAAAATAAACCCATATATCACTGAGGCTGCCAGGAAGTTTTCTAGGGAGATTGAGGAGATCCATGGGCACCCATGCCCGACTGTTATAGCGGCTGAGAGGCATGAGATAGCTGGCCGGATAGCCAGGGAAGTGCAGAGGATTGTTCCTCCAGTGAAGCCGAGGTTTGAGGAGCTCCTACATAACCTTACAACTCATAAAGTTGCAGGATATATTATTATGGTAACCCTATTACTATCAATATTCTTCTCAGTCTTCCTCATCGGAGGGTACATCTCAGAATTTCTAAACAATCTTTTCTATATCCTGGAAAAAGACCTTTATGTCCTCTTGGGCGCTGGGATCGTTAGCAGGCTGATTTGGGGTGTTATTGAGGGAGTTATTGCGGGCGTCACTATAGCGCTGCCGTACATTGCACCATTCTATATAATCCTGTACGCCTTGGAGGATTCAGGATACTTAAGTAGGGTTGCTTTCCTAATGGATAGCATCATGCATAAGATGGGGCTCCATGGTAAAGCCTTTATACCGCTAATCTTGGGGTACGGCTGTAATGTTCCAGCCTGCTTGGGGTGCAGAATAATGGAGACTGAGAGGGAGAGGCTGATCGCAGTCTTCGTTACCACGCTTGTGCCATGTGCCGCCCGCACAGTGATAATACTCGGCTTGGTCGGCAGATATTTAGGCGTCTGGTGGGCAATCATGTTATACATCTTCGACCTGTTTGTGATACTCGCCCTTGGAAGGCTAGCCTTTAATGTTTTGCCGGGTGAGCCTGCAGCGCTAATCATGGAGATACACGACTATAGAATACCTCACATAAAGACTATTCTAAACCAAACGTGGTTTAGGCTGCTTGAGTTCATAAAGATAGCCTTCCCGCTGATAATTTTCGGGAGTTTTACGATAAAATTCATGGAGGTCTCAGGCTTACTTGAGCCGATTGCGCTTGCGTTAAGTCCCATAACGGTCGTATGGCTTGGCCTCCCACCAGTAGTAGGAATAGCGTTAATATTTGGGGTTTTAAGGAAGGAGCTCACGCTCATAATGCTTGCAGCGCTTTTGGGGACGTCAGACTTCGAGAATATACCGGGTTTCGGCCCAACTCAAATTGTTGTCTTCACGATAGTTACCATGTTTTACATACCATGCGTCTCAACAATAGCCGCTCTAATAAGGGAGATTGGCTGGAAAAAGGCTTTGCTTATAACCGTCTTTGAGATAGCTTTTGCCATAGCTCTTGGCGGGATAGCTTACAGGCTAATGGCTTTACTGTGGGCTGACTGAACGCGATCGCCCTCTATTAAATCTTAAATGCGCAGTTCTTACCTCATGCCCATCTCTCTCAAGAGGTTTATGAGTATGTCCGGTCTATTCGAGCCTATTGCGTCAACACCCAAGCTTATTATTCTCTTCATATCACCCACCTCATCTGGATTCCATGCCACCACCTTTAATCCCCTCTTATGCGCATTCTCCACAAGTTTGGGCGTAATGTTCCGATAATATATGTGAATGGCCTCAGCGCAAGCACTAATAGTCCTCTCAAAGATATCTTCTTGGACGTCAAAAAATAGGGCCCCGGTTCTTATAGCGGGGTTAAGGTAACGCACCTTCTTGAGTAAGCTGTGTATAAATGAGGTTATGACGACTTCTCTTTCAGCTCCATTCTCTTCAATTAACTCGATTGTAGGCTCAGTTGCCTCTGCGACTTTGAGTTCGATTTGCAGAATAACTTTTCCTCTAGTAAGGTTAAGGGCCTCCTCTAGGGTCGGTACTTTCTCTCCTTTTCCAGCGTCAAGCTTTCTTATCTCCTCAAACGTCATGTCTCTAACATACCCATGTCCATTCGTTGTTCTGTCTACTGTCTCGTCGTGGATCACAACAAGCCTACCATCTTTAGTAACACGGACATCGATTTCAACCCTATCAACACCAATTTCAATAGCCCTTCGAATAGACCTTAAAGTGTTCTCGGGCTCCAGTCCCGCAGCTCCCCTATGCCCAATAACCTCTATTACCACCGCGTTTCCCCTCAAAAGATTAAAGGCTATTTCTAATAAAATTTTGATGGACAATGCTATTCTGTTGGAGACTTGAGATATGTTAGGTTTGATGCATTTTCTCTCCGTTAAAAAGATAGTTTTTGGGTTGAACGCCGTGCAGGAGATAGGTTTGGAGGCGAAGGCCTTAGGGTGTAATGCTGGGCATAGTGCTTGGTCATGGAGTAGCTTACGCATTCTCAGCGCAATATAAAGTTCCGCATGGAGTTGCAGTTGGCATAGCTCTCCCATATATAGTGAGGTACACTATGTCTCTTATACAGGACAAGCTTTCCATTATAGGAAGGGCAGTGCAAATAAATACTGAAGGTAAGGCTTCTCGGGAAGTCGCTACTTCAATTAAAGTCGCCCCTAGCCTATAGTCTACTCGATTTAGTTAATGGAGGTAGCTGCTAATTTACTGGTCAGCCTAATAGTAGCGAGTAGACTTCATGCATAGTCATGCCTTTGGCCGCAACGGTCCTACCATCCAGCCTTAAGACCCCGCTCCTCTTAGAAACTCTCTCAGCTCTTTCGCTATCATGGAATTCCACCTTAAGCTCAATTGGCTTTTCGGGTTTAAATGGCTTGAATTCGCCCGCCCTTTTAACAGCTATTGCCGCAGCCTCCCTAATTAATTTCTGGGAGACCTTTGGGTGTAAGCACCTTGCCGCAAATCTGCTTGTAGCCTTTTTAACGGCGACGGTGCAAACGTTTTTTAGGAGGTTCTCCGCCTCACGTACCGCCGCATAGTCGCCGGTCACTAAGCCCAAAGGAACATCATAGTCTCCGGCTAAAGCAGCCCATAGACCTATCTCCCCAACTGGAGCGTTGTTCAGCCAGATGTTATCTATGGATGTATGGGACAGCGTATGTGTGAGAAGACCATCTGGAGTCCCAGCCATTGAGTGGGCGCCTATAGCGAACATTAGGTTGAAGCTGCTGTCCAAGCCCTCAAGCTCAAGAATTCTCCTACCCCTTATGAGTTGGGCTCTCGGATCAAGATCATCTATTAGTATCGTCAGCGCAGCCCCATGACCGTCTAAGACGACAACTTCGCTTGCGCCGGCGTCAAAGGCGCCCTCGATAGCAGCATTAACATCACCGGTTAAGAGCCTTCTGGCAGCCTCATAATCTTTACCGCCAAAATCTATATCTTGCCAATTTCCGGCAACTCCAGAAGCTCCCTCAAGATCGGTCATGATGAATATCTTCATTTTAGATCACAAAATAGTCTTTTAATGATGTAATGCTAAAATATTTTTAGGCTACAAGTCTTTTGTGTAAGGGTTGATTAGCCTCTACGAAGGATTATGCGAGATCTCCATTAAAAGTTCTATCGCTGCTTTTGTGAGCTTTTCGCCAGCTTCTCGAGCCAGGACTGTTGCGGTCGGCTCATATCCTCCTTCATCATAAGCGCTAGCTACGGGGAGGTAGCCAATAGAGTCGTTTGCCAGCTCGCTTAAGAAAGTGTATTTATACGGCGATCTTCTTCTGATCTCTAGCTGGAACTCTACAAAAACCTCTCCTGGGCATCCCACTATAGCGATATCGTTTATGGCGATGGCTTGAACCTCGGTGAGTATGTCTTCACCCTTCAAAATCTTCTGGTAACGCTCATAGTTTAGTTGGTTTGGTTTAGATTCCCTAATAAACTTGAGCATCCTCTCTGGTATATCCTTTCTCACAGGGAGCGACAGTTCCTTTCGCTTAACCTTTAGCCTTGTCTCGGATATAAAATTGGTTATAGATTCAGCAACCTTCAAAGCTTCCGCCCCGAGAATATGTCCAAGCCGTCTTGTTTCCTTCAAGCGCTCTTCGAGACTTTCGGGGAATGATCTAGGAGGAGGCGGTGACAGCTCTGGCTTATCCCATATCCAGTTTGGGTTTATGTTTCCGCAAAATCCATTCATAAAGATGGCAACAATATCTCTGCCGAAAATCTTCTCTAAAACTTCAAGGGCATACCCTGGATAATCCCGAGAGATTCTAAGCTCTCTGGGGCCTAAGGTGACTGGATGGCAGGAATAATTAATTAATATGCCTAGGATTCTGCCCGATAGATCTTCAATCCTTAAGACTAGGACTGTTGGATCCATCGGCCCCTCAGGCCAAGAGTATAGGTAATATGGGCCATAGGGGCTCTTTGGGTTTCTTCGGTTACATCCAACAAAGCATTCTCCTCTACCCACTCCTATTCTAACCTCACGCATGTTGTTGCATGCCGCATACACTGCTCCAGCAACTTGGCTCTTCAGGCTCTCTATATATGCTTCGCCGGCAAATCTTAGGTCAGGACCGCAGTGTGTGTGCGTTGCCGTCACCATAATATTTTCATCTTCTATCCCCGTGAGCTCCCTCACTCTGCTTCGTATATCTTTCACTAGGCTATTAGTAAGTCCTAGAAGGTCGCATATCACTATAGCCGCCCTCTCTTCACCATCATCGATAACAAGGGCTCTAGCATATAAGTCGTCGAGAATGCCGATTGATGGCTGAATTCTGTCAGCATATCCGCTTAAACGTACGCCTATGGGTGGAGTGATTGTAACCTTAGATAAACCCATCCTTAAACTTCCCATAAAAACACACCGATAGTTAATATTGGCTGTATATTCTCTTAAAAATTATGACTTATAGGCTGCAACGATTTTTAACGTCACTTTCCTATTTAAGGGGGTAGGGGAGATGACTGTGGATTAAAAGTTTCCAGATGCTCCAGAAAAATCTATGGAAAAACAACGATGAAGATTATGTAGCATTTATAGGAGCGCCCTCATCATTCTCTCGCAAGCCTCTTCTATACGCTCTTTTGGCTGCGTTATTGAAAATCTTATATATCCTTCTCCATATTTTCCAAATCCTATTCCCGGCGTGACTATTACGCCTGCTTCTAGAAGCTTTGATGCGAGCTCCATGGAGCTCCCACCACACTTCGCCCAAACATAGAATGTTGCTAAGGGCTTCTTGGCCTTAAGTCCAACAGCCCTCAATCCCTTTAGGAGCACGTCTCTCCTCTCAGCGTAGACATTATTTACCCACTTCAAGTACTCTGGCGGCTCTCCATTAACATAGCTCTGTAGCGCCTTCGCCGCAACCTTCTGTATGTAAACTGGCGGCCCAGAATCTATTTGGGACTTAACCTTAGTAAGCCCATCTATCAGCTCGCTGTTCCCAACGGCAAAACCTATCCTGTCACCAGTCATATTAAATGTCTTTGAGCATGAGTGGAACTCTATGGCGACTTCCATGGCCCCATTAACCTCAAGTATGCTCGGCGCCCTATAGCCGTCGAAGGTTATCTCAGAGTAAGCGTTATCATAGCATACAATCACGTTCTTTTCTCGGGCTATGTCAACTATGGCTTTAAGGTCGTCTTTGGTTACAACGCTCCCAGTTGGGTTATTTGGGTAATTCAGAAACATCATTTTTATGCCTCTTAGGTCGAGCGAATCTATATCGGGTTTAAAGTCGTTCTCCTCAAGTAGTGGCATTGGAACTGGTATGCCGTCGCTCAGCAGCGTACTCCCATTCGCATAGACAGGGTAGGCCGGGTCTGGTACGAGAACCCTATCGCCCGGGTTTACGAAAGCTCTTGAGAAGTTTGCTATGCCCTCCTTTGATCCTATGAGCGCTATAACCTCCCTCTTGGGATCTAGGTCGACTTTGAAGCGCTTCTTATACCACTCTGCGACAGCCTCTCTAAAGTATGGTTCACCCTGACTAAACGAGTAATTATGGTTTTTAGGGTTTGAGCTCTCTTCTCTAAGGGCTTCTAGGACGAAGGGTGGCGGCGGGAGATCTGGGTCGCCGATGCTCAGCGATATTAAGTCGACTCCCTGTCTCCTCTTCTCGTCAATAATCTTCTCGAGTTCAGCAAATAGGTATGGTGGAAGCCTCTTAACCCTTTCAGCCAGCTGAAACCTCAAATTAAACCCTCCAGATTAATAACCCCTCTATAAACTGTTTCAGCCGGACCGGACATAAAAATCCTACCATCCTCATCATATTTCACGCTCAGCTCTCCGCCTAGAAGCTGAACACGGCACTCACGGCCAATTAAGCCAAGCACGTTTCCAGCGACCACGCTTGCGCATGCCCCTGTGCCGCATGCCAGCGTCTCACCAACACCCCTCTCCCAAACCCTCACCCTGATCAAATCCCGCCCGACGACTTGGACGAACTCAACATTTATTCTCTTAGGGAATATGGGGCTATTCTCGATTCTAGGCCCATAATACTCTACTGGGAAGCTATCTATATTCTCAACGAAGATTACGCAGTGAGGGTTCCCGACTGATAGGCATGTTGCCCTGAAAACCTCCCCGTCAACTTTGAGCTCCTCGTTTATGAATTCTCCCTCGCCAGTTACCGGTATGCTGCTCCTCTCAAACTCTGGCTTTCCCATGTCAACCGTTGCGGCTTTAACTCTGCCCTTATCTATGCTAAGCCAGACGGTCTTTACGCCGGCTAGGGTTTCAATGTTAATGGCGCTTCTACTGACTATGCCGTTTTCGTAGCAGTATTTTGCTAGGCACCTTATTCCATTACCGCACATCTCAGCCTCGCTTCCATCAGCGTTAAATATTCTCATCCTAACATCCGCCACCGTGGAATCATATACTAAGAGGAGCCCATCGGCCCCAACGGAAAACCTCCTCTTACATAGCTTTTTAGCTAGCGGGCTTAGAACCTCCTCACATAGCTTACCATCCCTATTATCGATTAGGATATAATCGTTTCCCAAGCCATGCATCTTCCAGAAAACTATCTCTCTCCCAGACACCATCGCCCGCCTCCAGCACATCCATAATCTCAAAGTCTTATAAGTGTTAACCACAACATTTAGGAAAGTTTATATGTGTGAAGGAAACTATAACCATGTTATAGGAGGGTTGAGATTGAAAGCTGAAGTTGAGAAGGTCATAAAAGAGATTCAGCCGAGCATAAGGGCTGATGGAGGGGACATAGAGCTCATCGACGTAACCGAGGATGGAGTGGTGAAGGTTAGGCTTAAGGGTGCATGTGCTACATGCCCATTCTCCATGATGACCCTGCAATTCGGCGTTGAGAGATATTTGAAGGCAAGGGTTCCACAAGTTAAGAAAGTTGTTCTTGTTTAACCTCACTGCCAAGATGCAACATAGATTTTATTGTGCCTGAACCATCCCAAGACTTTAAGGGTAATCTCCCGAATTTTCCAGATCTCCACCCTGAAACATAGTTTTCCGGCTATCAGTATATTGATATGCCCTCATTCGAGTCGCGTACAACCTTCATAAACTCCTCAAGGATTCTCTCAGTTATAGGCCCCATTCTGCCATCGCCTATTCTCCGCCCATTAACCTCCCTTATGGGCATTATTTCCGCACCGGTTCCCGTCAGGAAGGCTTCATCCGCATTGTATAGTTCGGTGACGGTTATGTTGCGTTCAATAACCTCGTATCCGAGTTTCGCAGCTATCTTTTTAACTACGCTGGCGGTTATGCCGGGCAGGGCTCCGCTGGATCTTGGTGGCGTGTAGAGTTTACCATCCTTGACTATGAAGATGTTTTCGCCAGTCGCCTCACAAATGTATCCGTTGGTATCTAGAATTATTGCTTCATCAGCTCCAACATTATTGGCTTCTATCTTGGCTAGAATGCTATTCAGATAGTTTAGGGATTTTATCTCATGCGACGTTGCGTCCACAGGGTCTCTCCTAATCCACGAGATTATTGCGCTTATACCCTTCCTCCGCTTCTCCTCATCGTAGAGTTTAAGCATTGGCACGGCTATGATTATAACCGATGGTTTAGAGCATTTTCTTGGGTCTAAGCCCAGATCCCCAACACCCCTCGTCACCACAAGCCGTATGTAAGCGTCCCTAAGATTATTCCTCCTCAAAGTTTCGAGGACGGCTTCAATCATCTCCTCCTTAGTTAACGGTATGTTTAGCATTATTGCGTGTGCCGAGCTGTATAGGCGGTCTATATGCTCCCGCAGCTTAAACACTATGCCATCATAGGCGCGTATACCCTCAAAAACACCATCTCCATATAGGAAGCCATGGTCAAAGACTGATATTTTAGCCTCTTCTTTTGGATAAAATTTTCCATCAATATACACTAGAATATTTTCATCTCGCAGCATGGCCACCCCCTACAGCCACATAATATAATGAAAGAGTAATTAATTGTACTTAAAGAATTTTATATATGTTCCCTAGCACTGCTATTAGCATAGCGGGTTCTAGCGTTGGCGTAAATGTGAGGAGCCTTTTTTATGAGTGGTTTAGGCTTGAGGTTGACCAGTTAACCAGATATATTACTAGGTTAACTGGTGAGTTGATGTCTATTTTATCCATAGAAGCGTGGTCTCTTTGAGAGGGCTATTGGGAGGGTTAGTGGCTTAAACGGTTTTCCTTCGGTCTCTTTCTTTATCTCGTTTACGAGTTCTTCTAGGCTCATCCTCCTTATTCTCTGCTCCCTTCTGATTCGCCTATCCCTTACAGCGAGTTTCCCAGTTGAGATCTCCTCCTGGCCTACGACAACTATAAATGGAATCCACTCCATCTCGGCCTCCCTAATCTTTTTCTGCATTGTTAGCGGCCTATCATCCCAGTCTGCTCTAATATTTCGTCTTATGAGCTCCTCAGCGATCTTTTCAGCCTCCCTATTAAAGTTCTCGCTGACCGGTATTACTCTAACCTGCGTGGGCGAGAGCCAGATTGGCAGCATTGGTGTTCCGCCCATCTTCTGGATTCTGTAGGCCTTCTCCAGCAGCGCATATATATCTCTTTCTATAGCCCCGCTTGGAGAGCAGTGCAGTATCAGTGGATACTTCTTTTCACCCTTCTCATCAACGTATGTTATACCATATCTTTCAGCATTCTCTATATCTATCTGGTCGGTTGATAGGGCTGAAGCCTTATCTAAATTATCGACGAAGTTGAACTCCCACTTAAGGACGAAGTAGAAGAAGCGTTCATCCCACATCTCGGCTAGGGCAGGCTTGCCGAAAATCTTGACAAGTGAAACTATGAAGTCCTTATTCTCCTCATAGAAGTCCTTTGTAAATCTTATCGCCAGCTCGTAGTCATCTCTAGTCAACCCTATACCCTCAAGCGTCTCCATGCTCAACTTAAACCTTTTAATAGCCTCCTCCTTCGCCTGCTCCATGTCAGCGCACAATGCGTGGCAGTCCGGCATCGTGAATGCCCTAAGTCTCCTCAAACCGGCGAGTTCGCCGCTCTTCTCCCTCCTGAAACTGTAGTGTGTCAACTCATATATTTTGAGTGGCAGATGTCTGTACGATATTTGTGCATCGCTCAGCATTAGGAACTGCCCGAAGCATGCGCTGAATCTTAGGAAGAGCTCCTTATCCTCAGATTTGACGATGTATTGGCGTGCTGGGAATCTGTGTAGGTAGTTCGCCAATGCGGGGTGCTTTATATCATACATTATTGGCGTTTCAACCTTTAGGGCGCCGTAAGCTGTAACCTTCTCGGTTACAAACTCCTCTATAAGAGACTTGATCAAGTTTCCTTTCGGGTACCATCTGAAGTTTCCCGGGTCGCTTGCATCCTCATAGTCCGCTAGCTCAAGCCTCCTCATTAAGGTTACATGCGGCGGGGTTTGCTGGACAGCCCTCACCTTAGATATCTCGTAGGCGGCGAATTTTTTCAGGTTCTCATGTCCAGAAAAGTCGAATTCATCAACCGGGATCATGCTTCCATCTGGCTTAATAATAAACCAGTGGGATACTATCTTCTCCTCAGCCTCCAAGGCCTTAGATACGACCTCGCCCCCCTCAGCCCTCTCGCCTGGAGATATAGACTTGAATTGCTCAGCTAAAGGGTGACCCTTAACAGATATCGAGAACTCCTTACACCAGCCAAATGGAGCCCTATAGGCTTCTATGCCCAGGCTGCTGGCGTAAACCCTCATCTCCTCAAGTATTCTTAAGGCCTCTGAGGGGGGTGCTAGATTGGAGCTTAGATGCGCGTATGGATAGATCAATATTCGATTTACCTTAATGTTCTCAAGGAACCCTTTAACCTCCTCTATTGCTCTCCGGGCAACCTCAATGTTATCGCCCTTTTCCACGCAGGTGAATAGGACTATTAGATCTTCTAGGCGGTAGCTCCTCCCCTCAGTCTCCTCAGCGGATGGAATCTCCTTCTCAATGGGGCGGTACTCTATGAAGTTTGAGTGGAGCTGAAGTATCTTCAAGAGTCAACTCCCCGTGGAAGCAACAATTATACACTGAACTCTTTTATTAAAATAAATTTTCTGTGGCTGTTAGAGGGCTATTTTCCTCCACCTCTCAACAACTCTATCTTTCTTTGTAGCTTTCTTATACTCTTTGTAATGCTCCTTGCATAAAAATGCTCTTCTTTCGCTCTTGATCTTTAAGCCGGCTGCATGAACTTTCTCTGGGTCTAGGGATCTGACGGCATCCCTATCACAACCCTCAACACTGCACTTTGCTCCCCTAGAAACCTTACCCATATGGAACCCCTCAAGCCAATCGATTTAATTTACGGTTTAGGTGAGCCTTACTGTCCCATTATATGTTTCAATCGCTCTCCTATAAACGTCTCTCTTACCCCTAAAGCCCCTGGGGCCGATCTTCTCCACGAGGAATGATGCTGCCGCAGCCCCGACACATGCGCACCATAGAGGTTCTCCGCCACCAATATATTCTGATAGGAAGGCTCCTATGAATGCGTCTCCAGCGCCTGTTGGATCCACGACAATTTTAGGCTTGGCTGCTGGCACACTAAAAACCTTATTGTTAAATGATATTAATGCGCCTCTATCCCCCATCGTAGCCATAGCAATATCTACACCACGATCCCTGACCATTTTGAGAGCCTCAACGACGTTGTCTACTCCAGTTAGAACCCTTATTTCCCTTTCAGATGACTTAAAAATCTTGACATGCCCCAGGAAATCTAAGCGGTTTACTCTCTTAAGGCTTACCCTCCCATCGCTGCTGAATTGTCTGAGTAAACCCTGCGGGTCAAGTGACACTACGGGCGTTATAGTGCTTGACGCCTTAATTACTTCATCTGAGATCTCGCCAGCTATGGGCGATATGTGAATCGCTCTGGTCTTTAGCGATTGGGGTATGTCATCAACCGATATCGGAGAGGCCCTCCCTCTAAGAAGCATGTCTCTGCCACCGTTTGGATAGTATTTTATCAGGAAGCTTGTAGTCTTAGAGCCTCTGTCTATTTTTAGGCCGGAGAGGTCCACCCCCATACTCCTAAGCCATTCAATATATCTTGCTGGAAAGTCTCCCCCAACCCTTGATATGATTGAGGTTGATGAGCCGAGCTTCAGGGCTGAGAGCGATACGTAGGTTGGCGGTCCGCCTAACCTCTTTTTAGGCTTTTCCCCTCCCGGTGGCACTATGAAGTCTATTGCGAAGTGCCCGATGGTCACTATGTCAAACATTTCTAAATCCTCGTCTAAATAATATGCATATATGGCAGTAGATATGTTATGGCGGCTGAGATTGCTAGAGATGGCAGCAGGTTTGCAACCCTAATCTTCCTTATCTCAAGCAGGTTTATCCCTAGGCCTATTAGGATGATTCCACCGGAGGCGCTAAGCTCATTTATGACTGCCTCTGTGAAGAATGCTTTTGAGAGCGATGCGAGCAGCGTTATTCCACCCTGATAGAGTAGTAGCGGTATGGCTGAGAAGAGAACCCCCAAACCTAACGCGGATGCTAGCGACAGGGATGCGAAGCCGTCTAGCATAGATTTAGCGTATAGAATGCTTGGGTTGCCGTTTAAGCCATCCTCTATTGACCCAACAATAGTCATGGAGCCCATGCAGAAGACTAAGAAAGCAGTTATGAAGCCATCGATGAACTTATCCTCTCTGGAACTTATCTTCGATTTAACGAAGTTTCCAAATCCCTCAATATGTCCCTCGATATTAAGAGTCTCACCTATGATGGCGCCTATAAGCATACTGAAAAATAATATGATGAGATTGCTTGTTTTCGAGGCCATCTGAAAGCCGATGAAAAGGGTTACAAGACCTATACCCTGAAAAACAATCCCTTTAACCCTTTCAGGGAATCTACCACGCAGAAAAACCCCCACTAAACTACCAACTATAACGGAAACAGTATTCACAAGAGTCCCTTGCATAAAATGAAGATAGCTTATAGGGGTTGAAAAAGGTTTTGAAGACTACTTAAAGTAGAGACTCTCAAAATCCTTCTTTATTAGGAAGTTGGCTGAGGAATCATGGGCTACAATTCTTCCCCCAGCAAGCACATAGGTTCTATCAGATATGCTTAAGGCTATCTTTGCATTCTGCTCAACCATAATTATAGTTGTCCCACGCTCCCTTATCTCCTTGATCTTCTTAGCTAGTAGGCTTGCGGCTTTGGGCGCTAACCCCGCAGTAGGCTCATCGCATAAGAGGAGCTTCGGTTTAAGCATAAGTGCCCTGGCGACTGCAAGCATCTGCCTCTCCCCACCGCTGAGAGTTTTAGCCAAATTACGTCTTCTCCTCTCTATCTCCGGAAAAATCTCAAATATCTCCTCAATATCCTTTTTTATCTCTTTATCCCTCCTAAGATAGGCGCCGAGCAGTAGATTTTCCTCAACTGTGAAATTTGGGAAAATGTTCTGCTGCTGGGGTGAGTAGCCTATTCCTAGGGCTGCAATCTTATCTGGACTTTTACCTTTAAGGCTTACACCATTAAACTTTATATCACCCTCAAAAATATCCGCTAAGCCGAATATTGTGTTTAGGAGTGTTGTTTTGCCGGCGCCGTTCGGTCCTAGGAGAGACACTATTTCACCCTTATCAATGTACATGTCTATCTTCTCAAGAATGACCATTTTTCCATATCCTGACGAAACATTATTTAATTCGAGGAGCGCCATCTTCAAGCACCACCAATATAGGCTTCTATTACCTTTGGATCTGAGGCAACTTCCTCTGGGGTCCCTTGGGATAGGAGCCTACCCATATGTAGAACATATACGTAATCCACATAATCGAATAGTAAGTCTATTCTATGCTCAATGATAAAGAATGTTAAGTTAGCCGTCTTCCTCAAATAAGATATATACTCAAATAGACTTCTTCCCACAGCGTAATGTACCCCCGCAGTCGGTTCATCTAAAAGTATTAGTTTCGCTCTCCCAAGTATGCCTTTACTAGTCTCAACCATCTTAACATGTCCTCCAGAAAGGCTTGACGCAACCATCCTATAGGCGCCATCCATGTTAAATTCCTTTAGTAAATTCTTAACTTCATTGGCTATCTGCAGCTCCTCATTAACCCATGCCTTTCTTAAGGGTGCCCTTAAGAGGCTCTCACCTTTCTGTCCCCTCGGACTTAACATCATGTTTTCTAGGGTTGTAAGCGACCCAAAGAGCCTTGGAATTTGAAAAGTCCTCGCTATCCCAATATTATATATTTCATTTGGGTTTAACCCATCTATTCGTCTGCCTTCAAAGTAAACGCTGCCAGAATCAGGCTTATAGAACCCGGTTATAACGTTGAAAAGTGTGCTTTTTCCGCTTCCATTAGGACCTATTAACCCAGTTATAGATCCCCTCTTAACTTCTAGGCTTACATCTCTGAGAGCCTCTACTCCACCAAACCTTTTACTTACATTTCTAACCTCTAATATGGGATTCGTCATTTAGTCTCCCTCCCAATAAGCCAGTGAAAGGCTCTCTTAAGATATCTGTTAGCCACCTGGATCATGGCTGTAATTCTGTCCCAATCCCTCTGGGCCTCGCCAAATATTCTCCATGCATCAGTCTTTACAGTTTTCTCAGCCAATATTCCTTTAGGTCTATACATTAATACAATAATAATTAGGATTCCAGTAATCATCCATCTTATGTAATTTGGATCAATCAATAAATCTAAGAAGATGAAGTTTAAGATTGCGGTAGCTCTATTCAGTAGAGAGAATATGAGTGCGCCCAGTATGGCTCCCATATTATTTCCTCTCCCACCAAGTATAACCATGCTCCAAACCTCAAATGTAACCGCTGTAACAAACATGTCTGGCGCAACTGATCCAAGGTAGAATACGTAGAGTGCTCCGGCGATACCGCTCACTCCTGAGGCAACGAAAAGCAGCTCAGCCTTAATGCGTGGAACAGGCTTACCTAAACATAAAGATGCAATCTCATCTTCCCGGATAGACTTTAAAGCTCTACCGTAAGGTGAGTTAGCTAGAAGTTCAAAGTAAATGAAAACTAAAATCAAAATAACTAATGTGACAATTACGAATAGAAGGTTCTTGATTAGTGGGTCAGAGACCCATGCGAATGGATGTGGTATTCCAAGTAAACCATAAGATCCGCCTGTTGGCTGAAAATGCTTCATGAAGACTCTAAGCATCTCACCAAAGCTTAATATTGTTATTCCTAAGAAGGCTGGCCCAACCCTTAATGTTGGGAATGAGACTAGGTATCCAGCTAAACCAGCCACTAAGAAAGCGAGGATAAGTGAAAGTATAAATACAGATATATTTAGCCACGGTGTTCTTCCAGCAATCTTCCCCATGGTTATTATGGCGTCTAGGCTATATATTGGGTAGTTATAGCCATAAAAAGATAGGAATATCGTCATCGAAGTGTAGCCGGCAACGAAGGCGCCTATGGCGTAGAAGGCTACAAGTCCAAAATTCGCCATGCCAGTATATCCGATTTCCATATTTAAGCATAGGGCTAGGATCGCATATATGCTAAATATTGGAAACCAGGATACTAGGAAGCTCACTATGTCAAACATTTTCCTCCCTCCTACGAAGGAGTCTAGATATGTACCCGGTGATTTTATATCTGTAGGGTAACCCCCCTCCAGCTCCCGCTGGAGGTCTAATTAAAATTGTTAGGAGTAGGATGAGAAAGGATAAGAACGGTCGGAAGCTTAACTCTACGCCGAAATAGCGGTTAAGTAGGATTATTAGTAGATTTTCTGCTGATGAAATTATTATTGCCCCAATGAATGTTATGGATAAGCTAACCAAGCCCCCGATGACGGAGCATGCGAAGACTTGGAGTATGAGGTTATCCCCGGTCTCTGGGGAAACGTAGGCGAATATAGACCAGGCGAAGCCGCCTATGGCTGCTATTCCTCCTGAAATTGCCCATGCAATTAACAGGGTTTTTTCTCTAGATATGCCGGTTAGTTGGGCGAGTTCGGGATTATCCGCAATAGCCCTTATAGCCATCCCAGTTTTCGTCTTCATCAAAAATAGTGTGAGGAGGGTGAAGACTACGATCACTAGCAGAATCGTTAGTAAAAGTCTCGCGTTTATTTCTATGCCCATGAAGGATATCGAGGACGGGATATCAATGTTTGGATTGGTATATGTTAGTTGTGTCATCCAAGATCTTTGTAAAATGCTGAGAGCAGCATAAAGCGCATATTTAATGAAGATCCATAAGCCCATTGAAGCTATCATTAAGGTGACTGGTGTAGCTTTCCTCTTGATGAGTGGCGAGAATACGGCTAGATGGCTTACCATAGCTAGGATTGCGCCAGCAGTAAAGGAGGAGAGGATGGCAATTATGGGAGATACGCTTATTCCTAAACCCCTACTGATGAAGACTGGAATATAGGCTCCGATGGTTATATATATGCCGTGAGCAAAATTTAGAACCTTACTCGTTCTATAGCTTAGCGTTAATGGAACAGCCATTAAACTATACAGGCACGTATACCATGTTGTATTTATTAGTTCTCTTGGCACCTCCAATCAGGATCGTACCCCAATAAGTTAGCGTATTATCCACATAAAAAATTCAAAATAATAGGGAAACCTTATATTTGTCTTTCGTTTTCACTTTAGCCGAAAGTTATTGTCCCTCCAGAATAGCTTCCGACGTCAGCGTACTCGTATTTTCCATCAACTGGTTTAACCGTCCACACCGAATAGTCTTGGAATAATTTGTCTCCATTTTCATCAAACATAGTTAAGCCTGATACACCATAGTAGGTCCTTGCAACTTCAACGAGCGCTTTACTGATCGCTACACCATCATATGTGCCAGCTCTAACTATTGCCCAACCAGCTAATATAATTGCGTCGTAGAGGTTGGCTGAGAAGACTGGCGGGTCATGCCCCCTTATAGCTTTGTATCGGGCTGCAAAATCATGTAGTAACGGATTCTCCTTGAAGAGCGGCCTTGTTCCAAGCAGATTTGTCCTCTGAATGAATGATGCTACCGGATCCTCTAAAAGTCCTCTGGCTCCATGTATTCCCTCGCTTGAGAACCATTTGAGAGTCGCTAAATATGGATCTTTACTGGCGTGGCTCAGTATATTAACGCCGTCTGTATCAAAAGTTATTATGACGATGCCCTCAACACCCTCCTGCCTCGCCCTCACACTTAACTGCGCAACTTCGCTGGCATAATCCTCTAGCGTTGTGTCATATGGAATGCCTATTGACGTGCCGCCTAACGCTTTAAACTCCTCTTCAAAGAACTTCTCAAATGCCACACCATACTCATCGTTCCTATGGAAAACTATAACCTTACTCACTCCCTGGGACTTCACAAGGGCTGCTAGGGCCTTCGCTTGGCCAGCATCCGATCCAACAGTTCTGTAAATGAAGTCTCCCGGTAAAGCCAATGTTGGAGCTGTCGAGGACGGCGATATGATGACTATCTTATTGTCATCAGCATAATTTTTCACAGCCTTCACTTGGGAGCTGGCCGCTGGTCCAATCACGACCTTTATTCCGGCCTGATAGAATGTTTGCACATTTACTAGCGCTTGGGTGGCATCAGTCTTATCGTCTAAGATTACCGGCGTAAACTTAACCCTTATCCCATATTTCTGCATCTCTTTATTCAAGTCCTCAAAGGCCATGTCCACGACTGTCCGCCACTGTCCGCCAACGTCCTGAAGGTGGCCGGTTAATGGCAGCGTAACGCCTATTCTATATTCTATGGTCTGATTTAACAGTTTTATTTGGTCCTGCAGCTGCGCAATTTTACTGTTGAGTTCATTTATTGTTGAGCTGACGGTTGAGTTCACATAGGCATAGGATGCGGCTGCACCTATAACTAAACCTATTACAAGGAAGACAAGGAGCCTTGGAAGCTGAGCTGACACATCATCCACCTCCTCTCCCCATATTATCTCTTAAAATCTGCAATTTACGAAAATTATTAAAATCTTACTATATAAACCTTTTCAACTATAAACAAAATTGTATCATATGGATCATCTTAGTACATTTATGGGAATCTGAGTCAATAAATGTGCAATCAATCGATTGAGCTTAAAGGGCTCTCGGAAGCGCAAGGTATAAGAAGGTATTCTGCATCTTATCACCTTAAGCACAATATAATAATTGAAGGGATGCTGTCTCATGCCATATAAACGTAAGAATAGGGGTCGTTCAAAGGGCCAGAAGGGTAGAGGCGACGTTGTTCACTGCAGTGGATGCGGTGAGCTTGTTCCGCGAGATAAAGCTAAAAAGGTTACGCGCCGCATTTCGCTTGTCGACCCTGTCTTAGCTAAGGAGCTTAGGCAGAAGGGTGCATACATATCTAGCCGGACTGAGACGCTATACTACTGTATTTCGTGCGCTGTCTACAGGGGCCTAGTAAAGGTGAGGGCTAGAGAAGAGCGGAAAATAAAGATGCCCCTTAAACCATAGCCGATAGCTTTAATATCTATTGTTTTTGGGAGACCCTTCTGCGGAAGTAGAGGGCCCTCTGAATGACCGTGAGGTTTGATGTTATCGCCAGGAAGATTACGCTGATATTTAAAGCAGATTTTTCAGCCAGAAGGGCGCTTATTATGCTTGCAGCGATTACCACGATTAGCCTCTCGGCTCTCTCCATAATGCCCACAGTCTCCATCGGCACATCGGCAGCCTCAGACCTAGCCCTAGCATAGCTGGTTAGCAATGAGCCTATTAGGGCTAGTAGCCCCCAGAAGGGGTCGCATAGGCCGCTTAAGATTAGCCCGCATAAAACCGCTGAATCCACGTATCTGTCGAGGAGGGAGTCTAAGAAGCCTCCGAGCACTGTTGTCTCGCCATAGAGCCTGGCCAGAGCCCCATCTAAGGCGTCGCATAATCCTGAGAGTGCTAATAGGGCTACAGCTGAAATTATGTAAACTCTATACATGTTTGCGTTAGCTAGGTTTTCTCCTGCAGCCCAGTATAGGGCTCCTGAAATTAGGCCTAGGGATACGCCTATAGCGCTCACAGTATTTGGCTTAAGGCCGGCCCTGTGCATAAGTTTCGCTTCGGTTGAAATTAGATCCTGAACCCTGCGTTTAAGTTTTGTTAACATCTCTCTTATCTATCGTGGATATAGTATTTTTGCTATGTTTTTATTTCTTTCAACGCCAAAATAGCTGGCGACGTTCGAGCACTTTGTTCTAAGTAGTAGGAGGTGTGGGACTTTAATCTTTATCTCGGTTATGGTTTCAGCGTTTCCCATGCCCTTAGCTATGACTAGGTCTGCAGCCTCATATATTTCCAGAAACTCTCGACTGCACTCTGATGGAATTAGCCCCATCATATCGCTTCCGGTCGTGATCACTTTATCGGCTACCTTATCTAAGCCAACTTGTAGAGCATCTTCTATTGTCGCATCGTTTGAGACGGCTTCACCCTTAACGGCGACGATAACTCTATTCCCTAAGTTCTTCAATTCCCTTATTAGCAGAGTGTCGAAGGCTATCTCGCCAGCATTATCTGTCAAATAAACGGTTAGCCTAGACCTCTTTGCTTCCTCGAAGGCTCTGGGTATATCGTCTATTGCTAGATCATGCTCAGCCTCGGAAACGAGCTTATGCAGGTCGTTGAAGTTGAATGTGTGCCCGGGAATATTGAACTCCATGATGTTTCCTGTGATGGCGCATAGGCAAGCCCTCCTAAATCTTCCCTCGCAGTCCACTTCGCTGGAAATCATTCTCTCGGCTATGGGCAAGAGCCTCATGGCCTCCATATTGCAGATTCTTCTCCTTTCAGCTAACGGGTCTGGGTTGCCGGTTACGTGCTTAATTATCCTCTCACGCATAGTGCCGAGAACGGCTGGTATGGCGTCTCTATGAAAGTTCTCAGAGAGCATCTTGAGGAGGCTGGCTAACGCCTTAAACCTCAATTCTGGGTCTTCTGTGGCCTCAAGTACCTCAGAGTAGCCCCTCTGGAATAGGCAGAGGGCGCATTCAACCCCAACCCTCAACGGCACTCGCCCCAGCGCCAGCTCAGCCCATAGGAAGGATTTACCTCTTAGCCCTTAAGGCGGCTTCGGCGAAGTCAACCATAACCTTATATGGATCCTTCGCTCTAACCACGCCGCTAGCCACAAGAATCCCCTCTGTGCCGAGCCTTATAGCCGCCGCCACATCGTCGCCATTGGTTATCCCAGCCCCACATAAAACTATGACCTCGGGGCTGATCCTCTTAACCGCCTCAACCGTGCTTGTAACAACCTCAGGCTTAGCCTTCGAGACCGGTATGCCTGTGCCTATGAGCTCCGGCGGCTCAACAGCTATCATATCTGGCTTAAGGGCTGCTGCTGAGGCGCTTACAGGGGTGTTATTGGTGCACACAACGGATATTAAGCCAACCTCACGAGCCCTGGTTACGGCGGCGTCTATATCAGCCAGCTTAAGTCTCCTTTCCGAATGGTTAATTAGTGTTCCGACGGCGCCGGCTTCCTTAACGGATTCTGGCAGCACATGGCCTGTGAAGCTACCGTAGCCTATGGGGTCTATATGCTGGGAGAATACTGGTATGCTGAATCGGCTTGCTATTACTGCTATGTCAACGAACTGCGGCGCCACGCATATACATACGCCAGTTTCGAGGCTAGCCTTCTCAGCCATCTCAGCCAACTTCATGGCGTTCTTGCCGGTTGACTCAGCATAAGTCTTAAAGTTCACAATTATAATCGGCGTCTTAACGCTACTAGGCTTCGACATATACACCACCCTCTGATAGATAAGTAAACTTTGATTCTAAAAGGATAAAAATAATTATTTAAAAGGATTTGGGCTAAGAGGTGATTCTATCAAAAGTCTTTAACGCTAGCCGTAGAATGCGGGCTTATCGCGTTGAATCTCGCACATCTGTTGCTCAGCTGTTTTCTTTGCGTCCTCTAGGAGGCTGTCGAATGTTTCGTCGAGTTCAGATATGTAGGCCTCTAGGGCCTCAATGTAGAGTAGTAGGGCCCTTATAAGGTCGCTTACGCTATTACTGTAGTCTAGAACAGTGCTTATGAAATCTATCTCCTTCTTGCTTTTATCCTCCTCCTCAATCTCCCTCCTCACTTCCTCAAGCATCTTAAAGAAGCACTTCTCCTCAACCCTGAAGAGGTCGGATTTAAGGTTCACGTAGGTCTTTAAGCTCTCTAAAGTCTTCCTTATAGATTTTCTACCTATGGGCTCGGCCAAATTAACACCTTCCGCGGCGGGGTTCAAAGAAAACTTCTGAAAATTAGCAAAATAATATTTGTTAATAGCCCAATGTATCTCCAAAAGTTCTACGTGTAATGCGGTTTTCCGGGAAACTTCCCATCACTAATATTTTTTCATAGAGAATTAGGTTCTTCTCCCACATATTTTTTAAAAGGAATGAATCTAAAGGAAGGGAGGCGGAATGTTTTCGTCTGAGCCGCCATATCCTCCTATTTACCTAATTTTCTTCCATACTTTTCAAATATTTCTTCAACTTCCTCTAGTGGAAGTTCATAGCAAATGTTTCCATTTATGCCTATCATGGTTTCAGCCTTGAAGAGGGCGTTTATTATCGCTTCCTCAGTCGCCTCAACAGTAGCCTTATATATTGGGTTGAGAAACTCCTCTGAGCTTAAGTCGACCCTTTCTGGAAGGGATTTTATAAACTCTTCTTTACTAATTCTTCCAGTGCTGAAGGCTACAGTTATATCTCCACTGGTGGCTCCTCCAAAGGAACCTGTTCTTGCAACCCCCAAGATTGCCCTCTTAGCCACTTTCCATAGCTGCCTTGAATCTAGGGCTAGGTCTGTGGCCACCACAACTATTATTGAGCCCTCAAGCCCACCTAGCCTAGGCTTAGGAACCTTCAGCTCCCTCCCAACTGGAACACCGTTAATAATTAGGTCCTCCCTCCTCCCACAGTTTAGCTGGACGAGAACGCCAACCGTTACTGGTCCGCAGACCCTTGATGAGGTCCCTATGCCACCCTTCAGGCCGTAGCCTATCATGGGTGTGCCCCCTCCAACATTCCCCTCCTCAACAGGCCCCCTGCCCTCTGGGCTCCTCGCCCGATCTATTGCCTCAAATACGTGCTTCTTTCTTACATGGCGCCCGAAGGAGTCGTTGAGGAAGCTTCCGTTGGTCTCGCATACTATTGGATTTAACGTTCTAGGGGTTATGTGGTAGCGCTCCTTAAAGTAATCTAATACTGCGTCAGCTACGAGCCATGTATTCAGCGTATCCGTCAGCATTATTGGCGTTTCTATAACGCCCATATGCATCACTTGCAGTAGTCCTGTTGCCTTTCCGAAGGCATTAAAGACATCTACCGCAGCCGTCACCTTCTCGTAGTATAGATTTCCTTGGTGCGGGACTATCGCCGTCACGCCAACCCTGACAGGCCCCTCACCAACTTTAAGCGCCCCATCACCACGAATTATTGTTGAGTGACCTACGCCTACGCCATCAACGTCGGTTATGGCGTTAAACCTTCCAGGCTTCATTGTTCCGATCTCTATGCCAAACTCCCTAGCTCTTAATCGCCTAGTCATGGAGACCGCACCAGTTCACATGAATTGCTCCAGCCTTGTCAACCCTATTATCTCGTCGAACTCTAGGTTTAAGGCATCTAGGATTTGGTCGAATGTCGACCTCAAATAGCTCACGTATTTATCAACATCTATCTCCTTTGGCGTTGCCAGCTGGACTGGCTTAACGAAAGGCTCCTTAACAACCTTTACGAATCTTATGGTGTCTCCAGCCTTTATCTCGATGCCTTTAGCCCTTAATAGGAAGGCTGCCTTCACATGTTGTGGTGTCGTCTTATCGTATGCTTCAGGCATCTTTCCCAAAACTACTTCGAAGGCTAGGTCATTTATGTCGCCCCACTCCCTATTCTTAAGCTTCATGTAGCACTCACGTATCGTCCTCTCAATCTCTCTTTTAGCGGCTTCAAACTCCGCCGGGGTTTTAACGTGGCTCAATATATCTTCAATCTTATCGAAGTATCTCTTTATGAATAGTGGTATGTGCCTCTTCTTTCCAGTAAGCCCCTTAACATCCACGCTGCCATCCTCTAGAACACCAAGGTAGTTCTTCTTCCTAGAGCTTAAGACAGCATACCTATAGTATTTGTCGACCTCCAGCTCCATGCCAAGAGCCCTCTCAGCCCACTCGGATAACATCTTAATCTGCTCCGGCGTGGGGTTCTTCAGGAAGAGGCTGTCGGTATCGCCATAAATAACTTCAATGCCCAGTTTGCGGGCCTTATCTATTGTCTGGGTTATTATGCTCCTACCTATCGCCGCAGTAGCCTCAGCGGCTGGTGGACAGTACAGGTCGAATATCTCAGCCCCGAATACCCCATAGGAGGCGTTTAAAATAACCTTTAGCGCGCTCTGTATCACGTTATACCAGTTTCGCTGCTCGGATGAGAGGGTCTTATCCTTTGCTTTAGGCTTATACCACTTAACCCTTAAATCTCTAAGTGACCCTATGAGTGCGCTCTCAAGCGCCCTATGCTTCTTACATATCCAATGTGTTGTCTCAGGTACAATATTGTCTCTGCACTCCTCATGGGGGCATCTAACGGTCTGGTATCCTAGGTTGTAAACCTTAATTATTGAGGGGTATAGGCTCTGGAAATCCATTACGGCGACATTAAAATGTACGCCTGGGATTGGCTTAACCACTATGGCGCCCATATACTTCTTGCCCTTAATTCTAGCCCTAGTGACGGTCATCCCCTTAACGCTTATTATGTCCTCGCTGTTCGGGATCAAAATGTTCCTTCTTCTATGCTCATAATATATGAAGTTACGGATCCACTTGGAGACGCCCTGCCTACTCACATCCTCCATAGGCATTCGGCTTATCCTAGTTAAGGCCATTAGGAGCTTCATTACGAGGTCATCATTATAGGATGTTAGCTCCAGAGTTAGCTCGGCATCGTTTAGACAGTATCTTGCGAGCTCCCCATATGAGAGCTCGGAAGGCGACTTCGTCAGCTCAATCTTAGATTTTCCAAGTATTGCTCGCGCAATTTCGTCTAAGGTTGCATTACGATACTTCTGCCCAAAGGCATATACCTGAATGGATCTGTTGAGGAAGAACCTATATAAGTCTATGTGGATGCCATACCTCAGGGAGCAGGTGTTCTGATCCCTATATATTGGGACATCGCTCCTCGCAAATCCCAGATTTTTAGCCCTATGGTAAAGGTAATTGAGGTCGAAGTCGTCGCCGTTAAAAGTTATGACGAATGGATAGTTGTCCAGAGCGCTAAATATTACCTGTATAAGATCTCTCTCCGAGGCGTAGAATTCTACTGAAACATCGCTTGGAAGGTTCATGTCGCCCTCCTCAACGCCGGGGCGCCTTAGGAGGAGAACCCTCTTTTTACCCTCAGAATCAACCAGCGAAGCGCATATTACTGGCTGGGAGGCCTCCTCTGGATCTGGGACTCGCGTTGCGATGGGTGAGTAAACCTCTATATCTAGGGCTACGCGGCGCATCTTTGGTGCAGGGTATTCAAGGAGTCTCGCCCAGTCCTCCATGTATGGTAGGAAATCTTTTTCTCCCTCCTTAGCCAGCCCCTCAACTATCTTCCTAATGTTCTTTTCAGTCTCCTCGTGCCTGTATGGGCGGAGCTCTCCATCCTCAATCTTATAGAGCATGCCCGGCTGTAGCTCCCTATCGAAAATATAGCACTGATAATATTTTATTGCAGCTTCCCAAACCTTAGCCTCCCCAATCTTACCGAAAGTTGACGCGTAATCATCGGGGATAATCTCTCTCATAGAGCCCTTCGGCTTCCCGCCTATCGCTAAGGGGTCCTTGGCAACAACTTTTGTTACAGTGATCATGCGGTCATGTAAGGCATCATACTTCTCAATGACCTCGAAATGATCGAGGCTTGGATGATTAGCAATCCTATCGAGCTTCTTAAGATCCTCGGCTGGAATGTTGGTTAGCAGGTAAGGTTTATGGCCAGTGTTATCATACCAGAAGTATATGCGCTGAGAGTTCGGCTCATAAAGCTTTAGGTAGACAACCCCCCTTGCTCCATCATAATCAGCTGAGACGAGATATGATGGCGGCAGGTTTCTTGGAGCGATCTCCTCCTCAATCTGCTTTAACGGCTCCTTGGAGACCTCTTCATTCTCTATTCTATTTACTTCTGGCGCCTTATCAGTAACCTCATGCCTCTCAGTCTTAAACATGCGGTAAAATTCATCTAGGCTCTTTTGCTGCATTTCCAATCTATCCAGAAATATATTGGTCTTTGAAAGATTTAAAATTTCTTAACAGGGCTCTTAAAAATGTTTTTAAGCGCCAGTCGCAATAATAATGTTGTATTACGCTATAAGTTGATGTCGATATGCTAAATTGGGCTACCATTCTACAGGACTTATCGTGGCTCGAACAATTTGATGCCTGGCTAATGAGTATGGCATTACAATATGGTTATATAGGTGCCTTCGTCGCATGCCTTATAGGAACGCTATCCATAATTATTCCAATCCCCTATACGCTCATCATATTTATGCTGGGCAAATGGCTTGATCCATTCCTACTAGCCCTATCCGCAGGCGCTGGGTCAGCGCTAGGCGAGATTTCAGGCTACATTATGGGTTTTCTAGGCAGGGCTTTTGTGGGCGACGAGAGGAAGAAGAAGATGGAATACGCTCTGAAAGTCTTTAAGCGATATGGCTCTGTCACGATATTTATTTTCGCGCTCACACCGCTCCCAGATGATTTACTCTTCATACCGCTCGGAATAATGCGCTATAGCTTTATTAAAGCCTTTATACCGTGCATTGCCGGAAAGATTCTCATGAGTCTTATATTGTCTTTTGGCGGGCGCCTCTCTATAGGCTTAATAGAAACGATATTTGGCTGCGGTGAGAGCGCTCTGCCATCAATGCTGGTAACAACAATCCTCCTAGCGCTAATAATCGTTGCGATGTTCAAAATAGATTGGGAGAAATTCTTGGCAAAGGAGAAGGATGAGGAAAAATAGTGGGATTTAATCCCTCTGCCAGAAAAGGTATACTTTTGTCTGCGATAAAATGCTGCAGACTTCGATTAAACGTGCAAGTTTCTCGGCACTGGCAGACTTTACCTCCTCAACGTAAGCCCGCTTACTAAGAAAGTTTTTGTCAGGCTTAAGTATGCGTATAAATCTTGGGTGGGGGAAATCCATAAACTCCTCTTTTATCACCTTTATCGAACCCTCATCAAGCTCCCTCATCTTATTCAGCACATATTTTCTACATGCAAGCAGATGTGTATTAAAGCCCATTTCCTTAAGCCTACTAATGATTTTAACCAGCCTCTCATCGGGCTTGCTCTCAACTATCTTTTTCATCCCAGCTTTCTCAGCGAACGGGTTATATTTAGCCATAACAGCAACCATCTCAACGTAGGGGGTTCCGACAAGAGGCAGGGTCTCCCTAACGATCTTCTGCCCTAAACCTATGCTCCTGTACTTTGGATGCACAACCACCCTACTTATTGTGCTGAGATTCTCATTTAGGTCTCTCACACTTATCTTCGGCAGAACCAGTCTCCTCCCGAAGCATGTTGGCGGCGGATAACTGTAAACTATCACCCCGCAGAGCTCATCGCCACGCATCAACCTGAATATTTTCCTGACATTAGCGATCCTGTGGCTTCTATAGTGGAAGTATGCGAGCTTCTTCCAGTCTTCATATGTACCCTCCTCTACGCGCATTTCCTTTACGAGGCTGCATTCTTTAGTAGGCTGGCTCGGATAATATTTAACTGTCACCTCCCTCCCAAACCTCTTATGAATGTGGATTGATGGGCTTAGATCCTCAAATAGATCTGTATGGGTTGTTGCGACTATAACCGCCCTCCCTAATTTCCGGGCAATCTTCTGGAGGTTAAAGGCAACTATCTTAGCTGTATCCCTGTCAAGCGTTGAACAGAATTCATCAGCGATCCAGAACTGTGCGCCCGACTCAATCATCTTCGCAATTTTATATCGGTACTTCTGCCCATCGCTAAGATGCTCATAATTACGTAGAAAAAGGTAAGCGTCATTCAACCCGACAAGACTTAAGAGTTCAAGTGCCTCTTCAAGGCTACTGCCAACGGTCTCAACTATAGGCTTTCCAATAGCAGGTTTGATCTCATCAATGTCTATGCAGGTCCACGATGTGCCGCTCCTAATATCCTTCTCAAGCTCCCTCAGCAAAACGCTCTTACCGGAGCCGCTCTCGCCAGTTATGTAAACTATGTCCCCCGGACCTATTGCTACCCTAAAATTATCATATAGAACAAACCTGCGACCACTATCAATGCCTAAACCGAAAGCCTCAGCCACACCTAAAATCCGCTCCGTCGTCTCCGGAGGAGCGGTCTCATAGCTAACGCTAATTATAAACTTCCCAGTCTTAGCATCAAACTTTCTGACATCGCCCTTAATCTTAAAGTACTCAACTCTCAAAGCAGCCACCAATTAAATGACGATAAGAGTAGGGGAGAGGGTATGATCAGAATAATCTCCGGAAATTAACTAAAAATAAAATTTAAAAATCGCTATCTGCAAAGCTATCTCTCCCTCAATATAACAACGTACTTTCTTATGTTTTGCTGGCCTGCTGGCTCTATTTCGAGTTCTAAGCCTGCTATGTGGCATGTTGTGGCTGGGAGGCTGTATCTGTCTCCTTCGTTTACGCTGAATTGGACTGTTTCGCCTGCAGCCATCTTCTGCTGTAGGTATCGTGCGGCGCTATTACTCCATGCTACGTCTTTCTCTACGCATGTTAGTCGCCAGGTGCGCTTGATGCCATAAATGTATCGTTTCAAGACTATCTGCTCATTCTCCCACGCATGCCATTCCGCGCCGACTGGGCTGCTTGTCTCCGTGAGGTCTACCACGTTGAGCGTGAAAGAATCGATTGTGAATGTCATTTTCACTTAGCCTCCAGATCCACGTTAATGTACTCCTCGAATGGGAACTTCTTTTCAAGGGGCCGTTTCGCAGCCCGCGTCTCATTTACGATGGCTTTAATGGCGTCTTTAAAGTCCTGCTCGTTTGGCTCACGTCCAAGCAGTTCTCGTATGTGTTTAAGGCGCTCCTCAACCTCGCTGTAATCAACCTCAACCGTCTTTATTGAGCCGTCTGGGAAATCAGCTTGTATGCGGAGTATCGTCTCACCCATCTTCTGAGTTACCTGCGTTATTTTAATCATGCTCTCACATCCACAGCTATAATCGATATGCAGCCTCCTGAACCGCTTACAAGCAGAACGCAGTTTTCAACTTCAACCAACTCGAAAGTGTAATTCCAGCTAAGAATGCCTGCGCCGCTCGCAGTGCTGTAAAAGTTGTATCCGAGGTCCCATGCCCGAACATAGCCGAGCTTTATTGTTTTCGTCGGGTCGCTGCTTAAAGGTTCGAGGACAAGATAGAGCGTGCTTCCCTGCGGGAAAATTAAGTCGAGAGGTTCAAACTCACTGGAGCCAATAATCCACGGGCAAATCAGAATAGTTAAAATTGCATTAACAGTTTTGCTGCTGCCTGTCGTGTTTATGACTTTAAGTTTAATGTTGTATGTTGTTCCAGCATTTAATATTGTTTCAAAGTAACCGTAACCACCCCGCGAATATGACGGGTTACTCCCGTCGCCGCTTTCATTGTCACCCATCCTTGCCGTCCATGAAACTTGAACGTCATTCATAAAAAGTCTCCAGTTAAGCCTGCTTGACGTGTCGCTTTCATCTG
>JAGTQE010000015.1 GCA_018396635.1 Candidatus Bathyarchaeota archaeon
ATGGGATTCAAAATTGGAATAGGCCTTCGGCTTTAACTCTAGCTTCATGTATACTTTTCGGCGGCTTTCTCGGACTTTTAGATGATTGGGCCGATATTAAATGGAGATATAAGGCTCTTTTACCGCTTATAGCATCCCTGCCCTTGATAGTAATCCGTGAAGGCGACCCATATATGAGCACTTATTTTTGGGGCAAAGTTAACTTCGGAATATACTATTATCTATTAATCATCCCGACAATAGTTACAATAACAACCAATGCTGTTAACCAGCTAGGTGGATTAAATGGATTAGAAACTATATGTCCCTCAATAGTTTTAACTGGACTATTCATAACTTCAATAATTCATGGTCGAGAAGTGAGCGTCCTCCTCTACGCTCCGCTGGCGGTTTCCTGGGCTCTAGCATACTATAATTTTAGGGGCAAAATATTTGTTGGGAATACAGGATCTTTTGCCTTAGGAATCACATTAGCCTCCTATGCAATAATATCTAATATAGAACAAACCCTAGCCATCTCTATACTACCCTTCATATTTAACTCATCGCTTGTATTAATCAACATTCTATTTTTTAAGCGCAGAGCCAAGATTGAGATGGACGGACTCGTACTTAAAGCCTCTCATAGAAGAAGTCTCTTAACTCTAATAGCCTACTACCACCCGACAACTGAGCGAAAACTAGTCTTATTAGTGGCATCACTCTTTACACTTACGACTACAGCCGCCGTACTGATATCTATAGCCTGATAAGGAGTGAAAAAGCCATGAGGATATGGTATGATGCATGCACGGGAAAACACATACGGTATGGTGCTGCTATAACAAAGCGTCTAGAGGAGAAAGGGCATGAAATAATATTCACGACAAGAAGACACCCGGACACTATACCGCTAACAAAGCATCTAAACCTAAAAGTCGAAGTGATTGGAAAGTATGATCCAAGAACCTTATATACAAGGCTTTATGAAAGTTTAAAAAGGCAGTTAAAGTTTTCTAAGATTTTTATGGGGAATCCGCCTAACTATGCAATTTGTCATTGTTCTGTCGACCTCTGCCGAGTCGCTTTCGGCCTCGGCGTGCCAATAATTTGCACATTTGATACACCACATGCGGATGCGGTAAATAGATTAACGGTTCCACTTGCAAGCGTTGTAGTTGCATCGAAAGCTATTCCTCAAGAGGTAATACGAAGCTATGGCGCGAGAAAAATAGTCCAATTTGATGGTGTAGACGAGGTTGCGTGGATGAAGAACTTTAAGCCATTTGCGGAGTTTAATTTTAAAAGACCTCTTATAGTTGTTAGGCAAAGCGAAATTAAAGCGGCGTACGCCAAGGGAACCGTAGATATAATGGAGAAAATTGCCGAAAAGCTTACTTCACTCGGGCAAGTAATATATTTAAGCAGGTATAGTAGAAGGCGAAGGCGGGGGCTACTTATCCCTAAAGGCTTTATCGATTCAGCTAGTTTAGCTGCTCAAGCCGATCTGGTAGTCAGCGTGGGTGGAACAATAGCGAGAGAAGCCGCATTATCTGGCACACCGAGCATAGTAATCGATGTTTTCGGCAAAATACATGTAAACGAATATTTAGCTAACAGAGGTTTTCCAATATACATTACAAAGCCAGAAGATGTCTTAAGAAAAGCCGAAAAGCATCTGGGGAAAAGGCTCGATGTTAAAACACTTCTTATGGAGCTTGAGGACCCAGTGGATGTGGTTGAGAGTATAATTGAGGAGAAAGGCTAAGTTTCTCCAATAAACATTCTTCTTTTATTTTCGTACTCTTCTCTTCTCATAAAGGCTTTTGCCGGTATACCCTTAACCACCGCTCCTGAATTCACGTCTCTTGTAACAATGCTTCCAGCAGCTATAACTGCTCCATCACCTATCACTATGTTGGGCATTATTATTGCACCACCACCAATTATAACATCATTTCCTATCACTGGCGGCGTCACGCGCTTACTCACGGGGTACTTATCATTTAAGATAGCTACATTCGGTCCTATGAAAACGTTATTCCCTATTTCGCAGCCATTTGAGATCGTTACGTGCGCCTGAATATTGCAGCCTCTACCTATTTTAACATCCTTACCTATATCGCAGAAACTTCCAATTTTCGTTTCATCACCCACTATAGTGTTATCGCCTATCACAACATAATTCCATATGATTACACCAGCGCCTAATCGAACATTATTCCCTAACACTACACCAATACCAAACTTAGGCTTAAATTCCTTCAAACAAAAGTCACCTCATAAACATTATTCTCCAGAAATAAAAAATATTTACGTGAGCAAAGGGTTAAGCATATATGCTCCATAAAACAAGTTAATCCATGAGGTCTGGAGACAGAGCTTCTTATGGTTAGAGCTGAAGCTTTAAATTGGTTTAGGGAGGCTATTGTTGATTTTGAGAGGGCTAAGAGGGCTATTAGGGATAGAGATTGGGCTTTGACCGCATTCATGTGCCAGCAGGCTTGCGAGAAAGCTTTTAAGGCGGTTTATATTGGTGTTTTGAGAGCTAGGCCTCCTAGGGGACATGATTTAGTTATGCTCTATAGAGGTTTGTCTGCAGTTCTTAGATTCAGCGAAAGTGTTGTTGGAAGAATCCCAGAGGTCTCGCAATATTACATAGTTGCAAGATATCCTAATGCTGGGCTTGAGGTTCCTTCAGAGAGTATCTCCGAGGAGCAAGCTAGGAGAGCCCTTGAAGTTGCTGAGGAGGTCATTAGGATTGTTAGAGAGGTTATCGAGAGATCTTCCTAAGAGCGTGTTAGATGCTATAAAAATTTTCCTAGAAAATCTAGTCAGGGAGATTGGTGAGGCTGAAGTCTATCTTTTCGGGAGCTATGCGAGGGGAGATTGGATTGAGGGCAGCGATATAGACTTGATAGTTATCTCATCGAAGTTTAGAGGAATGCACATATATGATAGGATGAGCATGCTAAGAAAAATCGCGCCAGACACGCATGGATTCGAAATACTTGCCTATACCCCTGAGGAGTTTGAGTTGGTTAAGCATAGCAGCGTTATAATTAAGGATGCTAGTGAATACTGGATAAAACTTCTATAGCGGCCAATGGGCTGAGAAATTTAAAGTTAGCTTGAAAGAAATATTATGGTAAGCGAAAAATGCTGAAAAAAGAAATGTATAGAGAAGATATTTTACATGTGTTTATACTATTGAGCTTTACTCTTACAGACATGACTGACTATATATTTAGCTGCGCAAAGCACTAGAAAACCGCATGTCACGTAGGGGATACTTTCCATATTTCCTCCCTTCCTTCACCATCACATGAATGTTTTCCACTTTAACGTTAGCATGCAGTGAGTTGCTTGATGTCAGGATGAAGCCCCCGCCTGCCGCGGCTGCATTAATGCATCTTCTTACGTCCCTTTTAACGTCGTTTTCATCGCCGAAGGGGAGGACGTACTTGCAGTCAACGTTTCCAGCTAGACAGATTTTTGAACCATATCTATCCTTAATATCCTCTAGGCTCATCACTTCGGGCTCTATGGGATGCAGGCAATCTATTCCAGACTCAATTATATCTTCCAGTATTGGATAAATATTTCCGTCCGTGTGTTTTAACACTGGTATGCCATGCCGCCTCCCAATGTTAACTATCTCCTTTAGGTTAGGTAATTCGTATTCCCTAAAGATTTTCAGGTTCATGAATGGGCCCTTTCTGTCGGCATAGTCATCGGTCACAAAGAGTGCGTCTACGCCAGCTTCAGCCATAACCTTAGCGAATCCTTGACAGGATTTTGCGATCTTATCCATAAGCTTTTTTACAAATGATGGGTTACGATAGAAGTCTATTAGAATCTTGTCTATTCCACCTCTCACTTGAAAGGCCATGTGCCACCCGCTATGACATTGCGCTATAATGGCGATATTCTCGCCCTTCAACTCCCCCATAATCTTGTCGATAGCTTCGATGACATCTGGATGATATGGGTCTGGAGGCTCGTATGACTCTAGATCCTCATAGGAGTTAACTGTGCCGCCAACGAAGAACGTTGTTTTCGCCCCTACACTAACCTGCATTATTCTGCCCCAATGATCAATATACCTTTTTCCGTCAATATATTTGGGCTTATAGTCTTTTGTTGTGAGCGAGTAGTCAGATAAGGCTGGTACTGCGTCAAAACCCAGCTTTTTACATGCCTCGACTAGGGCGAGCCTATAGCTCAGTGACTTCTCCCATCCTACGCTTCCACCAGCCATAGTGAAAACTTCACCTGAAAATCTTTTTCCTAGAATTGCATCGACTATTGGCGGGTCAAGGGCGAGATCTGTCACAGGAATATAATCTGGCTCTTCCAAATCTAAAGCCCTAAAAAATCTTTCTCTTGGATCCATTCCCAATCACAAGAAAGGAAGTGTCTTCCATTAACTTTAAAGTTTCGGAAAGGAAAAGATATGCAGTGAGCTGATCACGCGAGAGGATTGAGGGGTTATGGTATAGAGTCACATATTGCTTACCTCTTCTCAGCCATCAGGACACGATACCCACTCCTTCTCACAAGGACCGTGAATTTGCCAAAGGTCTCTTCAAGCATTTGTGCAATTCGCTCCCCGCCAACCCTTGACCTCACAACCATTTGCAACGTGCCACCATCATACATGTGTTTTGGCGCGTCAGTTACCATGGCTCTAACCGTTGCTAGCCCAGCACTTATAGGTGGATTAGATAGTATGCAGTTAAACATCATGCCTTTAACTGGCTCATATAGACTGCCACATCTAGCTTCGGCGTTACTTACCCTGTTGATCCTAATGTTGTGTTTGGCTAGGTTCACTGCCCGCCTATTTATATCAACCATGAGCACGTAAATATTTGGATTTAGTGCGGCGGCGACTATTCCGATGACTCCATATCCACAGCCGACATCCAGGACGTATCCTTTATCCGGTAGAATCATGTGCTCAACTAGGACTTTTGTACCTAAATCAATGCGGCTCTTGGAGAAGACTCCTGCGGATGTTAAAAATAGGAATTCTCTCCCACGTAGGTGGGCGCGTATTAACTTAAACTCTGGTTTAGACTTCGGTTTAGGAGTGAAATAATGCTCCACTCCATTGGATTTCATGCGCATAGATCTAATAGTCTCCCTCTAATAGGGCCTCTTATTCCTTTACCGCACCTAAGATTAATGATAACAGGGCCATCCGCGTAACTAAGCCATTTTCAACCTGCTGGAAATATTTCGCGAATGGTGTTGAGTCAACTTCAACCGAGATCTCATCTACTCTTGGAAGCGGGTGTAGTATTATGAGGTCGCTCTTCGCTTTCCTCAGCATGCTCAAATCTATTTTATATGATCCTTTAACCCTGGCGTATTCAGATAAATCTGGAAACCTCTCTTTCTGAATGCGGGTTACATATAAGACGTCAACCTCGGGAAGAACCTCCTCTATATTTGTGTGTTCAGAAACCTCTACACGACCCTTTATATCCTCTAAGACTTCTCTTCGCATCCTCAGAAGTTCTGGGGATACAAGAAATAACCTGACGTTGTACAGCGATAATGCATAGGCGAGCGAGTGGGCCGTTCTACCATACCGCAGATCGCCCATTAGCGCTATCGTTAATCCGTCAATCCGCTTTTTCTCCTTAAGGATCGTATATAGGTCTAGGATTGCTTGGGTTGGATGTTCCTCAGCTCCTGAACCCGCATTTATAACTGGCACTTTAGCGTATTCGGCGGCGAAACGCGCAGCTCCTTCAGCTGGATGGCGTAGAACTATTATGTCGGCGTACTTCTCAACTACGCGGATTGTGTCGGCTAAGCTCTCACCCTTCTTCACCGACGATATTTCTGGTTCACTAAACCCTATAACTGAGCCCCCAAGCTTATACATCGCCGTCTCAAAGCTCAACCTCGTTCTAGTGCTCGGTTCAAAGAATAGGGTTGCCATAATCTTACCCTTAAGCATATCAGAGCCAGTTTTTACAAGAGGCTCCATTTCACTGGAAAATTTTAAGATGAAATCTATCTCTTCACGTGTATAATCTTTTATCGAGATAACGTCTCTCCCAATAAAGTCCGCTGCGTTAACCATCTAAAAGCACCCAAAATAAGCATAAGTGTCCCATCCATAAAAATTTTAAAATCCTGCCGCTACGTAAAAGTTATATATATGTATCAAAATTGATATCAATGGTGATATAATGTCCAATTCTGGTAGAGAAGATCATTGGCATCATCGTTGGCACCCTCCGCCGCCTCTACATCCACCAATTTCACCCCCACCGCATAGCCCACGAAGGAATCTATGTAAACATTTGGCTTGCGTCCCAAAGGGTTTTCTAAGATTTCATGTGCTTTGGCTGTTGAAGGAGAAACCAATGTCAGGCTCGGAGATTATGGATGAGATTGAGAGGGAGACACACGGCTTCTGGAAACCTAGCCCAGGCTCAATTTATCCGCTTTTAGCTTGGCTGCAGGATAAGGGTTATATCAGAGAGGTTCCGAGCGGAGAGGTTGGAGTAAAGCGCTATACTATTACTGATCAGGGTATAAAGCTTCTGGAGGAGCAGGCTAGATTACAGGAAAAGATGAGAAAAATGATCTTTTTCGCTCCACGCTTCATATGGTTTATTCCACCAATGAGGAAGCTTACTGAGATGCGAGATTCTCTTGAGAAAACACTCAAGTCCCTTATGGATTTAGGTGAGGCTCTTGAGGAAAAATTTGATGAGCAATCTCTTAAAGAGGCTGCCAAAATTTTAAGTGATGCCGCCGACAAAATCGAGGAAATAGCTAGGAGAGTTAGGGAGAAATAAGCCAAACCGTCCCTAATATTCAGAAAAACATTAATAGCTAAAATAAATAAGTAGAAAAGAATACAGCGTCTTGGAGGCTTAAGATTGTGAGAAGGCTCCTTATGATAACACATTCAGCAGGCTTTAAGCACGACTATCTGCCAGTTGCCAGAGAGACTGTTGAAAGTATTGGCAGAGAATCGGGAGAATTTAACGTTGTTGCCACAGATGAGTGTAACCTTTTAAACCGTGAAGACTTAAAGAAGTTTGATGCTGTGCTCTTCGCAACCACAGGCGAACTGCCCATATCCGACGAACAAAAGATGGACTTCATAAATGCGATTAAAGGCGGGATGGGCTTTATAGGCGTTCATAACGCGGCTGACACATTCTATAAGTTTCCAGAGTATGGAAGGATGCTCGGCGGATACTTTCACAGCCACCCATGGACCCAAGAGGTTGCAGTCATAGTTGAGGATAGAACTCATCCAGCTACGAGACATCTGCCGGAGAGGTTTACCGTTAAGGAGGAAGTTTATACTTTTAGGGACTGGTCTCGTGAGAGGACTCATGTTCTAATAAGGCTAGATAATAGCTCAGTTGACTTAAGTAAGGGGACCAGACCAGATAACGATTATGCGCTATGTTGGTGCCATAACTATGGGGAGGGTAGAGTCTTCTATACAGCATTTGGGCATTTTAAGGAAATATGGCGTGAAAAGTGGTTCCAAATACACCTATTAAATGGCATACTGTGGGCCATGAAGGTTCTGTGAGTTTAGCACCAACTACATAGCACAAGATATTTAGGTCATACAGCTTTACTCTTCCCAGACTATCCCAAGATGCTCTGAGATCCTTTCCTTTAATATTTTTATTAGGTTGGGGTCATTTCTTGGATAAATGTCCGGCACATTAAGCACAACAGTCTTATTTTCAGCTTCTGGTTTTAGGCTCACTATAACTTCTTTATGATAATCTTCCATTGCAAATATTATGTCCGCCCAGTCGATAAGCTCCTTAGTTATTCTTCTTCTGGCGTTAGGCCATATTCCAGCAGATTGAACCTCAAATCCCTTAATGCCCTTCAAGATGGCTTCAGCGGTCGGACTTCTATCTACATTAGCAGTGCAAACGAAGAGGATCCGTTTAGGTCTTTTGGGAATAGTCATCCCTAATCCACCATCCACCTTAGGCTAATAACTTTTGAATTGGAGGATTACACCCATGGCGTTAGCCCTATCTCTTAGGAGCATTCTATAAGCTTCTTCTGCATCTCGCCAGAAGTATCTATGCGTCACTAAATGGTTGACTTTAACATATCCGGCTGAGAGGAGGTCAAAGAATAGCTCCACATTCCTTTTCCTCGTCCATGGATTGTACGGTGTCTCATACTCTGGTTGACTACTGAAGTGCGTTCCAATTATTATCCTACTTGGCCTATTGACTTCATCATGAAAGTCCATTGTTGTCTTCCCCCTCGGTGAACTCAAAACCACGAAGCATCCTAGGGATCTGGTGAGAGTTATGGCTTTAGGTATAACCTCTGGGTTCCCTGTTACCTCAAAGACTTTATCTACCATTCTACCTTTAGTTATCTCTCTAACGGTCTCCACCACATTCTCCCATCTATCAGCGCGTATAGTATGCGTGGCTCCTGATATTCTTGATAGATTCAACCTAAAATCTGAGATATCTATAGCTATCACTGGATAAGCTCCAGATATTCTGGAGAAGATTACAGCCATCTGCCCAAGAAGCCCAAGACCCACAACTGCGACGGACTCTCCCAAAGAAACCCTTGCAAGCCTAACTGAGTTCATTACTCCAGCCGCTATTGTGTGAAAACATGCCTCCTCAACACTAATTTTGCTCGGTATACTTATGAGCTGGGCTGAGCTGACAGTAGCATGAGTTGCGTGCGGTGATGTTGCGGCAACCAAATCGCCAACAATAAATCCTCTAACTTTGGCGCCGCATTTAACTACTCTGCCAACGCTCGAATAGCCCGGCACAAAAGGATATTTAACATATGTTGACCAAGCAGATTGCTCGGGAAAATCTCCCATGAGAGCCGTTAGCTCAGTCCCAGTACTTATTAATGTTGCAATTGTCTCTATTAAAACTTCGTCTTCAGATGGCTCCCTAATATCAAACTCCTCGATGGCAATATTATTTGCCGATGGAAAGACGATCCTAAAACCCTTCAAGATAGAGATCCCTCCATCAATAGCATACTAGGGGCTCTTCCTTTTAAGTAATTGCCAGAAATCTATGTAGCTGCCGACCGCATGAACAGTGGTAATCATTTAAAGGTTGTTAGAAGATTCAAAAATCTTTAAATTTATACTGTTATAAAGATTTTTTGGTGGGCGGTATGAGCGTTAGTGACGCTATGCGTGAAATACAAGCCATAAAGAGCCTTATTGGACCCTATGAATACTATTCCTATGAGGCGAGGAGAGCCCTTAATGTCTTAAGGGACCTGGAAAGAGCTCTTGAAAGGATGGATAAAGAGAGCATAAAGCGCTTTATAAATGATGTGGCGAACATTGAGGAGCTTGCGGCTCCATACAGAGGATACACTTTTGTTGAGGAAGCTTTAACTCATGCGAGAGAATTACTTAATCAGTTGAAAAGGATTGTTGGCGAGTGAATTTTCAGCAAAAATAGTTATTCCATTTTTTTATAAACGCTCATTTGATGACGCCCCTCTTAAAGTCCTATAATATGTCTCACTTTAACTGCGCACTTCTCGCAGAATCTACGCGTCTTTCTATCAGTCATACCTATATGAAGTGAAAAGAACATAACGCATAAAGGGTTTTTACAATGTCTCAGCCCGAGGGCATGCCCCAATTCATGAATGGCTTCTTTAATTGCTCTATCTATGAGGAGATCCTTATTTGGCTCTTCTCCATAAAATTCAGGTCTAAGCCTGAAGAGCGATATCAGAGCGGACTTTCCGGGACACTGTGCTTCGCCAAAAATGAAATTCATTCCCCTGGCGTAGATATCGACGCCTGTAACGCCTAGTACTATACACACCTCTCCAGTCTCCTTTTCCATCTTCATTGCGAGATTTAGCACCTTACTCAGCAATATTTCTGAGAGGAATTGCCGCCTGACACGATCATATGCTTCCATGGGTATTGATATTGCTTCATCAATGAGCTCGCAATTCACATTGAATGTTTTAGCAACCTCTCTCCTAATAGGCTCTAGGACGCTTGTTTCAACATCGCCAACCCGAACTATGTAGATTTTCATTAAACATAACCCTATATAATGAATTTTTCTCCAGGATCTGGCGCATTTGCCTCTAAGCCAACCTCCTCCTCGATCCATTTAGCGAATTTTTGGCAGTTTCCTTCTGCTCCATGAATAGTGAATACTTTAGGCTTACCCTTAAGCATCTTAATGGTGTTCTTAAGTTCCTTTGCACCAGCGTGCGATGAGAAGTCAAAGAAGCCAACTCTAGCCTTAATTTTGCGAACCTTACCATTTATAACACATCTACCACTTTCCAGCAATTCGCGTCCAGGGGTTCCGGGAACTTGATATCCAACTAGGAAGATTGCGTTCTTAGATTTTTTTCCAACTATCTGGGTATAGTATGTTGCCGGGCCACCCTTAAGCATTCCAGCTGGCGCTATTATTACGCCCGGCCGCTTCGCTGCCCTCTTACGCTCCCTCCAATCATCCACCCAACCGATCATATGAATGGCGTCCATATAGAGCTTTGGATCCCTAAGGAATTCTAGATGGCTCATTAGTATTCTGCTTGCTTCCCGCGCCATACCATCCATAACGACTGGGTATTCAAAGTGATGGGCTGCTAGGACGCATGCTATCTCTTGGGCACGGCCTACGCTGAATGCTGGAACCAGAACCGTGCCGCCTGACTCAACAACCTCAACAACCTCCTTAATAAATCTCTCTTCGAGTTGTCTACGCTCTGTGTGCTCTTCATCAGCATATGTGCTCTCGATTATGACAGCGTCCAATTCTCCAAAATTTAGATCTGCGCTCGGTAGGAGCCTAGTCTCTATAGTGTTAAAGTCGCTTGTGTAGAGGAGCCGCTTACCCTCAGCCTCAATTAAGACGGATGCCCCTCCAGGAATGTGGCCTGAGTTCAAAAGTGTGAATTTTATGTCGCCAACTTTAACCTCTTCCCTAAAATTCACGCTAACGTAGCTTCTGACCATAGAGTTGAGCTCTATGTATTCGAAGGGTAGATAATAGCCTGATAAATGGATGAAGTCTTTAATCAATAGGCTTGTTAGCTCTAGATTTAATTTTGTTCCATAGACTGGCGTCCGCTCGCTTATGTGAAATATTGGTATAGCGCCAGTGTGGTCTAAATGGCTGTGTGTAGCTATTATTGCGTTAACTTCCTTTGGCGGAACATGCATTGGAAAACCAGGTGTATGATTGAGCATAACGCCATAATCAAGTAAAATTTGGGTCTTGTCCGTCTTAACAGCTATAGCTGTCCTACCAATTTCTCTAGCTCCGCCTAAGAATCTTATTTCCAACGAATTTTCTCCACCGTCAATAGATCGCTATTTAGTCCTTAATTTTATCTCTTAGAATAATATTAATTTTTTGAATCTATGCTAATCTAAGAAGACGAGTATGTCAACCTTAACCTCCCTTTCCCTAATTTTTCTAACGCATAGATTCGCTGCTTCCTCACTCCAGCCCCCTCTGTCCGCCAAAAATATAACTCTCATATATGAGTTAGCAGCAATATATTCTGAGACCCACTCAGCAATCGCCTCTATCGTCTCATGATCCGGTGGGTAAGCATACTCATACTGGTATAGTGGGTAGGTTTCGGCGAGCTCTATCGGAATAACCCCGAAGGGCGGCGAGTAGAAGCATACATGTATTTCACCTGGATATAAGCCAAGTCTCCTACATACTCTTGAGACGACCCTTTTAACATATTTTCTCCTACGGTTCATCTTTGTTTCAGAATCGGGGATTAAAACCAGCGTCTTAGCCCACTTTGGAGGAGCATATCTCTCTTTCAGTCTTCTGTAATGTCGGATGACTTCGGGTCTAATTAAGTCTATTGAGCCAAAGAAGAATAAGCCCTTCTTCTTCGAATAGGGACTGCCCCTTTCAATATACTCGCAGTACTTCTTTAATCTCTTAAGCGCCTTTAGAAGCGAGGGGTGGGTGTGCGCCCGCGCCTCCAAATACTCCCATAGCCTGCCCTCAACTATAGCCTGCTTAATCCTTCTGATTTCAGTGAAGCAGACGTATAGATTGTGTCTGCTCAACTCCCTTTCCCTATCCTTGCTTGGCATATCCATGAGATCCCTTGGACTATACTTTACGCATACGGGGCAGGAGCATGGAAGATACTCGATGTCTTCGATGCGAATTGTTCCATGATCTGTTAAATATCTGCCCTCGCGGGCGAAGATTGAGTATGCCGCTGAATCGAAGAGATCGCATCCCAAGGCGACGGCTAGGGAGAACATTATTGGATGGCCTGCCCCAAAGAGGTGGAATGGTCTCTCTATTGGAGAATTCATTTTAGCGGTGACTATCATATCGACAAGCACGTCAAATAGATATTGCTCCATGACTCTGGTTGGGCTTCCCAGCGCATGTATATCAAATGGCAGCTTCCCCATATCTCTAGCTGATTCGGCTATAAGATCTATGTAGCGTCCTCCTTGTATCGGCCCAACCCAAACTATATCCGTCCTACTCCTTATATCCGCCCACTCCCTAGCCCTCCTCAAAGTCTCCTCAACAGTATATTTTGCGTAGTCTACTGAGACATCCCAGCCTGTTGGTAAATCTAGTATTGTCGCGATGTCTGTGTTTATCTCCTCCTGATACCTTATGATCTCATCGTTAGTTATTTCCAGGCTCCCATATACGAGGATCTGATAGGCGCCGGAATCGGTCATGATAACCCCCGGATATTTAAGTATCTCATGTATGCCCTTCAATTTCGCATCGTCGCCGAAGTGTTTCTTCACAATGTACGCATTTGTTATTAAAGCTTTGCAGTTGAAATTCTCCCATAATTCTTTAGGCTCAACGCTCTCCCTAACTGGATTTATGACTGGCAGGAAACTTGGAGTCTCAATGACTCCGCTCTTGGTTTTGATCCTCCCGATCCTCGCAAGCAAGTCTCTCTCAAAGACTTCGAACTCCACCATATCTTAAGCACCAGCACGATGTTTAATTATCGCCTTAATCATCTTATAGGTTAGACTGGTGGAGTGAGGTTTGGTCTGTAAAGTAAAAATATATGAAAGGCCTAAATTAACTGATCCGGTTCTCATTGAGGGGCTGCCGGGCATAGGGCTTGTCGCAAACATAGCAGTAGCCTACCTCATAAAGAAGCTTGATGTAAGGCTCTTCTGCGAGATAACGTCCTCACATTTCCACGACATGGTTATAACTGGTGAGGGGGGCATTCTAAAATATCCAGTCAACCAGCTGTATTATTTTAGGGGAAGTGGGTTTGGAGGGCGGGATCTAATACTTTTATATGGAAACACGCAGGCGCTCACGCCACGCGGCCAATATGAGCTCTGCGGATGCATACTTGATGTTGCCGAAGAACTTGACTGTAAATTCGTCATAACTCTTGGGGGATATAGACCCAACAGAACAGTTGTTAAGCCGAAACTTTATTTTGCAGCATCAGATGATGAGACCGCGAAGATTGCTAGAGAATTGGGCGCTGAGCCGCTAAAAATTAGTATTTTTGGCGTGGCTGGCCTCTTGATAGGTCTATGCAAAATACGTGGTATGAGGGGACTTTGCCTGCTCTCCGAGACGCCTGGAAACTATCCTGATAGGGAGGCTGCAGCCGAACTCTTAAAGGCTCTATCTCAGGTATTAAAGATTAAAGTTGACGCAAGCGGTTTAGGTAGGCCGGAAGACCTAATAAATGTTTTGTCGCCGTTCGATTTTGGAGCCTTGTCCAGAAGGAGAGAGGTTACAGCTAGGCCAGAATGGTTTATTTAAAGGTTTAATTTAAGGTTTAATTTTTAAGATAATTAACAAAAAGGGAAGAATTATACCGATGATACCTCTACTCTCCTCTTATTTCCTGTAAGAATTGTTGGTATATTTTTTGGACTCTTTCCGCAGCTGGCCCGGTTCCCTCGACAACGCCATCCTGTGTTACTTTAATCTTATCCATGACCCATATGAAGCCCTCTTTCTCGTAAAGCTTAACCATTTTGGGGAAGACTCTTTCAAGCCTTTCAGCTAAGCCTTTAAGATCGAAGGGCTTCTCAACCGATAGGATCTCAGCAACCCTGCCTCCACTTAATACAATCTTCGGTATAATTTGACCCTTCTCATCCCTAGCATCTGATAGGCATAGGCTTAAATTGGCCGGGTTTATTCCGACAAGGATTCCAACATATGTTTTCCCGTCAACGGTTATAACGCTGACCATCTTATCAATGAGTGAGGAAATTTCTGTAATGAATCTTCTCTCGGCTGTTGACATATTTCCTCTCCTATTTGAAATAAATGTGTATTTTGATGCTTATTACTTTATTGTATGGCTTCGAGGGATCTATGTTTAACTTGCTGCTCTAATATTAGAATTGTGTTTGGAGGGACATCATCATAAACTACTATGTTCGGGCCAATCCAGCAGTTGCATCCTACTGTTACCCCCGGCATGAATAGGGCGCCTACGCCGGTCATGACATTATCGCCCATAATAACCCCCATCTTTGTCCTACCGGTATCGATCACCTCTCCTCTAACCCTCATCCTTATAGTTCTTTTATCGAAGCGGAGGTTGGCTGATATGAATCCGGCCCCAAGATTACAATTTTCCCCTATTATGCTGTCGCCAACATAGGAGAGATGCCCAACATGAACGTTATCCATCAATATGCTATTCTTAACCTCACATGCATTTCCAATCCTAACATTTCTACCTATACTCGTATATGAACGTATATAGCAATTCGGACCTATGTCGCATCCATCGCCTATAAAAACAGGGCCCTCAATATATGAGCCTGAGCGGACAATAGTTTCCTCCCCTATAAAAGCTGGGCCTCTAATGTGAGCGCCTTCTTCAACCTTCCCTAAAATTTCCGGTCTAATTGTTTTAAGCACACGCATATTTGCGTCAAATAGATCCCAAGGCCTTCCGATATCAAGCCACTCATCGCCCGAAATCTTTGTAACCGAGACCTTTTCTCCTCTACTTATGGCTAGCCGGATGGAATCGGTTATCTCCAGCTCTCCTCTTTCAGATGGCTGAGTATCCTCTATAAAATCGAAGATTCTTGTTGTAAAAACATAAATTCCCGCATTAACTAGATTCCAGTTCCCCGCTAATTTCATGGCGGGTTTCTCGAGTATGTCGACAAGCCTTCCACCCTCTACCCTTAGTACACCATAATCCTCCGGCCTCTCAGTTTGGACGGCTGCGAGAGTTACTGCACTCTCATCAATGCTATGTGCATGAATAATACTCCTTACTGCATTGCTCGATACTAATAGATCACCATTAATAGCTAAAAAATCGTCATCAACATAATTTTTTGCAGAGTAGATTGCACCAGCTGTTCCGTTAACCCTCTCTTGGAAGATATATCTTATCTTTACGCTATGTTTTGAGCCGTCGCTAAAATAGGCTTTTATAGCTTCAGCCTTATAATTAACGACCAGTAAAATTTCATCTATCTCCGGAATCTTAAGAGCGTTTATCAGGTGCTCTAAGATTGGTTTTCCGCCAACTGGTATCATGTGTTTCGGGCGGGTGAAGGTTAAAGGTCTGAGTCTATGTCCTTCGCCAGCGGCCAATACTACAGCCTTCATACTCCTACCTTTGAGAAATCTTATTATGTTATGTTGTCATTGCCTTAGAAATCTTTACCACTAGATTGGCGAATTTATATCCGAATTCTCTACAAAGATTCTTATCTTCCTCGCTCTCCGGAGCGCCGACTATGGCCAGCCCATAGTGCTTGTCTTCAGGGTCGCCTTTAACTATCATCCCGTGAATTAGCATAGCTTCAATCATAGATAGTAGTGTTGTCTCAGCTCCCGTTGCGGTTCCACCTGAGGTTGTAAACGCTGCCCCAACTTTCCCCTCAAGCTTGCCGTGAACCTTAACGCTTCTATCAAATAAATCCTTTATCTTTGCGCTCATGCCGCCATAATATGTTGGCGACCCCACCATTATTCCATTGGCATTAAGGAGATCGTCTAATGTAACATCGTCAACCCTCTTAACTACACAGTTTACGCCACTAACCTTTCTCACTCCCTCAGCCACAAGAAAAGCTGCCTTTTCAGTATTCCCAGTTCTTGAATCGTAAACTATCAGTATATTTACCATTCTAAACCCCCAACTTCATCTAATTGGATTCCTCCTAATAATATTTAGCTAAATTAGGGCTCAAATAGCAAAAATTATTCTATGAAAGCAAGTAATAATATGTTTGATGGGGGTTAATCGCCTTTGAGGAGGATTATTCTTGACACGGATATTGGAACCGATGTCGACGATGCATTGGCATTAGCCCTCGCCATACAGTCAAAGAAGGATATTGAGTTGAGAGCTGTGACAACAGTTCACGGCAACGTTAACCTTAGGGCGAAAATAGCTAAGAAAATGCTGAAAATTGCTGGGTTAGAGAATGTTCCCGTAGCTCCTGGAATAGCCCAGCCGCTTATGAGAGATAGGCCAATTTTAGGATGGGCGGGGCATGAGGGTAGCGGGATTTTAACTCCGGAAGATGATGGGCTAGAAATTTCTAAATTTCATGCCGTCGACCTGATAATTTCAGAAGTAATGTCTATGAAGGGTGAAATTACGCTGGTCGCCATAGGGCCTCTAACTAACCTAGCAGCCTCAATTATCAGGGAACCGGATATAGTTAAAAACGTTAAGGAGATAATAATTATGGGCGGGGTAACTAGGCTATTTAACGGCCTAAATCTTCCATATAGAGAGCATAACATTTTATGTGATCCTGAGGCTGCCAAGATAGTTTTCAGCTCCGGAGCGCCAATAACCATGGTTCCACTCGATGTAACGCTTAAAGTCTACATAGATCGGAAAGATCTCGGCGAAATATCGGCCGTTAAATCCCCTCTAGCTAACTTAATAGTCTCGATGGTTGAAGAATATTTAAGGATCGTCAAAAGGGATTACACGTGGCTTCACGACCCCCTAGCGCTCTCAGTTTCAATAGACCCCAGCTTAGTGAAAACAGTAGATATGAAGATACTTGTGGAGACTAAGGGCGAATATACTACTGGGCAGACAATAGCCCTTCCAGCTAGGCCGGAAGATAACCCTGTAAAAGTATGCGTAGACGTAGATGTAGCTGGATTCAAGGATTTCTTTATGACCAGAATCTGCTCCAAGAACACTTAAAGGCTGATTATTACGTCGTAGCATGAGAAGCAAACAGCGTTGATTGGATGAGGTAATGCTATGGGCTATGAAAGGGCCCTATCGGCACTTTATCTTGAGGAGAGCGAGAAAATCCCTCAGATAGAGTTTCTCCAGCACAGCGAGTTTATAGCTAAGGTCTCAGGCTTAGACCCGCTTAAGGAGCCTAGGGAGGCGCAGAGCCTAGCATTCGCTAATTTAGACCTTGACATGGTTTGGTTTACATATACGCCTTTTGAGGAGTTTATTGCTAAGAAATATGAAGGCGTTGAAGAGAGGAGGGACTCTTGGTCAAAAGCCTACCCAACAGTCTGGAGGAAATTGGCGGAGGTCAAGTCCATCGATGAAATCTTAGATTTTGATCCATTTGAGGAGTGGAATATACCGCCGCTGAACAGCCTCGTAGAACACTTTGAAGAGGTTCATAGAGAATATCAGTCAATTTATAAAAATCAGCTTGTTCCAGGAGGAACATATCACACCTGCATGATGTGGCTAATCAAAATGTTCGGCTTACGCTGGGTAATAAGGGCAGCATATATGGATCCAAAAAGGTTTGAGAAGCTCCTGGATAGATTTGGCAGACTCTCACTGCTCGAGGCGAAGGCCTGGTCCCAGACAAATATAAAGGCTTTCATAAGCCATGATGATATATGCTCAACGCGCGGCCCATTCTTCCCAATAAGCTGGATGCGCAGATACCTTTTCCCATGGTATAGCCGCATATGGCGGGAGCTAGGGTCGAAGGGAATAATCGTCCTCTTCTGTACTGATGGCGACATAACTCCTATAGTAGACGACATCGCCGAGGCTGGCGCAGATGGATTTATAATTGAGGAGTGCTCCAATCTAAATCTCATAGCTGAGAAGTATGGGAACCATAAAGTTATTATTGGCGGCGTAGACGTAGGCAAACTAACATATGGCTCCGCAGATGAGGTTATTAATGAGGTTAAGAGGTGTATCAAAACAGCAGGCCCCTATCCAGGCTACTTTATAAACGTTTCAGGCTCAATTCCAGACAGCGTGCCAATAGCAAACCTTGAAGTATATTTCAGGGCAACCAGGAAGTATGGGCGGAGGCAAAGGTTGTCTGCGTTGAGATAATTATGTCTTTGCATCAGATCTTATCAAGGAGAGAATTGAGTTGGATAAAATTGAAATAATTAGTAAGAACCTAGAACCTTTCTCTGAGCGCCTGGAAAAGTCTGCTAACGCGGCAGTAGCAATTATACTCAAGGCGCTCAACTCAAACATATACTTGTTGGTGGTGAAGAGAGCTATATCTCCACGTGATCCTTGGTCTGGACACTTCTCTCTTCCAGGAGGGAAGCGCGAATTGAGGGATGGGAGCTTGCTGGAGACTGTTATGAGGGAGGTGAATGAGGAGACAGGCATAGATCTTAGAGAAGGAGTTCTTCTCGGCGTGGTTGAACCTGAAAGATCCAAGTCAAATCCCAATATTATAGTTCTTCCCTTCGTCTTCCTGCTTAAAAATGAGGTGCCGATCAACCTAAATAAGCGTGAGCTAGAAAGCTATGTTTGGGCTCCTCTAGACGCTCTGCTTGTTAGCGAGAGAACAATTAAAATTGGGTCCCAGGAGCATCAAGCATTCGTCATTGATGATATGGTTATATGGGGGTTAACTTACAGAATCTTAAGAAAAATCTTTAAGGATTGAGTAAGGCATCATTCAAAGCCACAGCCTTAATCCGTACAATAGCCCATTTATAGTTCCTAGAGTCTAAATTAGAGATAGTCAATTATCGGGGTGTAGGTTGTGGATAATGATTTCAACCGGTTAGAAGTCGTTCTACACCTTGAGGGTGAACCCGACAGGGTGCCATTCTATGATCTGTTTGCCGATCCAGAGGTTATTGAAGCCATAACTGGCGAACTTCTCCCGAATGGAATGGTGACGTTATCTTCCGACCAGATGAAGCTCATCGCTACTGGGGAGCGGCGTCAGGAGATTATTGAAAGCTTAAAGCGTAGCCTAAAGATTCAGGTAGATTTCTACTCGAAGATGGGATATGACTATGTAGTTCTCCATTTACCCTCACCATTTCCCAGATGGAATATTTTGTTGGCTAATGACACTGCCCCATTACCGCGGCGCAAGAGGACGTGGCAGAATGAGAATAGGGGCACCATAGAGGATAGAGAGGACTTTGAAAAGTATTGTTGGCCAGATTTGGATAATATAGAAAGCGCCTGCGGATTGCTGCTTGACGTATTGAGGAAAATGTTACCCCAAAATATGAAAATAATACCTCTGACTCCAGGCGGGGTCTTAGAGAACGTCATGTGGCTTATGGGTTCAGTAAACTTCTTCAGGTCGCTTTACATGGATAGAGCCTTAATTGAAGATATGTTCCAGAAAATAGGCCCGGTCATACAGTTTTACTGCGAGGTTTGCTCTGAGGATAGGGATGTTGGAGCGATGTCTATGGGCGATGATATGGGGTATAAGACGGGGCCGATGATTCACCCAAACTTTTTAAGAAAATATGTTTTTCCATGGCATAAAAAGTGTGTCGAAAGTGTTCATAGACGTGGAAAACCCTTTATACTCCATAGCTGTGGAAACCTGAAGATCGTTATGGAAGACTTAATCGAATATGTTGGAATAGATGCAAAGCACTCTTATGAGGATGTATCATATCCAGTTGTGGAATATAAGAGGCTTTACGGTGACAGAATAGCTATTCTGGGGGGCGTTGACATGGATAAGCTTGCCAGATCCCCCACAAATGATTTTGAGATATATGTCAGAAACATTATACGTGAATGTGCTCCTGGAGGAGGCTACGCGCTAGGCTGCGGTAATACGGCAGCCAACTATATTCGGCTGGAAAACTACATGCTTATGTTTAATGTTGGCAGAAAATACGGCAGATATCCCATAAGATCCTAGATTACCAATGCATTTTCAGCCGTTAAGCATAGTAGGGCTTCCTAACATACTTATACGCTTCCGTAGCTGCAACTATCGCTTGCCCAACAGCTGTTCCCACCTGCTTTACTGGAAATGAGGTTACGTCTCCGGCGGCATAAACCCCCGCAATATTAGTCCTTTGATAGGCATCCACAATTATGTAGCCTTGATCATCAACCTTTACCCCTAATGCCTTTACAATTTCGCTGTTTGGGATTTCACCAACGCAAACGAAAACCCCGTCGATTGGCAGCGTCATTTCTTCACCGGACCGATTATTAAAGAGCGTTACGCTTCTAACTCTGGAATCACCATTAATCCTCTTAATTTCCGTATTCCATAGTATCTCGACTCCACTCTTTATGAGACCGCTAACGTAAACTTCCTCAGCCCTCAAACTCTCCCTCCTATGGGCTAAGTAGACCTTTGCTGCAATCTTAGATAGGTAGATGGCTGACACAACCGCGGTGTTGCCTCCGCCGACAACGAGAACCCTTAAACCCTTAAAGAAAGCCCCATCGCAAAGGGCGCAATAGCTAACTCCTCTACCCTCAAACTCATATTCGCCCGGGACTCCTAGTCTTTTATGCCTAGATCCTGAGGCAATTATGATAGCATTTGCGGTATACTCAGCCTTGTCTGTCCTGACAATCTTACTCCCATGTTCCCCCAGCTTTAACTCGATTACACCCTCATATTCATGTATGCTGGCGCCAAACCTCAGGCACTGAGCAATCATTTTTCTAGCAAGATCTTCTCCGCTTATACCCTCTGGAAAACCCGGGTAATTTTCTATCCAAGGCGCCATTAGAAGAGTACCCCCAGCCTGCTTCTCCTCTAGAATTAGAGTTTTGAGGTTGCTTCTGGCAGCATATATTCCAGCCGTTAAGCCAGCTGGCCCAGCTCCAATTACTATCAGATCCCACCCATCCATACTTAATAATGAGCTGACAAACCTATATATTGGCCCCGGAATAAACTTATATGATATAATCATAATCTTGAGTTGGGGCTATTCTGTGGGGGCTTCATTATGTCTGCGGGTTATGGAGGCAAGAGGTTTGAGTTTCTGGAGCATACTGCCGACGTCTATATAGCTGCTTACGGTGGGGATCTATGCAAAGCGTTTGAGAATGCTGCTCTAGCCATGTTTGAAACCATGACCGACACTGTGGATGTGAGGCGTGAGCGCGAGGATATTGTCGAGGTCGAGGGAGAAGATCTTGAGTCTCTGCTATATAATTGGCTTGAAAATCTTTTAGTGAAGTTTGAGGTTGAAAACATGCTGTACTCAGAATTCAATGTATTGAGCATAGAGAGATATGATGGAAAGCTGAGACTTAAAGCAAAGATTTATGGGGAGCCGTTTGATCCTGAGAGACATAAGCAGAAGGTTGGGATAAAAGCGGTGACATACCATCGAATGGAGGTCAATGAGACATCTGAGGGGATCACGTTGAAGTTTATCCTCGACATATAAAAATAAACGTTAGACGAAGAATATTCTGAGACCATTTATAATATATTGAATTGCTATAGCCGCTATTAAGAGCGCCATAACCTTAGCGATAACCGCTGATCCGCTTCTTCCAAGCACTTTGTATAGCAGCTCAATATACCTCAATATTAACCATGTAAGCGTAAACACTATTATCACTGCGGAGACAGTTATCAGCATGCCATACTCCTGTAAACTTAAAATTGTAGTCGTTATAGCTCCGGGACCTACGAGGAGTGGAACGGCTATTGGCACAGCCCCTATACTCTCAGGGGGCATTCTATCTTCATCTCTCCAGCCTATTAATATTCTGATGGCGAGCACTAATAGAAGAATGCCTCCGGCAATCATGAAGCTTGGCAAACCTACTCCGAATATATTCAGTATCTCGTTGCCTGCTATGGCAAAGGCTAGAAGCAAAACGAAGCCTGTTATCGCTGCTGTATGAAAGACTCTTCTTCTCTCAGCCTCTCCAATCCCTTGAGTTAAACTTATGAAGATTGGTATGTTTCCAAGAGGGTCAACAATTATGAAGAGAGAGATAACGCTTTTAGTGAGTGCTAGTAAAAAGGCAGACAGCTCCATAAATAATTCTCTGAAGAGTGAAGTATATTAGCCTAACAGTGAAGTGGGCTAATATAAATATTTTTGCATAACTGTATGTAAAAGAATATATGGAAGGCTATTTCTAAATAATAGACATCCTATGTAGCGTCTAGCTGGGAGGTTATTCTTTGATTGATGAGGAAGAGAATCTTCGCACTATTAGCGAGATAAATGAGAAGATAAAGCGAGGCGACGTCGTCGTCTTAACAGCCGAAGAAATGATTAAGCTTGTTGAGAGTAGCGGCCTTGAGGTGGCCGCCAAAGAGGTTGATGTTGTAACCACGGGAACATTTGGCGCGATGTGCAGTTCAGGGGTCTTCCTAAATTTTGGACACTCAGATCCTCCAATAAAGATGACTAGATGCTGGTTGAATGATGTCCCGGTTTATAAGGGGCTTGCTGCTGTCGACGGCTATCTTGGAGCTTCCTCCATAAGTGAGACTAGGGGGATAGAGTATGGTGGGGGGCATGTTATAGAGGATTTAGTCTCTGGTAAGGAGGTTGTTTTGAGGGCTGAGTCCTATGGTACGGACTGCTACCCTAGGCGGCACATAGAGACAGTCATAACTATTGATGATTTAAATCAAGCTGTCTTGGTTAATCCGAGAAACTGTTATCAAAGATATGATGCTGCCACAAATAGCTCTGACAGGGTTCTATACACTTACATGGGCACCCTCCTACCAAACTATGGGAACGTGACTTTTTCCGGCGCCGGGCAGCTTAATCCGCTCTGTAAAGACCCTAATTACGAGACTATTGGTTTCGGGACAAGGATATTTCTCGGAGGTGGAATAGGCTATATAGTTGGCGAGGGAACGCAACACAGCCCCGAATCGGGCTATGGAACACTCATGGTTAAGGGAGATCTTAAGCAGATGAGCAGCAGATACCTAAGGGGCGCATCCTTCCACCGCTATGGCCCAACCCTCTATGTCGGCATAGGCATACCCATACCTATAATAAATATTAGGGTTGCTAAGAGCGCTGCCATGAAAGATGACGAGATCTTTGTTAATATACGTGATTTCGCAGTACCATCCAGACCAGACCTGAGGCCTGTTGTTAAGAGAGTCTCATATGCTGAGCTTAGGTCTGGAAAAGTATACTTGGGCGATAAGAGTGTGCCATCCTCCTCCCTCTCAAGCTATAAGATGGCGAGGGAAATATCTGAAGTCCTTAAGAAGTGGATTTCGGAGGGCATGTTCCTCTTAACGGAGCCCCTTGAACCCTTGCCAAGAAAGGGAAGACTTAAACCTCTCGAGATTAAGAGGAGGGAGCTTAAAGTTGGCGACATAATGAGCCGTAATGTTATTATGGCAAAACCCACGGATGATGTGAAGAGCGCGGCTGCAAAGATCATTGAGAAGGGTATAGATCACCTGCCAGTTATCGATGATGAGGGCAAGCTTATTGGCATAGTAACCTCATGGGATTTAGCTAAGGCTATAGCGTATAACAAGAGTAGGCTTGAGGAGATTATGACTAGGAAAGTTATAACAGCCTTTGAGAATGAATCTATAGATGTTGTTGTACGTAGAATGGCTCAACATAATATCTCTGGTGTTCCAGTCGTAGATAGAATGAATCGCGTTATTGGAATACTTACGACTGATGATATTTCCAGAAAAATTGTTGGAGGCAGGAACGTAATATGAAGGTTAAGCTAATATATTCACGTGAGGTCGTTGAAAAGCCTATTCTGGCAAATGTAGTGCTGAGGGCTGGCGTACCAATTAATATACTTGAGGCGAGGGTAAACGCTCAGAAAGGCGAGTTGATTGTCTCAATACTGGCGGATGAAGATAAAATCAAAGAAGTACTCAACTTATTCAGAGAAGCTGGCGTTCAGGTTCAAGAATTCGCTGAGACCTTAAGGATAGACTGGGATAAATGCATAGCATGCGGCGCATGCGTATCACCATGTCCAACAGGCGCTCTGAGGTTTAAGGAGGATTGGTCGATAAAATTCGATGATGAAAAATGTATAGCATGTAAGATCTGTGTTACCGCCTGCCCGGTTAGAGCTATATCAATACCGTGATAAATCATGATCTACGAGTACGGTTTCCTCATGAAATACTCAAAGATCCACATTAAGAGTGATAGGAAAGAGGCTATTTTCAAATCAGCTGAGGAGATTAAGCGTCACATAAAGGAACTTTTAAGATATGTTGGGGAAAACCCTTACTTTAAATATTCTCTAGAGCCATTAGATGTCGGCTCAGAAGTACCAGTTATTGTTCAGAGAATGGTTGAAGCCTCAAACATTGCTGGAGTTGGCCCTATGGCTTCAGTCGCTGGCGTGATAGCCGATCTAGGGCTGGAAGCATTACTTAAGGCAGGTGCTTCAGTCGCCCTTGTGGAGAACGGCGGCGAGTTTTCAGCCTACACAGCCGGCGAAGATATAGTGGCATCAATCTCAACAGGTGAGCCGCTACTCTCCGGTAAAATAGGCTTCCTAATAACTAAGAGTGATTCACGGCTGGGTGTAGGGACGAGCTCTGGAAAAGTGGGCCGGACAGTGAGTTTTGGAGAAGCCGATTCCGTAACAGTTGTCGCCGACAATGCAGCCATAGCCGATGCTGCAGCAACATCTATATGTAACGCTGTCACGGGCTCTGATGTTAGAGGCTCTATAGCTAAGGGGTTAGAGAAAGCCAAAAATATTAGGGGGGTTAGGGGGGTGATAATAGTACGAGAGAGCTGTGTGGGATTGATGGGAAAACTGCCAAAGATCATCAGAATAAGATAAATCCTACAAATCTATAGATATCTATGAGGGCCCGTGGCCTAGTTTGGATAGGGCGCAGCCAGAAACATAATTGGCCGTAAGCCTTCGGAGGCCAGATACCAAGGAGAGCCTGAGGTCGGGGGTTCAATTCCCCCCGGGCCCGCCAGTTTATTTGTTGCCTTTTTTAAACGGGGCTTAAAATGGGCTCTGTTTTTGGGAAGCATTTTGCCATAGGGGGCCGCCCCCGATAGGAGTGTGCACTTAAGGCACGTATTTATGCTCATGCCCGCCTACTTAGCCCTGGTCTTCAGCAGCTCGTAGATCTCTTAAATCCTCCCTTTTTCCCAGTATCTTCTCCCGGGTTAATGTTTTTCCTTCCAGCCGCACATCATACAGAATATCTTAACCCTATCAGCCTTTTCCGGAGGTAGACGCCCCTAACCAGAGAGCAGATACTGGAGGGGCATTAGCAATGAGGGCCCTATGACCCTTGAGACCCCAGCCCAGGTTAAGGAGCTATTAGAGAAGATCTCCGCTGAATTAGGCTATAGGACGCCCAACCAGCTCCTCGAAATCATCCTAAGAGAACAATTCCTAACAGCAAGGCTAAGGGTGCACCCTGCACGGCAAAATGTCCCCCGCAAACAGCCCCAAACCTTTATATACCAATAAAGCGGCAAATTTCAGGCTGCTTTCCAAAAACAGGGCAAGATTTTTGGCTGGCGCCGGGTGCGGGATTTGAACCCGCGAGGCGCAAACGCGCCACAGGCTTAGCAGGCCTGCCCCCTACCAGGCTAGGGTAACCCGGCCAAGTATATTTTTCATTTTATTGGGTGAGCTTTTCGCATACTATTTCTAGTTGATCTGAAGAATTTAAAAGTTTTGTATGTGGTGGGTTGGTTTCGGTTGTTTGGGTTTTCTTATTTGGTAGCTGTCCGGATGCCGAGTAGGGTTATTGCTAGAATTGAGAGTGTGATTAGGATTATGGTATATGTGTCTAAATATATTTGTATGCTGTGGGATAATATTTGGAGCAGCCCGCTTTCAAGGATATAGCCCAAAAGAGAAGCAGCTAGCGTAGTGCCTAATGCTGAGGCCAGTAGCGATATTGGCGCTATCTTAAGCGTGAGGTCTCTCACCAAGATCTTTCTCGACGCTCCTATAAATCTTAGGATTCTAATTTCGCGGCTGTGCTGTGATATTAGTGCTTGCGTGGATAGGAGGATTACGGATCCGGAGAATATTAGCGTCGCGGCGGAGAGGACTATGATAGTCTCCCTAGTTACACCATACCTCTCCATGTAATCTATTAGAAACCTCTCGGCCCCTTCAACGCCGATATCCTCAGCCCTGAATCTTATTGGAAGCCATCTTACAGGAGCCTGCTCAAATGATCCCTGTCCGCTTGGCTGGGTCTGCCCTCCCTCTCGGCTTGGCTCCGTGGATGCCTTTGATATGACGCTTAAGACTTCTTCTTGAACGTTTATATCGTGCACCTTTACCCTGATGATTGTTACGTGGTTGTATCCGGCCCCTCGAAGCCACTGCCCAACGTGTAGCGGCGCTATTATTTCGTCGTCTAGTGGGCTGCCTGATGCGAATACCCCCTTAATATGCAGTTCTAGGCATGTCTGTGAGAGTACTCCTGTGACTAGGACTTTGTCGCCAGCTTTTAGGCCGGTCTTTTCGGAAGCCCTTATTCCAATCATAGCGTAGTTCAATTCCTTAGGGCTCAGTTTTTTCCCATCAATTATGGATATGCCGTTTATTTTTAGGAACTCTTCTGGGAGGACTCCCCTGAGGAAGATTGGTTCTCCCTTAACTATACATGGTGCTATGACCTCTGGGCTGCATGCTAGGACGCTGTCTACAGCCATTATTTTATCGGCGAGGAAGGCTGGTACGAGGCCTGTGAATGGCGTTCTGCTCCCCATATCATAGACGATGATGACGTTTTCTCCCTCGCCCATATAGGCGCTGAGCCCCTTATAGAAGCTTAGGAGGCTGAGGGCTGTCAGCGAGGATAGCATTGAAGAGAGCGTTAAGACTACCATAAACGCTAGGATGCGCCTCAACCTTAGGTATTTGAATTGTGTTAAGCCCAAGCGGAACACCTACAGTAATCTTTCGGTATACTTCATTTTGGCCGCTCTATGGGCTGGCGGGATACATCCCATGATCGCTGAAAATATTGTTGTGAGAAGGATTTGGAGGGCTTGCTGCGGCTCGAGGAATGGCGCCATCCTTATGCTTGGAGTAAGCCACGATAATGCCGCTGAGATCATCTGCGTCCCGATAAGTCCCAGGGCTGAGCCTAGAATTGAGCCTGATGTCGCTACAATAATGATGTAGGAGATTATTAGCGTGAAGATGCTTAGTCTCCTAGCTCCCAGCGCCATGAGCATGCGTATCTCATAGCTTGTTTCCTCAATGAGTCTCGTTGCTATGATGTATGATGCTGAGGCGACTACAGCGTGTACTGCAAGCGACCAGAAGGCTAGGAATCTGATTATTTGGGTATTGATTTGTCTTGCGAATAATGTGGGCTGCTGGGTGCAGACTATTCTAGCGTCCCTCGGCAGCAGCCCAGCCACTTCTTTAAGCGCCTCCGATACGTCTGCGCCCGCCTTAAGCGAGAACTCTATAAGCGATGCTTCTTCTTCGCCGGTTAGGTTAAATGCCGCCACAATTGGCACTATTATCTCAGAGTCTATTTCTGTTTGGGTTCTAAAGAGCCCGGTGACGGTGAGGATTAGGCTCCTACCATTATAGGTTAGGTGTATTTTTGATCCAACGCCTATGGAATATGCTTTTGAGACCAGCTCACCGATAACAGCCTCAGCCATATTCGTGGCGGCGGATCCATTCAAATACGCTTTCCTCATGGACAAGAATTCTTTAACGTTGCTGACACCTCTAACAAGGGATTCGAATCTTATTGGGCCGACTGATACGTTTGACCAGAAGATCCTCTCAGCTGTAACATTGCCTATATGTTGGAGGGAACGTAAGCTGTCTGCGAGTAGGGGGTTGAGTCTGCTATTGCTGATCGACTCTCCTCCCAAGATAACGTATTTTTTCCCAGCTGGCTCCCTTAAGCTGGCTAGGGCTTCTATTTGGGCGTTTAGGAAGCTGTTAATGGAGTATGCTGAGGCGAGCATGGCGGCGAGTAGCGCTATTATGAGGATTGAGTGAGATGTGTCGTTTCTTCTGAGGAATATTTTTAGGTAGAGCAAATCCAACAATAATTTAGGTTATATGATGTTTCTGATTTAAATGTATGCTTATATTAGGAATGGGAGGACGCTCAATAATATTGTGTTTCCTACTCCATGCGCTACTGTAGGCGGTATTAGGCTTCGGCCCCTCTTGAAGAGTAGGCCAAAGATTATTCCCGCAGCGAATACGAAGGCTACCTCCAGGGGTATGCGCCATGTTAGGTGTAGGATGGCGAATATCAGCGATTGGAGTATTAATGCAGGCTTTCCGCCCATATGCTTCTCTAGGCTTGTCATAAGCATCCCCCTGAAGAGTAGCTCTTCGCAGAAGCCGACGAAGGTGAGCATGTATAGGGCTGTTTGGAGGAAGTGCGCTATGGAGAATGTTGGTGTTGGGGGCGGCGGGCGCAGTATATAGTATTCGGCTGCGCCTAGCGGTATCCCAGATAATACTCCAATAAAGATATGCTTCAGCCCAGCTTTTCTGAATCCCATCTCAGCCAGCGTCATGCCTGAGTCTTTTATGTGCCATATGCAGAGGGCCAGTAGAATCGAGTATGTTGCTGGGATGAGCAGTTCTTGGCTCACGAAGAACCATGGTAGCGAGGAGATGAGGAGAGTGTATATTTGTATTAGGCATATTATTTCTATGCTCTCCCTTAAAGCCTGATTAAGTCTACCGCTGAGTAGTGAGAGCGCTAAGTATAGGGCTGTAACTGATGCTAGGGCGGAGAGTATTCCTAGGGCTGGGTTTATGAAGGCGAAGAAGTACTGTGTGAGCGTTGTGAGAGCTATAGCTGAGGTCAGCATTAAGATCTCTATTTTACTCCTCGGTTTCCCCATCAAATTTAAGCCTAGGCCCCCATCTATGGGTTTTGCTTAATTCTCCATTACAGGGCTGCTTATTGTTAAGGTTTTGTTTTCTGGACGCTTCTTATATAGATGTATGTGAATACCATGAAATATATTGGGAAGAGTATGTAGCCTAGGTATTTGTGGGCTGTGAGGAATGCTTCTAGGCCGTAGTTTGCGCCTATTATGCCCATTATGATTAGTCTTAGTGTTGCTTGGGCTATTGTCCCTAGGCTTCCGGCAGCTAGGAAGGCCGCTATCTTCCATGGGGGTTTGGGCTGCAAGTCTATTGTTATTAGTGTGAATAGGCATGTGAAGACTGAGAGCGATGTGCTTCCTGCGCAGACGTGGTCTATGTAGGCGTTTATCGCTCCGCCTACGGCTGTAGGTATTCTTATGTGTGCTCCGTATGCTGAGGATTGTATGCCTAGGGCTCTTAGGGCTAGGGCTGTTGCACCTGCCGAGAATTCTGAGAGCTGCTTGTCGGCGAATGTTCCTATGATTGTTGGTAGGGCTATCCCCGCTATGTAGGCGCATGATATTGCTAGTGGGGTTAGGCTTCCGAGCGCTGCGAATGCTCCTGAGATGAATATGGATGCTGGTATAGCCGCCGTGAAGAAGTCTTGGGTCTTGAATGTTAGCTGTGTTGTCAGCGAGGCTATGCATAGTGCTAGGCCTAGTATTGCGTGTGCTGGGCTGGCTGCAATCTTCCCATGGCCCATTATGGCTTGGGCTATATTTCTCCATTTTAGGATCAGCCATAGTATGCAGGCTGATAATGTAACCCAGCTGTATAGGAGCTCGTCTTGTATGCGGGCGGCTCTTAATGTGAGGTTGCCTATGGTTGGCAGCATGTAGATGGCTTGGGCTAATATGGCGGCCGCTATGATCAGGGGTTTTGCTATTTGCGCCCCCCTTAGGCTTTCTTCGGATTCGCCTTTCTTCTTGTTTATGAGGCTCATGTACATGTTCAGCTCCCTCTCGGCCAGTCTCCTAACATCGTATTCTTCGGCTTTTTCGGCAGCTTTTTCGGCTATGGTTTTTGCTAAATTCCTATTCTTTAAGACTTTTATTACTGCATTGGCTATTTGGTTTGGGTTTTCCGGGTCTACCAGGATCCCCGTTTCGCCATCTTTTATGATTTCTGTTATTCCGCCTACCCTTGTGGCTATGACTGGTTTTGCAGATGCCATAGCCTCTATTATGCTTGTTGAGTGGCCTTCTATAAGGCTTGGGATTACGACTACGGTTGAAGATTTTATTAGGCTTGGTATCTGCTCGTATGGGACTAGCCCTAAGAAGGCTACGTGGCTTGCCACGCCAAGAGCCTCGGCGAGACTCTTTAGGCGCTGTTTTTCCGGGCCTTCCCCTGCTATTATAAGCTTTGCCTTTGGGGCCTCCTCTATTATTTTTGGCATGGCTTCGATTAGGGTTTTTATGCCTCTCTTCTGGACTAGGCGTCCGTGGTGGAGTATTATGGGCTTGTCTAGCCCGCTTAGTTCCTTTATTGGCTGGGCTTCCTTGAACTTTCTGGTGTCTATTCCTGGGTATGGTAGCGCCTGTATTTTCTCTTTTGGTATGCCTATGTTTCTCAGCGTTCTGTAGGTGTATTTGTCTTCTACGAGGATTTTATCGTATAGTTTTAGGCGTAGGTACGCTTTCTCGGCGGCTGGAATTATCCATGATAGCGGCGGCTTGGCGGCTTTACTGTAGTGTCCTAGGAATGTGCCGTGCATGGTTATTATGAGCGGCTTCCGGGCTAGTAGTTTTGTTATTGATGCTGGTAGGGCTGATAGGGCGCATAGGCAGTGGACGTGCATTATCTCCGCGCCAGTCTCCTTTACGGCTTTTATCAGGTGTATGGGTAGCGTGAGCAGGAATAGCGCTCTGGCAACTATGCCATACAATGTTCCATGGCTCTTAAGCCTAGATGTTAAAGTCCCTATTAAGCCGAGGAGTTCGATTCTCCTCACTTCAAGGTTCCCTTTGCGCTCATGTTTTGGGAGGCCCTTCTCTGAGCATGTTAGGAGCGTTACCTTGGCGCCTAGCTCCGCTAGGGCTGTGGTAAGCTGATGGAGGCATGTCTCTATTCCGCCCACGTATGTTGGGTATGTGAACTCCCTCACCTTAATAACTCTCATGGGGCTTTAGTCCTCCTTGGATGTTAGCCATCTGGCTATCTCGCTCATTGTGGCCGTCCAGAGCTTATCCCTGTTTTCGGCAACATACTTTAGTATTGCTTCTAGCTGGCTTCTCTTCCAGAGCGCCTCGTAGGATGGATGTATCAGTAGGACTGCCAGCCCGCCGGAGTTGATCTTAGCCTCAATCGATTCTATTATAGCCTTCACCGCCTTGTTGTCGCTTAGTCCAGTCCAGCTCAGCTCCTCCAGGTTTGGCAGCGTTACTGGTATCTGTATTGTCTTGTAGGCTCTCCCGCCTATTATAGGCTTGAATGGCGCTTCAGCCCTGAAGTCGCTTCCATATAGGAAGCCGAGCTCATCTAGTAGGCTTAGGGTTTTTGGCGTCCACTTGAATTCCGGTGAGGCGAATCCAAGGGGCTTTTTGCCGAATACCTGCCTGTATTCATTGTAGCCTCTCATGAAGAGCGCTCTAACTTCTCTAGGCGTCTTTCTACGTATCGATTTAGCCCAGCCAGCATGATTGTATCCGTGTAGTGCGATCTCATGGCCATTTAGATTGCTTAAGCCCATTTTGGCGCATAGCTCACCCATATCTACTCTTGGATTAGTTAGCCAGCCTAGAATCGTTTTTAACCCGAACTTTTTAATGGGGCTAAGCCTGAGGTAGCTCTTCAACCTAGACCTATCGAAGCCGATCAGCGTTCTGTCTGGGCCCATGGGTATGAAGAGTGTTGCCTTAAGACCGTATTCTTCTAGGATTTTTAGTAGCGCTGGAACGCCTTTTAGTAGGCAGTTTGAGGTTTCGACATCGGCTCTTAGCGTGAAGGCTGCTTTTGAGCCGTTCGGCCACTTCATCCCTCATCGGCTCTAATGTAATGTTTTACTTCATCTATTAGCTGTTCTCCCCACCAGATCTTAATATTTACAATTATCGTTTCATTTTTCTCGGGCTTTATGTTGAGGGCGTATGTGAAGCTGTTCGGCGGCTCAATATATCCCGTATCCGAGTAGCTGACTACGCCTATTGAGGAGTTATGGATCATGGAGTAGCGGTAGAATCCGCTTATAGGGCTTTTCAATGTGAAGCCGACAATCCAGAGGTCGGCGACCTTAATTCGGAAATGATCGACCTTCACATCGGTCTCCTGATGCATAATCCTCATGAAGGATGATACCGCTAAAGCTAACGCAACAGCTAAAGCTATCATCGTGACTAGGAGAAGCATATGGATTCTAGGCTTCAAAGAGATCATGCCCTAAACCTTACAATACGCCTCTTCAAAATAAAGTAGGCTGAGAGCAGGGCTGGCGGCAGAAAGACTGCGCCGAACGGAAACTCAGATACTTGCTCAGCGCTGATCTGACTTATCGGCGGGGTTATAATCCGCGTCTTTTGATTAACCCCATCATAATAGAAAGTGGCACTTTGACCCTGACCCTGGAAGCCATATGATGAAATAGTAACATCTATAAATAATCTTGAGCCAGATTTAATACTTACACTTTCTCCTTTGTATACTGTAATATTGTACCAGGTTATTGTATCCTCAGAAGGTGTTAGGCCCGTTCTTTGACCTGTTACGATAGGTATCCTATGACCAGTAGCATTTATATAACCGAACGTAAAAGAAACATTAACAGCGATCTTCCAGTGAGTCCTCATAATCCAGAACGTGAAATTATACATTCCTGAACCTATAGTCCAGTCATTTTGCGCTGCTGTCTCATTAACCCATCTTCGAGTGGCGCTACCATCGCCTTCTATGGTTATGGTTTCTGCGGTGGCGTTTGTTGGCTCTGCTGTTGTGAGGTTGTTAGATGTGTATCTTCTGAGGTATAGTGTGTCATCGTTTCCCTTCTCGGCTTGAGTGGATATTTTGCTGGGTGTGCTCTTTGCCGCCGCCTGCTTCATGGCCGCCATAGGAGCCGCCAATAACGCTAGGATGAGCATGGATACAATTAATACAATCCTCCTCATAATTTATCACATTCCATAAACTATGAATATTATTTTTGTGGCTACCATAG
>JAGTQE010000016.1 GCA_018396635.1 Candidatus Bathyarchaeota archaeon
GTAAACGCATATAATAGTGGAGAAAGAGGGATAATGTGAAAGTTGAGGAAAAACCTAGTATAGAGGTTGGCGAGAGTTTCACATACGCTTTTCCAGCATGCTCTGTAACCATAATAAAAATATCTGCTTTACATTAGCGTGGCGGTATTTCTCAGCCCTCAGAGAAGAACTTTTAATGTGAGAGCCTTCCGCCGATCCCTACTCAAACTATAGCAATCAATTTATTTTGGAGACTTTTTCTTAAATATGTCTACGGTAGATGCAATTATGGTTGAAGCGGATTATTCTAGGGAGATTTTTGAGGAGCATAATGCTGATGTTAAGAGACTATGGAAAGAGTTCGCTGAGGGGAGACCGCATAGGATACCTGTTCTTTGGTCAATGAATTATAAGATGATTCTTTTAGATCCATCCTTAAATGTTTGGGGCTACAGCTTCATGGATGTTTTCGAGAAACCTGACGTTATGTTAAGGGTTATACTGGAGTTCGAGTACTGGAAGAGGCATAATGTTTGGTGTGACTGGGAGATGGGATTGCCAGATAAATGGGATATAGCGGTGAGCTTCCAAAACGTTTATGAGTCAGCGTGGCTTGGGGCGCCAATCTTCTATTCATCGGCAAACGTTCCAGATATAAGACCATTCCTAAGAAGCAAGGAGGATATGAGGAAGTTCATGGAGAGAGGCATACCTGACCCTTTCTCCGGCTTTATGAGTAGGGTTAAGAGATTCTACGAGTATTTCTTGGAGAGAAGGGAGGAGGGCTTCACATTTAAGGGCGTGCCGATTGGAAGCGTGGGTGCGCCGATAGGTACGGATGGGCCGTTCACGATAGCCGTTAACATAACTGGTGGGGAAATAATTAAGGTTCTATGCTCTGATCCATCCTTTGCTGAAGAATTCCTCTGGTTTATAACCAATGCCATAATAGAGAGGATGAAAAGCTGGCATAAACTTCTCGGCAGATCTTTCCCCTACGAAGATTTCTCATTTGCCGATGACTCCATCCAACTACTTTCACCCAACCTATACAGGAGGTTCGTCCTCCCCCTACATAAAGAGATAGTTAAGACATTCTGCTCTGGGAGACCGGGAATACATTTATGCGGCGCGATTGAGCAACACCTAAAAATACTAAAAGAAGAGCTCAACATAAGATACATAGATACTGGTTTTCCATTGAACCTTGAGAGGGCTAGGGAGATTCTAGGTGAGGACGTAATCATAAGAGGGAACCTGAATATAATGACCCTTCTAGAAGGGCCGAAAGAAAGAATAGGCAAGGAAACTCTCATGATAATAAATTCGCAGGTAACTAGGGGAAGGAGGTTTATTTTTGGGGAAGGGAATAACGTCGCTCCCAGAACTCCCCCAGAACATTTAAACTACGCCTATGAAATTGTGAAGAAATGCGGAGAATATAGGTACTAACGATTAGCCAGGAATCCATCGCATATGCTAACTCATATCACTTTACTCCTAAAATCTCTCTAGCTTTATCGATAAACTGGGCCTTCTTGCGTTGATGATCTTTAACAAACTCAACCACTATTTTCACTAAGCGCATCTTATCTTCGCCACATAATATATTGCCGCATTTACAGTCATTATAAAGGTCAATAACCTCCTTATCGTCCCTAGAGAAGTGGAAGAGGTATAAGTCAAATATTGGGCATATATCCGGATTACCGCCAAGCCTACGCTGCTCCTCAGCCGTCGGCCTACCGCCCGTGAAAGCATAAAGGATCTTCTTGGCAATGGTGTCAGGATCCTCGTCAAGCGTAAAGTAGCTCATTGGATTGCGCTTACTCATCTTATAGCTGCCATCAAGCGCCTTAATGAGCTTATGATACGTTGATGATGGCGGAATAAATTTAAATTTGCTCTGGAAGCGGTTAGCCAAATCCCTTGTGAAGCGGATATGCGGATCCTGGTCGATGCCAACTGGAACAACGGTCGGTTTTGGCCCACCGAAATCCTTGAGCTGCGGCATAAGTATGTCGCCGGCCTGTATGAGCGCTGACAAATATAGGCCCATATGTCTCTCGCCGTAGATGGCTTTCATGGTTGCTAAGGTTACGCCTCTACTGAATAGTATGGCCAGGTCTTTAACCCTCTCCTCCCTTGACTGGCGGTAAATGTATCCTCTCTTCGGGTCGAAGCCTAGGGCTAGAATGTCGGCGACATTGTTCACAGCTATCTTCTCGCTCTCCTCGAAAGGTATTCCATTATCCTCATAGGCTTCTATATCAGCTATACAGTAGAATGCTGTAGCCCCTTCCTGCTGGAAGTATATGATTTCACGTGCAGTCATTAATGTGCCAAGGTGGAACTCGCCAGTCGGCTTTATGCCGCTCATGACCGCAAACTCCTTACCGCTCTTCATGGCGTCAATTATGCGCTCAAAATCCCTATGCCCAAATATGACTCCTCTACGCATCGCCGCGCAGGGGTTAGGTATCTGCGATAGGAGGGGCTTGAGGGGCTGTATTCCAAACTCTGTAAAGAGCCTATCATAGTCTTCAACTAGGGTTGCTCCAAAGGGATCTATGATTAGGCCGCCAGTATCCCTATTGCCAGACATTACACATCAGACCCTCTCAACAAACTATTCTAAGAAAACTCATAAGAGATTATAATGTTTTTCATTAAATCTTAAAGAGAGGGGTCTGGTGTGAAGTTCCGTGTTGCGGTAGGGGGTTTTGGAGCTGAGTCAAACTCATTCAGCGTGGAGAGCCCTGTCCGTGAACCAAAAGAGAAGACGTTTGACAGAAACCTACTGCTAGAGAATTTTGGTAAGAAGACGACTATTGGAGGTTTTCTAGAGGTTTTAGCCAAAGCTGGATTAGATATCTTCCCTACATCCAGGATCTTTTGGGGGCCAACTGGGATAATATCGAGAGAGAGCTACGAGCACTACAAATCCGAACTGATCAGGAGGCTTGAGAATGCTGGAAAGGTTGACGGCATCCTACTAGATCTTCATGGAGCCATGGTTGTTGAGGGCTATTTGGACGGAGAAGGCATACTACTCAAGGAGATTAGAGAAGCCTTAGGAGAAGTTCCAGTAGTTGCTGTCCTAGATATTCATGGAAACATAACCGATTTAAAGGTCAATAATGCGAGCGCGCTTATAGGCTATAAAACTAACCCTCACGTTGACCTTTACGAGAGGGGGAAAGATGCTGCTAAACTATTGATCTCCATAATGAAGGGCAGGGTTGATCCGGTGGTGAGCCTAAAAAGATTACCCATGCTCGGACCAAATCTGGGGATGAGCACATGGTCCTATAATCCCAAAGAATCCAAGAATCTTCCATTTGCAAGGATCATGAGGAGGATTATGGAGATTGAAAGGGATCCGAGAATATTAAATATATCAGCCTTCATAGGTTTCCCATACTCAGATATACCTGAGAGCGTAACCTCGGTTCTAGCCATAGCTAACGCAGATTCTAAGCTGGCTGGCGAGGTAGCTGATTTAGTTGCGGAGATGATTTGGGAGTCTAGAAATGAGTTCATTAAAGTTAGACCCCTGATCCCCGTTAACGATGCAGTTGATATGGCAATAAATGCTCCAGAAGGACCAGTAATACTCGTTGATGTTGGAGATAATGCTGGCGGGGGTGCGCCCTGCGATAATACCGTTATTCTGGAAGCATTACTGCGCAAGGGAGCTGAGGACGCAGTGGTTCCGCTCCGAGACCCTGAGGCTGTCGCCAGAGCCATCACTGCAGGCGTAGGGAGCACTATAGAGGTTGATGTTGGCGGAAAGATAGACGGAAGATTCTATAAGCCGATTAGAGTTAGAGCCTGTGTGAAAGTGCTCTCAGACGGAAAGTATATTATAAGGGGGCCACATCATGGGGGATACATGGCTAGAAGAAAGGTTCTTCCAAAGGAGGCTTGGAAAAGGGCTGATGTTGGCAAAACTGCTCTTCTTGAAGTTGATGGGATAGAGATAATAGTTTCTGAGGGAAAGGTTGGAATGGAGCAGGATTACTATAAGGCCGCTGGAGTTGATCCTTCTCAGAGAAAGATCGTTATTGTGAAATCCCATCAGGCGCATAGAGCATCCTTTGAGAGCATAGCAAAACGTATAATAGAGGTTGATACGCCAGGCTCAACAAGCCCAAGCTATAAAGGTTTAACGTTCAAGAATATTATTAGGCCGGTTTTCCCGCTAGATCCGATTTAAACCCTTCTGTTTAGGAAGAGGCAGGGAGATCTAAAATAAACTTTTTATTTTATAATGGATTTTCAGAATTGAGGTGCCGCCCTTGAGATTTTACTCCTCTGAATTTTCGGTTCAGAGTAAGAGGAAGGTAGAGATTATAGATGTGACGGGTAATGTGAGCGGTTTAGTTGAGCGGTCTGGCATAAAGAATGGTTTCGCCAGCATATGGGTTCCACATACAACCGCAACTATAACAGTGAATGAGCGTGATCCAGACTTATGGGAAGACATGCTTACAGTGATGGAGAGGCTGGTTCCACAGAGAGGCAGTTATCGACATAACGCCAAATACAGCTGGATACCGAGCGAGCAAAATGCACATGCGCATATACTGAGCAGCCTAATCAAGCCAAGCATAACGCTGCCAATAGTGGATGGACAGATCATGTTGGGCACATGGCAGTCAATCCTATTTATTGAGTTGGATGGACCGCGCCTCCGTACAGTCCAAGTATATTTGATGGGTGAATAGGATGCTAAATTAGCTTCGACCCAGCCCTCCTCTCCACAACGTTTATAAACCTCTTCACATCGTCATAGCTCCTCTCATATATATGAGCACTATTAGAGAAGTCAAGGTACGCGCCGACCTCTAGACCCAGTTTTTCAGCTATCATCTTCTGGAGCTCCGTCATCACGAGCATATTCATATGCATCGCCCTGAAAATATCCCTACTCCTCCAAGAAGTATGCATAATTAACCTCTCGCCTCTAACAGTACACCAGATCCTCTGTAGGCATGGTGGAGAATCAACCCACATGTCTTTCTCAGGAAACCATGTTATTGCCTGCGCCCTCCTAGAGTACTTGACTCTTCTAAGCTTCTCAACCATGTAGTCTATCTGATTTATTCCGCTTGGAGGATAATTGAATAGGCGCTCATGATAAGTATAATGTATTTTTCCTTCTTTAACAGCCCAGTCAAGCGTCCCATTCAAAACCTCCTCAACATATCTCTGTAAAGAGCCCTTAATCGCAATATTTATATCGCCCTTATGGATACGCGGCTCACTGAAAGGCTCTTCAACAACTACGAGTAGCCCCAATATCTCCCTCGATTTTTCGCCATACTCCGTTGGAACCTCAATACCGTCTCTCCAGCACTTTAAGATAGATTCCTCCCACGCCTCGGCTACCGTACGAGCCCTAATTAAAACTCCAAAGGAGCCCTCCATAGCCACTGCCCCTTCACCAAGATCTACAGCACCTAAGCAAGAATTATCTTTTCTAGTAAACTTTTATAGTGAAGTTTGTATAAAACTCTTCGTTAAAAACTATTGTGAAGTTTGCAATGAAGCTCAGCGCGCTTGATAGTGGAGAGCCATGCCTAAAACATAATTGCGCATTATGCTGCCATGAAACGAAAATGTATCTGACATGGCTTGACATCAATAGAATAGTTAAGTTGGGCTATAGCCTGAGGAGCTTCGCTGAAAGATCCGAGGGAATTTGGAGATTAAAGAATATCGGTGGAAGATGTTTCTTCCTTGAAGGTTCAAAGTGTAAAATATATAAATTTAGGCCTTATGGCTGCCGCCTCTATCCACTTGTATATGACCAAGAGATGAAAAGAGCAAAACTCGACAATCTATGCCCACATAAAGAGGAATTTATAGTTCAAGGCGACGACCTCAGGAGACTGATATTTGTACTCAAGATCCTAAGTATGGGAAACGTTTTTAAGAAATCAAGCTATATTTTGTAGTGTGAAGCACCATGTCTAGCTTCGATGAGTTCTGGGAGAGATGGTTTAGAAGGCGCAGACCATTCTCAAGCTTCTTCGAGGAGATAGATGAAATATTTAGGGAGATGGAGCGCATCTTTGAAAGAGAATTCGAGGAACTATCCAAAACTATCCCAAGGGATCTTGTACGCGAGAGGGTTCTGCCAGATGGTAGGAGAATTCAGGAGTGGGGCCCCTTTGTATATGGATATAGCATAAGGATAGGCCCTGATGGGAAGCCGGAGATAAGGGAGTTCGGCAACATAAAGCCTAGTGCCGCGAGGCCGGGTAGACCATCAATATCCATCAGGGAAGAGAGGGAGCCCCTAGTTGACATAATTAATACTGATGGTGAGATCAAGGTTATAGCGGAGATACCTGGGGTTGAGAAGGAGGATATAAAGCTTCATGGAACGGAAACTACGCTAACAATAAGCGTTGACACGCCGCAACGCAAGTATTATAAGGAGGTTGAGCTCCCAGAGAAAGTTGACCCCAAGCAGGCTAAATCAACATATAAGAATGGCGTATTAGAGGTAACTCTACCCAAGAAGAAGGAAGCGCCAAGGGGAGAGCCAATAAAAATAGATTAGTTGAGAGTTATCTTATAAATTAAATCTAACACTATTTTATTTTAATTTAGGCTGAGCAATATTGAAGATATTAAGAAGGAAGATACTGAAGAAGGTTAAGCAAAGCAACTTATGGATAGAGCATATTATAAATGATGAAAGGGTTGCGGGAGACTTTAACGTCCCAGTAATGGATGTAGATATCTACTTTAGAGGTGGGAGCCCATGCATATTTTGCAGGGGTAGCAGAATGCTATGCGGTAAGACGCGGTGTTCAGCTGTAATTAGGCTATATTCTCTCCTTAAAGTCAAAAGTCTAGTGAACTCCGAGAGAGTTTTCGGCTCCTCCCCGCCTGGGGTTTTTGTCGGCAGGATAGGATACCCCTATGTCTACGCAGGTCCACTAATCCCGCCAGTTATAGGGGATACATCGCTATTCGATATGCCTGAAGAATGGATTGGCAAATCAATGGATGAAATAGTTGGCTTCAGAACAGGCTTAATTCGCGGAAAATTCAGAGTTAACGTTAAAAAACCATTCAACAACGAACAATTTCTAAGCAGGACTATTGAGATAGCCCTTTCAAGGGAGCCTGTAGATACTGAAGCTTTATTTAGGAAGAAGCCCTCAGGAAGGTTCATATTTGACGATGAAGTCCAGCCTATGGGGCCCTCAGCTCCACTATCTAAGATTGAGATTGACAATGCTAAGATAGATCACAGGATTGAGAAAGCTTATGGGGACACGGACCTAAAAGCCGAGGAGGCTATTCTTGACTTATATTTTAGTGGAGTGCCAGTCTCTAGGATTCAGAGGGCTTTTAGCGTAGGCGCATTTGGCGTTAAAGGTCAGCGTAAGATGGTGCCAACAAGATGGAGTATAACCGCCGTCGACTCCACAATCTCAAGGAGACTAATAGATGACGTAGTTAAGGAAAATCCTGAAATAAGTGAGTACCGCGTCTACAACTTCAATTATCTTGGCAACAAGTTTGTCATACTCCTAACGCCTTCAAAATGGAGATATGAGTGGATAGAAGCCTGGTATCCTGGAACATTATGGAACCCGGATGGCGAAGGCATAGCTATGGGAAGCGATTGGGAGGGCTACCATGGAAGAACGTCGTACGCCTCCCTTGGAGGATGCTATTACGCCGTTAGACTGGCAGCCGCTGAATATTTGGTGAGGGAGAAGAGGCAGGCGGGAGTAATAGCTATGAGAGAAATCCATCCAAGCTTCATTATGCCCTTGGGAGTCTGGATTAATAGAGAGAGTGTTCGTGAAGCCTTTAAGCAAGGATGCAAAAGTTTTAACTCCCTTAACGAGGCTTTAGAGTATATAGGGTCGATATTTTCAATACCCTTAGAGGAGTGGATAAAGACTAGCCAACTCATTAGAGATGAGATTTTTCAAGAGAAGATAACTAAATACCTAAACCTGAAAATAGGTTAAAATAAAGTTTTGAGGAAATAGTGGGGTAAACCGCTTTACCTAAGTTGACTTATACTCTTGCTATTCCCTTAACTAAATCTTTCAGTAGGATCTCTGATGCTCTATCGCCTTCCTTCTCTCTTATCTTCATGGCGTACTCCTTGAACTCATCTATGGTCACTGGTTTTTTACCCTTCTTCTGCGATAGGTATGCTGCCTGAACTATTGCCGTTGTCTCCGCGCCTATCTTCTCATCGCAAATAGATCTCACATTACTTAATATGCAATTGCAAGCATTCCTTATTTCGCCAGCAAAGCTCTGAACCCACGTGATCCTTCCAAGGTTAAACTCTCTCTTTCCACCCATAGCATCACTTATAACTATGAAGGTTTCCTCTCCTCTCGTCTCTGGCTTAATCTCACCGCTTGTCCCGATTATAGCTGTATTCATGGAATCCCTATGAGACCATGAGCCCTCTACATGCGCCGTGAACCACTCGCCGACTTCGTTCTCAAAACGTATCAAGACGTGGGCATCGTCCTCAACCTCAAATGGTCTAAACATGCCTTGAATAATCCTAGATTTCATGCGTATACATATACCGTACGGCTCAGCCGCTTTAACAACAACAGGCTTCTTATCAAAGCCTCCAAGAAACCAGGAGCAGGTTATTGCATGCACGCCATTATCTAGAAGCGAACCTCCTCCAGCAATATCCAAATCCCAGAACCATGAAGCCCACTCTGGTCCACCGTGAGCTGTGGCCATGAAAACTATCTGCGGCTCACCTATTACACCGCTCTCAACAGCCTTCCTAATATTATACCAGAGTGGATGAAATATCCAGTTTTCATTGTGTTGATAGATTTTCTTCGAGTCCTCGACAGCTTCTACAACATCTAAACATTCAAGATAGGTTCTAGCCATAGGTTTCTCGCACATAACGTTAACGCCATTGTTCAGGGCTTCAATAGCTATTGGGCTATGGAACTTCGTCGGAGTGCATATGTCAACTAGGTCAAGGTTCTCTTTTGACAGCATTTCTGAGAAACTCGTGTATGTCCTCAAGTTCTCTATATCTTCCTTCAGCCTCTCAGCAAGATCTATGTTCCCCTCATTCTTAGCCCTTTGTATTCTATCCTGGTAAATGCTTTTAGCCTTCCTCTCAGCAGCCCTCAGCACAGACTCAGATATATCACATATAGCCACAAGCTGCGCCTCCGCCACATCTAAATAGGCTGGCAGATGCGCTCCCTGAAATATTCCACCAGAACCAACAACACCAACCCTAACCCTCCTCAAGCCAACGACCCCCTTGTAAGGGAGATTGAGGTTCTCTGCTTAAAAACCTTTCTTACTTAAACGGACAGATAACAAGTAAGCGACCTTTAAGGAATTAATTTTATAAGGCAGACCGACAAAATTTAACATAAAAAGCGTGGAGGGATAAATATCAGCTTTGAGTATGTTGTTGAGACTGAAGACCTAGCCAAATACTATCAAATGGGGCCTATAACGATTAAGGCTCTAGACGGCGTGGATCTGCGGGTTAAACGTGGCGAATACATATCTGTTATGGGTCCTTCAGGTTCTGGTAAGACTACGTTATTCAATATGGTTGGCGGAATAGATCGGCCGACTCGGGGAAGAGTCTATATCGACGGCGTCGATATTGCTAAGCTAGACGCCTATGAGCTCGCCTGGCTTAGGTGTCGTAAGATCGGTTATATCTTTCAGACTTTCAATCTGATACCAGTACTAACGGCTATAGAAAACGTGATGCTGCCAATGATATTCGCTGGTGTTGAGCGTGAGGAGCGCTTTAGGAGAGCTAGAGAGCTACTCGAGACTGTTGGCTTAGGTGACAGACTTAATCACAAGCCAGCTGAGCTTAGTGGTGGTCAGCAGCAGCGTGTTGCTATTGCTAGAGCCCTCGCAAATAATCCATCAATAATACTTGCAGACGAGCCGACAGGAAACCTAGACCTTCGTACAGGACTTGAAATAATAACCCTCCTAAGGGAAATGAATAAGGAGAAAGGGGTAACTGTTATAGCGGCAACGCATGACCTAAAGATGATTGATGTAAGCGATAGGATAATTTATTTGAGAGATGGTAAAATAGAGAGGTATGAAACTAGAGCAGAAGTATATGTAAGAGTGGGCGAATAAATAAGGAACTAAAAATGTTTAAGCCTTAAGTGGAACTAAACATTTCATCCTCTTTCATTTGTATGTACTTAACCTATCCCAGTCAACTTTCTTGGCAATGGCCTTAAGATGATCTTTCAGGATTTTCTCAGCTCTTGCAAATGTTAAGCGTCCAGCATTCCACGTCACGAATGGTGGGTAAAATGAAGCTTCCTTAAAGACAGCCCTTCCCTCTTTAATTTCAAATTTTATGTATCCAAGCTCTCTCAAATAGCACGAATCATTTGGGCAAAGAATATCTATCTCTTTTAATTCATGCTTCAGGTAAAGGATTTTATACTCATCCGGGCTGTCTATTATTCTGCCGCATGGACATTGAATCTTCTCTTCTTCCATAACTTAATCCTCCTATTCTTCAGTAAAATACTCTTCAGCCGTTAGGGTGAGCCCCCTCCTCTCCTCAATATTTTCAATCATGCCATCTCTGAGGAAAACCACCCTATCGCTTATATCGATCATCTTAAGGTCATGTGTGGCACATATAATCGTTGTACCACGCTCAGCCTTTAAACGATACAGAAGCTGAACTATTGCGAAGCCGGTGTTAAGGTCTAGGTTTCCTGTCGGCTCGTCTGCAAGTATTATTGATGGATTATTTGCGAGGGCTCTAGCAATAGCAACACGCTGCTGCTGACCACCACTAAGCTCAGTGGGTCTGTGATTAACTCTATCACCTAGACCTACAGTCTCAAGTAACTCTACAGCCCTCTTCTCCCTCTCTTCCTTTGGAATGCCGAGAAAAACCATGGGTAATGCAACGTTCTCCTTCGCTGTTAGTACTGGTATCAGATTGAAAGTCTGAAAGATATAACCGATCTTACGACACCTAAGCCAAGCCATGGCCTTTGATGGTATCTTAGATAAATCTACGCCATCTATAAAGATATCGCCTTTAGTCGGCCGATCTATTCCGCCAACCATATTGAATAACGTAGTCTTACCAGAACCTGAAGGACCCATAACAGACAGATATTCGCCACGATGAACCTCAAGGTTTATTCCACGTAGCGCGTGAACGACTTCACCCTTCAAGTAATAATCTTTGTGAAGATTAACTGTTTTAACGGCTGGAACGGATTTTTCCATTTAAAGTCTTTCCCCCATTCTCTTAAAAGAGTATGTTAAGAACTTTATATTTAAACTTTTGCCAACATCAATTAATTCAACCTTAAAAAGGCTAAATAAGTCTCATTTTTCATTCAAAAAGCTTCGATAATATTAATTTGATGTTATCACGTGACAAAGAGATCTCTTTTAGGAAATCTTCGCCTTTATATGTTAGGTGATAAACTCTTTTCCTACCGCGTATTACCTTACCCTTTATCAACCCTTCTCTCTCAAGAGAGTAAAGCAGTGAGTAAACAGTTCCAGGACTTACTACAAATTTAAACTTCTTATAGAGTAATAGTATAATGTCGTAACCACTTAAAGGGGATTTAGCAAGTTCAGATAAAACGAGTATATCTATGAAACTTTTTATAAACTTTTGCTGAATAAACCTACTTACATCTTTATTAATCATACTTATCTAAACTTATTTATATTATTCAAACAATATAAATTTTTTCCTTTTCATCATTGCACGAATCTAGATTAATATAATATTCTTGGCTATTCCCATGTAATAGTAAAGATTATTTGTCCTATCGCATCCACAACTCTTCGGTGTTAAACGTGAGTTTATGGAAGTACATGTTTGAGTTAGCTTTAAAGGACTTAGACCTTTTAAGAAAGAAGAGACAGGCATTAGATGAGATGATGGCTTCAAATAGAATATCTCAGCAAACCTATGAGTATTTAAGCAGGGAAATAAGCGACGCCTTATCCGACATGGAGAAATACATTGAAAGCCTCTCATGCAGGATGAGAAATAGGGCTGAAAGCCTTGAGAAACAGGCAAGTCTTCTAGAGATTTTCTTGGCTAATACTGAAATGCTTCATGCTGCTGGTGAGATAGACATCGAGACATATGAAAGGCAGAGTAAAGCAATATCCCTTGGCTTAGAATCTACGAGGAACGAGATAGCTGAAATAAAACAGGTACTGGAAAGATTAACCACAAAACCATCTGTGGAGGTTAAATGTGAGGAGGCAGCTAAGGCCACTGCTGAAACCCCACAGCCCACCCAGCCAATCGAAGAGAAAGCCCCTGAAACCCTTCCTCAACCCATGCAATAAAAATGCCCATACTTCCCTTTTTCTTTTATGACTAAAAAATTAAGAGTTCTTTTCAGAGGCTGAAAGAAAGATCTTTTCATCAATAACTACTTTAGATTCGGATCGCCCTATCGGCTTCTTCTATCTCCTTTCTCTTCGACTCCTGATATTCGCGTATTTTGTCAGTTAGTTTTGGGTTCCCTATGGCGAGGATCTTGGCAGCGGCTATAGCTGCCGCCTCAGGTTCAATTGTTACAACAGAACCTATTCCGCTCGGAACCCTAAGCGAGGAGAAGATATCTACGCCACTAAATTTTTCAGAGTATGGTGGGCACGCTATCACAGGCTTTGTTGTATTTGCGTCAACGAATGCGCTTAGGGCGTTAGACCTGCCAGCAACAGTTATGTAAACGACTTCAGCTCCCTCATATTCCTCTAATATTTCAAGAACCTTTTTCGGAGTTTTATGGGCGGAGGCAACTCTAAACTCATATTTTACGCCAAGCTTCTCCAGATATTTTGCTATCTCGCGTGAAAAGTCTATATCGTTCTTCGAGCCCATTAAAATGACAACTTTACCTTCCATATTACGCCCACTGATTACCCCGCTACTTAAGTGGGAAGCTTATAACCCTATTGCTTCTAGCGGACTCATATATAGCCATTATAACTTCAAGGGATCTTCTTCCTTCAGGACCGTTAACTGCGGGCTCCTTATTCTCTATAATTGCCTTAGCAAAGTCCCTCAATAGAGAAGCATGGTTAGTTGCTGGGACAAGCTCGGGTCTAACCCAAGACTTTAATCCCTCTTTAACGCCCTCAGAAACGATCTCTTCCTCACCAGCTATAGACCATCTTTTCAAAACTTCGCCCTCAACTATAGCTGTTCCTTTTGTACCATGTATCTCAAGTCTAGTTGGTAAACCTGGGTAAATAGCTGTGCTCCCTTGAATGACCCCTATGGCGCCATTCTCAAACCTTATTACTGCGGCAGCTAAGTCTTCAACCTCAATCTCATGTGCAAATGTGCCCATCTGAGCCCATAGATATTTTGGCTGACCCATTATCCAAACGAGGAGGTCGATTGTGTGTATAGCCTGGTTTATTAGGGCGCCTCCACCCTCAGTAGCCCAGCGCCCCCTCCAAGGGCTCTCAGCATAATATTCTTTGGTTCTAAACCATTCAACCACAGCCTCTCCCATAATTAGCTGACCAAAACGCCCACTATCAGCCGCCTCTTTAACCTTCCTTATAGTTGGGTCGAAGCGTGACTGTAAGTTTACGCCTAACTTAACATTGCTTCTCTTAGCTGCCATTATCATTTCATCCGCCTCCCTCAAACTTATAGCCATCGGTTTATCCACTAAAACATGCTTACCGCTCTCTATAGCGTCCATAGCCATGGGATAATGCTGATAATGTGGCGTACTTATTATAACCGCATCGATGGGGGCCTCTCTCAGCATCTTCCTATAGTCTGTATACCAATACTTTAAGCCCCATTTAGATGCGAAATCTCTAGCTTTCTCCTCCCTTTGACTGGCAACGGCAACCAGCTCAGATAAACCCTCATTGGCTATTAGCGCCAACCCATTAGCACAGAAATTGGCTCCGACACCAGTGCCAATTATGCCAAATCTAACCTTTCGGCTCATTTAATCACCTAAATAACTCTTTTTATTAAACCTTAAGATAAATTTACATGGCAGTGCCATGAGACTGTGGTTACATGAAAAACGGTCTTCTCCTCCTCACGGCTTCGATAAAAAGATCCTTCAAATAGTTGTCGTCTGCTCCGCTCCTCATCGGGCCCAAGAGGTCTATGAGGTTATCGTTCCTAAATAGGCATGGCTTAAGCTTACCATCAGACGTCAGCCTGATCCTATTACAGTAGAGGCAGAATTCCGTGTTATGCATGGGTTTAACGATCTCAACCTCAGCTCCACCCTTCAAGATGTACTTTTTCCTATGATGCATCTGTCTAACAATAACCCTTAAAGATCTTTCTCTGACTTTCTTTTCTATATCATCAAGATCAGCGTGATATTTAATATATAGGGGGTCGTCCCCAAACCCTTCAAGCTCAATTAATTGGAGGATCAGCTGATTTTCTTCAGTAAACTTAATCATATCCTCCACCTCATCACAATTTATGCCCTTCAAAAGAACCATGTTTATTTTTATTGGATTTAAACCAACCCTAGCAGCCTCAACTATTCCATCCATGATCCTTTTATGGGCATCAACGCCTGTGATAAATTTAAACTTCTCAGCGTTTAAAGTGTCTAGGCTGACATTGACTCTTGATAAGCCAGCATCCTTTAGTTGCTTGGCGTACTCTTTAAGAAAGAAACCATTTGTTGTCATGGATATATCCTTTATGCCTGGTATACTGCTAATCCCACGCACAATCTCAACGATATCTTTTCGTAGGAGTGGTTCGCCGCCCGTCAACTTAACGCTATAGACTCCTAAAGACGCCGCTATACTAACAATCCTCTTTATCTCTTCGGCTGAAAGCTCTACGTTGGAATCAAATAGCTGGCCTTCTCGATGACAATAAATGCACCTAAAATTGCATCTCTGCGTCACAGATATGCGAAGGTTTTCGACAGATCTACCAAAACTATCCTTAATCGCCAAGAGGATCACTCTGCCCGCTTAAGTATAAGGGGCTGAACTTACTATTAATTTTTATCTTAGGACAACTATCATCCATTAGAAAAATATTAGAGGTTGAGGTGCATCTTTAGTTTAGGGGTATCTTCAGTGAATCCACGTAAAAACTTCTTCCTAGCCATTAGGCATGAGGAGCCCTACTGGCTTCCATGCCCCCTCTTCGACAAATCGGTCGCTACGGTTTCTCATGGCTTAATTGAAAGGTGCAATTTTGGGCTAGATTCATGGGGAGTGCGATGGGAGCTGAAGGATAATCGTTCAGATAGTTTTCCAGTAGAGCACCCATTAAAGTCCCCGGATATGGTCGACGATTACCCAATGCCTTCACCATATGAGCCACATGTGATTAAGCGAGCTATAGAGGAGGCTTCGAGGGTTGATCGAAGCAATACGGTAGTTATGGGCGATAACGGCTGGGGTCTCTTTGAGAGAGCCTGGCTACTTTTAGGCATGACAAGGTTCTTTATATGGTCTTTCCGACATCAGGATGCACTAAAAAGGCTCATAGAGCGTATTGCTGAGGTGAAGGTTGCCATAACCGAAGAGCTCATTGAGAAGGTTAATATCGACATAATCGCTTACGGCGATGATTGGGGTATGGAGGATCGCCTTCTAATATCCCCCAATAAATGGAGGACATTTATAAAGCCGTATCAGGCCAAGCTATATCAGATAGCCAAAAAGAACGGTGTACTCGTATATCAGCATAGCGATGGGAAAGTTGAGGATTTAATACCAGACCTAGTGGAGATGGGAGTTGACATATTAAATATTCAGAGAGAATGCAACAATTGGCAGAAGATAATTGAAAGGTTTGGAAAAAGAATATCGCTTTGGGGCGGAGTGAGCGCAAGAACCCTAGATATAGGAAAACTAGAGGAGATCGCTAAAGAAACGGAGGAGTGCTGCCGCCTTGGAAGGAATGGAGGAGTAATACTTGCGCCGGGACATGCATTAAAGTATTCTCCAGAAAAGATAGATGTGATGCGCAAAACATGGCTGGAAAAAGGATTCTATAAACCCATTTGAAAAATCTTCCCTGTAAGAATAAAAGTTTATCTTTATCCCAGAATAAAAAATATTGTTGGACCCGTGGCCTAGTCAGGATAGGGCATCGGCCTCCTAAGCCGAGGGTCGGGGGTTCGAATCCCCCCGGGTCCGCCAAAAGCATTTTTCTGTTTTTTGAAAGTAATCAATTTTGGGCTTTTCTAAGGGTACATAAAAGTTTATGTCTTCTTGGGGTTGACCCCTGGCGCCAAAAGCGCCAGGAAATTGTTCCCTTAGGATGGCTTCGAGGAGCTGATTGGCGTCCTACAGCCCATCTCTGCTGAGATTTTTTAAGGATCTCCTTGAGAAAATCAAGCAGCTGCAAAAGAAAAACCTATAAGTGCCAGCACATGTGTGCTCAAAATGCGGCGTAGTAGTCTTTGATAACCGTCCGCCAGCCCTCAAGTTCTCTTATCTATTGCTATTCTCAAGTCCAAAATTCCCGTAAAATCTCTTAATAAGGGCTATTTTAATTCAAATTTTATTGGCTTTTAGCATCTGCTAACAGAATATACCCTCTCCCTCTCTATCAGCTCTTATCTCCCCAATATTTTTGGTAGGCTTCTTGTGAGCTACGTAGACTATGTGGCTCTTATCGTCTATAGCCATAGGCTACCTGAGCATTGCTCCATTCCATAGATTCGCCGTTAATGAAGACCAACCTAAGAACCTTCATTATGGCATTCCTCCTTGAACTCGTAGAACCTACATTCCCATTTCTCCGCGTCCCCTCTGGGTCCGCCATAACTTGTTAACTTTTTTGAAACAGTACTTATAATGGGCTTTTCTTGGAGAATAGAGATTTGTGTGGCGGGATCGTTCCATGACTGTTCCAGCATATATTCTTGAAGTAATTGCTGCCTAAAGCTTATCTTGGATGAGAAAACTCTCCAAAACTTATCTGTTATAGCCAACTTAAGTTCAGAGCATACTTTGATTGATTTAAAAATGGGAAAGGAAATTTTAATGTAATGTTTGTCTGATTTCATCTAGCTTTTTATCCACGTCGTCTAACCCTAGTCGTTTAAGTTCCTCAGATGTTGGTATACCCCTCTCATCCCATCCGACTGCCCTATAATATTCGCTTATATTTTCCCGCATCCTCGCTTTATCAACAGCCTTACCGCTGTATGGTCCCTTAGTTAATGGTTCATACCACCTTTGCGGGACGTCGTCATGAATCCTTGGATCCCATCTTAAGTCTGGTCCTCCAAGGAGGAGAGTTGCCCTCTGTATTTGGAGTATTCTGCGGGCCATAACGTTAAACCATTCTTCGGGCGTAATGTTCCAGCCCGTAACGGCCTCCATTAATCCCCACAACGCTCCATAAGCTTCTTCGCTGAAGAAATTAAACCAGCAAACGACCCCTGAATCATATAGAATTGCTCTAAGCTCACTGTTTCCATGATCTAGTGGGATGTAGGCGACGGAGGTGTGATCCCCTCCCTGAACGGAGCATGGATACGAGACATAATGTGGATAGTCTTTTCCGCTTCTTATCCCATGGGCGCCTATAGCTATACCCTTACAAGTCACAGCATATTTTGTGACATCTATGCCCTTAATCTCGCTTATCTTAAGAGCAGCCCTATATGTTCCCTCGGCGAGAATACTGCCTATACCTCTTCGCTCAACGATCATTTTCAGAAGCTCTGAGAAGGCTTTTGCATCGCCCCAATTAAGCTCAATGCCCCCTAAATCCTCCTTGGTCAGTATACCCCTCTGATACAGCTCCGCCGCGAAAGATAATAGATTACCAGTCTGAATCCCGCAGAAGCCCAGCTCATCTATAAGCGCCGTTAAATAAATGTTTCCCTCAGGCGTGAATATTCCTAGATTCGGCCCAAGGTAAGCTTGGTTCTCATAATCCGGGTTGTCGGTTATAGAGCCTTTAAAGTCCCCTGAATTAATGACGGCGAGCTTGAGGCATGTTGTGGCGCAGCCGAAGTCGCCCCAGAACTTCTTAACCCAGAATAGCTCAAATTTATCGACACCAAAGCTTCTCTCATTATGCCACTCCTCCTGCCAGTTCATAACCGGTTCTGAGCTCTGCTCTGCGCCGACAGTATAGCCGGCTGAGCCGGTACCCCAACGCCTAAATAGCTCCATGCCCAAGGAGGCCTTAATAATCCTGTTAATGCACTCCATGGTTTTCTCCATATTGTATACTTCTGGCAGCGGCCCAGTTCCCTTAGCTAAAACCGCCTTCAGATTCTTTGAGCCCATAACAGCTCCGTAGCCACCATATCCAGCGGCGTGCGACCATTTAGCTAGAACCGACGCTGTCCTACATAGCCTCTCACCAGCAGGTCCAATATACAGCATTGACGGCTCCTTGAAGATGCCTCGACCACTATACCTTTCTCCAAATATATGTCTAGCTTCTTTAACTAAGGTTAATACTGTCTCCTTAGCTCCTTTACCCCAAACATGACTGGCATCCCTTAATTCAATATCTGAATCCTTAATTAACAGGTAGACTGGCTTCTCAGCCACGCCAAAAAACATTATTCCGTCATAGCCAGCGCATTTAAGGTCTATTGGAAACTCGCATCCAACCGTTGAGCCAACAATGCCATTGCTCTGCGGCGATTTTCCCGAAATGCAGATTCTGCCTCCGGGCGCAAACCCGGTTAGCGGGCCAGTGAGCATAAGCAAAATATTCTCGGGACCTAGAGGATCTATATCGCTCCACCTGCTTCCTAAACGATCCCAAAGTATCTTTGAAGCCAGTCCTCTCCCACCAATATATTGTCTAAGAATATCCTCGCTGACTTTGGTTTCTCTTATGTTTCCTGAAGATAAGTCCACCTCAAGAAATTTACCAGCGTAACCCCTCATCTCAAATCCTCCCCGCCATCTCCTCACCATAAATTACTTTGGCTAAATCCCTAGTTATTTCTTCAGGAGTCTTCGCATAAAGTTTAGCGTTATAGCCAGCAGATCCCCTGACAAGCTGTAGCGCATTCCAGCCGCCTTCACCACAGACCTTAACGCACTCTGGATCCCCATTACATAAGTCACATATGACAGCATATCTCTCAGCTGGATGGATAAACGGAACTTTACCAGGACAAGCATCTATACATCGGCCACAGGCTATACATTTCTCCTTATTAACAATCACCGCACCAGTTTCTTTATTTGCTGAGAGAGCACCAGATGGACAGGCGTCAATACATGGATAATCTTGGCACTGGGCGCATAGATGCGGGACCTCTATTCCTGGGATAAGCATGAAAACTCTAATTCTCGATGCTTCAGGCCATATCTTTCCTTCATGCTTCAGCGAGCAGACGATTTCACATCTTCTACAACCGCTGCAGCGTAGATAATCTCTGTAAATCCATATTAAGGCAGCTTTACTCATGTTACATATTTTTGCCTGAACATATTTATTTCATTTTCCCTTTCCTAACAACCAAAGTCTCCTGATAAAACAAAATTGGGTAGGCTAAAATTTAGTAGATTATATAATGAACTGGGCATCTTTAAATTTTCTATAAACTTTCCACGTTATAAGAAAAATAATATTAGAAAATTTGGGCCTAAAAGAACGCTTTGATAAGGCAAAAGATTTATATAATGAAAATGACCTTTAAAAAATTTTACGGGCTGATGATCTAATCGATTCCGATCTCATTAATGAGGAATCGTTTTTGTGAGGTTTCCTTCATGGGAATTAGGCATGTATCCTCATAAATATATGGGGGTGGATAGTGTGGAAGAGGAAAATGTTGAGGTAAAACCCGTGCCAACGGTTATGGTAGATAAATGTCCCGAGTGCGGTAGCACTAATATTATTAGTGATACTGATACTGGCGAAATTATTTGTGGGAATTGTGGTTTAGTTATTCAAGAATCTGTTGTAGATAAAGGCCCTGAATGGAGGGCCTTCACACAGGAGGAGAAGGAGAGCCGAAGCCGAGTTGGCATACCAATCTCCTTTTCCGTCCACGATAAAGGCCTTTCAACTGCAATTGATAAAATTAACCGTGATGCGCTGGGGCGGAAGCTTCCCTTAAACGTTAGGCTGCAAATGTGGCGGCTGAGGAAATGGCAGATAAGATCAAGAGTTCACTCATCAATTGACAGAAACCTGGCGCAAGCTATGACGGAAATTGATAGGTTATCTGATAAGCTTGCGATCCCATCATCGGTTAAAGAGAAGGCTGCTGTGATATATCGAAAAGCGCTTGATCAGGGTCTGGTTAGGGGTAGATCAATAGCGGCTATAGCTGCGGCTTCCCTCTACGCGGCATGCAGATTAACCGGTACCCCAAGGAACCTTAGGGAAATATCTGAGGCAAGCCTTGTTGGGAGAAAAGATGTTGCCAGATGTTACAGGCTGCTTTTACGTGAGCTCAACTTAACGATGCCGATAGCCGATCCAACAATATATATCTCAAAGATAGTTGAGAAGGCTGGAGTTTCAGGGCAGGTTCAAGCACTAGCGTTAAAGATTTTAAATGAAGCAAAAAAGAAGCATATTTCAGCTGGCAAAGATCCTATAGGTTTAGCTGCGGCCGCAATCTACATCGCCGCCTACTTGTCTGGAGAGAAGAAGACTCAGAAGGAGATAGCTGATGCTGCTGGAGTGACTGAAGTCACTGTTAGGAATCGCTATAAAACCTTAAAGAGACAGCTACATTTAGAGATACCAGACTAGCTGTAGAGCTCCTTTAATCTCTTTACCGCTATTCTTCTAAGTCGACCTCTAAGACTATCGGCCCAACGTAACCGCAGTCTCTACAAGCATACCGCTTCGGCATCAGCCATGCATCAAATTTACTAGATAACCCTATGTTCCGGCTTCCGCATCTAGGGCAGACAGAAATTCTATTTTTGTGATGGGAGAAGCGCAACCCAATATTATTTAGCGTCCTACTAATGGCCTTAATTTTCTCCATATCTTACTGCACTTCGATATTCTCTTTTGGAAAACCCATCTGAATTAATATCTGGTAAACTTTCTCCCTTTGGTCGCCCTGCAGCATTATTTGCCCATTCTTAGCTGTGCCACCACATGCGCAATATGACTTCATCTTCTGCGCTAGCCTACCGAGATCTATCTCTTTTCCATCTAAGCCCTCTATTAATGTCATAGCTTTCCGGAACTTTCTTGTCTCCAATCGGATCCTAATCTTCTGCTGCTCTTTATGAATCTCCCCGCAAACGCATATATCCTTTGGAAGGCCGCATACGGGACAAATATTCACCATCGTGCCTATCTTAACCCCTCACAGCCCTATATATTTTACGTGATTGAAGTATTTAAAAGTTTAAGTAAAAATAAGGGTAATGTTTCACGCATTAAAATATTTTAACACTTGAGAGTGAATAGGAGGGTCCCATTGATGAGAGCTGACATAGTGATACGTGGTTGTTTGGTGGTTACAATGAATGAGGTGGCGGATGTTATAAAGCAGGGGGTTATAGCTATAAAGGATGGTTCGATAATCTATATTGGGAAGGCTGCCGAGGCGCCAGCATTCGAGGCAGATAATTTCATTGAAGGAGACAAAAAGATAGCTATGCCAGGTCTAATTAACTGCCATACGCATGCAGCAATGTCGCTTTTCAGAGGCATAGCGGAAGACAGAGAGCTAGACGCTTGGTTAAGAGAAGTTATATGGCCCTTAGAGGCTAAGCTTAAGCCTGAAGATGTTTACTATGGCTCATTGCTTAGCTGCATTGAGATGATTAAGAATGGGGTTACATGCTTCTCAGACATGTACTTCCATGAGGATATGGTTGCTAAAGCAGCTGAAGAGACAGGTATAAGGTGTGTTTTATCACCTGGAATAATCGATGTTGGAAACAGGGTTCTTGGTAAAATGCTTCTCAGAGAAGCTATCAAGTTTGCTGAAAGATATCATGGGAAAGCAGGTGGCAAGGTGTTTGTTATGCTCGGCCCCCATGCAGTTTACTCCTGCAGCTTAGAGTTACTTAAAGAGATTGGCGAAAAAGCCAGTAGCCTCAATGTCGGCGTACACATGCACTTGGCGGAGTCAGAGGGGGAAGCCATGAAAATAAAAGAGAAGTATGGTAAGAGTGAGGTTGAACTGCTGGGCGAGGTTGGCTTACTTAGAAATAATCTGTTAGCCGCCCACTGCATACACCTCTCAAGCACGGATATCGATCTTATGGCCAAACATAATGTTAAAGTGGTGTATAACCCTGTATCCAACATGAAGCTATCTTCCGGGATACCGAGAATCAAAGATCTTTTAGACGCTGGCGTAACTGTCTGTCTTGGAACGGATGGACCTGCCAGCAACAACATTTTAGACATGTTTGACACAATGAAGATAGCAGCTCTTCTCCAGAAAGCTAAGTATAGGGATCCAAGAGTACTTCCAGCTAAGAAGGTTGTTGAGATGGCTACGATGGATGGCGCCAAAGCTCTCAATTTAAATAGTATGATAGGCTCGCTTGAAGTCGGCAAGAGGGCTGACATTATATTGATAGATGCCGATAAGCCCCACTTAACCCCGCTGCATGACGTGTATGCTGCGCTCGTCTATTCGGCTCGCGGAAGCGACGTGAGCACAGTTATCATTGATGGAAAAATAGTTATGGAAGATAGGAGAATCGTGAATGTAAACGAGGATGAGGTTATAGAGAAGGCTGAAAGAGTATCTTATGATCTTTTAACCAGGAAAAATCCTTTGAGGGATTTTATCTGGAAGCTAGTAGAGAGGAGGCTTAAAAAATAATTAGAGTTAAATTATTGTGTTCAGATTTTCTCGCCGCAAAGCTCTACTATCCTCTTCCAGTTTTCGTCAACCCATCTCTGAAGCGCCTCAAGTTCACGCTGGAAATCCGGCTGAAATAGATGCGCAAACCTCCCTTGCATCTTCAGGAAATCCAGCAGCGGCTTTGGCTGCGGAACCTTAATGTTAAGCCTATACTTGCCTCTCTCAACCTCATATACTGGCCAATATCTTGTCTGAACAGCTAACCTAGCAATCTCAATGCTCTTTGAGGGGTCGAACCTCATGCCTGTTGGACATGGAGCGAAGACATGTATGACAGCTGGACCATTAACCTCTAAACCTTTTCGAACCTTCGTTATATAATCGTTCCAGTAGGCTGGGGAGGCTGTTGCAGCATACTCAATCCCATGCGCCGCACATATCCCAATTAAATCCTTCTTAAACTCCGGCTTACCTGGAATCTTTCTTCCAGCAGGGCTTGTCGTTGTAGCTGCTCCATGAGGGGTTGCCCCTGAACGCTGTATTCCAGTATTCATGTAAGCCTCGTTATCATAGCATATATATAAGAAGTCGTGGCCCCTCTCAAGCGCACCTGAGAGGGCCTGTATCCCGATATCGAATGTTCCACCATCGCCAGCTATGGCGATAACATCAACATGCTTATCCCATAAACCCTTATGCCTTAACACCTTATACGCCGCCTCGATTCCAGAGGCGACTGCAGCAGCATTCTCGAAGGCTACGTGAACCCATGAAACTTTCCAAGATGTGTATGGGTATATTGTTGACGCAACCTCAACGCATCCGGTGGCGTTCACCACAACAGTCGGCCCGCGAAGCGCCTTCATAGTCATCCTCATTATTGTTCCAGCGCCACATCCGGCACATAATCTATGGCCTGATGTAAACAATTCCTCAACTGGTAAATCTTGAAGTCTAACCATTTTTACTCCCTCACCCCTATATACTTCACATATTCCTTTATTTTTCCAGTTTTAGCGACTTCAAGCGTTTCTTCAAAAATTGCCTTTAAATCGGCTGGCGTAATGTCCCTTCCGCCAAGACCGTATAGGCAATTGAAAACTCTCAAGTCCTTTCCATGGCGGTATAGTGTCGCTATAACATCGCTGCATAGTGCGTTAAATGGTGCGCCGAAGCTACACGCCCTATCAAGGACAGCTACAGCCTTAACATCTCCAAGAGCCCTAATTAGCTCTTCTTCGGGGAATGGTCTGTAGATCCATGGCTTTATTACGCCAACTTTCTTCCCTTTACTTCTAAGCTCTCTTCCAACAGCCTTAGCTGTCCCGGCAGTGCTTCCAAGACATATTATGGCGGCCTCAGCATCATCCATAGCGTAGCTCTCTAAGAAACCATATTTTCTTCCAGATATGGACTCATACTCCGAGTTAACTTCAAATATGACATTACAGGACTCTTTCATGGCTTGAATCTGCTGGAACTTCATCTCAAAGTAATAGTCTGGAAGGCAGAGCGCCCCAACTGTTACCGGCTTAGTAGGATCAATTGTTATGAGCGGCTTCCTAGGCGGTAGAAATCTGGAGACATCCTCATCTTCTAAGACTTCAACCCTCTCCATGGAGTGGGAAAGTATGAATCCATCAATATTTACGCTTACCGGAAGAAGAACTCTATGATCCTCAGCAATCTTAAACGCTTGAATAGTCCAATCGTATGCTTCCTGCGGATTCTCTGCGTATATTTGTATCCAGCAGCAGTCCCTTGAACCCATCATATCCGAGTGGTCGCCATGAATGTTGAGGGGCGCTGAGAGCGCTCTATTTGCAATGCCCATAACTATAGGGCACCTTAATCCGGAGGCAATATAGAGCATCTCATGCATTAGAGCTAATCCCTGACTGGCAGTTGCCGTAAATACTCTTGCTCCAGCTAAGCTGGCGCCGATGCAGGCGGAAAGAGCCGAATGCTCAGACTCGACGCATATAAACTCAGCATCCATTTCACCATTATAAATATATTCGCTCAGCACCTCAACCATTATAGTCTGCGGCGTAATTGGGTAAGCCGCCACGACATCAACATTACACTGCTTAACGGCGTAGGCTATTGCTTCATTGCCAGTTAAACCCATCACCTTAGCCATACTATCATCTCCCCTCTTCAACCATAGTTATACATTTTACTGGGCATTCATTTGCGCAGATACCGCAGCCCTTACAGTAGTCATAGTTTACGTCAACATGTTTTTCAAGCCTTACTATCGCCGAGTCTGGGCAATAAATCCAGCATAGGAGGCAGTTTACGCATCTCTTCTGATCTATGACTGGCCTAAAGGCCCTCCAATCACCAGTCTTATACTTCATTGCTGAGCCAGGCTCAAGCAGATAACCACCGATCGGAAGGGATCTCCATCCAAGTTTTTTCTCACTCAATCCCATACGCCTCCTCATAAGCTCTCCTTATGACCGCAATATTCTTTTCTCCAACAGCTCCAGGAAACCTCTCAGCTATAACTTTCGCTAAGGAATCCATTGTTGTTACAGGGACCGCTTTTAAAAGCGCGCCGAGCATAGCTGTGTTATATATTGGTCTCCCAAGTATCTCAAGGGCTATCTTCACAGCATCAACGGTGTAAACTTTCGCATCCAACACTTCTAAGTCTTCTCTGATCTCCTTCGGGCTCCTCTCGGAATTGACTATAAGGAACCCTTTCTGAACCAAACCTGCCGTAACATTAACCTTACCAATAAGCGTTGGATCGACAACTACCACGACATTCGGATTATATATTTGACTGTGAACAATTATCGGCTCATTAGATATCCTCGTATATCCAGTCACAGGAGCACCCCTTCTCTCAGGACCGAACTCTGGAAAAGCTTGGACGTATTTACCGTCCAGTAGAGCAGCCTGAGCTAGAAGCCTACTCACAGTCACTATGCCTTGACCACCCCTACCATGCCATCGTATCTCAATGAGCAAGCTAACTACCTCCACCAACTACTTCCCTTTTGAACCACGTCTATTTTACTAGCAGATAAATAAATATAATTGTATCTCTCTTTCGACGCTTATTAAGACTAAAATGATTGATTATAGTGCGAGGGACCATGGTGCAAGCATCTTTGCCAATAAGAGCACTAAAAAGGAGGTCGCCGGCACAAGTACATTGTCATCTATTATCTTAAATTCGAGGTGCTCGACTAATGAGGCTACAGCTCCAGCAATGACGCCGGCAACACCAACAATTATGCCAACGTTAATTGAGAAAACCGCCATGGCGAGGTTACCCCACCAAGACTTAGTCCTCCTCTTATAGATAGCATTTCTCACAATACCCGTTATCGCATCTCCAACAGACATAAAGATCACAGGCATTATGCCAATTCGAAAGTCTCCATCACCCAGTATCCAGCCCAATGATATTATCAGCCCCCACATAATGCAGAAGGATACCTCATAAGTATTGTCTTCAGTTTGAAACCAGCGCATTATCTTCGCCTTCCTGTGATTATATAGGAGGAAGGCTGCGAGGAGGAGGCTCATGGAAAGAGGCAGTATAAATGACTTAAATACTACTGGAACTAGCGCTGCGCATAATCCACCGGTCAAAATATGTATCACCTTTCTATTATAATAGACTGCCACATAATGTTCGAGGCCCCTCTTAACCATGACCCTGTAAAGATTTTTTGTTAAAAATGTGATCACAAATACAACCCATAAAAGCAGCAAAATAGATGCTGCTATCTCCTCAACATATATCATAAATTAACAATATCTTATAAAGATCTATTTAACAGTTTTCAAAAATAGAGGAAAAATACATAATTTTCTGTCACCAGAGTTTTCTATTCGGCCTCCATGATCGACTTAGGCTTCCATTCGCCCAAGTACACCTTCGGCTTATAGCCCCTCAGAACCTCGGGGTTAAACTTTATTCTTCTGCCCTTCTCAGCCGACATATAGGCTGCCATCATTAGCTGCGTAACTAGGAGACCATCTCTCCAATTCTCTTCGGGCATCTTGCCCTTCAGAAAACAGTCAACCATATATCTGTTCTCATCTTGGTAGCCGTAGGTTATTGCTTCGTTCGGCACTATCGGCATAAGCCCCTGCTCAGCAGTCTGCTTTTCGACAAACTCTTCTGTTGGCGGTATCTTAATATTTCTGCTAAAGAACACATTCAACTCCTGCTGGAGGCTGTTTATGGTTAAGGAGTATTCTGGCCCTAAAACCTCAAATGTCAGCCTTAAACCTGGACCTACAAAACTCCATGAGGTTCTAGCCTCAGAGAGCACTACGCTGCCATCTTCATCCTCATAGACTACAAGTGTTAAGGCGTAGTCTTCCGCCGGAGACACCCCATAATCTACATTAAAGTTCTTCTTAAGCATGGAGACGTAGGGTTCCTTAGTCCACTTGAGCGACGCTATAACAGATTGGACGGCAATAGGCTTAAGGGCTTCCTTAGGCTTATCCGGGTTCATGAGCAGATATCTACTGGCCTCCAAGCTATGGCAAGCCATGTCCAAAAGAACCCCACCTCCCGATAATCGGGGATTCCAGAACCATGCTGAGTGGGGTCCTCCATGCTCCTCCGCCGCCCTAGCCAAATATGGTCTACCGGAGTACTTTGCCGCATATTTCCATATTGTCTCCTTTGCGCGGCTAACCGAGGGAGCGAACACTTGATCCTCCAGGTATCCGTGAAGGAGACCAGCTTTCTCAATTAAATTGACCATTTCTTCGGCTTCCTCAACATTTCTGGCGAGCGGCTTTTCACAGCACACACCAACAATATTCGTTTTCCCTTGGATTACCTCTTCAACTATCGTCCTTACTACTTCAAGTCTAGCGAAGTTAGGGTTAAGTATCCACACAGCGTTTACTGAGGGATCTGAAAGCATGCTTCTCAGGTCTGTGTAAACTTTTGGTTTGCCAACACCGAGCGATTCAACTAAGCTAGATAATCTACGAGCGCTCTCCTCCCTAACATTATAGATGGCTGTTATCTCGGCATCTCTTATTCCAGTCCAAGATAATGCATGAAATCTGGCCACAAACCCCGAACCTATAAAACCCACGCCCAACCTCTTCAACACTATGCACCCATAAAATTTTATCCTTTGCAACGCTTAAAAAGTTTACAATTTTATGTTAAATCTCCGCATGCGCATTTAATTTCATGTAGTATTGTTAAAATCTCCTCGAAGCCCATACCAGTCTTGGCAGATATCAATGGGACTCTTTTAGGTGGGAAGAAAAGCCTCAAGGATCTTAGGAGTCTAGCATCCATTTCCTCTCTGAGGTTAGATGGTTTTTTGGTGAGGAGTCTCTTTGGATTCATAAGCATGCTTCTAATCTCCTCAACTTCGCTCTCCTTAAGTAAGTCAGCCTTATTTAAAACGGCAATTGTTTCGGTCTCAAGAGTGTAATAGGCGGTTAGGGCGTATAGGTAGAAGCTCATAAGATTACCCTTTAGTGCCGGAAGATCGCCGAGAAAAAGGCAACATCTATCACTAAACTTGCTAATAATGATTCGACCAGCATCTCTAAACAGAAACGGCTCTAGCTGACCAGGAGTATCAAAAAGCACATAATCCACATCCTCAAATTTCGGCATCTCGATCCTCGCCAGCCTCTCCATACTTTCAAGCATTGCCCCGTTCGGTCCAAGATTCATTTCACGCATAATACCCTCTACAGTAAACATTGATCTTATGTCAAAGTCAGGGGAGTATCCCGGATCTAAGACGCCTGGATCTAAGTTTACTGTTCTAACCTTATAGCCCTCACTAACTAAATATGCTGAGAAGTTTTTAACGAATAGACTTTTACCCGAGCCAGCCGGTCCTAAGATGAATATATTCATTACCTTACCTTTCTCTATAGAAGCGTAAAATAAAAAGCTGCTGAAGCTCACCCATATCATTTCTCGACGACTAGGCTGAGAGCATAGTCAACGCGTCTGATCTTTGTGAAGCCTGCAAGCCTTAACCGCTCTATTATGCCCTTTAAATACCTCTTCCCCTGCCTTATCCCAGGTCTTCCAACATAGTGCAACACTCTACCATTTCCTTTGAGAACCCTAAAAAGCTGCCTATAGAAGTCTACTGAGTATAGTTCTGGGGCAATGTTTATTCTCGGCGGATCATGAATTATAAAGTTAAAGTATTCGTCATCAAAATTTCCTATTTCCTCAAAAACATCCCCAATTATAAGTTTTATTTTACTGTTCTCGAAGAGCGGCTTTGAGAAGGGGTTCTGTCTAGCAATAAATATGACGTTCTCATCCTTCTCGATGGTTATAACTTCCCTAACATTCCTCCTTTTGGCTGCCAAAATGGCGGTGTAGCCTAAACCAGTACAGCAGTCCAAGATGGATCCATAAATCCTACCCAAGGCCCTGATCTTCAGCATAGCATCAGTTTTTGGATCTACATCATCAGCCCTATGCATACGTATTCCAGAGATCTCAAGGTATGGCCAAGTCTTTGTTTCCACAAGCCTATAATACTTCCCAGTCTTCTCGCTGTAAAACCTTATTATATCCATCTCCCCGAACAGCTAGCTGAAGCTCTCTTAGGGTTAAAGTATTATGGGCTTTAGCCTATAAACTATATTTTTCTCCGGGCTTAAGTAAGATAACCTTAATCTTTGAGTGGGACTCAACCCTCCTCTTAAACTCTTCGGGATTTGTGTCCCATCTATGCATCGGGATTACCGCTTCAGGATTAATCTTTATGGCTGCTTCGGCGGCCTCTGGGTTATCCATCGTGTATGTGCCGCCGCTTGGAAGCAGGGCAAGCGTAATTTTCCTTTCCCTAAGAGCATTCATCTCCGGGATAAAGTCGGTGTCTCCTGCATGGTAAACTATTTTCTCACCTATTTTTATCAGATAGCCCAGGCCAAAGCCCTTTGGATGGAATGGTACGCCGGGAGACCTAAAGCGCCTAACATTATATGCGTGAACAGCCTCGATCACTATGCCATCAATCGTTACACTATCGCCGGGCCTAAGGACTTTAACATTCCCCCTAATCCTAGCCGCACAATCCTCAGGAGCAATTATAACCGTTCCATTCTTCCTTACCCTTTCAATCTTAGATATATCGCAATGATCGTAGTGGGAGTGGGTTACGAGAATAATATCCGCCTTATCAACATACTCTCCCTCATAGGGATCAATATAAATGTTCTTCCCATCCACAGTTATCTGGAAGCTAGCATGCCCAAGCCACTTAACGCTCACGCCAACCATATCCACATGCCCCCAAAAATTAAAAGCAACCTCTAAATATATAAAAATGTCATCTCACAGACGTAACGTTTATTAGGGTACTCAGATAATCAGAAATATTTGGTTATAAGCCCTGGTAGTATAGCCCGGTCTAGTATAGGCGGCTGTCGCCCGCCCGACCCGGGTTCAAATCCCGGCCAGGGCGCCACCATAAACTTTAAAGATTAAGTTGGTGTCATATTAGGCGTTCAGGCAAGTTTTACCACGTCTCCATAGGAGACAGATGTTTGTTTTACCTCATATTACCTGCCATATATTGTTGTTGCTGATATTACAGTAAAGGTTTTATCTATATCTATATGCTAAGCCAGCTTAGGGAATAATAGAGGCGTATATTTATGGGAAAAATTGCTGAAGAGATTCCGGAATGGGAGAATCCAAAGATTTCTGGAATAAATAAGGAGCCGGCGCACGCAACT
>JAGTQE010000017.1 GCA_018396635.1 Candidatus Bathyarchaeota archaeon
GTGAGCTGAGTCTATGTCTAATGAGTGAGGGTTTTACTGTTGATGCCTTATAGGGCCCTTCCCATAAGAGAATATTCTAAGCCCTTGCACTTAAACCCTAAACTTATATATGATGCTCTCATTAGAGGGGGACAGACATTAGGTTTGAGCCCAGCGAGTCACGGCTGAGTGGCTACAGCGCCGTTATCGTTGCATCACCCATATGGATAGGCACTCTCTCGCCGTCAATACAAGAATTTCTGAAAAAATATGCTGTGATGAGATCTGTGATCGTCACCACCAGTATTCGAAGCGTGAAGGTCGAGAAGGTTGAGAAGATAATTGAAAGGCTCTGTGGAGCTAAGCCCCTACTATGCGTAAACATTAGAGACCCTTTCTATTATCTTCTATTCTTTTTGGAGCAATTGCGTTTCATATTATAAAGTGCTAGGTGCTAGTGATTTTATTGGGGAGTTCGTTACAGCGTTGATTAAGAAATCTCTAGGAAGATTGATGAGTTAAGGGTTTACTTAAGGATGTTTTCTTAACTACTGAGGGTATCTTCTTCTCAAAGAGGTTAATGAGGTAGTTAGGAATAAGCGCTTTAGTGAGCTGAAGAGCCTAGATTAAATTTAAAGTTCTACTTCATAAGAGGGTTTACGACTTCCTAAGGAGCCTAAGTCTAGAAGATAGGCATAGGCTAATTGATGGGATTAGGGAACTCGAAACTTCCCAAAAGTTAGGCTTGATTATGGTTAAGATTGCGGGCGAGAAAGGCACCTTTAGACTGCAGGCTGGGGACTACAGAGCATTATTCAAAGTGTACGAGCAAGAGAAGATAATAGTCGTGGCAAAAATAGACCTGAGAAGGGCAAATTTTACCCAGTAAAATTTGCGGGTGAGATTTAAACTTTAAATGCTCGCTGAGAGGGGCATTAGGCCGCCAGGCGTCATGTCTAATATTAGGAGGCTTGAGCGTAAGGGCCTAGTCTACGTTAGGAGTTATTGGGGGTGAGGGCTGTGAGACGCCGTTTAAGGAGGGGCTATATTTTTCCTTAACATACTCGCGCAGCTTCTTCTCTAAATCGTCTGTCAGCGTTATAATTATTTTGCCCATTCGCCATCACCTATAGATATCCAGAGTAATCCTTACATGTAAGGACAAAGAATTTAAGGCTGCCTATACTCTCCGAAACCTAAAGTGATTGGCGTAAATATAAAGTACTGTTTGAGAATACGGTTTATATGATGCGGCGGTCAGAGTTGAAAAAATTACTTTATAAGTTAAAGAGTTGGCTTCAAACAATTCTACAGCCACAAAACTTAGCGAAAGCCCCGTTTATCCTATCATCCACGATGTCCATTATGACGTTGTATTTCCTTCACCCTGAATCCTATAATGTTACTTGGAAGGGTAGAGCATACTATATTTTCTTTCTTTGGCTAGTTTTCCTTGAGATTGCATTGAATTGGGGAAAGATTAAAGCGAAGGTTAACGCGTTAAAATCTAAGCGTTTCTTGGCATCTGCTATAGCTGCTTTTCTACCGATCATATACATTTTGATCATCGATTTTTTGGGGATAGGTAAGATTATTATAGATTCGTTTCCTAAGTATTATGGAATGAGCTTCTGGGCAGAGAGCATGCCACTTGCAATAGAATATATCGTTCTGGCGGCTTTATTCTCGCTAACAGCAGCGCTGACTTATGGAGTGGAAGGCTTAAGGCATTTTACGCTGTCAATATCTCTGCTAAGCGCAATCGGTTTAATTTTCCTTGTGGATAACCTTTACCCCTACGGGGAGTTTACGCCATTTCAAATTCTTGCTCCAGCCACCACCATGCTTGCTTCCGAAATCCTGTCTTTAATGGGCTATAGGGCTGAAGTGAAGGGGCAATCTTACGGAGCAGTAGTCATGAAGGTTTGGAGAGATGGGGATAAAGCATCATTCGGAATAGCTTGGCCATGCTCCGGCGTAGAGAGCCTCATAATATACTCTGTGGTAACCGCTCTCTTTCTAAAGGACAGCTCATTTTCGCGAAAACAAAAAATACTATATTTTTTAGTTGGGGCGATAATCACGTATATTATTAACGCCCTCAGAATAGCAAAGATCTTCATTATCGCTGTAGAATATGGCGTTACTTCTCCAGAAGTTAGACGCTTCCACGACTACTATGGGCCACTATGTTCAGTCACATGGATTGCCGCCTATCAATTAATAATGGTCATCACGCAACTTCTTTTGGAGAAAATGAGGTCTAAAAATGCTTGACGAAAAGTCTTATAAATAAAATCTAGCATAATACCTTGCGTGATGAAACTTGAAATATAAGATTTTAATGCCACTATTCATGCTTCTATCCGCTTTTCTTCTCACTTCTGGAATCCGCGTACAAATACTCGATGCGGCTGAGGAGGAGCCATCCTTCGCGGAGAGCATTTCAGTCACAGTTAACTGTACAACAGCTGAACTCACAATTTTCAGCACAGTAGACTCAATAGACGTTTCACTCGTACATTTTCCATCGGAGGTAAACCTGAATAGGAGCGAATTAATAGACGCCATTTCAATTATAGTCGCTTTCTCTAGGAGCGGTTCAGGCTTTCTCATCGTCTTCAATAATACTGATGCGGCTACGGCGAGGTCTCTTGCGGACACCGTTAAAGGCTCTATAGAAAATGCCTTCAACGTAGGCTTCACATGGAATATCACTAAAATCAAAAATAGCTACGTTTACGTGGAATATATAGGGCCTGGAAAGATGGATCTAACCGAGTACATAAGTTGGCTTATGGAGAAATGCCTAGCCCCCGACCTGAAAGGCTTTACGTTAACATTTTTACCTATGAGCAGCGAGGAGAAGGCTTTTGTTGAGGTCGGCGCCACTAAGGAAAGCGGAAGTTTTAACTGGGTTTACTTCATGACGGTGGGCTATTCTACTAGTACGCCAGTTGGAACAGGCCCACATAAAATAGATATTTTAGACCTGCTCAATGTAGAATCGCTTACACCATCAAACTATGCGTCATATAAAGGCTGGTTCGCATCAACCGTTCAGTTTATAGTTGTATCTAATGAGACCGTTTCTTTTCTGTCTTCGGAGCCGGGTCTCGTAAACCCGCCAACGCAGCTTAAGGGCTGGCTTATTAATATCCCGACACAACCGCCCGCGCAACTAATTGCGCAATTCAGCTTCGCGAATGACCCAACACCTGTCGATAGGCTCTCAATAACCTTTAGCGGCCTAATTATTCCGGAGTTCACGGCCCCGATCCAATTAATCCTGCTGATTCTAGCGATATCGGTTACCTTAGCTGCTAGAAAAAGACTCAGAGTTTCCTTTAAATGAGAGCAAGATAAATGGCATTTACGGTTGAAAGGGATCTTCTGCGCGGTTCTACACTAAGCGGTGTGAAAAGGGAATTAATGGAAGAATGGGTAAGGAAAGTTCTGGGGGAGAGTTGCAGCAATTTTCTCCTGGATACTATGCTATGCGGTTGCCATGGTTCTCATCATAGCTTTAACGGCAAGAAATACAAAGATAAAGATATGGTAGATTGGGCAGCTCAATATATTTCCTCTCCCATTTCAATTGATTTTTGGCGATGATGACAAAAAATATTAGAATGCTTAATAGATTTTTCAAAACCTCTCTTTTGTTAAATCCGCCTTAAGAATACAATTCCATTGATTTCACCACGAATTTCATTTCTATCTTGCTAAGAATCTTATGTTCCTATGCTCGCAGACATACTTGAATTCCGCTTCAATCAAACTTTCCATTTTTGCTTTATTTAGTGTGTTATCTTCTCATGGGACATTTCTTATTCTCTTGCATACTCTAACTCATACCTCAAGTTTTCGGGTAGGGGACATTAAAACATGTTTCCTCGACGTCTGGCAATAAAAACAATAAATAGAAGTATATAGAAATTATATTTCGGAGAGAAATATGGAGAATGATTTTGAAGAAGCATTATCAAATATAGATGCATTTTGTAGAGTTTTGGCCAAAAAGATTGCTGAAAATGAAGAGGCGGATTTGGAGCCGGAATTAATTGAAAATCTTTTGAGGAGAAAGTATGTTGTTGAAGTATATGATGGGTGCTTAGAGTGGGATAGACCCTTGATAGATGTTTTTGAGGATGAGAAGCAAATAAAGATACTGATTCAATGTTCCCGCAATGAAGACGAAATATTGTTTAATTCGGGAGATTGGGGGACTGAGATATTGATTGGGAAATGGCAAAGAATAGTGCTTCCAATAGAGCACTTAGATACAAGCAAAGTAACAGTGAGATTTAGGAATCAGCTAATGGAGATAACAATACAAAAGTACTAGCTTGTCTGATCTATTTGATTCAATGATTGCTTCTACCCTCTAGTCTCCTCAAAATTATCTGTGTGAAGACCATTCCGTTAGGTATTAATATTTCGGTTGAGCCATCCTTTGTCTCAAGTGTTAGGTGCATTAACCTCATTTCCTTAACTACCCCAGTCTGTCCGGCTATAGTTATCACATCGCCAAATTTAATTGGTCGGGTTAATATGAGGAATAAACCAGCTACGAAGTGTGATAGAACAGATTGCATGGCAAAACCAACGACTAATCCGCCAAATGAGCCTACAGTTATAGCGGTCCAGGGTCCTGCACTTAGCATAGATATAAAGATCACGAGGAGTATCGCTACTCCAAGAGCCCATACAACCGTCTTCACTGTCGTGGCTGTTGGGTGATCCGTTATCCTTCGCATATAAGAGTAAATTGCGTTGCTCAATGAATTGACAATAATATATCCTATCGCCAGAACTAGCGCCGACTGAATATATATAAGATATGGGTTAATGGCTAAGATGATGTCACCATAAGGTTGAAGGATGTATGGAATGGACTCTCTAGAGGACCATCCGAAAAGAAAATTTAAAATGGATACTAAAATGGATAGGAGAATTATATAAAGTAGAGTTTTCAAGCCCTTGCTCCTAACACTCGGCAGCGAAGCATCACTAATCTTAATTTTCTCCTTATTGCCCAACTAATCCACCGAAACAAACCTTAATAAGTAGATTTCTTTTAAAATGTTATGTCATTCCGTTTTTAACTCGAGTCCCATCATCAAATCGATTAGAGAAGTGGAGCTTTAAGAAAGCTAAGATTCGCTTTTCTTCTCTTCTAAGATACTATTTATGGTCTCTATAAGGATTCTTGAACCCAACTTAACAGACTCCCTAATTTCAGGGCTCATATCATCCCCTAAATTTAGGTTTTTTGGCTCAATGCCTAACAACATAACTTTGGCGCCTGAAAACTTGCCTATGAGTTCGGCCAGTATGTTTAGTGGCACATTATGAGTTGATGATGCCACGCCTGATATATGGTCTGATGGGATTAAGATCATCTCGCCTGGTCTACCTCCAAAATGGGCTGCGTCAACAAGTAGGACATGTGATGGCTTAAGCCATACAATCTTTCCAATGAAGTTTTCGGGCACCGTCCCGCAATCCAAGACCTCAACATTCTTAGGTAGCTTCCCCCTCAATTCGCTTACAAATTCTGGACCTAGGGCATCATCACCCTTAAGGATATTACCAATTCCCATGATTACAAGCTTAGAGAACCCTCTTAACCAGTTTTCAAGGTAATCTCTAAATGATGAAGACATCAATACTCTATTTTTGCAGACCACTATAAATTTTTAGCATTTGAGAGGAGGATAACTGAGCACCAAACTTAAATATACGATCAACCTTTTTTCTTAAAATACTGTGAAAATTGATTGACTCTCAATTATTTGGAGGGCTACTAATTGTCTAAGATCGAGGAAATAAAGCCCCTCAGAATAGATCCGAAGTTTAGATATGAGATCGCTAGGATGCCTGATGGCAAGAATATTCTCCAGTGCTTCCAATGCGGGACCTGTACCTCAGATTGTCCGGTTGCAAGGTTCAATGAGAAGTATAGGCCAAGAAATATTATACGCATGGCGCAGCTTGGGTTAAGGGAGAAGGTCTTAAGTAGCGATTTCCTTTGGTTGTGCGCATCCTGCTTTACTTGTACAGACCGCTGTCCTCAAGGTGTTGAGGTTGCAAGCGTAATAAGGGCATTAAAGAATCTTGCTGCCATCGAGGGGAGAATACCCCAGATCTTTAGAGCTCAGCTAGGAAACCTTCTGAAAACGGGCTATATATGTGAGATACCTGAAACGAGAATTAGAAAACGCGATTCTATCGGGCTTCCGCCCTTACCGAAGGGGAATGCTGAGGGCATATATAGGTCTCTCCGAGACTTAAGGATAATGAAGGTTATTGGGGTGGCTAAAGCATGAGCCTAAACAAATATATAATATTCTTGGGTTGCATGATCCCCTACAGGGCCCTATCCTATGAGGTGTCAGCTAGAAAGGTTCTTCAGAGACTTGGGGTTGAGCTCGTTGAGATGCCCGAGTTTAACTGCTGCGGTCTACCTCTTGAGCCCTTAAGCCATGAGATTATGCTCATACTATCAGCAAGAAATCTAGCTATTGCCGAGCGCGAAGGTCTAAATATTCTGACATTATGCCCGGGATGCGCCGGTACACTGAAGAAGACAAGTAGGGAGCTTAAAGAGGACAGGGTTTTAAGGGACATGGTTAATAAGCATTTAAGCGAGTCTGGGCTTAAGTTTAGTGGCAGCATAAACGTGAAGCATATTTCTCAAGTGCTTCTGGAGGATGTTGGATTAGATAGAATAAAGAAGACTATCGTTAAACCCCTTAAGGAGTTAGTTGTTGCTGAACACAGCGGATGCCACCTCTCCAGACCTAGGAAGCATATAGAGTTTGAGGATCCGGAGAACCCCAAAGCCCTGAAGATGCTAATTGAGGTAACGGGGGCTAAGTGCGTTGAGTATATTGGTGAGACCGAATGCTGTGGGGCGACCATTGCAGGTATCGATGATAAAGTTGCCCTTTCACTTGTGAGGGAGAAGCTAAACCATATTAGGGATTCTGGCGCCAGCATGTTAATAACAGTATGTCCATCATGCCACTTCATGTATGACTCTAATCAAATTAGGGTTGAGAGGATGTTTGGTGAAACATATGGCATTCCAGTCCTACACTATACGCAGTTGTTAGGCTTAGCGATGGGCATAAATGTGAACGATCTCGGCTTCGATGAGCTTCGCGTAAGTCCAGCAAAAGTACTTGATAAGATAAAGTAATCACCTCCCGGTTTATATGTAGAGCCACAATTATACTGCTTACCTGCTAAGTACCCCAGTTTAGAGGATCACTTGAATGCTTTTAAGGATCACGGTCTTAGGAATAGTTCAGGGCGTTGGTTTCCGCCCATTTATTTACCGTATTGCCGTTAAAAATGGGCTTAGCGGCTATGTGAGGAATAGGGGAGATTCATGCGTTGAGATAGTTGTTGAGGGCGATGAGAACAACATTAGAAGTTTTCTTAGAGATATTGTGGAGAAGAAGCCTCCATTGGCAAGGATCTATGAGATTATAACGACACCTATTAATGAGGGAGGAGGTTACAGCGGTTTCAGGATAGTTGAGAGCACCGAGAAGGCTGATTTGGTAGGGTCAGTTATACCACCAGATGTGGCTACATGCGACGAATGCCTCGCCGAGATGCGTGATCCATTCAACCCTAGATACAACTACTTTTTTATTACATGCGTTAACTGTGGTCCAAGGTTCACAATAATTGAAAGAACACCTTATGATAGAGAGAATACTACCATGCGGGAGTTCCCGATGTGCGACTTTTGTAGATCTGAATATATTGATCAAGCAAATAGGAGATTCCACGCCCAGACGATTGCTTGCCCAAGATGTGGGCCGAAAGTCTACCTAACAACAAGCAGAGGTGACGTTATTGATTGTAACGACCCGATTAGGGAGGCTGGCAAGCTTATCTCTGAGGGTTATATTGTTGCGGTTAAAGGTTATGGCGGATTTCACATAGCCGCTTCAACGCTTCTAGATAAGCCGCTTGAGAGGCTTAGGAGAGCGAAGCACAGGAGACAAAAGCCCTTCGCAATAATGGCTAGGAGCCTTGAGGCTGTTAAAACCTTCGCTGAGGTCAATCGATGGGAGGCTGAAGCTCTAACATCGTATACGCGTCCGATAGTTCTATTAAATAAAAGCGAAAACTATTATTTGTCTGAGCTTATTTCGCCGGGCCTGCATAACGTTGGCGTCATGCTTCCCTACACCGGGTTACATTATATGCTCTTTGATTTAGTCCGTGACCCTGCTTTCGTCATGACAAGCGCTAATCCGCCGAATCAGCCTATAATCAAAGATGAAAATGAGGCGTTCGCAAAGCTAGGCGACTTAGTGGATTATTTCCTTCTACATAATAGGCGAATAGCTAATAGATGTGATGACTCAGTAATACGCTTCCATGACGATAAGAAGGTATTTATAAGGCGTTCGAGGGGATACGTTCCAGAACCAATAAGGTTGATGTTTAAGGCTAAGAAAGGCGTGCTGGGCTTAGGTGGAGAGAAAAATAACACGGCATGCCTAGTTTCTGGAGATAAGGCGTTCCCATCCCAGCATATAGGTGACGTAGAGAATATTGAGACGCTAGAGTTCCTCAGATCTGCCTTTGAAAAGTTAATGCATTTAACAAATAGCAGAGTTGACGTTGTAGCATGCGACCTACATCCAAAGTTTGCCACAACATTGCTTGCAAAGAGGCTTTCTGAAGAGCGTGGGTGGCTTATGGTTCGAGTCCAGCATCACTACGCGCATGCAGCAGCCCTAATGGCAGAATATGGTCTAAATGAGATTGTAGCGATCTGCTGCGATGGTTATGGTTATGGTGAAGATGGAGGGGCTTGGGGAGGAGAGATAATTTTCGGTTCACTTAGTCCACTGGAATTTAAGAGACTTGGCCATTTAGAAGAACAACCGCTTATCGGAGGAGACGTGGCTACAAGATACCCTCTGCGAATAGCGGCCAGTATATTATATAAGCGCGTAGATATTGAAGATTGGCTAATAGAGAATAGTCGACACTTACCTCATGGCGTAACTGAAGCAAATCTTATACTTACACAGCTTAGGAAGGGTGAAATTAAGATTAAGACCACGAGCTGCGGAAGAATTCTGGATGCAGCTTCAGCGATTTTAGGCATATGTTACGAGAGGACCTACGAGGGTGAGCCAGCAATGAAGCTAGAATCGGCAGCCATCTGCGGAGTAGACGTGCTTAAAACTAAACCTATAATTAATGGTAGAGTTCTTAAGACAGAAGAAATAATAGTCTCATTATTTGAGACTAAGGATAAGTTTTCTAGGAGGGATTTAGCCTACTCCGTTCATGTTTACTTAGCAAGGGGCCTGGCTCAATTAGCTGTAGAGCTGGCTGAAGAGAATGGCGTGAAGAATATCGGCTTAACAGGTGGGGTTGCCCATAACCAGATAATCGTTGGGGAAATATGTAGGATAATTGAGCAAAGCGGCTTAAGATTCTTCACGCATGAGGCATTGCCGCCGGGAGATGGCGGCTTATCATTCGGGCAAGCTGTAATAGCCTCTTTTAAGGGGTCTTAGATTCTGGATCTAAAAAGATAAAGATAAATATTCTCTCCTCAAAAAATAATATTGTGATGCATCTTGAGCTTAAAAGATTTTGTTGAAAGCGTTATGAGGAGTCCACCTGTTACAGTGCTTTTCTCTGAGAATGTGGCTTCAGTTATTGATAAAATGATTACAAATAACATCGGCGCGGTTATAGTTATGAGTGGCGGTAACCCTGTTGGGATAATAACTGAGAGAGATATTATTGAGAAAGTGACTAGGGTTGGTAGAGATCCAAATAAGACACGAGCTGAAGAAATAATGTCCTCTCCGCTAATATCTATTGAAGCTGATAAAACAATAAAGGATGCGCTGATGCTTATGCGAGATAGGAAAATTAGGAGATTGGGAGTTACAAGGAAGGGTAGGCTTATAGGAATAGTTACTGAAAGGAGACTTCTCGATGCGTTAGCCCCGCATTAATCTCCGCCTACCCCTTTTTTCTTTTGGGTGGCGGTTCTTGACCTCTTACAGTCCAGATAAACTAAAAATAATAATTCCGGTTGGCGGCGTGGCAAGGAGACTTCTCCCACTAACCGCTGAGGTTTCGAAGGCATGCGTTAGACTTGTTAACCTGCCACTTATAGAGATATCTTTATTGACACTTGCGAAACAGGGTGTTAGAAGTTTCATCTTTGGGGTTAAGGGTTACACAAATTACAGAAATTTATATGACTACTTCGAGTCTGGCATTGGCTTCTCAGCTAGGTACGGCATCACACCTAGAGCTCATATAAAGTATCAACCTAACATTGACGACTGCGGAAGCGCCGATTCAGCGCGCATAAACATTGAGTATTATGATATTAAAGATCCCGTATTCGCAGTTCAAGGAGATAATATTTTTGATATAGATCTAGCAGATATGCTTAAATTCCACCAGAAGAAAGGTGCTTTTCTAACGGTAGGTCTTATGCCGGTTCAGGATGTAACGGGGTATGGTGTAGCCAAGGTTGATAATGATATGCGTATTTCCAAGTTCATTGAGAAGCCCAGCCCTAAGGAAGCTCCATCCAACCTAGCGAACACTGGCTTGTATTTATTTAGTCCAGAGGTTAGGGAGGTTTTTAAGGAAGAGAAAGTTCAGGAGATGATACGAAGGAATAGACGCTTGGACTTTGGATATGACTTTATACCATACCTCATCGAGAGCGGCAGACCAGTTTATGGATATATTTTAAGCGGGGTATGGTATGACGTTGGAACACCAGAAAGATACTTAGATGCGATGAACGGAATACTTAACGGCAAGCTAAAGGCATTACAGGACTTTGGTGGAAGGGTCTCTGAAGATGTTAAACTCTGGGTGCAGGGTGAGAGCCCGGAGGCGTTGCGTAGGAGAGAAGAGATAATAAGGAAGGTTAAGGAAGGGAGGATAGAGATAGAGGGTTCGGTTCTAATAGGCAGGCACTGCGAGATAGAGGACGGGGTTAGAATAGTAAACTCCTGTATAGATAATTATACCAGGATAGGGCGAAACACTATTATAGAGAATTCCGCCATAATGGATAGGTCAATAATCGGCGATAATGCCGAAATAAAGAACAGCATTATTGGCAGGCACGTAGCAATAAACTCAACCTCAACTTATAAAACTAGAGTTCTTAATTTATCTGTTATAGCCGACGATGTAGCTTTAGAGGCTGGCTGCGAGTTAATATCCACGAAGGTATATCCACATAGACATGTTCCAAGAAAGACTTTCCGTGAAGCAACAATACTCTAGTGAAAACCCAGTTATATTGCGAACTAATTACGCTAATGCCAGATGATCCAAAGCGTTAGTATTCTTAAGATAGGGAGCTAGTAGACTAAAAACATCGTTTAAGATTTTCTCCATAACCATGCATAATAAGACCCAAAAATTATATGCTGTAGTGACAGCGGTATTGATTCAGGGTTATGGAGGGGAATTAAATATGCCTAGAGTTTCTTGTAGTTTATGGGGTTATAGAGATTTGCCACGGAAAAAGCTCTCAAAGATATTGGAGGAATAGGGTATGAGGGAGTTGAGATAGTTATGCATCATTTGGGGACTCCGATCGGCTACCATCTTAATCAAAATGATCTTCCCCTCAGTAGCGAAGAGATGGATAAGCTTAGAAGGGAATTAAATGAGAGCAATCTCCGTGTCGTCTGCTTATCTCCTTCAAGCGATTTTCTTATACCTCCTAGTGCAAGACGATTTATGCCTTACCTTCCTTCACCTGATGATGCGCTAGTTTAAAAAAGGTTATAGATCTTGCTGTTGATCTAGGTAAACCTTTAGTTCGCCCATTTCCTTGCGCTGATAAACCCACATATATGAGTACAGAAGAAGCCTTGAACATTATAATTCACGGATTAAAAGACTTAGTAGAGTATGCGGAGGCACGAGACATTAAAATTGCATTAGATATCACACATAGTCAAGTTACAAATACTGTGAATAATGCCATAAAAATACTTGAAAGAATAGATTCAAATTATTTCGGATTTAATATTCATACTGTTGGTAGACTTGCAATTTTATTGACGGAAGCTTTAATAGCTAATAGTTGGAGTGATAAAATTTTTCATACACATCTTCTTGACACAAAGAGAGCCCAATAAACCGTTTGGAGAGCCAGTGCCTCTTGGTGAGGGCGACAACTATATAGAGAGGTTCTTACTACTCTTGAAAGACGCAAGATATTCTGGTTGGTATAATTTTGAAGGGAGAAGAGAAGATGCAAAAGTTTCTTTTGACTATCCATTAGGAAAATTAAAGAGTTAAATCTTCCTTAGGTCTAAGTTACGTCAAGGTACGGGGATGTGTGGCTATGATTAGGCTCGCCTTATTTACAGTGACTTACTGTGGTTTATGGTATAAAGGTCGGGCTCTATCGCTTAAGGAACAAATAGTTAAAGCAAAAAACTTTGGGTTTGAAGGCATATCGATAGAGACGAAAAGACCCGTAGCTCTTCCATGCGACCTAAGCAAAAAAGATAGGAAAGAAATAAAGGAAACGGCAGACTCATACAATATCAAGATTTGTGCTGTTGAGACAATGTCGAATTTTGCAAGACCTCTTATAGAGGATAGAGAAAACAATCTCTGCATGGTTAAAGAAGCCATAGATTTAGCTGCAGATTTAGAGGTTGATGTAGTTAAGGTTTTTGCCGCCTGGTCGGGAACAAGTAGATACAATGGGCTTGGCACCTATGAATTTGGTCGAAGAATATTTGAATATGAAGGCAACTTCATAACTGACACTGAAAGGTGGCGGTTATGTGTCGAGGGAATTAGGGATGTAGCCAAATGGGCGAAGGAATATGGTATAACCATCGCGTTGCAGAATCATCCACCGGTCATACGTTACGGATATGAAGATGCCCTTCAAATGGTCAAAGAAGTCAATATAGATAACGTAAAATTATGTTTAGACGTTCCATTATTCTCTGATCAAAGCGATCAGTACATACATGAAGCCGTCGAAGCTTGCAAAGAAGTTGGAATTGTCCTCTCTCACTATGGCTCATTGGGTTTTGATGAGCTACCGAGCGGCGAAATCGTAATGTATAGACGCATCAATTATCCAGCTTTCATAAGAGAGCTAAAAAGAATAGGTTACAGCGGCTTTTTAGTATCTGAGGAATGTTCTCCCGTTCTAGAGAGGCATGAATATCAAGGCATAGAAGCCGTAGACAGACATGTAAGAGCCGCCTTAAAATACATGAGAGAGTTAATATTAACCGATAAAGAGCCGAGAGTTATTATAAAAAAGGCACCTTAACGGAAAAATAGAAACTATTTTTGTCTTTTTATGGTGTCTATGATTTCTTTTTCTCAAGAATTCTAGCCTTTTTAGGATCGCCGCATTCTTTGAGTATGATAAGTTAATCCATTCTGCAGAATGGATTAGCTTATCCCTCTCAGCATACTTGTCTCTTAGCGCTATTATGAAATCCTTTGGGCTGGCTGCGGGCTCGATTATCAGAAAGTTTTCTCCTCTAGGCTTCAGTCTACTATACCTTGCACTTTTCAAAGCACTTTTCTATAACCCACATTACTCTACGTACGAGCTCGGGTGTTACCGCTAGCGGTTCTCCCAACCTTAGTGTCCCATAGAGTTTTTGATAAAACATGAGCGCACTCGCCCCCCAATACTCAGATTCACTAATGCTCCAGCTTTCCTCTTTCCACGGAATCTCCTCGACATTATAGCTGCGATCCGGTGTTGGCTCGGTCTCTAATTGTCTTGGGGGTAGCTCCTCCGGGTTAAAGTATTTCCATTTCAGGGAGAATCTGTTGCCAATTAATCCTCCCTGTGTTCCCATGATCAGCCAAGTGTTCTGCGGATAAGCGCACGCCCTTGTCACTTCAATATCGATGAGGGGGGCGTTTTCAGCCTTTAATATAATTTTCACATGGTCCTCAGCGTCCCCCAAGGTTAGAGTTCTTTGCAGATCACAGAAGACTTCAGGTTCATTATCTCCAATAAAAGTTAGTCCTTGAATTATAAGGTGGACGCCATTATTTCTCAGCTCTCCGCCCCCAAACTTCTTTAGTGTCTGCCAATCCCAGCGCCTACCAAATGTGTGCGAATAAATTTTTATTAGAACTATTCGTCCAAGTTTTCCGGACCGTATAACCTCCCTAATCTTCAGATAATCAGGGTTGAATAGGCTGTTCTGGAATATTGTTAATATTTTTCCAGATCTTTTGGCGGCTTCTATCATAGCATCGGCTTCAGCGAGATTTGTAGCCATCGGCTTCTCACAAACAACATGCTTCCCAGCTTCTAAAGCCTTTATTGTTTGCGGAGCATGAAGATGGCTTGGAGTTGCCACAACCACTAGCTCAACATCCTTATCTTCTATTAATTCATTGAAATCAGTGTATGTTCTGCAGCCAAACTTCCCCATAGCTTCCTGCAATCTCTCCTTTATAGGATCCGAGACCGCCACAACCCTGTATTTGTCGGGTAGCTTCTCAAGCGTTCTAGCATGAATATTCCATCCGCTTCTCCCTAAGCCAGCTATTCCAACATTAATTTGATCAGCCATTCTTAACACCCGCTAACAGAATACGCTGAATAAATGCTTGGCGAATTTTGGCACACCTATTTTAGGATCTTCTTCCTCCTCATACTCTATAGAGAGAAAGCCGTTATAACCTTTGGAAAGAAGTATTTCCTTTATCCTCTGATAGTCGAGCACCTCGCGCTTATCCTTATCTAATCGTGCACTCACCTTCGCATGGACGTGCACGGTGTAGGGAACCGTCTTAGATATCTCCTCATAAATTGGATCCCTATAATTGCCTAAATCTAAATTGACTCTGAACCATTTGGAATCAACTCTCTTAACGATCTCTATCAAATCGTCAGCCCTAGTAGTTATGCCCCCATGATTCTCCATAGCGATAATAACCCCATTCTCCTCAGCATAATCTAAGCACAATTTAATGGATTCAACCACCCAGTTCATCGCATCACTGATGAGAAAACCCTCAGGAATATATCCACCAAATATCCTAAGACAAGGGGCTCCAAGCTCATGTGCAATCTCCAACCCTTCCCTTACAGCATCAATATTTTTCCTCCTCTCCGAAGGGTTTGGATTACAGAAATTTGTGGAGATGCCGACGCCAGATATTGGTAGACCACGCATAGCTGAAAGTCTTTTAAGAGATCTAAGGTAAGATTTCTCTTTACATGGAAGCCAGTATAGAGTTAGCTCAACACCATCGAGACCAATCTTGTATGCCTCTTCAATGAAATCTTCGTATCGCATCCTGCCATCCTTAAGATACTCGCGATAAGAGTAGGCGGCGCAGCCAATTTTTATCATATTTTCATCCACCTCCACCTAAGAAATATTTTTGAGGAAATGAGCCATATATCTATTCAAGTACCTGTGTCTTCTTAAAGGCATACCATGCTAAAAGCAATAGGGCTGTTATATATGTGGCTGCCACCACTAAAGCCCTAAAAAGCACCAGTGATAGGGGCTCGGAATAGAGTTCCCTAAAGATTGGTGGGGAAACTTGTGTTCCTCCCATTTCAATTTTAACATACGTGACATGCGCTGATGGATTAAGCATGTACTGAATAATTATCTTCGCTATATTGTCTGTTCCAGTCGATAGATTGAGAGATCTGATTATTCCCAGAGTTTTAATGTATCCTGTTGCCCCATTCCCCGGAAAGTAATGCAAAATCCATGCACCCTCAGTGAAGAATGAGATTATTGAAGTTCCTATATTCGCTGCGAGGAAAGTTATAACTCCTATAACTGTAGTTAGGGTTGTATTCTTTGATAGAGCACCCGTTGCTAAAATTATTGACATCCAAACAGTTGTGCTGAGCATGTCTCCTAACATGCATAGTGGTATAAGGTTAAGATTATCTTGGGGGCCGTAAAGTATAATCCCTCCAATAACCAGATAGGCATAGAGGAGGGAGTAGGCAGCCAATACTGTGAAGATGGCCGCTATTATTTTTCCTGTGAGGATAAGTGTTCTGGAAATCGGTTTTGCCAGCAATGGGATTATTGTTCCACTTTCAAACTCTCCTGATATGCTGTTCATGGTTGTCACTAAAGCGAATAAGAAGAGTATTAGACTACCACTTCCGCTGTTCGATATAACATAATTTGGGTCGCTCTTAATTGGCCTATTATAGACGCTTCCAAAGATCACTGGGAGCGCAAGCGTTAACGTTGTTATTATAAAGGCTGCGGCAATAGCGCCCAAAAGCTTTTTCTTTCTAACATTCCATAGAAGCTCATATCTTATAATTGCTAGGAGTTGCGTAGTCATCTTCAGTCTTCTCATCTCCCTTATGTTTTCTCCGCTCATCTATCCTCACCCCTTATAAGGCGTATGAAAGCTTCTTCCAATCTTTTCATCCGCATATTCATGTAAATTATTGTACCGCCAGCCTCGGTTATTGCCCGTGATATCTTTGGCCTTATATCTTCACGGACGTGAGACTCAATTATAAGCCTGCTTCCCTCAACTTGAACTGCAGATACAAATGGTAGATCCCTAACGATGTTTATGATTTTATCCAAGCCTTCTGCGACCTCGATCTCCAATACGGATGAGCCTGCGATCTTTCCTATAATATCCCCTAAAGGCCCCTCAGCTAAGCACACTCCTCTATTAATGATGCTTACATGCGTGCATGTCTGCTCAACTTCGGATAGGAGATGGGATGAAATGAAGACTGTAACCCCTTTCCTCGCGATATCTTTAATTATCTCTCTAACATCAACCATGCCCACGGGATCTAAACCTATACTGGGCTCATCCAATATGACTAAATCCGGCTCACTTAAGAGTGCCTGTGCTATCCCGAGTCTTTGCTGCATACCCTTACTATACTCGCCTATGAAATCATTTTCTCTTCCCTTGAGCCCGACAATCTCAAGCAATCTCCTTATACGGCTTTTTCTCTCCTGAGAGGGTATGCAATACATTTGCCCATATATGTCAAGTAGCTCCCAACCCTTCAAGTGTTTTGGGAATCTGGGCAGCTCCGGCATGTAGCCTATCCTAGACTGAACTTTCGGGCCGCTCTCACGAATCTCCTCGCCTAAAACTATTACGCGTCCACCATCAGGTCTAAGGAGCCCGACAAGAATCTTTATTGTCGTAGTTTTCCCAGCTCCATTTGGTCCGAGAAAGCCATGTATTGTCCCGGATTTAACCCTGATATTGAGCTTATTGACAGCCACAATGTTACCATACCTTTTGGTTAAATCAATTGTCTCAATAGCTAGGCTCATCGCATCTGCCCCAAGATTTTAAGATGGCTTTCAACCCATTTATGGCCTACGACGTTTTTATGCTTTGTGTTAGGTAATATTGTGCCAGATCCCTAATCCCCTCTTCGAGCGTTATCTTAGCCTTAAAACCTAACATCTTCTCAGCTTTGGCGGTATCCGCAAGCGTACGATAAACATAGTTCTTTATTGGATTCGGCTTATACACAGGTTCTATTTTCTTACCCAACACCCTATTAATTATATCTACAACGTCATTGAAGCTATGCTCCACGCCAGTCCCAACATTAAATATCTCGCAGTCAAAGTCCCCTTCAGCCGCAAGCTTGAATGCTTCAACAACATCATTAACATGTATGAAGTCACGTGTCTGAGTTCCATCACCAAATATTATGGGGGGTTCATTCCTCATTATCTTCCAGAGGAATTGCGAAACCACGTTCGCATATTCGCCCTTATACTGCTCTTTAGGTCCATAAACGCTAAAGAGCCTTAAACCAACAGATTTAACGCCATAAAGGATGTTATAGAGTTTCGCTAAGCGCTCAATCGCGTATCTGCACTCCGTATAATAATCTGTCACATATATTGGCATATCTTCCCTGTATGGGACTGGATTGCCGTTATATAGGCTGCTTGTGCTGGCATATACGACCTTACAACTATTTCTCTTAGCATACTCTAGGATCGTTATAGCGTCGTTTACTGTTTTGCCGACAAGATACGGGTCTCTCTTATACATGGGTGAGGAGGAAGGCATGCCTAAATGAAATATTATATTTATATTGTGCGCTATGCTGCCAATCTTCTCATATGGTTCATTAAAGAACTCTACACCTAACCCCTCAATATTCTTAGGGTTACCTGTATTTAAATTGTCAAAGACTATGACGTCGTGTCCATCCTTAACGAGCCTTTCGACGAGATGACTGCCAATAAAACCGCATCCACCTGTCACTAAAACTTTCACTGAAACCCCTCCTCAAAGATAATGTTTTCCTCCAATCTATTTTTCTTCAAGGGTATATTTCACTTTCACCATATTCCGCCCGCTACATAATAGATCTCTTTTTAAGTCTGCTATTCCACTATGTATTTTCTGTTGGTGTAGGGTTAATGCTTGTAGTCGCCGAGAAGCCCTCTGTTGCGAGAGCAATTCGATCGACTATAAAACCCTCGCCGCCAGTTATAGCTCTAAGAGGACACATTCTTGAGCTAGACTTTCCGGAATATTACTCTAGCTGGAGGCGCGTTGACCCACGTGAGCTCTTTAATGCCCCAGTTGAATGGAGGGTTAGAGATCCTGAAGTCTATAGAAGTCTAGTGGACGCTATTAGGGGGGCTGATATGCTAATTTTAGCGACCGATAATGATCCTGAAGGCGAGCTAATTGCCTACGAGGTTCTGCTAATAGCTGAAAAAACCCTTAAGGTTATCCCAAGATACGGGCGGATAAGATTTAACGCTGTCACTCCAAGCGAGCTTAAACGTGCTTGGAATAATATTGAGCCGAGCTTAAAATGGAACTGGGTCTGGAAAGCACTACTCCGCCATAAGTTCGACCTAATTACTGGAGCTGCATATACAAGATTACTAACCCTCTCAGGAAATCTGAGCAGCAATAACAGCTTAGTCTCATGGGGATCATGTGTTAAAGGAGATGCAATAATCTCTGGAGGAGAGTATAAACCTATAGTAGAGGTGAATGTGGGGGAGAACTGTATAGGCTTAACATCCAGTAGCAATAGGATAATCAGAAAATTTGCTCGATCATACGATGGGCGGATTATTAGGGTTAAAGCTTACGGCTTACTGCCAATAGAGTTAACTCCTGAGCATCCGGTGCTTACAGCAGTAAATCCTCCTAATGAAGGCTCCCCCCAACTCGTTTGGAAGATTAGCGGAGAATTAACCTCGGGAGGTAAGGGGGCACCCGCAGATTATGTCGTCATACCGCGCATTGAAGGAGTTGTCGCAGAGGAACGAATCCCTCTGAATGAGCATTCACATACAAATTGTTTGGGCTACTCAGGATCACTGCACATTCCACTAAATGAGAGCACATCGTGGCTTATGGGGGCATACGTGGCTAGTGGCCGCATTCACGCACATAGCATACTCTTTAATCTTAGTAGCGGCTCTTTGGGAAAAATTAACGCAGTTATAGATGTGTTTAGAAACTTAGGATGCAAATTATCGATAATGCCAAGAAAGAGAACTGCTGTTGTAAAGGTAGATTCCAACGAGCTTTTACGCAGATCTATTATTTTATGGTGCGGTGAGAAACCTGAAAATAAACGTGTTCCAATCTTCATTTTGCAGCATAGAGATCTAAATTTGGTTAAAGCCTTTTTAGAAGGATATGTGGATGGCAAGAGAAAGGGTGCGTCACATGATGTTAAAAAGTCTCCTGTCTTCACTACAAGATCTAAAGTTCTGGCATTGCAGCTTCAGATGCTCTGCGCCAGACTAGGATATTTTCTCTCGATCTCCTCAAACGAGCATGCTGATAATAGCGTCTATATTATGCGATTGAGACGAAATTCGGGGAGGGCCAGGTTTAAAATATATGGTGAGTGTATATTGGTGCCCATCGAGGAGATCGAGTCTCTCACATATTCTGGTACAGTCTATAACCTAGAGACCGCCGACAAAACCTATACTGTATCCAACATTGTAGTGCATAATTGTCAGATGCCGACGCTATGGTTTGTTTATCAGAGGGAGAAGGAGATTAGAGATTTTAAGCCAGAGAAATATTATACTGTAACTGCCCTGCTCAATCTTCATGGAATTAAAATCAAGTTTTCAACGGAGCCGATTAAAGACGCTAGAGAGGCACAGCGCTACTATAATTTAGCGAGGGAAGCCGCATACGCTATTGTTACTGGTTTCCAGCTGAGAGATGAAATTATACATAAGCCTCTTCCCACGGATACAGATACGATGCTTCAGGAGCTCTCGAAGATAACTGGCTTAAGCGCGGCTAAGATAATGAGCCTTGCTGAAGCCCTTTACGGCGATGGCTACATAAGCTATCCTAGAACCGAAACAAATATGTGGTTAACCGTAGACCATAAGGCTGTGCTGTCTATGCTATCTTCCACTCCACTAGCAAAGTATATACAGGTCCCCTCCCCCAGTCCAAGGGATGGAAAAAAGAATGACGGAGCGCATCCGCCAATATATCCAACAGCATATTACCCAAACAGCTCGGATGAAAAGTATAGGGTTTGGGAGTATATTGCTAGGCGTTATTTAGCGAACGTTGTTGGCAAGGACGCTATATTGAGAAGATGGAAACTGAATGTCAATTTAGGTGGAGTGCAGATGGGCGCCACGGGGAAATATTTTATTGAGGAGGGCTTCTACACAATCTTCCCATGCTTCAAGCCTAAAGACACGATTTGGATTCCAGAGCTACGGGTTGGTGAAAAGATACTGGTGATTAAGGTTAGTTTGGAAGAGCATAAGACTAAGCCTCCGCCACGCTTAACAGAATCCGATTTACTTAGGCTTCTGGAGGAGCATTCTATCGGCACTGACGCTACTAGAGCGGATTATCCGCAAATCATAATTGAGAGGGGATATGCCGAGAAGAGGAAGAAGTCTTTTTACATAAGTGACCTAGGTGAAGCGCTGATAAATCTTCTGAAGGAGGTGGATGAAAGGCTTGTTTCGCCGGAAACAAGACGCTACGTTGAGCGGCTAATGGCTGAGGTTGAGGCTGAAAATATTGATCCTGACAGCGCCTTGAGGGAGGCTCTAAAAATATATAGAGATTTATTTGAAAAAGTCTCAATTAAGTTAAAGTCAAGGGAAGTAAACTCCGCCAACCAATAATATGTGGATTGTTAAGCGTTATCCTTTTTCTCCACACAGATCTTAAGAAATCTTAAAAAGATCTTAATGTATCATTATAATTGATTGTTTTGGATGGGAGAAAAAGTATGTCAGGTGAAGAAGTTAGGGTTATCGAATACAGAGATGTGCCAGAAGGCATTAGAATTGTCTGTGGGCTTCCAGATATCGGCTTAGTGGGTGTGATAGCCACAGCTCACATAATTTATAAGCTGAAGCTCAAGGAGGTTGCCTACGTAGATGCGGATCTCCTACCACCTATAGTTATACTTGAGAATGGTCTTCCAAAATCACCGATAAGGATATTTGGCAATAAAGACCTATTTGTTCTAAGCTCAGAGATAGCGATACCCTCAAACATAATTAACCTCATAGTTAAGGGAATAATCGATTGGGTATGGAAAAAGAAGGCTGAAAAGGTATTGACATTGGGCGGCATCCCAGTCCCAAATCGCCATGAAATCGAGAAACTGAGAATATTCGGTGCGGCGTCAGACGAGACAACGCTTAAAAAGCTCGTCGAAAACGAGATTGAGATACTGCAGAGAGGTTTTCTGGTGGGCCCGCAGGCATTAATCCTAAAATACTGTGCTGAGAGAAGTATACCGGCAATGGCGTTATTGGCTGAGGCGTTCTATAATTATCCTGATCCAGAAGCGTCGTCGGTAGTTATACAGGCATTGAATAAGATAATGAATATGAATATCGATGTGTCTGAATTAATAGAGAAGGGTGAGGAGGTTCGTTTAGCTATGAGGGATATGATGCGTAGAACGCAGACAGAGCTTATGAGGATGAGGAAATCGCAGGAATATGATGTTCCGGGCTTCTACATAAGATAGGGGGTGTGCGTATCTCATGGTTATTGTGAGAAGGAGATCGATCTTTGATATCTTCCGCGAATATATGGAGGAGCTTGAGGAATTGGCTGACGAGATTATTGAGAGGTCTATGGAGCGACCAAGCTGGGATACAAATGCGCAGTCTCTCGAGCCACTATTCAATGTTTTTGTGAGATCAGATAGAGTTATTGTTACAGTAGACCTGCCTAAAGCTGATCCGGAGAGCATTAGAATAAGCAGAATATCCGACGATCTCGTAGAGATCACGGCTAAAATGAGAATAAAGATAAGATTTGAAGATTTTGGGGTTACTCATAGGAAGGGGGAGTTCACCCAGTTCTGCTGCAGAATACCACTCCCAGTTCCAGTGGAAGTAAGCGAAGCTAAGGCTAGATTTATAAGAGGCATATTAGAGGTAACTTTTCCAAGAAAGAGAGGATACGAGATCAAAGTGGAATAAAAGAATTAAAGGTTTCAGCAAACTTTCTTACTGCTTTTTCCAACTAGCCTATGGCATTTAGGCTTCTATCTATCTTAGGTGGGGATAGAATGCCAGCTGCCTTGTCCTCTATTCTATAAAGGTTTAACCAAACAACTTCACTATGAAAAATAAAAAGTCTACTGACATTTTAGCCCCTTAAAAGTGTCCTTTTTGAGAGATATGCAAATATGGCCGGGGTCTTATGTCAATCACTTATTGTGTTGAACACAGCCTTTTCTCTTGCATCTACAGTAGACGGCATTTCTATCTTGTGTTATGCGAAGAAACCATTTAATGATAATATGAAAAGTAGAGCATGCGCCACTGTTAATATTTTTCTTTCCCCTCTGATAAAGATATTAAAGTAGCGTGAGGGAGCTATCGGCAGGCATGAGAGGATCAATTGATTTGGGCGCAAGGGCAGATGCCGAGATTCTTCTCACAAGAATGATTGAGGAGGCTTTGGATGCCTTCCATAGGAGACTGATAGTGATTACTGGCGAGAATTCAAATGATGTCTTAACATTTTTGATTTTGAAGCATAGAGCATTAAAGATGCTTAAGGGAATAAATGGAGACAATATTATTTACGTTGATCATTACAGTGAGGAAAGCGAGCAATTTAAGATGTTAGTGGATGTTTTAGAAAATTCCGGTGTTCCCAAAGAGTGCGTGAGACACTACCCCTATGAGGAGAGTCATAAGATTTTGGGGACAACGAACGACATACTTATAATGGAGATGAGTGTAGGCGCCAGACCCAACGATATTGGAAGGCTTGTTGAAACGGTTAGGGGAGGAGGCTTAATAATCTTATATAACTTGGACTTAAAGGTTGATAAGCCTTGGGAAACAAGTATTCACAGAAACCTTCTTTTCTCATTGCATCCTCAAAAGAGCCTAAATAAAAGGTTTGAGGAATTCTTTGTCAAAAAACTCTTAGAGGCGCAGGGAGTCTGGATCTTAGATAACTGGAAAATTGTTAAAGGCGATTTTCTTAACCCGCCCAAAATCATTAGGGAACGGCCAAAGATCCCTGAGAAAAGCAAGTTTCTGAAAAAGCTTTATGAACTAGCTCTCACAGAGGATCAGGTTAAAGCTCTTCAGATGATTGAGGAAACTATTGGAAGAGAGCGCCACAGAAGGAGCGCTCTATTAATAACCTCGAACCGCGGTAGAGGTAAATCAGCTCTCCTAGGATTAAGCGCAGTAATGCTTCTGTATCTTGGTGTCCGCAAAATTATTATCACCGCACCCAACAGCGAGGAATCCCAAATAGTTTTTGGAATGATTGAGAGAGGTTTAGAGGCATTAGGCGAGAGCTTTCTTAAAGAAGTACGAGAGGGTATGCCACGAATAAGATGTAAACGCGGAGGCATAGAATTTAATTTGCCGCAGAAGGCTTTGAGAGAATCAGCTGATGTGCTAATGGTCGACGAGGCCGCAGGCATACCGGTTCCAATACTATTCGCGTTTACTGAGAGGTTCCCTAAAGTTATTTTTGCTTCGACTATACATGGCTATGAGGGGGCTGGCAGAGGCTTCTCATTAAGGTTCTTGAGAGCTCTCCGGCAAAATAAGGAGATAGTTTTACACAAAATTGAGATAAAGGAGCCTATAAGATACGCTCCTAACGATCCTATCGAGAAGTGGTTGTATGACACCCTCCTTCTAGATGCTGAGCCAGCGGATATAAGCGAAGACGTAATAGAAGAGATTAGACCAGAGGAATGTAAATATGAGAAAGTTGACCTTGATAGATGGTTTAAGTTAGATGAGAGGAAATTGAGGGAATTTATAGGGATATATGTTCTTGCACACTATAGGAATAGGCCGGATGACCTATTGATTCTAGGGGATGCTCCACATCACTCAGCTCGCGCCGTAATAGCCAAATCTGGTGAAATAATTGGAGCACTTCACGTAGCTGAGGAAGGTGAAATGTCAAGCGAAGCCATAAATCTAGTATTAGCGGGCAATCCGCCTCCAGGCAACCTAATACCCTCTTGTATCATTAAGTATTATCCGCCATACAGCAATTTCGCCCAACTTAAAGGTATGAGGGTTGTAAGAATAGCTGTTCATCCAAGTTTGATTGGCAAAGGAATTGGAAGCTTAGCGATAAGAAATCTTTGCGATGAGGCTAGAAGTGAGGGGTTTGATTGGGTTGGCGCGAGTTTTGGAGCAGATAAGGTTCTGCTCAACTTCTGGCTGAAAAATGGCTTCATACCAGTTCACATAAGCCCTATGAGAAATATTGTTTCTGGGGAATACAGCGTTGTCGTAGTTAAACCTTTGAGTATGAGGGCGGAATCTCTTATGAGGGAAGTATACATGGAATTTAAGATAAGGCTCCTAAACTCGCTCTCAGATACATATTTCAGCCTAGAGCCTGAAGTTGCTGTGCAATTACTTGGCATAAATATGTGGGATCATCTGGAAAAGCCATCTTTAACGAAGTCTCAGATCGAAAGGCTGTTTAGCTATGCTAAAGGAAGCTTATCGTATGAGGGAGCGTGCGACGCAGTTAAGCAAATTTTGATGGCTCATTTCCTAAGCTCCGGCAGCTCTAGATTGGCTTTAGATCCGAAAGATGAAGTTAAACTTGTGGCTAGATGCTTGCAATGTAGGTCTTGGGATAGGGTTGCAAATGTTGTTAAGGTTAGCTCTATAGATTTAAAGTATGAGATGAGAGAGCATATGGAAGCGCTAATAAAACATTATTGTGGGTTAAATTCTTCGCATTTGTAGATAGTTGTGCCATGCAAAGAGCAACACGTTAATAGTTGGCTTATTTTGTTATGCCTAGAAATCTAAGAGCATTTTTACCCATTATCTTGCCGATGGTTTCATCAGAGACCCCTATAAGATGCTTAAGTATAGTTATATCTCTCTCAACGTGATATTTCCCTCTCTCCATATTATTGGCAGTACAATCGGTGCCGAAGAGCATATAGTCCTCAGCCCCATATGTTATAAGCTTCTGAAGCGCTTCTTTTCGGTAAATCAATGGCGTTCCAGGCGTTAAATCTATGAACATCTGTATTTCATTAGCGCCTTCTATTTCCCTTAGAGCTGCCCTAAATCTACCCCATAAGGCAATGCACTCATCTACCCACGGCCAGCTCACATGCGCTAAAGCAAATCTTAGACCTGGAAAACTCAGCAGAACCTCATAATTTACTGGCCTACAGAACCTTGATGAGTCCTTAAAGCCAAAGAGTATGCCTGAGTGAAAAATTATTGGAATTTTGAGGGCTTCGGCTTTCTCGTAAATTGGGTACATAAACTCCTCATAAGGATACCAGTGATCGGGTATCATCTTAACGCCCTTTATTTCTTCAGAGGTCACAGCCCACTCTAAGATTTTATCAGCATCTTTAAGTCTGGGTTCAAGCCAAGCGAAAGCAATTATCCTATCCGGCGCCTCCCTTTGAAGAGCCGCAACAAACTTAATGACTTCTTTCTGTCTCTCAACATTAACGCCGGAATAGCTAAACTCCATATGACGCGTTACACCAGCTGAAGCCTTTGGAATAACTCTCCCGCAGCTATGAGCTGGGTATGGTGAGAAAATTATAGCCTTATTTATTCCCGCGGCGTCAAGACCCTTAAGAATAACATCCACTGTTTCTATTCCTAGGCTATGTACGTGACAATCAATCACAAGCATATACGTCACCATCCAAAGATAATTTTAATAATTAACTAGGGGCGAAAAATATTAAAAGATTTAGGAAAACTATTTATGCGGAGACGGGCCGGTAGTCTAGTGCGGTTAGGACATTCCAAACGGAACCTAAAGCAGCCCTTACGAATCTCTCATTAAGATAGGCTGAGGTCGCCGGTTCAAGTCCGGCCCGGCCCACCACCTTTTGGGTTCAAGTCTCTTAGATATAACCTCTTTTTATTGTTTATTTTTTTGGTGGTTGTTGGTTGGCCGGTCGGGCTAGGTATGGTTATTTGCTTGTGGATGTTGATGTTGGGCGCTGGTATGATAATGTTGCCCGCGGCTCCAAGGTTGCTGCTAACGTTTATCTCCATAGAT
>JAGTQE010000018.1 GCA_018396635.1 Candidatus Bathyarchaeota archaeon
TATTAATACTGGCAGGAAAGGAAGAATCATAAATATCTCGGTAATCCTTTGCATAATAGCATCTATTTTTCCTCCGAACCATGCGCTGACAGCTCCAATAAACATTTGAATTAAAGCTATAGAGACGGAGGCAATTACACCAAACGATAACGCTATTGGTGTACCCCACAGGAGCGCTATTCCCAAATCTCTTCTTAAGTGGTCTGTTCCAGCCCACCCATATACCTTACCATATACAACAAATTTAGAGAATAAGTCTACCCCAGTCTCAAAACATATCGCTTCTACTTGAAGTTTATATCGCCCCTTCATAACTTTAGCCGTATTCAGGTTAAATACGCTTTCGTCCTCTTGAGCGAAGAGTAAAATGGATGGTAAAGCATCATACTCAAATGTTTTATTAAACTTTGCCGAGATTGCGTTCATCAAATCTCTTGCCAATTTCTCGTCGTTTGAAATATAATAGCTGTAATCTTTTGAGATTAAGAATACTTTAAGGGTTATTTCCTCTCCATTCGGCTTAATCCAAGAGACCGTTACTTTAGGTGCTGAGATAGTGAAATTTGATCTAAAAAAGAGATTTATTTCGCTGGGAAAATCATCATACTCGTAATTGAATGAGAAGTCTATTCTTATAATATTAAACTTGCCCTCAACCGGGATTATCACTTTAGACATCCCAGGTTGGTTTTTATCTGTGCTTAACACTATAGTCTCAGGCAATTTTTTAGATAAGAAAAGATTTATCCAAGAAGGTAGGGCATTGCGAGGATTGTCAAGCCAATGTTGCTCACCAGCTCTCCAAAGCTTAGTTGCTTCTTCATAGGGTAATGCGATTACCGTGTAAATTGAGAGCCCGACCAATGCTAATATAATTATTAGTCCGGCAAAAGCGGATTTATAGATTAAAAGATATTTGAAGAAACCTTTAATACCTAGCAACATCAGATGCCTCCAACTCTAATTCTCGGATCTAAGATTACATAAACAAGTTCTAAGGTAAAGACGGTCACGGCTAGAAGATAGGCATATATAACTACAAGTCCTACTAAGACTGGTGTATCAAATATTATTGATGCGGCATAGAATAGGCTTCCTATTCCAGGCCAATTAAACACTCTTTCAGTTATTATCGCCCCCATCCATGAGCCTATTAATGTTAATGAGAAATCAGTTATGATAGGTGGCAAGGTTGGCCTAAGAATATATCTTCTTTGAATTAGTGATTCTGGTAAACCTTTAGCCTTAGCCAGTTCCACATAATCTTCGCTTGAGAACATTAAGAAAAATGTTCTTCTAACGTAGATATTTATGAATGAGTAAGCCACCAACCAGGATGATACTGGAAGGATCATATGTTCTAGAACCTCAAGTGCATACGCTATTTTATCGGTTGGCGGTGGGGGGTCAACCATTCCACCATATGGTAACCCTACACCAAACCATGATCTAAAAAGTGATGCAAAGATCAATATTAGGAATATTCCATAGAACCATCCGGGTAAAGATGATAAGGGGGCTAATAAAACGCTTATCTTATCTAGTAAGGAACCATATTTTCTAGACAAGAATAGACCGAAGAATAAGCCTATGAAGAATAGGATAAGTTGTGTTGTCGTGAAAAGAAGAACCGTATTTGGCAATCTCTCCAAAATGATTATACGAACGCTTTTTGAGCCGCTATCACTATATAGGAATAGCGCTCTACCAAGATTAAGTGATATGGCGTCTCTCAAGTAAATGAAACTTCTGTATATAAATGGTTTATCGAAGCCTATTTTTTCTATCTCGAGAATGTAAGTTTCATTTATCAATTTCATAATCTGAGTCTCATTTAACATTCTATAGGCGGGGTTTTGACGGATGCTCTGTGAAACTGAAAGGTAGATTTCACTCTTAACTATCTCATCGACATATCCGCCCATATTTGCGACTAGAATCGTTATGTAGACTGCGGCGATTACTGTTATAAGGAGTATGAAAGCCCGCTTAAGCAGATACCCTATTACTCTCAGAATCACCTCTATCACCCAATTACTGGAATAAAAATATTGAGGAAAAATAAAAAGATATTGGTTATTGCTTGCTATTTTTTCCTAACTAGTGGAAGAAGAAGCGCAACTATAGCAATAATGATAGATACTACGGCAACTGCTGTTAACATGTTTACTGTACTGCTTAAAGAGTCAATTTTTGAGCTTAGCGTGTTTATTGTTGTTGTTAACTCATTTCTTAAACTGCTTATTTTCGTTTCGTAATCAGCTCTTGTTTTAGCTATCTCGCCTGCTAGAAACTCAGGTATGCTCATAACAGTCGTTACTCCAGTTGCCATGGATGGCATGCCAACAAGCTTTGACACAGCTATCACATCAATGCTCACTGTTCCAGATGGTAGCAATACCGTTTTCTCCGGCTCTATTATAATTCTCCATACGCCATCTTTAATGGGCTCAGCCAAGCCAGTTAATATTTCTGTAGGGGTTATTATAAGATACTTTACGCTTTGAATGTCTGATACTTTGTACGGTTGTCCCTTGAAAGTGACCGAGACGCTGGCTTCTGATGGAAGACCGCGTAAGATTGTGGGCTCTAAGGTAACTTTAACTTCCGGTATCATTGGTTCAGAGAATTTAAGCCATTTATCTGCAGAATCTGGAAATTCCCTGTTCGCCTTCAGCACGACGATTTTGTTAATTGAATCTACGCTTTCTAGACATACTGGACCATTGCCTACGAGGAAGTGTTTTTTCATATCATACCACTTCTTCAAGTTGTTATATCTCTCCAGAGCTTCCGCTTCGCTGACATAATTGCCCAGCACATTTTTATATGGAATGAATTTCTCGTTAATGGCCCATTCCAAGTACTTCTTTAAAATATCTAATGCTGGACCAGCAATATAATTTGCCTGCTCAACCTTGATTTTTGCAGCCTTACTAGCTGAGAATGCTAACTCATTATTCGCTTCAGCAAGCCACCCTATGGCAATTATATGCCATGGAGCAGGACCATAAGTGTAGACAGGATCAAAGGCGCTTGCGGCATCAGCCGCTATCCACTCGGCGTCCAAATATACCATGTCGGAGTAGTATTCTATTATCAGCGGGTCTTCGCTTAATATTCTGAAACCTTTAAAGTATTCTCTAAATGCACTAAAGGATGGAAGATATGCCTCATCATATACTGGACTCTCTGGCTTTGCTCTATCAAACGTCAGTATATAGCTGAATACGAAGTCAGCTAGTGATAATGTGCTGCCATCATGATATTTCATCTTAAATAGGTCTTTGTCATAATAAACTATGGTCTTCGTTTTAGCCGTCGTGCCCGGAGGAGCGTAAATAATCTCTTGCTTCTCAGCATCCCAATCATACCATGCATCTTCCGGAACATCAATTTTGTCTACAAACTTTAGGGAAACCCAATCCAATATGACACCTACAGGTAACCCCTCTAAGACATAGACTTCAGCTTTCTCAATCCTTTGTGGCCAATAAAGCCCAGTGAATGGATCAGGCATGACAGCTGGGTCAGCTAGAGGGTCATAATATATGTGGTCATACACCCAATTGCTTCCGGCAACTGGATTGACTGGTTCGACCAATAAGTCTGAGGTCGCTATTTTAACTCTGCCACCCACCTTATCCATATATCTGATTGTATATGGATATAATCTGGCGCCTGAAAAGCCTCCCGATAGGTCATAAGTTAATGATATTTCTTTTCTTGCCGGCCATGGAGCAACTTGATTAACCAACCATATTCTGACAGAGTCCTTCATTGACAATATTAATGCTTCTTTCATTAATCTATCTCTTTCTTCAATAGTCGTAAATTCTCTATTCCATAGCTTGCCAGCAACTTCATCGAATTCTGGGCTTGGCTTGTATGCTTGCCATAATGGATCTGGGCGCCCCCGCGGCGTATAATAATAGCCGAAGTTATCTGATTCGTCCCTTGAAACAGCAGTTACTATCCATCCGCCAGTATAAAGATGCCATTGTCCTTCTGCCGGATTACTGCGAATCCATATGGGTGCAGCCTCTCTACTAGTCTTATATTGCCTATCAACTGTAAAACCTAGCTTCTCGAGCTGCGAGGCTATGTAATCGCCTATGGCTCTCCTCTGATCTTCCACTCTAATTATGAATATTAACGTTACTGGCTTGCCCTTATAATACCATTTTCCATCTTTTAGCTCTGCGCCCAGCTTAATCATTTCTTCAGTAATTATTTCTTTAGCCTTGTCAAAATTATAGCTATACTCTTTTTCGATTAGCTTGACAACTTCAGCATATCTCGCATAATCTGGAAAGGCGGGCGTTAAAGTCGTATATTTTGGTACAGCCATCCCAGCCATTATCTCATCGCAAATATATTTTCTGTCCACCAGATAATTCATAGCTTCCCTAATCCGCGGAACAGAAAATGGATTCAATTCGCCAGTTAAAAACTCCGGCCCGGATGGATTAAATGTCAAGTCAAAATACAACCCGTAAGATATCGCATACCACAAATCTGGCGAAGCTTTAACTGTTTTGAATAGCTCTGGGTCAGTTATATCCCTGAAATACGCTTGTATCTCATTTTTCAGCAACATATCAATAACTTTTGCTTCATCTTGCTCAACGAAGAACACGATTTCGTCAACCCATGATCCCTTAGGCGCTTCTTGGGCAAGGGTGATTGGTATGCTTATTAGGAAGGTGCTGGAAAACAGCAGTATTAGAATGACAGCCAATAAAGTGTCTAATTTAATTTTCCCATTCATATCTATCACGCTCAGAAAATAAAATTATTTGTAAGCCCTAATATAACTTTTTTTGTTAATTTGCCGACTGTTCAATAAATATATGAAGAAGTTTAGAAATGTTGATCGGAATCTTTAGGCATCATTTCATTCATTCTAATAATAATCGCATATTTGTGAAGTCAATCTTTTCAGCTTCTAGGACGTTCCCTATGAAGTTGAATACTTTTGTTCGTGTTTCTTTTGTTAGGTTTGGGTACCATATTGGTGATGCTATTACTAGCCCTCTCCATGCGTAGTATGGTTGTATTATTGTTAGGATTTCTTCGTCTCCAGTTTTGTTTAGGTAGTTTTCCCAGAATATCTCGAATAACCTTTTGAAGGGGTCTTTTATTTCTCCGTATGCCTGCAGCGAGTAGAAGAGGTAGTTTATTGTCATGGCTGCTAGGTCGTCTGCGGGTTCACCCCATTCGCCACGACTGCGGTCTAGGGCTGTGAAGTCCGTTCCCTCGCGGAACAGTATGTTCCATGGGTGGAAGTCTCCGTGAACTCTGGCGCATCTATAAGCCTTCTTTTTCAATTTCCAGCGCCACTCAACGCATTTGCGCTCAATCTCCATCAGGGTCTTCTCGTCGACGTAATCCAGCCCAGGTGGATAGCTATCTATCAAGCCCATTATGCACTCTCCATGCCCAACTAAATCTCTAACTCGACGAATGTAGAGCGACTCAAGCCCAAGGCCCTTAACTGAATGGACCTCAACAAGATAGTCCGATAGTGCTAGGCAGCGCTCAACATCCAGGCTTGTCAATTCTCCTCTAGCCTTTATAGCCTCTAAGTCTAGGTAGTAGGGTTTACCCTCAACAAACTCAGTTAATATGAAAAATTCCCTGCAGTCCCCAAGCGATTTTAGCGCCCCATCAGCAGTGAAAGCTCCAACATCGATGGATTTGACATGCTTTGGCAGTTTGTTGAATGCTGAGTGCTGCCATAAAAGTATCTGGGCTCTATCCGAAAAATGCTCATGCCCGAAGCCGCCTGGCCTAATGGTCTCCAGAACAACCCTTTTAACCTCGCCGTTAACTGAGACCTCAATTAGGTATGGGATGCCATAACCGAACCCCTTAAGCTCCTCGCCGCCTTTCTCCCTTCCTGAAGCCATCTCCAGAATCCTTAGGACATCGGCTTTGGGACCATAAACTTCACGGAAGTATCTTTTTAAGCTCTCTAAGCCCGATAGGGCTATCTCCATTAAATATCCTCCATAAACTCATTTTAGAGTAATAATGAGGTTAGATTTAAAAATACTATTGGGCGTTCGCGTAATCGAAACCTCATGTTCTAATATGAAGAGTGGTAAAATAAAAGATCTAGGAGGCTGGTAATTTTGGGATTTCGGCAGATTTTATTTATATTGAGCGATTTAAAGTAGTAATTGTTTTGGAGGATGTTTTCATGGATCTCGTAATATTTGGCGGAACGATTGTTACGATGGGGAGTGAGGGCGTTATACGTGATGGCGCTGTCGTGGTGGAGGGGGACACTATAGTTGATGTTGGAAAAAGCGATGAGATTAAACGTAAGTATTCGAGGTATGAGAAGATTGATGCGGGTGGGAAAGTTGTGATGCCTGGGTTGATTAATACACATCAGCACGCAGCCATGAGCCTATTGAGAGGCTATGCTGATGATTACCCGCTGAAGGAGTGGCTTGAGAGGTGGGTTTGGCCCCTTGAGAGACATATGACTGGCTATGATATTTATGTTGGCGCGCTTTTAACGGCTGTTGAGTCTGTTATGGGTGGAACGACAACGGTTAACACTATGTATCATTATATGGTGGATTATAATGAGGCTATGGCTCTAGCCGAGGTCGGTTTACGTGGGGTTGTTGGGCATGTCTGCTTCTCATGGCGTAAGGAGCATGATAAGAGAGCCCTAGAGGATTTAGCCAGAAGGTGGCATAGAAAGGCTGGTGGGAGAATACGGGTTAGTGTTGACCCACATGCCCCATATACCGTTGACCCGGAATACATGAGGGAGCTAAGGGCTTTAACGCGCGAGTTAAATGAGAGGTATGGCTCGGTGGATGCGCCTATAATATGGCATATACATTTGGCTGAGACCGTGGATGAAGCACAGAAGATTAAGGATTCTTTCGGCATCACTATACCCGATGGTGTTGTAGATTATGTGGATTCCTTGGGAGTTCTAGCCGGAGATGTTGTTGCAGCACACTGCGTTCACTTAACGCCAAGGGATACCGAGATTTTAAGCCTAAGAAACGTTAAAGTTGCCCATAATCCCATCTCAAATATGAAGTTGGCCTCTGGGATAAGCCCCATACCAGGGCTTCTTAGGGCTGGTGTGACCGTGGCTCTTGGAACAGATAGCCCCTGCTCAAATAATTCTGCGGATATGTTTGAGGTTATGAAGTTTGCCGCGCTTTTGCATAAGGGCGTTAATGGGAATCCGACATTATTGCCGGCTGAGGTTACCCTTAGGATGGCGACTGTTAATGGGGCTAGGGCGCTTCTATGGGATAATGAAATAGGCTCTATTGAGGTTGGGAAGAAAGCTGACATAATAATAGTTAACTTTCGGAGTCCGCATTTATGGCCGATATATAACGAGATAAGCCACTTAGTTTATGCAGCCAAGGCATCTGATGTTGAGACGGTCATCATTAATGGGCAGATAATTATGGAGAATAGAGAGATTAAAACCGTTAATGTTGAGGAAGTTATGGAGAAGGCTAAAAAAGCTCAGGAAAAGCTGATTGAGCGTGCGGTGCAGAATAGACGACCCTTTATGGAGGAAAATGCTATTTAGGAGGGATTGATTATCGAGCCAGTATCATTTGGGTTGGTTGGGGTTGGAGGTTACGCTGCTATTTATTTGAGAGTTTTGAGAAGTTTAGAGAATGAGGGATTAGCTGAGATTTCGGCAGTGGTTATAAGAAGCCCAGAGAAATATCCAGCTGAGGTGGAATATTTCAAAAGTAAATCCGTGACTATTTATGGCAGCTTTGATGAGATGATTGAGGCTGAACGGAGTAGGATAGAGGTTGTCGCTTTACCAACAGCTATACATCAGCATAAAGAAATGACCGTAAAAGCCCTTAGGAGCGGGTTTAATGTTGTTGTTGAGAAGCCTCCAGCCGTGACGATACAAGATTTGGATGAGATGATTGAGGCTGAGCGCATATCGAATAGATTCTGTGCTGTGGGCTTTCAGTTGCAATCGAAGGCTGTTGTTCGCGGAATTAAAGAAGCTATCTGTGAGGGAAAGATAGGCGATGTAAAATATGTCTTAGCTAAGGGGAAGTGGAAGAGACTTGATTCATATTATGAGAGGAACGCCTGGGCTGGTAAATTCATGTGTGAGGGAAAGTATGTTCTGGATGGAACGGTGAGCAATCCGTTAGCCCATTATTTGATGAGCTCGCTTTTCTTTGCGAGTAGGGAGAGGATGAAGGCGGCTTATCCACTAAGGGTTAGGGCTGAGCTTTATAGGGGGCATAGGATAGAGGGTGAGGATACTTCGTGTCTTGAGGTTGAGGTTGAGGGTGGTGCACGAGTCTTCTTCTTTGCTACCCTTTGTAGTCCATTCCAGAGCGACCCGTCTCAGAGGATTATTGGGACAAAAGGTGTTATCGATTGGACTTTTGGAAATGATGCTTACATAAGATATGCTGATGGGAGCGTTGAGGTAATAAGGGAGGATGGGAGGGATGAGCGTGTTGAGCTATTCAGAAACGTTATAAGATATCTAAGGGGGCTGGATGAGAATATTAGTTGCCCTCTTGTAATGACCAGACCCTTCGTTCTCGCATTAAATGGAGCGTATGAGTCAGCTAGACAGATAAAGCAGATTCCAGATGAATTTATAATTAGGAGGAAAGAGGGCGATTCGATATCTACAATAATTGTGGGTATTGATGAGATAATTAATAGGGCGTTTGAGGAAAGACGATTGTTCTCAGATCTGGGTGTTGAGTGGGCTTATAAGACGGAGCACTTTTCGCTTGAAAACTATAAATATTTCAGTTTAAGATTGTAGTTGCGGGGCTTATCCATGAAGGTCTGTATTGTAACTGATGAGGTTAGCTCCGACCCCGAGACAGCTACGGAGCTAATTTCTGATTGGGGCGTAAGATACATTGAGATAAGGAATGTTTGGGGTAGAAGGGTTCCAGATATTACTCCTTTAGAGCGAGAGCGGCTGAAGAAAATGGTTGAGCAGTATGGTGTTGGCGTTGCGGCGGTCTCACCTGGTGTTTTCAAGTGCAGAATTGATGATGAGAGGACTGTTATGAATCATTTATGTGAGAGACTCCCGCGCTCCATAGAGCTTGCAAAAATCTTGGGAACAAATATGGTGATAGTGTTCGGTTTTATTCATGATGAGCCTTGCAGCAAGAAATACTTTGATTATGCTGTGGAAATTTTAAGGAGGGCTTCGGACTATGCTGCTGAGGTAGGAGTTATACTTGCACTTGAAAATGAGCCCTCAACATTAGCGGATACTGGGGAGAGAACTGCCGAGCTCGTTAAATCTGTTGGGAGAGAAAATCTGCGGGTGAATTGGGACCCATGTAATGCTTATGTTTCTGGTGAGCAGCCCTCTAAGGGTTATGAGTATGTTAGGGATTTAATGGTGCACGTCCATTTAAAGGATGTTGTTCTTGACCGAGAGAACAATAGAAAAATTTATGTGCCCTTCGGTGATGGGGAGGTTGGGGTCTTCAGTCAAATAAGGAGCTTTATAAATGATGGGTATAACGGCTTCCTTTCAATCGAGACTCATGTAAGCCAGAATAAAGTGAAGAATACACTAATATGCCTAAGGAGACTCCAAGATTTCTTAAAGGAGATAAATAAGGAGACTAAGTAATTTGCTGGGAGTGAATGCAACGCATATACTGCTGGTGGTTCCTAAACTTTCGCTCAATAAATGATGATACCTCCCCTATCCTCTGAATAGCCTCTCCCTCTCCTCTTCGTAGAAAGGCAATTATTAATTTAGATGAGTGGTTCGGCAACGAAAATGTTGTCTTTGTTAGATATTATTCTGGCCTTTACCTTAGCTCCTATGGGGAGGGACTTGACGTTTACGAGTGTTATACATCTATCACGCTTCTCGGTTAATGCTAATGCTTCACCTTTAAGCCAGCCGGGTCCGATAACCTCAACCCTCACAATCTCTGAATGCTTATATGGGATTGGGAGCGCGGTTCGCTTATGTATTCCGAAATCTTCTGGGCGTAGAACGAGCTTTATGCCGAATTCATTCTCCCAGCGCCTAAGCTGCTCATAGAATTTACTCCACGGCATCGGTTTAACCCCCCTAATTTTACGGCCACGCTTATGGACGAGATACTTCTGTATCCCTAAGGGTGGGAAGCGTTTCCCAACGCCAATCTCTTTAGCAAGCCTAATTATCCGCGGCATCTCAATGTCGTTTAGGCCCGGAACCCATACTGGTGCTATAAGCAAATCAATCTTAGTGTTAGAGATTATGTAGTGCATTAAATCGACAATTTTTGCTGGGTTATACCATTCGGTTCCAGAGAGTCTTCTGGCTAAGTCTGGGTCTAGAGCGTCTATAGATAGGTTAATTCTGGTTAGACCTGCATCCGAGAGCTCGTCCAAGAGATTCTCGGTTAATGTTGAGCCGTGGGTCTGCATCGAGATGACCTCAACACCCTTAATCTGGCTTAAGCCCGAGACTAAATCGGCTATTCTCGGATATGTTATTGGGTCGCCCACAGTATCTATATGGGCCTCTATCTTATAGGAGCCCTTAAATGAGACAATCCTCTTAAACCAATCTATTAGGTAATCTAATGGAACAATATATTCTGTGCGTCTAAACCTGGATCTTGGACCAGCATCCGTGGAGCAGAATATGCAGGAGAGGGGGCATGTTGTAATCGGGCGGACCTGAATAACATTTGTGCCCCTATCAATTAGGCCGAAGGCAATACAGCCCAAAAGTGGAATGGGCTCTGAAATCTCAAAAAGCTCCCTAGCCATAAGTCATCAAAAATTTGGGAGAATAGCAAAAATAATTTTTGGGTGTGAGAATAGGATTAAATTAGTCTCTACACCTAAAACTCGCTGCCATAACCTTCTGGACCTTTAGGTGTCTTTGGCGTCTTCATTTTTCCAGCAGCTATAACATCGTCTATCTTCAGTATCATCGTTGCAGCCTCAGTGGCAGACTTAATCACCTGCCTCTTAACAGCCAATGGCTCATAAACATTTAATTCACGCATGTCTTTAATCTTGCCGCTGAATACGTCTACTCCAGCCCATATCTCGCCCTTTTCATGCCTAGCCCTCAACTCAGAAAGAATATCAATTGGGTCCAAGCCAGCATTCTCAGCCAAAGCAATTGGAATGACCTCAAGTGACTCTGCGAAACTTTGGACAGCTAATTGTTCTCTTCCAGGGAGCGACTGTGCATAGTCTCTAAGTGCCTTTGCAACTTCAATCTCTGGTGCACCGCCGCCAGCCAGAATCTTCGGCTCTTGGACCACATCCCTGACAACACATAGCGCGTCGTGAAGTGAGCGCTCAGCCTCATCAACTGTTCTCTCAGTTCCACCCCTTATTAGAATGGCAACCGCACGCGGATTCTTGCATCCCTCAATGAAGACCATCTTGTCATCGCCTATCTTCCGCTCCTCAACCAGCTTAGCATAACCTAAATCCCTCTCAGTTAGGTCCTCTAGGTTGGTGACAACCCTTCCACCAGTCGCTTTAGCGAGCTTCTCCATATCGGACTTCTTAACCCGTCTAACAGCCAATATACCCTTCCTAGCTAAGAAGTGTTGGGCCATGTCATCTATGCCCTTCTGGCATATAACGACATTAGCGCCAACTCTAGCAATCTTTTCAACCATACCACGCAGCATATTCTCTTCTTCCCTTAGGAATGCCTCCATCTGCTCCGGAGTCTCAATGTTAATTTTAGCATCAAACTCTGTCTTCTCAATCTCAAGCGGACAATCTAATAGCGCTATCCTAGCATTCTCAACACGCTTAGGCATACCAGGATGAACAACCTCCTTATCGAGAATCATGCCTTTAATCAGCACGGTGTCTGTTATTGATTCTCCTGGCTTCTTCTGGACCAGTATATCGTCTAGGTCGGCTTTATATTGGTCTCCAACCTTCTGGGCTACGTGAAGTATGGCGTTGACGGCTATCTCAGCTAGATGCTCACGGTTCTCTGAAACGAGCTTACTCGCCATAGAGGTCATCGCAACCTTCTTCAAAAACTCCTTGTCCATTGGGTCAACCGGTATGGCTATTTTCTCAAGAATTTCCAACGCTTTGTCTGCGGCTTTACGATAACCATCAATAATCACCGTTGGGTGAACATTCTTGTTTAGTAGCTCCTCAGCCTTAGTCAGCAATTCACCTGCAACAACCACAACACTTGTTGTTCCGTCGCCAACCTCCTTATCCTGCGTCTTAGCGACCTCAACCATCATCTTTGCGGCTGGATGCTCAACCTCAATCTCATCTAGGATTGTTTTCCCATCATTTGTTATCGTCACATCACCTAGGCTATCGACGAGCATCTTATCCATACCTTTTGGGCCGAGTGATGTCCTGACAGTTTCAGCGATTATCCTAGCAGCCATAATATTGTTGTGTTGGGCCTCCCTACCCCTAGACCTTGTGGAGCCCTCCTTCAATATTAGAACGGGTATACCGCCAGATGTAGCAGCCATGACTATCCCTTTCCTAAGACATTTTAATGGACGTATACAATACTCAAGAAGGCCCTTTTATTATACTTTTCGTTCCATCATCTTATGCTAGCAAGTTAAAATATTAAATATCAATTCGAGCAATTATTTCTATCTAGTGGAGAGAATTCTGCTAGTAGTGATGAATATTGATGGCTAAAGAACTAGAGATGAAAATATTTCGTCTAGAGGATTTATTACAGAAGATTTCGAGCGAAATACTTGCAAATGTCGCCTACGAGAGGACTCCACCAGCGGAGTTATGGGCTAAATCCGAGCCGGATATAAATGCTATAAGAGATGCGGCTAGGGAGATAAGGGATACAATGCTCCTCCTAAAGCCCGAAAGAGCCCCATCAATAAGGAGGAGGTTTAGGGCTTTCATGCAGCCGATAGAGGGTTTCATCGAAACGCTTAAGAAATCACAGGAGCAAGACCCAAACGCGTCAAGAAAAGCCCTAGAGTATCTTAGGGCAGCTGTAACAGAGAGTCAAGAGTTCATTACGATGGCCAGGGATATCGTAAGGAGCCCCTCGGAGGCGATTCAAGAGCTCATGAAGCTCAAGGAGGTTTATGATGCTAAGGAGTATATATCGAAGGTTTCGATTCCAGGAGCCGTATACGCGAGGCTCGAACATCTCAGGAGGAGTATGGAGGCGCTAAAGCTCCGCATATCTAGCCTAGAGCAGGCGATTCAAGAGCTGCTGAAGCAGATGGATAAGGTTCAAGATGAAATCTCAAAGTTTCATGAGACTAAAGAAAGTTAATTTACTGGCTGAATACTATAACCTAGCGGTGCTATAGCATGTCGATGGTTGATATAACACCTAAGGCTGAGGTCTACCGTGAGGCGACCGCTAAGGGATGGATTAGGCTGAGGCCCGAAACCATAAGGCTGATTAGGGATGGTCGTACTGAGAAGGGCGACCCACTTTATACGGCCAAGATAGCGGGCATATTAGCCGCCAAGAACACACCCATGCTCATACCGCTCTGCCATCCCATTCCAATAACAAACGTGAATGTCAGCGTTAAAATTGTGGGCGATGATACTGTTGAGGTTGAGGCAACCGTTAAGGCTAGGGCACAAACTGGTGTTGAAATGGAGGCTCTTATGGCAACATCTATGGCGCTACTAACAATCTGGGATATGGTTAAGACTTATGAGAAGGATTCTGAGGGACAATATCCCTACACATGCATTCAGAATATACATGTTATTAGGAAAGTGAAGGGAGATGAGTGAGACAGTAATTAAGCATAAGAGTGAAGCGCCAAAAAGCCTAAACTTCGCGGTTATAATATGCAGCACATCTCGCTATAAAGAGTATGCTGAGACTGGAAAGCTTAACGATCCCTCTGGAGACCTAATAGTTAAGACTCTTAAGGAGAGCGGGCATAGGGTAACACTACGCAAGATAGTGACGGATGATAGGGAAGAGATTCAGAAGGCGGTTATGAGAGCCCTAAAATCACGGAAAGTTGATGCTATAATAACCTCGGGTGGAACGGGTATAAGCCCAAGGGACGTAACAATAGAGGCTGTCCAACCATTAATCGAGAAGGAGCTTCCGGGCTTCGGCGAAATATTCAGGGCATTAAGCTATAGGGAGATAGGTGCGGCAGCGGTCCTAACACGCTCAATAGCAGGGGTCTCTAGGGGAAAGGTGATTTTCTGCCTTCCCGGCTCACCCCACAGCGTATTACTGGCGCTAAAGGAGATAATACTTCCAGAGGCAGCCCACATAATAAAACATGCGCGCGAATCCTAATCGAAGGCTCTCTCAGAATTTTGGTAATTTTGAACTGAAAATTTTAGGTGCCAATCTACGTCCTTTGCTCATGATTCTTGGTAAGGGCTGATTATTTTAGGGGTAAAATTTATAAATAGATGGTATGAACATGATTAAATCATATTTTGATATTATTATGCAGTGATTTATGCGGTCTCCAAAGAACCATCTTCTACGGTGATTAGGTATGAAGCTCATAACGATCTATCTCCCCGAACCATATCTAGAGGCTTTAGACGAGCTTGTCAATAAGCGGTATTATCCGCATAGGGCTGAGGCCATAAGGGCAGCCATACGTGACCTAATTGAAGTCGAATTATGGAGACGGAAGAACCATGGCAAAGCTAGCAGATAAAGCGCTCCAATATATGTGGAGTGAGAACTTGCAGAGGGGTTTAAGGGAGCCAGGATACTGCCGCATACTGGTGGTTGGCGTAGGCGGAGCCGGAAATAACACCGTTAATAGGCTTATGGAGTCTGGCATAGTAGGCGCAGAGTGCATAGCGATTAACACGGACCTCCAGCACCTGAACGCCATACACGCACACCAAAAGATTCTCATAGGCGAGAAGCTAACACGCGGTCTCGGCTCTGGTGGGGACCCAAATGTTGGTAGAGCAGCCATCGAGGAATCTATTGAGCAGGTTGATAAGGTTTTAACAGACGCCGACATTGTCTTTGTGACGGCCGGGATGGGTGGTGGAACTGGAACTGGCGCTGCTCCTGTCGTAGCCAAACTGGCTCGTGAGAAGGGCGCTATAGTTGTTGGCGTGGTTACGATGCCCTTCAAGATTGAGAGGGGTAGAATCGCCTATGCCCTTAAGGGCTTAACTGAGATGCGGAGGGAGTGCGACACAGTCATAGTCATAGATAATAATAAACTTATGTGGCTTGTCCCACAGTTGCCATTGAATGAGGCATTTAGGGTTGGAGACCAGGTTCTAGCCAACATGATTAAGGGGATAACTGAGGTTATATCCATGCCGAGCCTAATAAACCTAGACTTCGCGGACTTCAGGACGATAATGAAGCGTGGTGGTGTAGCTATAGCTGGTATAGGCGAGTCGAATGCGCCTAATAGGGCTGAGGATGCTGTCCAGAAGGCTCTTAGAATGCCATTATTGGACATAGACTATAGCGGTGCAAATGGAGCATTAATTCACGTCTCCGGGGATGAAACTCTGACTATTGAGGAGGCGAATATAGTAGGTGAAATAATAACTCAAATGATGAGCGAGGACGCCTTAGTCATATGGGGCGCAAGAATAGACCCCAACCTTAAGGGGACACTAAGAGTTACGCTTGTCATGACCGGTGTTAAATCGCCCTATTTGCTTAGTGGCTTCGGCTCTAAAGCTGCCGAATTATATGACTTGGAACCGCAAAAGAAGGCTGGAGATGAAGAGAAGAAAGCCGTAAAGGTTGAGCTTGGTTTACAGCAGATACCGGCTATAGGCTAAGAGCATCCAACATTATTTCATTTTTAAAATCTTTTTTATTCTCAAACTTACTGGAACTGCTTTTCCAAGAGGAATCGTTGACCCTCTCCTCACAGCCTCTATTATAGCATCCACGCCAACCTCATCAACATCTATTATCGTATAAGATAGGCCGATGGTCTCAGGCATATGTGAATCGCTTCCAGCAGTTTGGGGCATATTATGGCGCTCGGCAAACCTCTTACACATCTTTGTTAACGGCTTGAATGGGAATAGTGACGAATTGACAACCTCTAAGGCATCTAAGCCTAAGCTGAGGATTTTTGGGCTTAAGCCTATCCCATCCTTAAATAATGTTTGGGGATGGGCTGCTATGGTTATGCCCCCAGCCTCATGAATCAACTCGATAGTCTCTTTTACACCTAACCCCTTTGGTATAGGCTTCGTGAGGCCCACGCCAAGTATGTGACCGTCCCTCGTTGAGACCTCTATGCCAGGTATAATTATTAGTTTTTCATTACTGCTCCTATTAGCTTCAACTGTTTTAATGGCGCCCAAAACAGTATCGTGGTCCGTTATTACAGCGCCATCAAGACGCTTCCTCTTGAGCTGAGCAATTAACTCGCTGGGGGTTGTTAGGCTATCTCCAGAGTAGCATGTGTGAACATGCATGTCTATTTTAATGGGCAACTTAACCCACTATCTCACTTTACTTCCCGGGCTTATGGGCTTCTCAGGCCCTATGAAGACAACGCCGCTCTCGTCCTGAGCTGCTAAAATCATAACCTCTGACTCGACGCCGAATATTTTCTTGGGCTCGAGATTCATGACTACCACAACATATTTTCCCTCGAGCTCCTCCGGCCTATAATACTTTGCTATTCCAGCAACGGCTGTTCTGGTTTTTCCTCCGCCAACATCTATTGTTAGCTTAAGCAGATTTTGTGATTTGGGTATGCCCTCAGCCTTAATTATTCTTCCAACACGCATATCTATTTTAGAGAACTCCTCAGTCGATATTAACCCAGAGCGAGACCTAACCTTATCTAGCATCCTCTGCAAATCCTCGTCGGACGCCTCAATCTTACTAAAGAGCGGCTCAGCCTCCCTAATTCTATGTCCAGCTGGCAGAGGCTTGAGGGCATCATCCCAAGAGAGATGCTCCGGCAGATTCAGTAGACTACGAAGCCTCTGCACAGTTATGGGCATGAAAGGCTCGAGGATTATGGAGAGAGCCTTAACTATCTGCGCTGAAACATAAATTGTGTTAGCAGCAACCTCAACATTCGTTTTAATAGTATCCCAAGGCCTCTTCTCATTAAAGTACTTGTTTCCAATACGGCTCAAGTCTATCGCTTCGCGAAGAGCCATTTGCAGCTGGAAGCCGCTTAGGGCATGGTCAACGAGTTTCACCTTCTCGCTCACCATCTCAAGAACCTTTAAATCCGTTTCGTCCAGGTTTTTCGGCTCCGGTATGACGCTTCCGAAATAATTATTTATGAATTTCAGAGTCCTATGAATGAAGTTCCCAAGAGTATCATTTAGGTCTGAGTTCACTTTCTCGATGAAAATCTTCCACGTGAAGTCAGAGTCCTTGGTCTCAGGCCGTATTGATATAAGCGTATACCTCCAGTAGTCAACTGGAAAAATCTCGAGCGCTTCATCTATCCACACGCCTATCCTTTGGCTTTTTGATGACTTCTGCCCGCCAAATATAAGCCACTCGTTTGTGCAAACATTCCACGGCAAATTATAGTCTTCGTGCGTCGCCATTAGAAGCGCCGGAAATATTAGGGTGTGGAATGGAATATTATCCTTGCCTATAAAGTATAGCGTCTTCACATCCTTGTTAAACCAGTATTCCTTCCATCCATCAGCATCACCACGCATCCTAAAATACTCGATTGTAGCCGAGACATAGCCTAAAACAGCATCAAACCATACATAAATGGTCTTATCCTCAGCGCCCCTAAACGGAGCAGGTATACCCCACTTATTATCCCTAGTTATGGGCCTAGGCTTCAAACCCTCCCTAAGAAGATTTAGGCTGAAATTCCGGGCGTTATCCGGTAACTGCCTATTCCCCTCAATATAGGCTAAGAGCTTATCTGTAAACTTCGGCATATCAAAATACCAGTGCTTAACTGTCTTAATCGTTGGCGTAGAGCCGCATATCGCACAGTGCGGCTCCAAGAGTCTAGTGGGCTCTAGTAGGCGGCCGCACTGCTCGCATTGGTCGCCGCGCGCACGCTCATAGCCACAGTATGGGCATTTTCCCTCAACGAATCTATCTGGTAGGAAGCGCTGGCACTTCAGGCAATATGGCAGCTCATCCTCCTTGGTGAATACATAGCCATTCCGCTCTATTTTGAGCAACAAATCCCTAACAAACTCCTTGTGGACTGGACTTTCGGTTCTGGTGTAATTGTCGAATGATATAGCCCACCTCTTAAATAACTCGGATACAATCCTATGATTTCTATCAGTCAGCTCCTTCGGTGATATATTCTGCCTTATAGCCTCGATTTCTATTGGGGTTCCATGCTCATCAGAGCCGCTCACAAAGAGGACTTCCTCGCCCTTAAGCCTATAATAGCGGGCTATGACATCCGCTGAGAGAATTGGCAGCAAATTGCCTAAATGAGGGACATGATTAATATATGGCCAAGCCGCCGTAACTAGAACTTTCCCGAGTTTAACGCACCTCCATCAGCCAAAATATTACAAACCATCAACTTATACTTAAATGAAACGGCTGGAGGCTAGGATTCACCCCAGATTGAAGGGTTTTCCTTCTAAAAGTATCTTCTCCGGTATCTTATCCCTCCACTTGATTAAAAAGTCTATTTCTTCTCTTTTATTTCTAAGTTCATCTGGAAGCATCTCTGGAATCTCATTCCTTATTGGGAACCATCTAAGGCATTTCGGGCATACAATCATGCCCTCAACAATCTCTTCCCTCTCCTCAAAAACATAAAGCTCTAGGGGATGATGCTTATCAATCGGGCATGCCAAAATACTCATTAACCATCTTTTCAAGAACCCTCACCTACATGGTGCATATTGGCCCTTATTCCTTATAAGTATGTCTAGGACAATCTGATACCATCTGGGACCAACAGACCTAACAATTCTTGCATGCTGAATCTCAAAATCGATTTTTAGGGTTAAGAGCTTCCCAGAAACCTTATTAGCCAATTTAGCAATGGGATTCTCGCCTCTTTTAGCATGCTCAAAATCGTAATAGTGTATTATGCCGCCATCAGCCTTTAGGGCTGCTAATGCATAATCCAGATATTCGTAGGCTTTTTCCGGCAATGGCATTAGAACCCTATCCGCAATATTCTGAAGCCTC
>JAGTQE010000019.1 GCA_018396635.1 Candidatus Bathyarchaeota archaeon
GTTGTCTATTGTTGCGTCTGCTGAGCCGCTGTTCTTTATGTTCAGAGTAATATTATAATATTGAGTAGTATTATTATCTTCCTCTTTTTCCCATTGTTCCGCGTATGCGCTTGTTATTTCTAGTTTTTCGAATCTTGTGTATATTGCTGTTAGTCCTCCCATCCAGTATGCTACTGCGACTGCGACGACTATTGTTACGGCCACTAGTATTACTGTTGCGACGACCGGGCTTATGCCCCTCCTATCGGCATGCAGTCTTCTAGCCATACTCTATCCATCACCCTACAAAAAATAGAAATGAAACCTTGATAAATCACTTGAGAAGGACAAATACATGCTAAACCTACATGACCAAACTACTTATAGAAAAAATAGATTCCAATTCCACGCCCACATATAAATGCTAGCACTAAAAATACTATGTAGCCATGCTCATTAAATTCATAAAGCAAATTAATACTATCCCTAATAATTAAGTAGTGATGCAAACTAAGAGTGGCGCGCTCCCCGAAGATATGTAAGCCGCCTAAAAATTATGGGGAAAAGTATGTTTGAGTGGCTTGATTCAGCTAGGACTGCAATATGCCTACTATTTCTCACAGCAGCATCAATCCACGACATAAAGTCCAGGGAGGTTCCAAACAGCATATGGATTGCCTTCGCACCAATAGGCTTAGCATTAACGCTTATATCATTAGCCTTAAGCGGCTGGAGCCAAACAATAATATTGGCATGGCTTGTTACGGCGGTCGTAACAGTTGGGCTATCAATAGCACTATTCTATCTGGGCTTATTCGGCGGGGCGGACGCAAAAGCCCTAATGTGCCTGGCAGCAGCCATGCCAACTCAACCCAACATAACACCAATAAAGCCTCTGCCAGAATCATATATAGGCTTACATGTGCTACCACCTCCAATATCAACATTCAATAACGCAGTCCTAACAGCCTCACTCCTAACAATAGCAATCTCGCTCAGAAACATAGCGGACCTAGCGAGAAGCGGAAGAAGAATATTTGAGGGGCTCGAGAATACAAGGCTCATAACAAAAGCCTTCGCATTCCTAACAGGATACAGAGTTGATGCAGAAAAACTACGCTCAAGAAAGCACCACTATATAATCCTAGAGGAGTTCACCAGGGGCGAGAATGGAACAATAAAAAGGCGCCTAAAAGTGCTACAGCGCCTAAGCAGCGGAGAAGAGAATAACTTGGAGAAGAGAATACCGGAAGATTTAGATGGGAAGATTTGGGTTACAATGGGCCTACCATTCCTAACATTCATAACAGCCGGCTTCATAACAGCCATATTTATAGGCGACATAATATTCCTCCTAATAAGCCTAACACTCCACCCATTAACCTGAAACCCATAAGAAGAATAAATACATATTAAAACTAGGGTTTTACTCATCATATCGCTTAATAAGCCGCTCTTCCCTACTAAAAAAGCGATGCACAAAATGGTTCAAGAATCCCGCCTAACCACCAAAATAAGCGTTGAACATGACGTATTAACCTTAAATAGGATAGGGAAAATTCTCTCAACATTATCTAATCAAGATGCTCTAAAAATATTCCAGTTAGCAAAGGATGGAATCTCATGCTCAACTGAAGCTATAAAAAAGTTAGGTTTAACACAAAAACGCTACTACACAAGATTAAGTGAACTTTTAGAGACGGGCTTAATACAAAAGGGCGATGGCATATATAGGCATACGGTTTTAGGAAGCGCAATATATAAGATAATTGAGTTTCTAGGAGACCTTGTTGAAAGGCAGGAACATTTAGAGCTGATAGATAAGATAAAGCAGTCAAAAACCCTCTCTAATGAGGAAAAAGAGGAAATAATTCGCACGTTAACTAAAGATAGAATAGAAGATTTCATAAATCTAATAGATGGTGGAATTAGACCAGTAGGAATCATTTATAGATTTGAGGACATAGTTGATGGGGTAATAAAGTTAATAGAGAAAGCCGAGAAGGAAGTTTACATAGCTTCTAGGTATACTGAGAATAGAATAGTTGAGGCAATCCTCAACAATCTTAATCGCGTGAAAGAATGGCACTTAATAAGCGGAGATAAAAGTAACCTTTCACAGAAAGTCCAGCTGTTACGCGTAATGTTATCTCATCCAAAGATGGTAAAAGTATATTACGAAATATTTCGTGCCAAGAATGTTCGAACAGGATATGTAGAGAACCTCCCATATAGCTTCATTGTAGTGGACAGAAAATATGTGGGAATAGAGATACCGAAACCAGGAAGCAATGAATTTTTCGTAGGCTTCTTTGTCGAAAATAAGACCCTTGCTGAAAAACTTATAGGAGTATTCAATCTATTGATGGAGGGGTCAAAGGAGGACCCAAGAAAAGAATTTGCAAAAGAGTATCTGGAAAGGATTCCAAAGAATGTTTTCGAGAATATCACTTAATATTACGCTTATAAAAATCAAATACGGTGCTGTTTACAATTTGACTTAATGCCTTAAGAAGACGCCCCTTTCAATTCAATCCAATTTTTATGCCAGAATATCTGCAAATATTAGGAGCCGATAAATTTTGGCATAATTTAAAAATTGCCGTGATTATAAATGGTTGTCGCCGAACTATTGACAAGAAAGATTCATTCATGGTGGCTATGTATTAGAGCTCGAATATCAAGGGCAGTAATCTTTCCATATGCAACATTTATTGCAACATTCGTAGCCGTTAGAGGCATACCCCCATTAATGCCAGCGATAACCGCTACAGTAGCGGGGCTACTGATTGCCCTAGGAATATACATATCGAATGACGTAGCGGATATAAAGACTGACATAGCAAATTTGGTCAATAGACCTATCGCCAGAGGAGAGGTTTTGGAGAGGGACGCATTAACGCTCACGGCAATACTTTATACAGCGGGCTTAATGTTAAGCTTAACAATAAACTTAACAACCTTCATCTTATGTCTAATAGGCGTCATATTAGGCATTTCCTACTCCTTTTCACCCATACAACTAAAGAGAAGATTCTTACTGAAACAGGCTGCCGTAGCCAGCGGAGGATTAATATCAAGCTTAACCGGAGGCGCGGCCGTAAATAATATATCCTCAAGCGTATTTTTCGCTGGCTTCATATTCTTCACCTACGCGATAGCAGTTGTCCCAATAGTAGACTTAGGCGATATAATAGGAAATGGAAAAGAGGGGCGAAGAACCCTGCCAATAGTTTGGGGGCCAGAATACACCATTAGGCTCGCAATAGCTATAATGTTTGCTATAATAGCATCAAGCATAATTGGATATATGCAGCTTGGCTTTAACATTGCATTTCCAATCCTAGGCAGCATAGCATGCCTCTCATGTATATATGTCATATATCCGCTCTTCAATCAATGGCGTGACCAGACTTTCTGCAGGAAATTAGTAAATAAAATAACACTATTTCATTTTCTACTCCAACTATCAATAGCCTTAGGGTCGATCTTTTAGGCGGAGGATTATAGAAGTAGGATGAGAACCAGGTAGATTAATGGCGAGATAAAGTATATGAATATCGACCACATCCTTTTAACAAGATCTTTTTTCTCTCTTGAGATCTTCATGATGAGAGCACCTGCTTGTATATAGAGTGAGTTAAATGAAGGACTAAAAGACTTATGAATTAAGAATATTTATTTTTAGTGCTTAGTCGCCATATTTCAGCATTAGGATGCTGAAAATAAAAGTTACTAAGTTTATATCTGTAATCCCGGGAAGACTCCGAGTATAACTAGTATGTTATTTATTGCTCCGAGGTAGGGTAGTGTTGCTAGGAAGTTTACGCTTAGTCGCCATATTTTAGTCTTAGGCAGTGTCGCCGTTAATATTGTTATTGCGCTCCAGAATATTGCTAGGGCTTTTAGCGGGTGATATTCTGGATGGGTCTCCACAAAGCCCATGTTTAGGCCGATGGTTGTGGTCCAGTAGTCAAGCAGTATGCCGCTTAGTGAAATCAGGAATGGCATTAAAACTATCAATAGTTTGCGTCTCATACAAATGTATTTATGAAATGTATTTGAAATATATGTTTTTCCTATTTACTCAGAATATTTGAGATAAAAATAGATTATGCTGCATGAAATGCGAAAAGATGAGATAATGGAGTGTGGTGAAAAGATTAGGAAGAGACTGACGCCTTCTCTCTTAGAACCATATTATCAATTATTAGGCATAATGCTTTAAAGACTTCATCTTTATTTAGGTTGTTTACGTCAAGTATTACGTGGAATGGCTCAAAATCCTCGCCCAGCCTGAAGCCATATAGCCTCCAATAAATCTCTCTGGTTCTACTCTCACGCTCCCTCATGCACCTAAGAGCCTCCTCAACACTTATCCCATCCCTTATGGCTATTCTTTGAGCCCTAACATTCTCTGAGGCATCCAACCATATCTTAAAGCCCTCCTTTAAAAGCCACGGTATAGTCCAGCTATCTAGGACGACGTTTCCCTCCCTAGCCCACTCAAGCATCTTCTCATCAACCCTCTTATCTAAATTCAGATTTTTTAGGCGCTCCTCAAGAAAGCGCATGCCAACCTCAGTCTCCCACCAACCCCGCTCAACGGCGGCATAGCCCATCTCCACGGCGACGGCTTTCAGGGCATCCCCACCAGAATAATATTTTAGGCCGTAGTGCTCCGCGATTCTTCTTGCAGCCGTGCTCTTCCCAGAACCAGCTAAACCAGAAATACATATGACGATGTTTTTTCTCTGCCCATGCATGCAAGCTCCCTCTTACCCAAAATGATTAATGGGTTTTCTTTCACCTCACACCGTAGCCCATCTCAACATTAAAGATTTTTGAGAGGAGATAGCTGAAGAAGAATTGGCATATAATATACCATATGAAGAATGGTAATCCGAGTTCACCCCAAACTGGTAGAAGCGCTACCGGAACATTCCCATAAAAACTTATTAATATCCACCATATAAGTAGGAAGGGAATGAATGTTATTAGAGATGTCTTCATCTGCTGGCTGGATATTTTAGACCTAATCTGCATTATCCGCAGCTCCTGCTTCTTAACCTTAGCCATAAGCTTCTTGTCGCCAGTCTTTTTGGCAAGCTCCCTTTCAGCACTCCACTTTGCTATTTCATCCTGCCACTCAGCTAGCAAACGCCTATCAACAAACTTGCGATTCAGAAGTGTGGTTATCAAAGAACTAACAAAGGCTATGAACATTATGAAGAATGTTGAGTTTGGAATACTTAGGAGGTCCAGAACCAATCAATTTACCTCCCAAGGAACCTTCTTATTCCCGGATAAATCTCCTCAATACGCTCACTCATTATCTGCTGATAATACTGGTATATAATGCCTACTGAAAGCAGTATTCCAGTTCCAGTCCCAAAGGCGCCGAAGAAGTCGGCTATAGCTGCCAGCAGCCCAACTATAAAGCCGCCCAACAATGTCACTATTGGAATGTAACGCTTCAGAATGAATTCGACGGGCTTCTCAGCTCTCCTAAAGCCTGGAACCTGCATGCCGGCGTCAACAAGCTGCTTCGCAACAGTTTTTGGGTCCAGTCCGCCGACTTGAAGCCAAACCCAAGAGAAGATGACACAAAATAGAATTAACAGTAATGCATAAATAATGTATCTGACCGGGCTCTCCAAGACGTCCATGAAGCCCCGTGGCGCCATAATATAATATGCTAGCCCACCTATGGGTCGATATCCTCCCTGCGCATACTCGAAGTCTCCAATCAATTTTATCCATGGACTCAGACTCTCATTAAAGCGATAGTTGCTCCATAATATCTGGGCTATGATATATATGTTGCCGAAGAGGGCTGATGCAAATATAACTGGAAGATTAGAAACGTATAGCAGGCTTATCGGGTATCTTCCTCTAAAACCCCTAAAGCGGGAGTGAGAAATCGGTATCTCAACTCTAACGCCCTGCGCATAAATACAGAAGAGAAATATTCCTATGGTTGATATTAGGCCCAGTATGCTGGGACCCACACTCCTCACAAACAGCTCGTTTAGAGAACCCCCGGTCACCAAAACCTCAATGATTGCTGGAATTATACCCTGAAAGTATTTCTCTAACCGTAATATTGAGAAGCAGTCAATCATTATGTGCTGAGCGACACCGGCCAGAATAAATAGACTTATGCCGCTCCCAATGCCCCAGCCCTTCTGTATCATCTCATCTAAAAGCAGGACGATAAATCCAGCAAAGACCAGCTGCAGAAATATTATTATTGCTTGTCTAATCTCTAGGCTGCCGAAGAAGCCGCCTAATAGGTAAGCCGATGCCTGAATTATTGTCATGATTATCGAGAAGACTTTGCTTACGCCCGAGAATAGCGACCTATCCTCCGGGTTAGAGAAGTCGACGCTAATGAAACCGGAGGCTGCAAGGAGCTGAAGTATTAGACCCGCCGTTACAATTGGACCTATACCTAGCTCCATGAGTGTATGCCTGCTTGATGCGAATATAACCCTATAAAAGATTATTTCCTCGCTTCTTTCTAAGCCGTATAAGGGTATTTCGCTCATAATTAAGTATATTATCAGCGCGAGGGCTGTCCATAGGAGCTTCTCATTAAAGCTAACCCTACGTTCAGGGGCCTTAATCTCGGGGATAAACTGTATTATTGGCTGGAATGCCTTTAGGAATCTGCCGGCCACAATTTACCCCTCAAGCACTCTATAAACAATAATTTAATTTCTCCTTTTATCTTTTTATTGGCATTCATCTTCGCCCTTTATCCTGCTGCTTCAGCCTCTTCTATCTCTTTTGCCGCCACTATTTCCCCGCCAACCTCCTCAATCTTTCTCAATGCCGTCTTAGTATACTGAGAGACTTTGACTCTAACTGGAATAGTTATTCTTCCTTCACCGAGCAGTTTATTGTAACCCATCTCCTCAAGGTCTATAAATATCTTCTCAGCCTTCTTTGCTTTAGGCGCTATTTTTAACGCTATCTCCTCGAGCTCTTTGAGATTTATGCACCTAATGTCTCTTTTGAGACTTTTAGGGGAGACAAATCCGACATTGCCGAAGTAATCTGGCTCATACCTCAAGACCCATGACCAGAGATGCTTATGCCTGCCAGCCCTTCTCTCACCTTTAGAGCCGCTCTTCCTATGCTGCCCAACCCTACCATAGCCGCATGTTCTTGAGCCACGTTTTTTACGTATCTTCCTGAGCTTATGTGGCATAAGCATTTATCCTCCAAACAATAAAAAACAATATTATATCATCCTTTTTAGTAAATCGTTTATCGACTCACCCCTATATCCCGTTACACCACCACTCTTCCAGGTCTTCTTTACACTACCACCATAGCCTTTACTCGGCGGATGGAGACGGAAGACTGGCTTAATTCCAGGAAGCTTATTGAACTCAACCTTTAGATTATATATGGCTTCAGCCAAATCATCTATCGATTCGAAACCTATCTTCTTCACATAATCCTCCGTAAGCTTCCTATTACCAACGAGCCTTCCCCTCTCCCTTAGAAGCATGGCAATTACCTCCTTTGAGACCTCGCCCCACGTAACTTGGTTCTGCACCTTCTGGAGCATTCCCATGTAAGATGGTCGGTCATCGATTAATGTTGCATGGCAGTTACGAGTTAAATTGAGCATTCTAAGCGTGTCCTCGATGTCCCCTCTAACGTTAACCGTGCCACGCACTCTGACAACGGCAAGGCATTTGCTGCCCTTCTCAATGCTCATCTTTATCTCACCCAATCTAGTGGTGTTACAATCTCATATGTCTTTTTTAAGGCATCGAAGAGCGCGTAGGCAAACGATGGAACTGTTCTAGTTGGACCGTAGCTTCTAGTCCAGCAATCTCTAACTCCGGCAAGCCTAAGGATAACCTTCGCAACCTCACCGGCAACAAGACCTAACCCTCTAGGTCCAGGCAGAATTTTAACCCTAACCGCGCCACATTTTCCAGTAACCTCGAAGGGTAGGGAGTGTGGTTGTCCGCACCCGCATTCCCAGCTCCCGCATCCCCTACGTATAATCGTGATGTTTAGGCGAGCATCGTTTGCAGCCTTTTCTATAGCTGTGCGCACCTGCGAAGCCTTACCCGAACCTATACCCAAATATCCATCTCTATTACCTACTGCAACTATAGCCTTAAACCTGGATTTCTCACCCGCATCCGTCTGCTTCTGAACTAGGCTTATATTTATGACCTCCTCCTCAAGGTTTGGAACGAGCATATCAACTATTTGGGGCTCATCAATCTTATATCCATTGGCGAATATCTCCTCTAACGAAGATATTTTACCCTCCAATACCATCCTGCCAAGCCTTGTTCGTGGAACCCATTCCTCTGAACTTTTGCCTCCGCTGAGACTCTCACCCAAATCACACCACACCTAACAGACTACTTTTGAGTTAGCACCATACACGCTCAAACCTTCAGAGAAAGAATGCAAATAATAAATTTAAACTTATCTGCTAACCTCAAGACTTAATCTTCCCTGAAAATAATATAAAAAGGGAACTTGAATGCGTTAAGCTTCATTTAAGACTCCCTGGTGAGGGAAATGTTTATATTCTATATGGAGTTATGAGCATAAAAATTCATAGCATGGTGGGGACTAGCAATGAGGGAAACGCCCATAAAGTGGGTTGTTGAGGACCCAAAGAGGAAGAATGTCTTCTGGCCGTCTGAGGAGATGAAGAAGAGGGCTTGGGTGAGCGATGAGAAAATTTACGAGGAGGCTGCTAAGGACCCGGTGGCCTGGTGGGCTAAGCTTGCTAAGGAGGGTATAACTTGGTTTAAGGAGTGGACTGAAACCTATGTTTGGGACCCACCCTTCTATAAATGGTTTGTCGGCGGAAAACTCAATATATGCTATAATGCCGTGGATAGGCATGTTAAGGGCTGGCGTAGAAATAAGGCCGCCATAATATGGGAGCCTGAGCCGCCTAATGAGCCGCACAGGGTCCTAACATACTACGATTTGTATCGTGAGGTCAATAAATTCGCGAATGTCCTGAAGAGTTTAGGTATAAGAAAGGGTGATAGGGTTGGCATATACATGCCAATGATTCCAGAGGTTATCATCGCGATGCTTGCTTGCGCGCGAATAGGCGCGGTTCACAGTGTTGTATTCTCAGCGTTTAGCGGGCAGTCACTTAAGGATAGGATGCTTGATGCTGAAGCGAAGCTACTGATTACTGCCGATGGATATTATAGGCGTGGTAATGTTATCAACCTTAAGGCTAATGCTGACATAGGCATTGAGGGAACAACAATAGAGAAGGTTATTGTTGTTAAGCGTCTTGGGAAAGAGGCGGGCTTAAACGTTAATATGGTTGAGGGGCGCGATTATTGGTGGCATGAGCTTATGGAGAAGGCTGAACCATACTGCGAGCCCGAAGTGCTGGATAGCGAAGACCTACACTTCATATTGTATACGAGTGGAACGACTGGCAAGCCTAAGGGGATTGAGCATCACGTGGGCGGCTACGCTGTTCAAGCATATTGGACGGCTAAATGGGACTTTGACCTCCACGATGATGACCTATTTTGGTGTACTGCTGATATTGGCTGGATAACTGGGCACACATATAACTGCTATGGGCCGCTTATGAATGGTGCAACATTCCTAATTTATGAGGGTGCGCCAGATTATCCGGCTCCGGACAGATTGTGGCAGATAATCGAGAAATATGGCGTAACCGTGTTCTATACGGCACCTACGGCGATAAGAATGCTCATGAAGTATGGCGATGAATGGGTTAAGAAGCATGACTTAAGCACCCTCAGAATACTCGGAACAGTCGGCGAGCCAATAAATGAGGAGGCTTGGCTATGGTATTTCAATGTTGTTGGCGGAGGCAGATGCCCAATAATCGACACATGGTGGCAGACCGAGACCGGTGCAACACTGATTAACTCATTGCCTGGCATAGGCCCATTTATACCAACGGTTGCTGGCAGACCATTTCCAGGAACAAGATTCTCAATTTTAACTGAGGATGGAAAGCCAACAAGCATTGGTGAGGGCGGATATCTAGTTCAGCTCTCGCCATTCGCACCAGGCATGTTCAGAACAATCTATAAGGACCCGGAAAGGTTTAGGCAGCAGTATTTCAGCGTTTACGGCGAGAAGATTTACTATACTGGTGATGGAGCATACATCTATGATGAGATGGGAAATATTCGCATAACTGGAAGAGTCGATGATGTAATGAAGGTTGCTGGACATAGATTGGCCACGGCTGAGGTTGAAAACGCCATAGCCCAGCATCCGGCGGTGGTTGAGAGCGCTGTTGTCTCAGTGCCACATGATATTAAAGGTGAAGTACCAGTCGCATTCGTTGTGCTAAAGCCTGGATACAAGCCATCGGCTGAGCTAGAAGCCGAGCTTAGAAAGACGGTGGACAGGATTATTGGGCCCATAGCAAGGCCTGAAAGAATAATATTTGTTGATGACCTGCCGAAGACTAGGAGCGGGAAGATTATGCGTAGAATCCTTAAGGCTCTATTAAGGAATCAACCCGTGGGTGATATAACAACTCTAATGAATCCAGAGACCGTTGAGATGCTTAAAGAGAAAGTTGGATATAGGGAGAGGGGACAATAAACGGCATTTAATAATGCTCTTCTCTCCTATTTTATTTCGTTTGCGTTACTTGAATTTTATTCTGCATAATGAAATTTTTAATCTCGTTTATGTATTCTGTGAAGCCGTAACCTTTTTTCCAGCGGAACTCTAAACCAACCCTTGCATGGAGATTTTCTATTATAAGGTCCTCTACTATAACCGAGCCGACGCCAATTATTCTCCGCAGAGCTTCAGAGAATATATATGGTCTTTCGGGCATCTCGCTGAGGTCCAATAAATATTTTTCTCTCATAGCCCTAATTATACCATTAAGAGCCTTCCTTCCAAAGATGTTTAGCATTACTTCCTCAGCTACCTCGCTAATTATTTTATTTGCCTGCTCCTCTATCTCCTCACGACTCATCATTTTTCAATCCCATCTTCATTGTTTATGTCGTTTTGATTCTTGCTCCAACTCTCTTATGCGTGATTCTATGAATTCCGCAACTTTCTCCTCACTATATTTCCTTTCTTTTCTCTGTCTCTCCAAGTGCTCTTCGATTTTCCTTAGAAGTTCGTCCACGTTTATCGGTTTAATTATATATCCATCAGCTCCCTTATTTACCGCTTCAATAGCGTTCTCTAGAGTTGGGTAGCCCGTCATTATTATCTTAATCATTTTTGGAACAGTATCTTTCATTTCAGTTAAGAGACTTGTTCCCTCCATATCAGGTAACTTGATATCTATTAATGCGAGATTATAGAAATTTTCCATAGACTTTTGTATCGCTTCCCTTCCGCTCTCAGCTGTATCAACAGTGTATCCCCTTTCCTCGAGTATCATCGCTAAGGTTCTTCTTATACTCTCATCGTCATCAACTATGAGGATGGAGGGCATAGAGTTCACTTGTGTGCCCCTCATCAATCTCAGTCTACAGTCTGACGCTTATAAGTGTATTATGAACGAAAAGAATGTATAGAGAATGGAGATTTCAGATAAATATTTTCAAACCAGCCCAAAAATAGACTACTAATTCATAAGACAATAATCTCGGTTGCCCATCCTATGCATATGGTGATTCTATGAAGCTGCGCACTAAAGTATTCATGGTAATATTGGCGATAACAGTATGCCTACTTGTAATTTTGACGCTCTCAGCACATTTTGGGATTATGTCCAGCATATTGACCTTTGAGGAGGAGTTTGTTAATGAGCAGGCAAATCGAATCTATAATATTTTGGAACATGAGATTGGCACTCTTACATCTCTAGCCTTCGATTGGGCTTTCTGGGACGATACATACTCCTTCGTTCAAAATAATAATAGCCAATATATAGAGATCAATCTGGTTGATGAAACTTTCATCGACCTCAAACTAAATTTTATGCTCTTCTTCAATTCTTCTGGAAATCTGGTCTTTGGAAAAGCATTTAACTCAAGATATGAGCATGATGATGCTTTACTTATAAGTCTCATAAAATATTTCAGCACTTCTAGCCAGCTTATAAATCATAATGATGTTGGGGACATCATAAGCGGCTTACTTATGCTAGAGGAAAAACCCATTTTCTTTGTCTCATGCCCGATACTCACAAGCAAGAGAGAGGGGCCAATCATGGGCTCTTTTGTTATTGGGCGCCTTTTTGATGAGAGTAAGCTTAGTGAAATCTCGGAAATAATCTGGTGTACTTTAACCATGTATGCGTTTAACAGCCCTACTATGCCGAGCGACTTCATGTCCGCTAAATCCCATTTATCCGCCAATAAAACTCTCTATATTCAGCCATTAAGTGATAATTATATCGCTGGCTACATTCTCCTCAGCGATTACCATGGCAATCCATCAGCGATACTTAGATTCGATTTACCCAGAAAGATTTACGCTGAAGGACTAAGAATCACCTCCCTTGTCCCCGCAGTGCTTATCGTGATATGCATAATATTTGGTTTTATTATTATGACATGCTTAGACCGCTTCGTTATATCGCCCATTTTAGAGCTCAGCAGAGAGATAAGTAATATTGAAAGAAGCGCGGATTTCAGTAGGCGCGTGAAGACTATTGGGATAAGTGATGAATTATCAGACCTGTCCAATGGGATAAATAAGATGCTCCAAGCGCTTGATGAGGCAAATGCTAAGCTAAGGGAATATTCCAAAAACCTTGAGGCTATGGTTGAGGAGAGAACTAGGCAGCTTAAGGAGGCACAAGAACGGATTATAAGGGCTGAGCGCCTAGCGGCTATTGGTCAGGTTGCAACCATGATTGGGCATGATTTGCGCAATCCCTTAACTGGCATAGCGAATGCCACTTATTATTTGAAGATTAAGTTAGGGTCTAATGTGGATGAGAAGGTTAGAGAGGCAATAGGCATAATTGAGAGAAACATTGAGTATTCAAGTAAGATACTCTCAGACCTCACTGAGTATTCTAGGGAGATATTTCTCAGACCAACTAAAACCACACCAAGAAGGATGCTCAGAGACTCTTTGTCTCTGGTTGAGATACCATGCAATGTTGAGGTTTTAGATTTGACATTAGATGAGCCAGAGATTATGGTTGATGTGGAGAGGATGAGAAGGGTATTCGTGAATATAATTAGGAATGCTATTGACGCTATGCCAAATGGTGGGAGACTTACGATTAAAAGCGCCGTTAAAGATGGATTTATCGAGTTCTCCTTCGCCGATACTGGCGTAGGCATGAACAAAGAGGTTCTAGAAAACATTTGGACGCCCTTCTTCACAACTAAGCCTAGAGGGTTAGGTTTAGGCTTAGCTATCTGCAAGCGTGTTGTTGAGGCTCACGGCGGAAGGATATCGGCAACCAGCGAGGTTGGAAAGGGCTCAATATTCACAATAACATTGCCAATAAAAACAATCACAGAGGATAAAGAGGAAAGAGACTTATGCACCTAAAATCAATAAGCTTTTATTTTATATTTTGAACCTTTTTCATAATCGAAGCTCCATAAAAAGCAGGGCTTGAGCCTTGGAGAGAGCTGATAAAATTATTGGTCATGGAACATGGTATGATAAGATGGCCTCTAGGATAATTGAGCGTGAGCGTAGGCTGGGTAGAGACCTAGACGTTATTAGGGTTGAGAGTGGTGTTGCAGCATCCGGCATACCGCATATAGGAAGCATATCAGAGGTTGTAAGAAATTATGCTGTCTCACTAGCTATCGAGGAGCAGGGATACAAATCCGAGTTTATAGTCTTTTCAGATAATAAGGATGGTTTAAGAAGCGTTCCAGCTGGGATGCCAAAGTCCCTTGAGGAGCATTTAGGTAAGCCGGTAACGGATATACCAGACCCGTTCGGATGCCACGGCAGTTATGGAGAGCATATGGTTTATCTGCTGCTCGAAGCCCTAGATAAGCTGGGCATAGAATACAAGTTTATGTCAGCAGTCGAGGCCTATGGGAAAGGCCTACTTAACAGTGAGATAAGGGATATCTTGGTGAATTCTAGGCGTGTCGGCGAAATCATTCATGAGGAGACCGGCCAAGAGAAGTATCTTAATGTCTTACCATATTTTCCTGTATGCGCATCCTGCGGAAGAATATATACAACCAAGGCCTATGAGTTCTTGCCGGATGAGGGTAAAGTACTTTATGTCTGTGAGGGCATGGAGGTTAAGGGGAGGTGGCTTGAGGGGTGCGGATATAGGGGTGAGGCTGACTATAGAAGGGGCGAGGGTAAGCTAGGCTGGAAGGCTGGTGAGTTTGCTGCTAGGTGGAGGGCGCTTGATATAAGATTTGAGGCATATGGAAAGGATATAGCCGACTCAGTTAGGGTGAACGATAGAATCTCGCGGGAAATACTAAATTATGAGCCGCCGCTCCACGCGAGATACGAAATGTTCCTCGATAAGAGCGGAAGAAAAATCTCTAAGTCCACTGGAAACGTCTTTACTCCGCAAGTCTGGTTCCGTTATGGCTCTCCACAATCCATGCTACTATTACTGCTGAAGCGCTTTGTTGGGACTAGAAATATTTCGGTCTCGGATATACCGCGCTATATGAATGAGATGGATTGGCTGGAGGACGTATATTTTGGCAAAGTTAGGGTTGAGGATAGGATGGAGGAGGCAAAGCTCAAGGGCCTATACAAATATTGCTGGTTTATGAAGCCGCCGAAGAAGCCCAGTATACATGTGCCGTATAATGTGCTTACATACCTTGCTAAGGTTGCGCCAAAAGGCTCGGAAATAGAGTTCATAGCCGATAAACTGCGGGATTACGGATACATTAGGGATGAGAGCGAGCTTACCGAGGATCTAAAGAAGCGCATAGAATACGCCCTAAACTGGGTAAGTGACTTCGAAGAGATAACAGAGACTAAAGTTAAACTCAGCCAGGAGGAGATGAATGCAATAAGGCATCTTATACAGAGAATCCAAGCTGAGGAGGAGGCTGAGAAAATACAGAGCGCAATATTCGAGGTCGCCAGAGAGAATAATCTCAAACCAAAAGACTTCTTCAGAACATTATACATGATACTTTTGGGAGCACCATCCGGACCAAGACTGGGACCATACATGGTTGCTATGGGAAGAGAAAACGTTATAAAAGCCCTAGAGAAAAGCCTAGAGGATGCGGACTAAAATACGCTAAGTTTGCCCGGAAGATCTTCTATTCTAATTTCCTCTTGAACCTTGTTCCTCATATCTCTTAGGATAACCTTTCCCTCGCCGAGTTCTTTTGGTCCAACAATAATTGCATAAGCTATTCTCCTTCTATCAGCATCTGAAAGAGCCCTTGAGAGCCCACGCCTCATAACATCGATCTCGGCTTGAACTCCATGTCTTCTAAGCGCAACCGCTATTTTAAGGGCATCGGCAACATTATTCTCATCAACGGCTACTACAAGCACTCTTTTCCTCTCGGGTTTAGGTGGGTTAACTCCCTGCTCCTCCATCGCCAACATTATTCTATCAACGCCAAATGCAACACCAATCGCCGGCATATCTATTCCCCCAAACAACCCTATGAGCCTATCATATCTTCCGCCCCCGCCGACCGCTATATTCAGTTCAGGCACATAAACCTCAAATATCACCCCAGTATAGTATTCTAGACCCCTAGCGAAGCTAGCCTCAAACTGGAAGCGAATCTTTAGACCGATACGCTCAACCAAATCAATAATCCCACTAAAGTTGTCAAGGGCTTCTAGGGCGCTAGGATAGCCCTCAACAGCCTCAGAAACGCCCTTAAAAACAGCATTTTTATCCTCGCTCCTCAAGTTAAACAACCTCTTAAGTGTTTCTACGCATCTCTGGGATGCGCCATAATCCTCAGCAAGCTTAAGAGCTCCATCCCAATCCTTCTTATCTAGCAGTTGCATAATCGAGTTCTGCCCATCCTCGGATATCCCCTCATGCCCAAGTATACCACGTAACACGCCAACATGATTAATTTTTATCACATAATTCCTCAACCCAACAGCCTCGAGAAAGTCGCTGGTTAAGCTTAGAATCTCAGCATCAGCCTCAGGCTTATCTGAGCCGATAAGCTCATAGTTTGCTTGCCAGAACTCCCGATACCTCCCTAATTGAGGCTCATCATAGCGGTATAGGCTTCCGAAAGAAAATAGCCTTATGGGTTTTGGTGCGCTAACCATTCTTGTCGAGACCAGCCTAGCAATTGAGGCTGTAAACTCAGGTCTTAAAGCAACCTTTCTTCCACCGAGGTCCTCAAAGACATACATGCGCTTTCTATTCTCCTCACCTATCTTAGCGGCTAAAAGCTCGTAGTATTCTATGATGGGGGTTATGACCTCCTCATAACCATATAGCTCAGCGAGCCGCCTAGCGCAACCCTCAATAAACCTAAGCCTCCAAGTCTCATCAGGAAGAAGGTCTCTCATACCACGAACAGTCTGCCGCAAATCTGGGCGCAAGCAAGTCTCCTCCACAAACCACTAATGGCGCCACACATTAAAGGACTATGGGGAAACTTAAATCTTTTAATATTCCTCATAAGCAGGGGATATCGCAAATCTTAAATCAAAAAACATATAAACCATTTTTTGTGAACCATTATGGCTAAGATTCAAGCTAAAGCGAGATTAATTGAGAATTTTCAAGTGCTCAGCACAAACATGAGGACACATGCCTTCATATTCGATTTGCCAGCCAGCTATAAAGGAACGGATACTGGCCCAACGGCGTTAGAGGCTGCCCTAATGTCTCTAGCTGGCTGTGCCGCAACAATATATGCGTTAGTCGCTAAGAACAGTAATGTCGAGCTAGAACACCTAGAGGTGATAGCTGAGGCTGAGAAA
>JAGTQE010000002.1 GCA_018396635.1 Candidatus Bathyarchaeota archaeon
CTACTTCCCCATTGATACGCTTGTCAATAAACTTTCCCATGCTGTCAAAAACAACGGAAAGAGGATAAGAAAGTTTGTAAGAGAGCTCGTCAAAGAGAACTACCTACTACTTCATAAGGGAGGAGAAACCGTATCCTTAAACCCGCATAAAAACATAGATATTCTAGAATACATTAAAAAAGTTTTAAAAGTTTAATTGAATAGGATAAGGATAAACCTGGTTGTGATATTTTTCAGAGTCACTTTGGTTATATTGCTGACGGGGCATGTTAGGCATAGATTGCTACCTTAAAAGGAGAGGTGGAGGCTATTAGTACCTTTGTTTTTGGAAGCCAAGAATGGAGAATGTGCATGTAAAGCATTTGTTTGCAATCCTGGAAATTGCGGAAAAGCTTTTGCATACGGAGGTTCCAATAAAATATACAGATGTGTTTATGATAACTTGTGGAAATGGGTGGAAAGTTATCCCAACAATCCAGTACCAACAAACTTTTGTTGCTCTGATGCTGATTGTTCGGGATACGATCCATCATCCCATCTTAAGTTAGTTTGTGATTGTCCTTCTGCTAGTTGTAGTTTACATGAGTATAACAATTATCGATGTAAACCTTTGCCTAAATGTGACCAAGACATCCGCTCCCACTAGGACCAATCATCCCCATAAGAAGGCTGGAAGCAGTAATGAGAGGTAAATGTTATAATGTTTGCTTTCATTATTTAGGTGAAGCTTTTTGGGCGAGACTGTTACCCACCTTAGTGGGCTGGTGTGCTGGCCGTAACCCGCCTTCTGTTCTAGACGGCATTTGACTAAACGGGCTACCCGCGCCTCACACAGCTCTCATAGGCGCCTACTTGCCCTTTCACCCCGCGGGACGGCCGTTTCACCGTTTCCACCAAGCCTACTCGGCGACTTAGCACGCCTCAACGTCACAGGCCTGGTGGACGTTCCGTTTCTGTTCCGGAGCCGGGGCTCTCGCCCCACGCCTTGCGGCGTCGCGGACTGTGTGGTGGGCGGAGTTTCCTCAGGCCTAATTGGCCCGAGAGCCGTCCGCCAGCTCACCAGCCCAAGAATATATTTGGCTTTACTATCGGATAAGGGTTTTGCTCTCAGTAGGGTGCAGCCTTATATCTTGCGTCCTCTCGGATGAACCTGGTTATTGTTCCGGTTGATCCGCAGATTGGGCATTTAGATTGCTCCCCACGGAAAGTTTTGTGGCAGCTGCTGCAGTAAACTATTGTTGTATCAAATGTGTACAATGGTATCTTAAATCCGCTGGTTATCTTTCTTGAGATTGATAATAATTCTTCTGGGCTCTCTCCCCTTATCGGTATTTTAATTAGGTGTCTTCCAGAGAAGAATGTGTGCAGTCTCTCTTCTATGGCGAGATAATTGTCCAGCGAAATATTAGCGTTATATAGTAGGCTATTTAGGTCGCTGTAATATGGCCTATCTTTAGAGCCGCTGACATTAACCTCGGCTAAGCCATAATGCTCCAAATCTAGGGTAGCCATCCTCCTAGAGGCTTCGCTCTCAAGGGTTAGGGATAGGGCGCAGCGCATCTCCCTCCTCTTAGAGAATTCGCTCGTTATCCTTACGAGGTAAGAAGATATCTCCTCAGCGAATTTTAAGGGCTCATTCCCCTCATAAATCGCCCTCTTAGTTGCTAGACTAATAGTCTCATTCAACCCAGCTATGCTAACCAGGAAGAGCGAGTTGCCGAGCCTACAGTATGGATCCCTTCCTCCCCCATAGGATAGGAGCGGAAGGAGCCCCTCGTATGCACGCTGTTTTATCGTCAAAAACTTTATTTCTAGCGCTCTTAGAGCCTTCTCCATAAAGTCATAGATGTTGCTGAAGAAGGCCTCACGGTTACCCTTAGCCTCATAGAATGCCCTTGGAAGATTAACCGTGACGCTACCCATGCATCCAACCCTGACCGTGTCAAGCTCCCAATCCCTCTTCCAATTCTCCGGGAACCTTTCTCCGGTAGCCAGATGCGAAGCCCTCTCTTCTCCCTCAGGAAGAAGATTCACGAAATATGGTGGACCATATGATGCGAGGGAGTGGGCGCCATAAACTACACCCTCCTCCTCCGAACTTAATCTTCCAGGATACAGCTTAATTATCGGGCTTGGGTTAAAGACGGCCTTAGACTTACACGCCTCGCCTAAAGCCTCAACGATTAATGATGCTAGAGTTAAGCTCTCCTCCGCGTAATCACCATAGACCCCGGTAACGTCGCCCCGAGGGCCAATCGCCCTATGCTCAGATAGAAATTCCGGCACTCTTAGGTCCACGCTGATCGAAACACCGGTTGGAACTGTTAGGTTTATGGATGATAGGAAGAGGTTAATCTCATCCCTCACATCATTCTCCGATAGACCTTTAATGAAGGGAGCTAGGAAGACATTAAAATGTTCTAGGCCCTGCTCCCGCGAGATCTCGGTGGACGCTATTCTCAAAATGTTCACTATGAGATTTAAAGCGGCCCTGAAGCTTTTAGGCGGCTGGATTACCATGTAATCTGAGCTCTGCTCCTTAAATACAAGCCCGTACTTAAAGAAGAACCTTAAGTCGTGCACGAAGCTATCGATCTTAAGAATCCAGGAGGCTAAGTTATTTAGATTGAGGGTTCCTGAGAGGTGGGCGTCGGCAATATCCCTTGGGAGCGTGTTTAGGAGCGTGTACTCCTCAATCACTCTGTTGCCGGCGGCTGCACGTATCGCCTCGACATCCGCCGAGATGGCTCCCATAGACTTTATTAACTGGGTTACGTCATAGACTGGGAGCCCTAGACGCGTTAGCTTATGCCTGTACTCTTCTAAACCACGCTCTATGAGTATTGCGTTCACAAACTCCCTAATTAGTGGGGCAGTCAAATATTTCGTGTCGAGCTTAAGGAGGCGCTCCTCGGTCTCCCTAGCTATCTTATGGGCTAGGTCAAATGGGACACCCGCCTCCCTAATCAGAGACTCCGCAATCTTATTTCTATCAAAAGGCTCAATGGATAGGCGTGATGTTCTCACAAGCATCCTCTTTTTGAGGGTCCTCTCCTCAATGCGGTTTGCAAAATCTACTAGAGACTTACCCATCTCTGTTAGCATGTACTTCTTTGACTCCGCATCTGGCTCTATAAGATCCAAGTTTAAGAGGACTTTGAGGTGATACGCAAACCTCCCAGCGTCCTTACTTGGGCTAAGTTTAAGGAGCTTCATTATCTCCGTGTAGGAGAGCGGACCCCTATCGAATAGCAGCTTAAGTATGTTTAGTCTTAGGCTTGATGATGCAGCTTTTAAGACTCTAGATCCAGCCCTTTTACTTGATGGGGGCAAAACTACGCACGTCCCAACTTACTATTATGTGAGCCTGAGATTTAAAATTTAATGGGGTTCAACGTCAAGCTTTATAGCGCTTATCAGGGTGATTGTTTCGAAGAACGATTCGGCTACATCAGCCACCTTAGCATCGTAGCCCATCCCCCTGAGCATTAGCATTGTCTTTTCTACGTCCGATAATGAGGACTGCACTAGAAGGAGCCTTCCACCCGGCTTCAAATAGTCAGAGAAGCTTTCAAGGAAGCTCTCTATAACTTTTCTTCCATCCACCCCTCCGTACCAGGCGCGTTCCAACCAGCTTCTGGGTTCGCCTTCTTCAGGCAGGTATGGCGCATTGAAGACTATCAAATCGAACATTTGACGCCTTCTCAGCGGGCTGAGCAGGTTACAGCATATAAAGTCGATTTTATCGAGAACACCATTCCTATGGGCGTTTTCCCTAGCACATCTTACAGCATGCGGGTTTATGTCAATTGCTAGAACATAAGATGCCTTAAGTGCCGCTAAAACTGCAAGTATACCACATCCGGTCCCAACATCCAAAACCCTATCGCCAAAACTAACAGAAAGGTTTCTAGCCAATAGGAAGGTATCCTCAGCCGGCTCATACACCCCATCAAAGACAATGAAGCTCAGCCCGCCATAAAAGACCTCTTTAAACAGCCTAGTCAAATTAGATCCCTGTTGAATTTAGAGGAATGCTTTAAATTAAACCTTCAACCTCCTAAAAACCAAATAGATGCGAAGACGCAATCTTATGTTTCTTTCTGGAGGTTAAAGTTTTTATGCACGCAAATATAATAATGAAGAAAGGATGGCGGGGCTGTGGGCTAGCTTGGTCTAGGCTACGGGCTTCGGGCGCCCGTGACCCAGGTTCAAATCCTGGCAGCCCCACCAGTCCACAGGTCCAAATCCCATCCTTTCAAATCTTCAGTTATAGACTCTTCAGGGAATAATATGAGGGGATAAGATCTATGGCTTTGATGAGAGGCTTGGGCGTTTCAGCCCATATGAGATAGCAGAATCAAATATGTGCTCTGATAACTGGCGACATAGTTTAATTTAGGCTGGAAACTTACCCTACCCGACAATCATCTAGGTTCAAACATTTATGAAAAACGATTTAATTTTTATAGTTAGATGTATTAGTGTGTATCGTCTATCTGTAGGGGATGGTTTAGTGAGCTCTAGGAGGAAGCTTCTAGCGGCTAGGGAGGATCTCGCGGAGAAAGCTGCTGAGATAGCCAGTAGGAGAAGGTGGACGCTATACGAGTTCATTAACGATGTTCTTGAGGAGGCTATTAGAGCTGACTCTTTAGGTGTCTCCCTTAGGGAGGTTATTGATGAGCGTGGGGTTCTCAGGGATGCTAGGGAGTCAGGCTTCCTGCTAATACCGGCGCGCCTATGGTATGATCTGGTGGATAAGGCTTACATGAGTCTGGATGAGGAGTGGATGAGGGGTTTATGGTATGAATGCGGGCAGTGGTATGGTAAATATTACGGCGACTTAAATAAGTTCGCTGAAGCCCTAAAGAAGCTCTTCTGGGATCTATCTGAGGCTGACATATCGCTTGGGACTGAAGAGATCCATGTCAGATGCATCCTCTTAAACCTATCCCTATCATACGCGGATCTATTCAGCAGATTTATTGAGGGAGCCCTAGACTCGCTTGGATACAGGCTGCTCAGTAGGGATGTATCTAAGGGGGCTGTGAGCATGAGGTTTGCTAGGAGGGTGCCGTGATTGGGCGTTAGGGTCCGTAGGGAGACAAAGCTCATCAGGGTCTACAGCGACCTTGTTGCTAAGCTTAATGAGATATCTAACCGCGAAGGCGTCCCCTTCATGGAGTATGTTAACAGCGCCCTAGAGCAGGTTGTTAGAGCTCATAGGCTTGGTAGATCCATTAAGGAGGTTGTAGACTCATATGAGAGGATGCTTATACAGCGTGAGGCGGGTTTAGTTATGGCCCCCCTTGAAGCGTTAAATAAGATTGTTGAGAGGTTTTATCCTGGGGAGGGGGATCTGCTTGAGGGGATATGGCGTGAGGCGGGTGTATGGTACGGTAAGTATCTTTCTATTAAGATTAGGGATGGTGAGCCCCTGGAAGTCTTTAGGGATATGCTTAAGGATAGTGGTTGGGGGATTAGGGAGATAAATCTTGAGAGGAGGGGGGATAGGAAACTTCTCAAGTGCTTCTCGCTCACATTGTCCCTCGAGAATACAAGACTGCTTATGAATTTTATCGAGGGAGTTATGGAGGCATTAGGCTACAAGGTTTTAGAGAGAAACTGCTTAAGAGGGGTTATAGAAATAGAATTTAGGGATGAATCAAATAAAAAATAGGGGATTTAAGGTTTTAGGATTTAAGATTTTATCCAGCTATCTTCCGAGACACCTGTATTATGGCGACTATTGATGCGATTGCTGCGACTAATGAGAGTACAACAGCCACCCAGACTGGCGTCATTAGGGCTGAAGCTGCTCCTGAAGCTGTAGTAGCTGCTGTCTTAGCGTCGCTGGCAGCTGCTGCCGCTGTGTCAACCTTAGTCCTAATCTCATCTAGAAGACCAACTTTAGTCTTAATTTCCCCAACATCGGTCTTTATTGTGGCTACGTCGCCGCTTACTGTGGTGACTTTGGCGTTAACCGCATCTAGTGTGCTCTTTAGGGCGTCTACGCTCGCCTTTATTGTTCCAACATCGGTCTTTATTGTGGCAACCCCGCTCTTAACATCCGTCACCATAGCGTTTAGATCGCTTAGCGCCTTCACAACATCCTCTATCTTAGCTTCAATTGTTCCAACGTCAGTTTTGATTGAAGCAATTCCATCCTTAACTTCAGCGATTGAAGCGTTTAGATCGCTAAGGGCCTCTAACAATGCTTCTACACTAACCTTCATTTCTCCAATGTCTGTTCTGATTGTGGCGATCCCCTCCTTAACCTCGGTGATAGCCGCATTTAGGCCAGCTATGGATTCCTTGATAGCTTTAACATCTGAAATTATACCGCTGAGCTCCTTGAAGGCGTTAACAACCTTAACCGAGTCTGATGTTGATAGCAGGCCGGCTGTTAGGAAGCTGCCCTCCTTATAGTATGTTCCGCCCTTCATGTATAGGGTGAACGTGTACGTTCCCGGCTCAGTAAACGGTATAACGAAGCTAGGCTTAACTGCATATGTAGCGCCTGAAATCGTTGGAATGGAGCATAATGTTCCATTGGCATCTGAATTCCATCTCGTAAACACCTGGTAAGCTAGCATTGTCATAGCGTCCATTCCATTAACTAATAGATCAAGGCTTGAAGAGTCTGCTGTTATGTTGGCTGGTAGTCCTGTCGCTATCACCCTGATTAGCGCCGAGCCGACTACTGGGTCGGGCGTCAGTATCATTCCGGGAACAACTTCAAACTTGGCGGTCATTACTAAGCCTTTAGCGTCCCTAGCGGTTATAACGTAGGTTCCCTTCATTGTCGTCGGGAACACTATTAATGTGGAGAACTTTCCTTCAGCGTCCGTTGGCAGGTTCATTGCCAATAATGCCTTCTTGCCGACCGCTATCGCAGCCTTAACATCTGGGTATGGCAGCCAGTCAACAGTCACATTGACCTTTGAGTTTGGCGTGAAGTATGCGCCTGTTACAGTTATCGTGGTGCCTAGGCTCTTCCCAGTGGCCGGATCAACGTATACCGTCGCAGTTATCAGCCAGTTTCCATCCTTAAGCTTCTCGCACTTAGTGTTCTCTATTGGCGGCACGGTGCCCTTAGCTGGCGATATCGTTAAGCCTGATATGTAGAAGAATGTTGCACCCTCGCCGACGTTATAACCTATATCCCTAGCCTTAACTATAACATCGTAGCGTCCAGCCGGATATCCAGTAGAATTCCATTCGCCCCACCACATCCTCGTGTCACTGTGGTAGATCATGTGAACCTCAGCGATGAGATGACCAGTCATATTGTATATGTATGCTCTGGCGGATCCCATCGTCATTGGAACGCCTGACTCAACATAGGTTATTGATGCACCTATGTAAACCATTGAGCCGGGTATAAAGGCCTTCTGAACGGTTGCGGTGTTATATTTGACCCTATAGGTTTCTGGGACAACAACAAGCTTCGTTATCCCTACAACGAATACTGGCGAGTAGACGTCTTCCTTCGGGCCTCTATTCGGCCCCTCATATACATCGACTTTATCATAGAGATTCCATGCCTTTATCAGGAACTGGTATTCACCTAGCTTTGCTTCTGGAGGAACGAACCATGTAACGTTGTATCTTCCAGCCGCAATCTTAGCCATCTGTGCTGAGCCGACTATCTCCTTAGTTGTGGCATTAACCACGTAAACAGTGCACTTAGGTATGTCCAAGTCGACTGGTGAGCCGTCGCCATGATAGGTAACGTCAATAACCCATGTGGCCCAAGTAGCCCTCGCAACTGAGGCTGGCGGCGGCGTAACAGTTGTAACAGTCAATATTGCCGTCTTAACGGTAATAGTAACGCTATCTGTGCCCTCGTTACCGTAGTAGTCTTTTGCTACTGCAGTGACATCCCAGGGGCCAGTAACGTTATTGTACTGGATCTTAAAGGAGCCAACCCACCTCTTAATCGCTGGATCATATGTTAGAGAAATCGTCTTCGGCTTACCGACGCCTCCAGGGAGATCAGCATATTCTGTCGGCGGCGTGAATGTCACTTCAACCTCACCAGACGTGACTGGCACCATGTCTTGATATAGGACCTCAACTTCAACCGGCACTGTCTCGGTCCTTCTCCATTCACTGCCATCTGCAGGCCTAATTATTTTGACAAGAAGCTCCTTTGTTATTCTGAAGGTGAGAGTTGTCTCAGCTGGGTATAGCGCGTTAACTCTGGGTAAAGGTGTCCAGCCAGTTATCTCTATAGTGTAATTGCCCTCCGCCACAGTTGTAGGTATACTCACAGACTGGTTCGTCCAGGTGCCTATGCTACTAGCCTTGCATCTAGCCGGGTCCTCGCCAAACAGGATGCTAGTTATGTAGTGAGTCCCGTTATATATCCTGAAGTTTACCATTGTTCCTGGCTCAGCGCCACCACCCCAGACTTTAAGTATCCTGCCATAGTTCAGTACCCTGGAGTTTATTGCCCATACGCCGAAGTTAATGTAGGTTATCAGCCTTTCTGTCCCATCTGCCAGAACCTTATATAGTGTGGCGTTCCATGTTCCAGCAATCACATCTGGGCTGAAGTCTTTGGTTGGCGGAATGACAAATTTTATTGTAGCGGAGGATAGACCATAGCTCATGCCAACGTACACTAGGCCCTCGGGGCCCATGAATTTCGACACATAAACCTTGTATGTGATCTGTGGGTCAAGCCCCTCTAGGAAAACCGTCACATTAACGTAGCCTACCGCATTATCGCTCCACTTTATTGCATATAGCGGCCTATCGGTCTTCATAACTTCTGCCTGAGCTCTGACAATAGTTACAAGTGGCAGTGCAAGCGACAATAGTAGGATGCCTAATGTAGCCAGTACTAAATTCTTTTTCCAATCCATGCAGACTTCCCTCTACAGCCCCTTTCCCGGGGCACAAACTAAAATTTTAGATAGAGTCCATTTATAGATTTTGTAAGCATAACAGCTAGAGATGTTGACAGAAGCTGGGATAATGACTACAAGGAGAAGTAAACTGTCAACAAGAATTACTGTTAAATGAGCCTAAATATACATCACGATACTTGAGATGCAAAGAAAGCATAATATGTATACTTGAAGCAAAGTCTCATTCTATTGAAAGATGTCTAATCAGGGTTGGCGACACTAGATAGACATGAAAGATTTGCGCCATAAAATGTTTATCATATTTATTCTATTAGGATAAACATTTTCTTGGGAAATTATGTTAGGGAGCTGACCTTCGACCAGATAAGGGATGTGCATGTCATGCAGGGAATACTTGCCAGAGCCATGAACTGCGGCTCCATAGCTTTCGTAATAACATCCATGTTGGAGGTTGGACGTACCGGAGTGCGGCTCAGTTCCGAGCACTCCGAAGTACGGGACGAATGACCAGGTCGCTGAGCGAGCATTAGGCTGGCTTCCAAGCGAGCCATAACGGTGGTTACTCAGAGATTTTAAATGATCTTCACTGAGGATGCTTTAAATGCTATGTAAACTTGTTTTCCTAGACTCAGCCCCATCTCCTCAACTGATTTTCTCGTCACTTGAATTGTGAATTCATATTCACTTTCAACTTTAACTCCGACATTAATCACGTTTCCAAGATTAGTCATCTCGAATATTTCTCCTTTAAAGATGTTTCTTGCGCTTGTTGCTACCTTTTCGGCTAGGATCGCTATGCTCTCAGGCGGTATGTGGATCCGTATCGGCCCGAACCTGGTGAAAGCAGCCTCAATCTTCAATCCTCCATCCACCTCTATAATTGATGTGCCATGCTCAGTCGGCCTAGCGAAGCCCTGGAAAATATTTTCTAGCCTAGTATATTCCTGAAGATCATCTTTTAAGCTGGCTAGTATCTCATCCGTCTGCCCCACCCTAACTATTTTGCCACATCTCATAATTGCTGTATGCTTTGCTAAACCCCTTACCTCTTGGAGGTTATGGGAAGCCATTATAATAGTTGTTTTTCCACGCCTGTTAATATCCATAAGAATACTTTCTATTATCGACGCGCTTCTGGGGTCTAAGTTAGATGTTGGTTCGTCTAAGAGCAGTAGGCGGGGTTCGCTCACTAGAGCCTGTGCTAGTGAGACCCTCTGCATCTCTCCGCCTGAAAGCCTGAGCGCATTCTTCCCCTCAAAGCCCTCCAGCTGAACAAGCTCAAGGATTCTCTTAACCTTCATCCTAACCTCGCTGTCCTTTAAGCCCCTAATCTTTAGGCCATAGGCGACGTTATCAAATACGCTAGCGTTAAAAAGTATGGGTTTTTGCGGGACAAAGCCTATATCCCTGCGAATTAAGTGTAGATCCCGCCTAGAATAGTCGATTTTTACGCAGTCCAGCCATACTTCACCGCTGCTCGGCTCCTCTAGCAAATCAATTATCCTTAAGAGCGTTGTCTTACCAGCCCCATTTGGGCCTACTAGGGCGACGAAGTCGCCATAATGGACGCTAAGATTAACTCCCTCCAAGGCTACTTTACCATGGAACTCCTTCGAAACATTACGTAGATCAACGTGAACGTTCATCTTGAACCCTGTCTAGACAGGTCTTCTAATCTTAATCTGCATTAGTGTTAACGCCAGATTTATTGTGAACGCTATGCCTAAAAGTATTATTCCAAGCGTTAGGGCCATATCAAAGTTTCCAAGCTCAACCTCAGTTATTATCGCTGTAGTTAGCGTTCTCGTATGCCATCTTATGTTGCCGCCTGCAATCATTATTCCGCCAACCTCAGATATAGCTGCTCCGAAGGCGACTATTATAGCCATTATGATCCCGCCCCTAGCCTCCTTCACAACAATCCAGGCTGCCTGTCTCTCAGTCGCCCCTAGAGATAGGGCTCTCTCCCTAACGGCTTCCTCAATTTCAGTTACAGCCGACATGGTGACTCCAATAATTATTGGTGTGACGAGTATCAACTGGGTTATTATCATGGCCGTAGGCGTATATAGTAGACCTAGAAAGCCTAATGGACCGGACCTATTAAACATTAGGAAGACTATTAGCCCTGCAACTACAGGCGGTAAGCCCATAAGCGTATTTATGGAAGTTTTCATGGCGGCTTCGATAAGCCTTGAGATAGCCCTCTTCTTACCGAAGCGCTTAAGGCCGAGTAGGGCGCCCAGAGGCACGCCTATAGCCGAGCCTATGGCAACCGATGTCAGCGAGACCTGTAGAGAGAGGGCGGTTATGCCTAGAACCTCCCAAACAAACACTCCACGTGGAAGTATATCCCCACCATTCCCATGATAGGTCTCTATTTCCTGGCTTAGGTACCAGGCGAGCTCCTCCTCCTGCTTTGGGTAGCCCATCTCCTTAGCCAGCCCAATATCAAAGGCTAGGGGCTTAAAGATCACCTCCCCATCCCTCCTGAAACCTCCAATAATCTCCTGTCCCTCCTTTGAAACCAGAAATCTCGCCAACATTAGAGCTAACCTATAATTTACATGCGGATTAATCTCAGGGTTAACCAGTATTAGACTGTAGGGATTGTAGAATGGAGGGTCACATATAACTAGAGCCGCCAACCTAGTCAGATGTCTCCTATACGATAGCCATGTAGCCCTATCAACGATCGTGTAGGCGCCAACATCATCAGCCATCCTGAGTAGCGAACCCATCCCCCGACCAGCCTCAACATACCATGAGTCAATCCTTGGGTCGGGCATTAACCCAACGCTTCGCCACACGCTAAGCTCCGCCATATAGGTTCCGGAAAAGTCCGCCCTCGAAATAAACATTGATTTACTCTCAGCTATCCTCCGAAAGGCCTCCTCAGCGCTCCTTAAACCAGATATGCCGGCCGGGTCCTCTCTAGGCCCAACAATAATGAAATCGTTGTACATTAGACCTATCCTATGGACGACGAATCCACTCTCTACAAAGGCGATCTCCTGGCTCCTCAAGTGCGTGATGACGGCATCTACCTCCCCTCTTCTAGCTAGATTTAGAGCCTGCCCGGAACCCACAGGTATAACCATCACCCTAACGCCATATCTCTCCTCAAATAATGGAATGATAGCGTCCAGCAGCCCGGAATCATATACGCTGGTTGTCACCGCCAACCTCACGGTAGGCATTTGTGTTGAAATTAGCCAGATATGGGCTAATATGACTAGTAAAGATACCGTCACAATAGCTATGAAGATTTTCAGTAACCTAAACATAGACATCACCACGAGAGATTGCATGTGAGCGAGAGTTCACCCAATCCTCTTTGAACCATATTATTTTCATGTATCCTGGAGGTATATGAGTTCTCCACAACTTCTAATCAAAGCGAATGAGATATCGATCAGATGTGGAGACGCTCATCATGAAGTTCAGGTGAGGTGGGACTAATCATCATCCAAAACAATATAATATTCTTAGCGATTTAAACCCTACCAAAAATCTAAAGGTCAGATCAGCTAATTCTTAAACCAACCCGCCAATAACAGTTTCTAGCTAAAACCAACCCAACAGCATTAAGTACATGAGAACACTGCCAAAAAAGAAGGGAAAATCGCAGAAAACAAAGCTTTCGGAGACCTCCTCATCGTGCGGCCTCAGGCTTACCCTCCTTAGGCCTCCTACTAAATACACTCCTCAACTTCGCAAAGAAAGCTGTTATCTTCTTAGACATCCCCCCACCCCAACAATATTTTTCTAGAAAGGTTGGTATAAAATGTTTCTTCAGTAGTCCTTATGGGACCTAGAGGAGAGGGTATGTTTAGAATTTAGGCCGGAATATATTTTCACTAAGAGTTAAAATGCCAAAAAATATGGCATTTTTAAAGTAGTTAAGTCGTTGTAATGCTAAAAGATTTAAGGGGAATGTGAAGAGGATAAAACATGAAACTCTCATTTGAAAAGATTTTAGAGAAAGTATTAGACATGCATGTTATAGATACTCACGAGCATACATATCCATGGGAGGTTGTCTCAAGCAGAAACCCATCAATATATGATATTTTTGAGGGAGGATACGTCTTTTGGATCGCTAAACCGCCGAAAAATAGGGGAGATTATAAAGGGCTTGTTGAGAGCGTCAAGGAAATACTGGGTAGCACCTTTTACAGGACATGTGCAATTGCGGTAAAAGACATTTATGGAGTTAATATAGATTATCCAACTGAGGAAGCCTTTATCGAAGCCTCTAGGGCGATCAGCGAAGCCTATAGGGACAGATATTGGATTAGAAGACTATTTAAAGAAAAGTCTTTGATAGATAAAGCGCTTTGGGATCCATATTGGAATATTTGGGGAGAACCTTTTGACCCAGAAATATTTAAGCCAGTCTTAAGGATAAATACTCTGCTATTCGGATATAGTAGGGATGCTAGGGATCATAATGGAAATAGCCCATACATTTTCGAGAAATATTTTGGTCTTGAAGTCAGCACATTTGAGGATTACATGAACCTCATTGATACAGTTCTGGAAGAGGCGAAGAGGAGAGGCTATGTGGCGCTAAAATCCGCTCTCGCATACGATAGGCCACTACTGTTTGAAAATGTTGGAGAGAAAGACGCTAAGGAGGTTTTCAATAAGCGCGGGAAAGATTTAACCCCAAGAGACATTAAAGTCTTTCAGGACTTCATATTACGCTACATCTTGAGTAGGGCGGCGAAACTAGATCTTCCAGTACAGTTCCATACAGGCTTAGCTATCATAGAGGGGTCTAATCCAATAAATCTGGCAAACATTATACGCGAGTATAGCAACATTAACTTTATATTATTTCATGGCGGCTACCCTTGGATTAGAGAGACAGCTGCAATGGCTATGAGCTTCAAGAACGCCTATATAGACTTTTGCTGGCTGCCAATGATATCCCCTTCAGCATGTAGGCTCCTATTACGTGAGACGATTGAGCTCGGCCTTTCAGGTAAAGCTATGTGGGGAGGGGACTGCTGGGCAGCTGAAGCAACGTATGGCGCACTAAAAATATTCAAAGGTATTCTTTCCGAAACCCTTTGGGAGATGATTGATAAGGGTCATCTTAGGTCGGATGACGCCATCGAAATCGCTTCAAAAATTCTATACGAGAATGCCGCCAAATTATTCGGCCTCAGCCGCTGAGAATCGCAGTTTTCTTAAATTTTTCACCAAACTATTTTTCCCTAATCTCTTTAACGGCTTTAATCATTGTTTTCCAAGCTTCATCTGGGTTTTCGCACGAGAGCTCCGACCCCTCCTCAGCCCTAAAACTCCATGTCGCTATTGCGTCCGCCCCAAGCTCAACGGCTTTAATCACGCTTTTATATATATCTGGCTCACGCCCGCTTGGAACCTTTATGAGCTCAACCCATATCTGAGCTTTCACGCTAGCCCTCCTAGAGACATTCACGGCCCTAGTAACCCACTCTAAGAACCAATCAAAGGGTCTATTGAACCATATCCAATACGGATCTGTTGAGAACACATTTAGGCTCTTCAGGCCTAGGACCGGCTCCCAAGAATATATTCCATACCTTCCAGTATGCTCCGGCATGAGGCATAATATATTTACGATTCCACCATCAATTCTTTGCGCCTCGCCCATAATGTCTTCTAGAAAATTAAACATGGACTTCTGCCTAAACTCCTTCACCTCCTCAGTCAAGTCTTCTGGCATATCGTGTCCATGCTCCCTGCGAAAGTTCTCCCTACAAACCTGGCATCTACACGTCCATGAGTTTGGCCAGTCCCTCGGAACTATTAATGATGGCTCATCCCAGAACATACCATCTGGCCTAAGATTGGTGATAATCTCATAGACTTTCTTCTTTAACCATGTTCTATAATCTGGGTTATTTGGGCAGCCCCTAAGCGGATAAATCCTTCCCCTATTATCCACTTCGCACCACTCTAGATTGCTCGGCACAGATATGCTAAAGTGGCTCGGCACAAAGAATCCGAAGCCATGCACGTCAATGAAGGTTCTTAAGCCGATCTTACGGGCTTTCTCCACTACAATCTTCTTGGTTTTCATCAGGCTTGGCCATTCATATTCATTTATGCAGAGCGTTATGGAGGTGAAGCCAGACTCATAAATCTCATTTAAATCGGCTTCCACATGTTTTGGATATGGGCATCCATAATAGGCTACACTTACATCCCAGACCACAATAATCCCTCCATAAAAGGCTCTTCACACCCGCAGATCTAAATCATCTGAGGATGCAATATTAAAAGGTTGCCGTTTATTAATTTACAGAAAGATTTTATTTTGCGCCAACCATAAGTAAATGTGAGTCCTATGGGTGAACCCTATTTCATCAATAGCATTAAGGAATGTAAAAGCTATGCGGATATATTTGACTTAGTTAAGAAGGCGGTAAAAAGGACGATAGGTCTACATAGGGTTGGACTCATACTATACCTTAAAGATCTCCCTCCTCACATTGGAGCCTATTATCAGGTTGGCTCAAATGGAATAGTTTTAAACAAGTTGCTCATAAATCTCGCAGGTAGATCACTTATGTCTAGAGTGGAGTTCAACTCGCTAATATTTTCGCTTCTTCTACATGAGTATCTGCACTCACTCGGTTTTTTGGATGAGAGAAAAGTTAGAAGACTTGTCTACGAAATATGCTTAAAGACTTTTGGCGAAGACCACCCGGTAGTTAAGATGGCGCTGGATCCACCTAAAATAGCTGTCCCATTAAATATTAGAGAGCTTTCAGGTGGAGGCTTTGAAATAGTGAAAGATTTTGAGAGGATAGAGCACCAGTATATAGCATAGCGATAAATTTAAGTTTAATGGGCGATAAAAATCATCCTAAATTGCTCATAGGAAGCGTGATGGGGATGAGGATATTTGGCAGGAAGAAGGAGAAGGAGCCAAAGGTTGAAGAGGCCATATATGAGATTTTCGGAGGCTTCACAATAAAAAAGGATCCCGGAGGATACGAAATAACTTGGAGGAGCCCAAACGTAACCACAATTAAAGTTAACTCGATGCCAATCATCTCACAAGATGTTCAATTTAGGCAGGAAGGCGACATAATCCATGTTCTGACAACTGAGTGTAAGCTGAAGCTCATATCAAGGGAAGGGAAGATAGAGGCACATATTTCGAAGCTCTAAAAAGACAATCTCATCTTCTAACAATCACAGCTCTTCCATCATAGAAGGGCGCTATCGGAAATAGATTTACTTGACATGAGAACTTTATATCCTCAACGAAACCTAATTCTATCAGCCGCTTCGAATGTTCACTCTTCATAATATTGGCGCATAGATTTTTTTCTATGCTCTTAAACCCTAAATATGCTGCTTGGGCTGCATCGGATAATTTGATGTCTGCATCGGTTAGATTACTGATTATTGCGCCAGCGCAAATAAAGTCCTCTAGAGAGAACGCTCCATTGGTGCCGGACTGCACAATGCATATGTCTCTCCCATCATTGAGAGCTGTCGATAGGGCTTCCCTCGCAACCGCACCAGCATTTAAGAATGAGCCGATAAATACGCGTTGAGCACCTTTAGAGTTCTCCAAAGCCTTTGTACCGCTGGTTGTTGTCAATATTATCGTCTTTCCAGAAACCCTCTCGGGAGTATACTCTAAAGGCGAGTTGCCTAAGTCGAATCCAGAAGGTTTTAGCCCACCCCTCTCGCCAGCCAGAAGGTAGTCCGGGTTTTCAGAGCGCATTTTTCTAGCCTTCCCTAAACTCTTTACTGGTATAACCTCCCTAGCACCGTTAGCTAGAGCCGTAACAATCGTTGAGGTACAACGTAAAGCATCAACAACTATTATTAAGTCGCCCCTCCTAACCGCTCTGACAGCATCCCTGGCGAGAAACTCGGTGGTTACGTTAATGCTCATGGCTCGGTCACCCCAACCACAAAATAATTTATTTAAAGCTCTTACCCATGATATTTCCTATTGTTAGAATTAGTCGGATGAACATTATGAGCGTTGGCAATGGTGTCAAGATAGGGCTTGAGGTTCACGTCCAGCTAACTAGCCTGAAAAGTAAGCTGTTCTGTAGCTGTCCATCGGATTATAGGGGCAGAGAACCTAATACCCTAGTCTGCCCCGTATGCCTCGGCCTTCCAGGAGCGCTTCCAGTGCTGAATGAGAAGGCTGTGAGATATGCTATAATGGCTGCGCTTGCGTTAAACTGTAAGATCTCGGAGAGAATGATATTTTTCCGGAAGAACTATTATTACCCTGACCTTCCAAAAAACTTCCAGATAACCCAGTATGATAGGGCTGGCGGCGTCCCGCTGGCTGTTGACGGCTACCTTTATATTGAGAGCCAGGGGCAGAGCAAAAAGATACGCATAAGTAGAGTCCACTTAGAAGAGGATCCTGGGCGGCTTGTACATATTGGGCCGATCGACCAATCGCCTTACACGCTTATAGATTATAATCGCTCCGGCATAGCCCTCCTTGAGATAGTTACAGACCCCGACATTAATTCTCCCAGGGAGGCTAGACTCTTCCTTCAGAAGCTTAGGAACATCCTTGAGCATCTTGGAATCTTCGATGGAAGCCTTGAGGGCTCAATGCGGTGCGACGCAAATATCTCGTTGGCTGGCGGAACCAGAGTTGAAATTAAGAATATAACTTCGTTTAAGGAGGTTGAAAGGGCACTAAACTTTGAGATAATTAGGCAAAAGGGGCTGTTGGAGAAGGGTATAGCGGTTAAGCGCGAGACTAGGCATTGGGATGAAGTTCGAAGGATAACTATATCGCTTAGAAGTAAGGAGGAGGAACAGGACTACAGATATTTCCCAGAGCCGGATCTTGTGCCGGTCGTCATAAGTAGAGAAATGATTGAGGAGATAAGGGCTGAGATGCCCGAGCTGCCGGATGAAAGGGTGAAACGCTTTATGAGCATGTATGGTCTACCAAAATATGATGCTGAGGTTCTGGTTAGCTCGAAGCAACTGGCAGACTTCTTTGAGGAGTGCGTTAAGCTGTATGGTAAACCGAAGGAGATAAGCAACTGGATGATGAGCGACCTACTAAGATACCTATATGAAAACAACCTTGAACTCTACGAGTCCAAGATAACGCCCCAGACCTTTGTGAAGATGCTGCGCTTAATCGATGATGGCATTATAAGTGGAAAAATAGCGAAGAAAATTCTTCCAACAATAATAGTATCAGGTAAGGATCCGGAGAAGATAGTTGAGGAAGAAGGCTTAGTAAAAATATCTGATGAGATCCTCCTAAATAGCTTAGTTGAGAAAATTTTCGCAGAGAATCCAAAGGCCGTCAATGACGCGCTGAAGGATGAGAAGGCCGTGCACTATCTTATAGGCCAACTTATGAGGGCGACTAAAGGTAAAGCCGACCCTGAGATTGCGAATAGAATTGTGCGGGGGAAGCTAGAGGAAATTAGAGGGGCAACTCAAGGGGCCGGTCGAATCTAATTATTCTATAGTCTTTTCAATACCTAAACCCAGCGCCCTCCTCAGAAATCGGTAGGCATTAAAGGCGGCTTTCTGGTCAAAGACTAAATCTATAACAGGGCTTAGGAGGCATATCCCCCTAATCCCTCGCATCTTTGCTAAACCTAAAAGTATTCCCGACATGCCTATAATTCTGCCGCCAGTATAAACCTCCGCGCCCGCTAGAGCATAATCGAGGGCAACATTTGCTGATGTCCCAGCAACATATATTACATCTTGAGTATGTGTTGCGGGGATGCCGTCCACAGCCACTATGAAGCCGCAGTCTAAACTGCCTGCAAAGTCCAGTATATCGCCGCACAACTCATAATAGGATGGTATGTCTTCGATCGGCGGCTGGGCGTCGCTTATGAGCAGTATTATATTTCTTTCGCTCGACTCAAAGAAGCTACACTTTAGTAGGCTACATATACCATTAGGATCAACAGACGTATAGTCTGGGAAGGCTGGAGAATACAACTCTGCAAACAGCTTCGCATCCAGAAATTCAATTAAAAGTTTTGTGGCGGATACACCAACGTTTCCTATGCCCGGAAACCCGGCGATTAGTATTGGCTTCCTAAATTTCGGCTGATACAGCATTCTAATGTAAGTCTTCTCCAACACGCCTCTCCAACAATAAAGTCCGGGAGGTTGCGTATTTACCTATCGCTTAAGGGCTCTGAAGATGAGCCCAATATTGCTTTAGGGAATGATAGAGGTTGCGATAAATCCTATTATAAATTCTATCATATATTATTGTTCTCCCCTCATCCGGATATTTTATAACGGTAAATTTAACAGCCCTGTCACAAGCATCCTTAAGGTCTCGATATATTCCGGCACCAACACCTGCCAGAAGCGCTGCGCCAAAGGCGGCATCCTCCTCAATCTCAGCTCTGAAGACCGTTGAGTTATACACGTCAGCTTGAATTTGCAGCCACAAATTGTTTTTAGCTCCGCCTCCGCGTGCGACAACCTTTTCAACCCTAACCCCAAGCTCCCTAAATATCTCTAGGCAATCTCTGAGGGCAAAGACAACGCCCTCCATTATAGCTCTAACAAAATGATGTCTCCTGTGATTAAATGTCAGCCCAAAGAAGCCTCCTCTGGCAAAAGGATCCATGTGGGGCGACCTTTCACCTAGGAGGTATGGGAGAAAAATTAAGCCATTAGAGCCCGGCTCAGAGAGCTCAGCCTCCTTAGAGAGCAGCTCATATGGGTCAATTTTACATAGCGAGCCTGCAGCATCCTCGATGTGAGCGAAATTCTCTTTAAACCATCGGAGCGATAAGCCTGCCGATAATATTGCTCCCTGAAGGCACCACTTTCCAGGAACCGCATGGCAGAATGTGTGGATCCTATACTTAGGGTCAAACTTAAACTCATCTATTGTCGCAAATATCTGCCCTCCGGTCCCAATATTTGATGAAATTATCCCAGGCTCTATTACGCCGCAGCCGATAGCTCCAACCTGCGAGTCGCCTCCACCAGCAACCACAGGCGTGCCGGCGCTTAAACCAGTTTCTTTAGAGGCTTCAGGTGTAACCTCGCCTGCAATCTTGGCTGATTCCAGCACTTCAGGGAAAACTTCCCTTGGAAAGTTGAGTTCAGATATTGCGGTGTCTTCCCACTCTCTCCTCCTCACATTAAATAAGAGCGTTGCCGATGCATCTGAGTAATCAGTGTTTAAGGAGCCAGTTAGCCTGAATTTGACATAATCCTTTGGAAGAAGGACCCTAAATATTCTGTTAAATGTTTGCGGCTCATTCCTCTTCACCCATAATAATGTTGGTCCCATGAATCCTGGCATAATTAGGTTACTCACCATATTCAGAATATTCTCCCTGCCAATCCTCTCATAGATCTCATCGCACTCCTTAAGGCTCCTCCTATCAAGCCATATAATGGCGTCCCTTAGGGGCTTCCCATCCCTCCCTAAAAGCACGGTTCCATGCATCTGCCCTGAAAGCCCCACCGCCGAGATATCGCTGGATTTAATACCAGCATCTTTTAAAGCCCTTCTAATCGAAATTTTCGCCGCATTCCACCAGGCATCAGGATCTTGCTCAGCATACCCTTCAAAGGGAGATTTGATAGGATACTCTGCAGATGCTTTGGCTAAGACGTTGCCGGAGTCATCTATGATCAAAACTTTTGTACTAGATGTACCAACATCTACACCCATTAAGTACATCAGGACACCAAATTTATCTCTCCGAGATCCCAGAAATAAATTTAGGTGGAGTCATGGAGCTTAGATGGGATCCTATACTTCGCGAATGGATCATAGTCTCAGATGAGAGGGGTAAACGCCCCCTCCTACCGGAAAACTTCTGTCCATTCTGCCCCGGCTCAGGCGAGGTTCCAGCTTCAGGATGGTCGGTTCTTAGCATACCGAACAAATATCCATCCCTCCTACCAAACCCGCCAAAGCCTAGAGTGAAGTCTGATGGTTTTTATCGCTGTAGGAGGTCGAGAGGCGTCTGTGAGGTAGTAATTTATACACCTAAACATGACGCCACGCTGGCCGACTTGAGCGTCGAAGATATTAGGGCGGTTATCGACCTATGGGCTGAGAGGTTTGAGGAGCTTGGTAAGAGGAATTATGTGAAGTATGTTTTCATCTTCGAGAATAAGGGTCGAATAATAGGGGTCACTTTAGATCATCCCCACGGGCAGATATATGCTTTCCCATTTATACCGCCACTAATTAAACGCGAGCTAGACTCAAGTAAACGTTACTGGAGGAGATGGGGGAGATGCTTATTCTGCGATATAATAGAGAGGGAGCAGAGGGATGCTGTGCGCGTCGTATGCGAAAATAGCGACTTTATATGCTTTTTACCCTTCTTTGCGCGCTGGCCTTACGGCGTCCACATTTACCCGAAGAGGCATCTTAGCGCTATAACGGATCTAACCACTGTGGAAAGGGATTCCTTTGCCTCAATACTTAAGCGGATCCTTAAAAAATTTGATAACTTATTTAACATGAGCTTTCCATACATGATGGTTCTGCATCAGAGACCTACGGATGGTCGGGAGTACTCCTTCTACCACTTTCATGTAGAATTTTATCCGCCATACAGAGAGAAGAATAAGATAAAATATTTTGCGAGTGTTGAGACTGGGGCTGGAACTATAACATTTGACTATGCTCCTGAGGAGAAGGCGAAAGAATTAAGGGAGAGCCCGGAAATATAGTAGATCAGACTGGGGACGTACGCCTTATGGATGCTCAATTTATAGTTTCATCCCCTGGTAGGGCAGACTTCTTAAACACTCACCAGGACTATAAGGGGCTTCCAGTCGTTCCAGTAGCCATAAATCTAAGGCTATACATTTTCGCGAATCTCGCTGATGGAGGTATGTTTAACGTTAGGTCGCTTGACCTAGAAAAGTATGGGGAAACATCAACCGACTCATTTCCAATAGGAATTAATGAGATGAGGGAGGGGAAATTCTTCGGCAATTATCTACGTGGAGTCGTAAACGTCCTCGTTAAGAGAGGGCTTGCAGGCAAAATTAGAGGCATGGATTTAACAATTAAAAGCGACATCCCGATAGGCTCTGGGCTGGCCAGCAGCGCAGCGCTTGAGGTAGCGTTCACAGAGCTACTGAACCATGTATTCGACTTGAACTTAACGAGAAAAGATGTAGCTGAAATATCGTTTGCGGCGGAGAATGAGGAGGCTGGCATACCATGTGGTAGACTAGACCAGTATGGCGTAGCCTTTGGCGGCATACTGAAGATTGACTGTAGGCCACCATATAATGTTGAAATCCTCCCATTCAGAGACTTAACATTCGCCATAATAGATTCGGGGATAAGGCATTCGACCGGCGATATTCACCCAAAGAGGCAGGCGGAGATAAATGCTGGCCTGAAAACGCTCATGGAAAGCGTCTTCGTCCCAAGCAGCTTAAAGTCTAAGCTCGGATACAGGTTTGATCAGCCAAGATGGGAGGATCTCTCTGAAGAGGAAATTGAGGATTACCTGTCAATACTGAATGAGCCCCCGAGAAAAAGAATTCTATTCACCCTGAAAATGCATAGGTTGACAATGATGGCACTGAAGGTTCTCAGGTTTGAGGAGATTAAAAAAGACGAAGTCGTACAGGTTCTTGGCGAATCCTCCTGGAGGAAGGTTCAGATGGCTCCCGAGGGTGAGATAAGACACTACATTTTAGGCGAGATAATGAATGCCCAACATGCGCTCCTAAGAGATCTATATGATGTGAGTTTACCCGAAATAGAGAGGATATGCGAGGCAGCCCTAGAGGCGGGAGCTTATGGAGCAAAGTTGTCCGGTGCTGGGATGGGTGGAAGTATAATAGCCTTGGTGAGAGAGAGGGAGGCTGGGGAGAAGGTTATTGAGCAATGTATTGCCGCTGGCGCTAGATGTGGCTGGGTCTCTGGGATTGGTGATGGCGTGAGAGTTGAGAGAACGACAAAGATATAGAGCCTTCATGCGCCTACCTATAGTGAGTAAAAATGGTCACGAATCTGCCGGCTGAAGCAAAGGCTAAATGGGCTCAAGTTGTGGCATGCCGCTCCACCCAAGAGAAAATAAAGCTTATGCGCGAATTTCTCTCGCTCGTACCAAAGCATAAGGGTACAAGCAGGCTTGTAGCCAACGTTAAGCGTAGGATCGCTGAGCTTGAGCGGGAGCTAGAAGAGTCTAAGGCGCGTAGGAAGGGAGGTGGGGTAGGGTTCGCTCTGCCAAAGGAGGGGGCGGGACAAATAGTTATATTAGGTCCGCCGAATGTTGGTAAGAGTAGCCTCCTAGCCTCGGTGACCAATGCTAAGCCTGAAATAAGCCCAATTCCATTCACAACCCAAAGACCGATTCCCGGAATGCTTCAATACCAGGATATACAGTTCCAGCTTGTTGAAGCTCCAGCTATAGTTGAGGGGGCCTCTGAGGGGAGGATGGGTGGCACCCAGGTTCTGGGTTTGGCGCGTAATGCGGATGGCCTGATAGTAATGGTTGACTTATCGGAGGATCCAGTAAAGCAGATCTCTATGGTGTTGTCTGAGCTGGATAAGGCTGGGATAATGGTGAAGAAGCCTGAAGGCGAGGTTGAAATTATTAGGAGGCCTTACGGTTCAGGGATCCAGATAATAAATCATGGTGTTCTAGTCGACTGCACCCATGAAGACATAAGGGATTTACTGAGCAGCTACAGGATTACATCAGCCCTGGTTAAAATAAGCGGTAAGGTGAGCTTGGATGATGTTGAGGCAGCCTTATTCTCAAATAGCGTTTATAGGCCTACGGTAATTATTGCAAATAAGTCCGATTTGCCTAATTCGAAAGAGAACATTGCGTTACTAAAGGATTATTTGGATGCGGAGTGGCAGGGGCTACCGCTACTCGTAGTCTCATGCCTAAGGAATGAAGGCTTAAAGGACCTTGGAAAAATACTATTCGGGATGCTTGAAATAATAAGAGTCTATACTAAGGAGCCATCATCTAAGGAGCCCTCTGAGCGGCCCCTCATCGTTAAGAAGGGAACTAGCGTAATAGATGTTGCAAAGAAGTTGCACTCCGAAATCTATAAGGGGTTCAAGTATGCTAGGATCTGGGGACCTAGCGCAAAATATCCCGGCGAGAGGGTTGGCCCAAGCCACATACTGATGGATGGCGACATTGTGGAAATACATTGCTAATAAGACTCCAGATTCTCGGTTGAGATGCCAAGAGCCTTCAATATCATTTTACACCCCTCAAATGTCACCTTACCATCAGCCATAACATCATCCCTCGCAGGCTCAATTATCAGCCCCTTGTAGAGCCCAGATGGATTAAGCATGTAGAATGCTTGTATCACAAATAGTAGAAGGTTTAGATCTTTACTTGAAAGGTATCTTTCAAGAGCCTTATATTGGGCTTTCGTTAAATGAACCCTCTTCCTCAAATTCTCCATAATTCCCTCTTTATCTTCATCCATCACGCTTAGCAAATCATCTAGGGTGATTTTGTGCTCCTTTAAGTAATCCTTAAGAGCCCTTCTAAGCGGTATATAATCTTCGCTCATAGCCAGAGCTCTAATTATACATTTTTCTGTGAATTAACTTTTATAAAAGACCGACACTAAAATATTTTGCCTAGCTGAAGGTTAACAATTTGAGAGGAGTCCATGCCATGTCATTGGGTTCAGGTTCAGATGAAGTCCGTATTAGATGTCCAAACTGCGGCAGAAGAGTCCCGGCGATGAGATATTGCATTTACTGTGGTGCTCAGCTTCCTACAGCTGCGCCGCAACGGATTGAGAGGCCCCAGCCGATGGAGGCTCCGCCACCAGTTCCACCATTAGTTCCGCCACCAACGCCAGCAGCCCCGCCGCCATCTACACTTGAGAGCGAAGTGGCGAGCTTAATGTCTAATATATCAACTCTGTATACTAGAAAAATATCCCTCTTTAAGTTATTTCAGTCAGGCGAGGTTTCAGAGGGCGTCTTTCTGAAAATTTATAATGAGTACAGCGGCAAGTTGGGCGAGCTGCTTAATGTGCGTGTCCGCAGGCTTGAGGAACTTAGGAGGAGGCTTGAGGATGTTGAGAGGCGTCTGAATGATATTGCGCTTAATCTTGAGGAGCTTTCTGTCCGCTATAAGATAGGTGAGATAGATTTGAACACCTTCTCGCAGAAGTCGGAGAAGCTGAAGGTTGAGCAGAGGGAGTTTGAGAGTATGGCTAAGAGCATTAGGGCCGCCCTTAATCGACTTGAGAAGATTCTTGGAGATAAGTCTCCAAGCGAGATTAGGGATATGGAATCCGATTTATCCGCTGCTTATAATGCCATTAAGAAGATGGCTGAGGAAGGGAGGATGTCTAGTGGAGTATTAGGTAGCATTAAGGTGGATATTGAGGAGACGCTTGCCCTCTTAGACTCGCTTATCAGAGATAAGAAGGAGAGGGAAAAGGCCCTTAAAGAGGACCTTGAAGCTCTACACGCAAGGTATAAGATTGGTGAAATAACGATAGAGGAGTATGAGAGAAAGAAGAGGGAGCTGCAGGAAGAGATCAGCAAGGTCTGGAAAGAATAAATCAGATTAGCTGGAATGCCGAGATCTAAGGACAACCCTTCTCTTTTCAAGAGAGGTTATGATGGAATTTAAATCGTTAGTTGAACTCTGTGAAAGTCTCGAGAAAATAGCTAAGCGTAACGTAATGATTGATATGGTTGCAGACTTCTGCAGGCGCCTGAATGAGGAGGAGGTTGAGCCAGCAATATCCATGATGCTTGGTAGGGCCTTCCCAAAATATGATCCTAGGACCCTAGATGTTAGCTGGGCAACCCTAAGTAAGGTAGTTAAGCGTTTATCTGGCGCCGATTGGGAAATCTTCCACACAGCCTTCAGAAATACTGGCGATATCGGTGCAGCAGTGCAAGCCGTTCTCGAAAAGAGGGCTATGAGGAGGCAGTCAACTTTACTTGAGAAGCCCCTAACGATACTTGAGGTTAGGAGGATATTTGAGCATATTGCCGAAATTAAGGGTCAGGGCTCAAAGGATAGGAAAGAGAGGCTTCTTGAGACATTGCTTAGCCGCGCAACCCCCCTAGAAGCAAAATATATTGTTAAAATAGTTATCGGCGAGATGAGGACAGGCTTCCAAGAGGGTTTAATGGAGGCAGCTGTTTCAAGGGCCTTCTCCATACCTTTGAAGGAGGTTCAGACAGCATCGATGCTCGTTGGTGACATAAGTGAAGTAGCATATATAGCTAAGAGGCTTGGTAGGGGCGGCGTCTTAAACCTAAACTTTAAAGTTTTTAGACCTATTAAACCAATGCTGGCCTATATGGCCAGTAGTTTAAACGAGGTCTTCGAGGAGCATGGTGGTAAGACGGCGCTAGAATATAAGCTTGATGGTGCAAGGATTCAAATACACATGGCTGATGGAGATGTAAAGATATTTAGTCGAAGGCTGACGGATATAACTAGAAGCCTCCCGGAGATTGTTAATCTCATAAAAGGGGAGATTAAGGCTAGGGAAGCAATCCTTGAGGGTGAGGTCATCGCTGTGAACGATGAGGGGAAACCTATGCCTTTCCAGCATTTAATGCGTAGGTTTAAGAGGATCCATGAAATAGATAATGCCGCCAGAATAATCCCAGTTGAACTACACCTATTCGATGTACTCTATATTAATGGAGAAAACATGATCAGAGTCCCATATGTTGAGCGCCGAGATAGGCTTAGGGAGATTGCCGGAAACATACCTCTGACAAAACAGAAAATAACAAGCAGTCTAAGTGAGGCGGAGGAGTTTTTAAGGGAGGCGGTTAATGAGGGCCATGAGGGTCTGATGGCTAAGAGGCTGGATAGCCCATATACGCCTGGTATTCGCGGTAAACACTGGTTTAAGGTGAAGGAGGTTCTCCCACCCCTAGATCTCGTTATAGTTGCTGCGGAGTATGGTTATGGGCGAAGGCACAATTGGCTATCGGACTATTATCTGGCAGCTAGAGATGGGGACAGGTTTACGGTGATCGGCAAGACGTTTAAGGGATTAACTGACGATGAGATAGCCGACATAACCGAACGCTTAAGGAAGATAGCTATCGGAGAAGAGGGAAACAGGGTTATAGTGCTGCCAAAAATAGTTGTTGAGGTCGCGTATAACGAGATCCAAACTAGCCCAAAATATGAGTCGGGCATGGCGCTCCGCTTCGCTAGAATAGTTAGGATACGTGACGATAAATCTCCTGAGGAAGCGGATACAATAGATACTGTGCGAAAGATATATGAGAGCCAGTTTAAGAGGAAGGCGAAAATAGACCTCTAAAACTAGAGGTTGATCAAAATCATTTATCTTGCCCACAATCCTATACATGTATGTATGGAAAGAGTCTTCGTAAGGAGGTCTGTTATTAATAGTATCTTGAGTTACGCGAAGATCTGCCATCCTAAGGAAGGAATACTCCTGCTGAGGGGAAAAGCTAAAAAGGATACCATTTTAGTTGAGGAGGTTATTTTTCCACCGTTAAGCGCTTGGGGTAGGGGCTTCTCAGCTTTTCCAGCACATATGCTTCCAACAGACTTCTCGATTGTGGGAACATTTCACTCACATCCGTCCGGCATCTTACGCCCATCTATCACTGACTTAAATAACTTCTACGGTAGGATAATGATAATAGCTGCTTACCCATATTTATCTGAAGAGAACATTATCATCATAGATAGAGGTGGCAAAAAGCTAAATTACAGAGTTATTGAAGATTATAATAGCGGGATTAAAGATGGGTCGAGGGGGCAATAGGGATAAGATATCTGCAATTGCGGAGAGCCTAATCAGATCTGGGGCTCTCAAGTTTGGAGAATTCATTTTAAGGTCGGGGATTACGAGCCCATACTACATTGACTTGGCCTGGCTCCTTTCATCTCCAGAAGACTTTAGGAGAGTCGCATCTATTGTTGCCGGGGAGATCCGAAAAATAATTCTTGAGAGAAATATAAGTAAGCTAGCAACAATCGAGCTTAAGGGCGCTTTAATGCTACCCTATATAGCCAGCGTTCTACACATGCCCTGCATAATTGTTAGGAAGGAGAGCAAAGCTTATGGCTTGGTTGGGAGAATAGATGGCGGGGAGGTTGTTAGGGGTGAACGCTACATATTTTTTGATGACGTGATAACTGATGGCAGGTCGAAGATTGAGGGAATAAAGCCTATTGAGGAGATGGGCGGCATAGTCGACACAATAGTAGTTGTTGTGGATAGGGAACAGGGGGGAAGCGAATATCTCACGAAGATGGGCTACAGGGTTAAACCCATAACAACAATCTCAGAAGTAGTGAACAAGCTTCTGGAGAAAAATAGTATCCAGAGGGAGCTCGCCGAGAGAATAATAAGGTACACGAGAGAGGCGAAAGCTAACCGCGAAATCACTTAAAGCTGATGGGGTATTAGACAAACTTTAATTAGAAAGGTCTCCAGCCATATAGTACAAAAGAAAAATTTAATAGTCGAAGAATTATCAAGTATTTCTTCATGTTCCGAAGAGTGATGCGGCATGCCCGCCAAGGGATCCTTCTCAGCTAAATTAAGTAAGATTGGTTTATTTCCACATGATGTTAAGGTTGAGAGGCGGCTTTCAGATTTACGTAAATATTTCTATGATAAGCGTGCCGTTGAGAGTATACTCTCCAGAGGCGAGGATCCGCTGATATACGTTGTTTACGAGATAGGCCGAGAGAGGGAGGGGGAGCTTAATGTGGGCTGCACGATCATTTATCCAGGGAAGATTGGAGATGAATACTATTTCACTAAGGGGCACTTTCATGTAAAAGAGGCTGGCGAAGTCTATCTTGGGATAAGTGGTGAGGGGTTAATACTTATGCAGGATAGATATGGTGGAGTATTCACTGAGGAGATAAGGCCTGAAACAATAGTCTACGTTCCACCTGGACTGGCACACCGGTCGGTGAATACTGGTAAGAATGAACTCATATTCTTAGCAATATATCCGTCTGATGCAGGGCACGATTACGAGACGGTGGATAGGATTGGCTTTGCGAAGATTGTCGTTGAAAGAGACGGGAAACCAACGTTAATCGATAACCCAAACTATAGGGGAGAGATTAAGTAAACCCTCAAGGAATAATTATTCTTGACCTGACGATTATATAACAGATAGCTGTGTTTAGTGTCAATATTTAGGGGGATATAATGAGGATATTTAACTCCGTTTTAGAGACGATCGGTAACACGCCGCTGATCCGTCTAAACAAGATCGCCGAGGGCTTAGATTGCACAATTCTAGTTAAACTTGAGTCGCGTAATCCTGGTGGAAGCGTGAAAGATAGGATTTGCTTGAGCATGATATCTGAGGCTGAGCGCCTTGGCTTAATCAATAGGGATACTGTGATTATAGAGGCGACTAGCGGGAATACTGGAATAGGGTTAGCAATGGTTGCTGCAGTTAAGGGCTATAGGCTGATAATAGTTATGCCTGAGAACGTGAGCGTTGAGAGAATAAAGATTCTTAGGGCTTATGGGGCGGAGGTGGTTCTAACACCTAAAGAGGAAGGCATGAGTGGCGCGGTTAAGAAAGCTGAGGAGCTAGCATCTAAGATACCTAACTCCTTTATGCCAAACCAATTTAAGAATCCAGCTAACCCGAAGGCTCACAGGGAGACAACTGGTCCAGAGATATGGCGTGATACTGACGGGAAGGTTGATATATTTGTTGCTGGGGTTGGAACTGGTGGAACAATAACTGGAGTCGCGGAGTATATAAAGCCCTTAAAGCCAAGTTTCAGAGTTATAGCTGTTGAACCATATAATTCTCCGGTTTTAAGTGGAGGAAAGCCAGGCGACCATATGATTCAAGGTATAGGCGCTGGCTTCATACCAGACGTACTCAGGCTTGACTTGATAGATGAAGTCGTTAAGGTTAAGGATGAAGATGCGATCAAAACTGCCAGACTCTTAGCCAGAAAAGAGGGCTTATTGGTTGGCATATCTTCAGGCGCAGCCGTCTACGCAGCCCTAGAGGTTGCTAGGAGACCTGAAAATAAGGGTAAGATGATAGTTACTATGCTCCCGGATTCCGGTGAACGTTACTTAAGCACACAAATATTTAGCGAAGAGCCGATAGATTTTTCCGTGTCCACTTATTAAAATTTTCCTCTTAATGGGTGAAAATTTACCAGGGCATGGCGATGGCGGATGGATAGTGCTAAAGTTAAGGTGGAAAATGAGTTTCTTGAGAAGGTTGATAAATTGACAAGGGTTTGGGCTTCTAAGCAGATGCTTGAACTTCTAGAGACGGGTGAGATATACCGCGAAGATAAGTGGCTTGAGGAAGATATGCCAAAGCTGGTCGATAGGATAATCGAAAGTTATGAGGAGTATGGTGGGGTAAACTGGTCTGGCAGTGAAGATCTTCCATCAAAGCAGGCAGTTATAGAAATCCTAGAAGACCTATTACTTCTAATCTTCCCAGGATACTTTGGAAACGCTAAGATCGACAGGTTTAACGTGAGATACTTCGTCGGGAATCTTCTTAGCTCAATATACTCTAGGCTTGTGGATGAAGTTGAGAAGAGTCTCAAATACCTCTCAAGAAAGTTTGGCGTTGCCTCAGAAGAGGCCTGCCGTAAGAGGGCGCAAACAGTTGTGAGAGAGGTTCTTGAGAAGATCCCTGAAATTAGGGCTATGCTCTATGGAGATATACAGGCAGCCTATGATGGGGATCCGGCTGCTAAGAGCACCGACGAAGTTATATTGAGCTATCCATGCATTCTAGCTATCGCAACATATAGGATTGCACATGAGCTTTACATCAGGGGCGTGCCACTAATACCACGAATAATGACCGAGTACGCGCACTCGAAGACTGGCATAGATATTCATCCAGGAGCGAAGATTGGGAAAAACTTCTTTATAGACCATGGAACTGGCGTAGTTATCGGTGAGACAACAGAGATAGGCGATAACGTTAAGATCTATCAGGGCGTTACTCTTGGAGCGTTAAGCTTTCCGAGGGATGAGAGAGGCAAGATAATTAAAGGCCTAAAGAGGCACCCGACTGTCGGAAATAATGTTGTGATATATTCTGGCGCGACAATTCTTGGCGGTGAAACCGTTATAGGCGACGACGCGGTTATAGGTGGAAACGCCTGGATAACATCGTCAGTCCCCCCAAGAACAAAGGTGGTTATTGCTCCACCAAACCTATATTATGAGAATAGTGTTGAAGAGAAGAATCAGCCAAGGCCAACAGATGATAGTGTATTGGAGAAATAGAGCGTTAAATTTCGTAAAAGGCGCTATTTATCTATGATTTGTTTAAAATCGCCTTTCCAGAGCGTTGCGCTTAAACAAAAACCTTTATCTTTATCCTTACATGTTCTTCCTATAGCGCCGGAGGACGAGGAAGGTGCTTGAAAGTTTCTTTGAGGGTCTAGGGTTAATCGGTAATGCAATAACACTGCTAATTGGAATGATGATTTTAGACAAGTCAAGTGATCTGGCAATAGATAATTCAGTTAAAGTTGCCGAAATAACCGGGCTTGGGAAAACAACAATAGGCTTTCTGCTTATTGCTTTTTCTACATCGCTACCAGAACTCTCGGTCTCAATATTCTCAGCTATAAATCCGGAGACTCTTGGTGTTGCAATAGGAAATGTTTTAGGCTCAAACATCGTAAACGTCTGCTTAATCTTAGGACTATGCTTCTTAATATTATCATTTAAGAACCGAAGCGGAACATATTATTTCAGTAATAGAGCAAGTGAAGAGGTAAGAGATTTATATTTTGGGCTTTTTATAGCATCATTAATCCCCGCAGCTTTAATTTATATTGGCTATGCAAGCAGAATTATAGGGGTAGTATTGGTAACAATATTCATATTTTATAATATTCAAATTATAAGGTTTAAGAGAGGTAGAGAAGCATATAATATAAGTAAAAAAGGTAAGGCTGCTAAATACATTCTATTAGCACTTATAGGGGTGGCTGGAGTGATTGCCAGCGCGTACTTCATAGTTGAATCTGCCTCTTATATCGCTGAGGAGCTAAGTGTTCCAAGAGTTGTAATTGGTGCAACAATTATAGCTTTTGGTACAAGCCTACCAGAGCTTGTTACTAGCATTAACGCAACAAGAAAGGGGCATATTGAGTTAGCGCTAGGCAATATTATTGGCAGCGGTTTTGTGAACATAACGTTGATTTTAGGTGTAGCATTAATCGGCGGTTCTTTCCGTGTTAATATGGCCGCATACTCAAGCCTTGTTATGTTCTCAATAATGGCTAATCTTCTACTCTGGTATTTCCTCTCAGGGGAAAAAATAGGCTGGAGAGAAAGTGCTATTCTGCTTTTCATGTATGCCCTGTTTATTTTTACGAGCTTCGGTGCGCAGCAATCTTAAAAGGATCCTCCTCATGAAAAAGGTTATAGGTTAGTTTTCTCACAATTATGTAGCCTCATATAAGCGTGAGGTTGCCAGTATACAGAAAAATATAAGGATGTGTCAGAAGGATACTTACATGCTTAGAGTGGTGAAGGTTTAGGTATGGGGCGCTATAAGCAGATTGAGGAAATAGTCAAGCTAATGAACAACCTTGAAAACATCAGAAATACTAGCATAATAGCTCATGTAGATCACGGCAAGACGACGCTTTCAGACAGCCTATTGGCCGCCGCTGGAATAATAAGCATGGAAGTTGCTGGACAGAGACTATTCCTAGACTCCTGGGAGCTTGAACAGAAAAGGCAGATGACAGTTTTCCCATCAAACATAAGCCTAGTCCACACCTACAAAGGAAAGGAGTACCTCATAAACCTGATTGACACACCGGGGCACATAGACTTCAGCGGGGCCGTTACAAGGAGCCTAAGGGCTGTTGATGGGGCGCTTGTCGTAGTAGACGCTGTTGAGGGTCCGATGACGCAGACCGAAACAGTTTTAATGCAGGCCCTGCGTGAGAGGGTTAAACCAATCCTCTATATAAATAAGGTTGATAGGTTGATTAAAGAGCTGAAGCTGACGCCGCAGGAGATGCAGCAGAGGTTCGCTAAGATAATACTCAGGATAAACCAGCTGATCGAGAAGTATGCTCCACCCGAACATAAGAAGGATTGGCAGGTTAAGGTTGAGAATGGCACGGTTGCGTTTGGCTCAGCATTGCATAAATGGGGCTTCACACTGCCATACATGAAAGCTAAGGGCATAACATTCAAAGACGTTATTGAGGCGTACACAGGAACACCCGAGGAGGTTGCGAAGAAGGTTGAGGCGTTAAGCAAGATAGTCCCACTTTATGAGCCTATACTGGACATGTTCTGCGAGCACCTACCGAACCCAATAGAGGCCCAGCCATATAGGCAGACGCAGATATGGCCTGGGGATCCTAAGAGCGCTGTTGGTTTGAGTATGGCTAGAGTTGATCCGAACGGCCCATTACTGATGTGTGTAACGGCAGTTGAGGTTGACCCTCACAGCGGCATCATTGCGATAGGGCGGGTCTTCAGTGGGTCAGTTGAGAGAGGAAAACCCATCCGATTAGTTGCCAGTAAACAAAAGGCGACAATCCAACAGGTTTACATGTATATGGCTACTGATAAAGTTATTGTTGAGAGGATTCCAGCTGGAAATATTGCGGCGATTTCAGGTTTACCCCCACTACAGGTTGGCGAGACTATAGCTGATGATGGCGTAGATACGCCGCCATTCGAAAGCCTAAAGTATGTTTCTGAACCAGTTGTTACCGTGGCTATTGAGCCGGCTGACGTTAGGGATCTGCCATTATTTGATAAAGTTGTGCGCAAACTCACTCTGGAAGATCCAACGTTACGCTTCACAATAAATAAGGAGACGGGTGAGTATCTTTTAAGCGGGATGGGTGAGCTACACCTTGAGGTTACAGCCTATCGTATGCATGAGGCTGGCTTAAAGGTTAAAATGAGTAAGCCAATAGTAATATACCGTGAAACGATCAGCCGCAACTATACTGGCCCTCCGATAATGGGTAAGAGCCCGAATAAACACAATAGGCTCTGGGTTACAATAGAGAGGCTACCGGAGGAGGTTATTGAAGCCATAAGAACTGGCAGAATCTCTGAGATGCAGAAGCGTGATGAGAGACAGAAGATCCTTATGCATGAATTCGGCTGGCCAGCTGAGGATGCTAGGAACGTTATAGCGATTGAGGGAACAAATGTTCTAGTTAACAGAATTAAGGGCAGGCAGTTCGTTGAAGAAGTAATAGAGCATGTTAAGGCAGGCTTCAGGGATGCCGTTAATGCGATGCCATTAACCAAGGAGCCCGCTTACGGTCTCAAAATCAACCTTGAGGATATTCTGATACATGAGGATCCAGTTCATAGAGGGCCGGCGCAGATAATGCCAATGACGTGGCGTCCAATTTGGGGATGCTTCCTTCTCTGTGAGCCTAAGATTCTAGAGCCCATATTAAGCTTTGAGTGTAAGGTTCCAGGCGACTTTGTAAGCCATGTGATAGCGATAGTTCAGAAGAGGCGTGGTAAGCTCCTAGATCTGATAACAGAAGAGGACATGATGATAGTTAAGGCAGAAATACCAGTTGCAGAATCATTCGGCTTAGCTGAGGAGCTCCGCTCCTCAACGCAGGGAAGAGCCTTCTGGGCTACACAGTTCAGCAGATGGGCCCCGGTGCCAGACTCGCTGCAAGCTGAGGTAATAAGGCAGATACGCGAGAGGAAAGGTCTAAGCCCAACGCTGCCGAAGGCAGAAGAATTCTATGATGTAGAGTAATATTTAAAAGCATCATCTCACTTTTAAAACCTGAGCTGAGGAGCTATGCCAAAAGAGTTCAGGTATAGGGGCTTTACATTTAAAGAGATACTGGACATGTCCATGGACGACTTCATACAACTACTTAGCGCGCGTGCTCGAAGAAGCCTTAAGCGTGGCTTATATTATGAGCAGAGGAGGCTTCTTGAGAAGATCCGCGCGGCTAAAGAGGGAACGTATACTAAGCCGATTAAAACTCACTGCAGGGATATAATAATACTGCCTGAGATGGTTGGCTTAACAATACATGTCCACAACGGTAAGGAGTTTGTTCCAGTAGAGATAAAGCCTGAGATGATAGGGCGCTATCTAGGCGAATTTGCGATAACAAACAAGCCGGTTAAGCATGGTACTCCAGGTATAGGCGCTAGTAGAAGCAGCATGTACGTTCCACTTAAATAGACATTGCCCAGATCAAGGGCTCTACATCGTCTCTGGCGAGCATTATTTATTGATGGTGTCTCTTAAGCTGAGAAGATGTTTTTCATTTAGGCATTGCTTTTTCCCTCCTGTGGATTGTAAATTCCACTATATTTTTCTCCAGCTCGCTCTGTGATCCTATAATTCCCTACGTGGTTAGAGAGCTCTTCGTTGAGGAATCAGTTGTTACGCTTGTCCTTTTAAGCTCAGCCTCTAATTTAGTTAAAGCAGCTGCGAATATTCCAGGCTCTACTTAGGGATAAAGCTGATAGAGGCACAATTATTCTCTCGGCATCGCTTCTCATGCCATCTCATTTCCTATTTCTCATCCTTGCCAGAGATTTACTGCGGATTCAATTCCCAATGAAGTTAGGGGATATCATTTACAATCTTTAACTTAATCTTGAATTATATCTCATTAAAATGAGATTAGAGGCAAGTTAAGGGGAGCGATAGCGGGTTTGAGAAGAGAACAAATTAGCCTTTAAAGAGCCTTAAGCTACATTCTCTGGGGGGCTTCTATGCCCATCAAGAATAATGCGTTTCTGAGAGTTATCCTTGTGGCGTTAACAAGCATTAACCTTGCGTTGCTGAGTTCAGGCGGCTCAGCCTTAATTACTGGCAGGGAGGCGTAAAATGCATTAAACTTATCTGCTAGAGAGTTTGCGAAGTCGGCTATGATATTTGGCCTTAAGTTATCTGCCGCCTCCATGAAGATCTCTGGAAAGCGTGCTATCAGTAGGATAATCTCATGCTCTATGGGCTCTTTAAGAAGGGAGAAGTCTGCTTCCTCAATTCGCCGTGGCGCCCTCCTCAAAATGCTGCATGCCCTCGCATGAGAATACTGTATGTAGGGTCCGCTGTTCCTCTCGAAGTTTATGACCTTATCCCACGTGAAAACTATTGGTTTAAGCGGGTCTGTTTCTATAAGCGCATATTTGACTGCGCCTATACCGACAAATTCAGAGATCTTCCTCTTCTCCTCCTCAGTTAAATCTGCTGAGCGCTTATTAATCTCTTCATAGGCCCTTGAGACAGCCTCATCCATCGCCTCATCCAGGGTTATATAGCGCCCCCTTCTGCCAGATATTCTCTGTCCGGGAAAGTTAACGAGGTTGTAGGCAAAGTGTATAAGCCTCTCCGCCTTGCCCGAATATCCCAGAGCATATAAGGCTAGCTTTAACTGTATCTGGGCTAGCCTTTGCTCAATACCTATAACGTTTATAACTCTGTCAGCATTTTCAAGCTTCCAGATGCTGTATGCAATATCCCTAGTGGTGTATAATGTTGTGCCATCTGATCTACCTAACGTTAACGATGGGATCTCGTAATTCTTCTTCATTCCAAGAGCTTCTTTAAGCCCAAAATCTCTAGCCACGCTTTCAGCATCAAACTCGAAAACATCGCCACTGCGAAAGACATAGGGCGTCTTCTTCAGAGCGTTGAGACATCTCGCTACATCACCGCTCCATATAAAATCGCTCTCCCAATCCCAAGAGTCAAAGGTTATGCCAGCTCTTTCCAATGTCTGCTTAAACCCTTCTAGACATAAGGAGGACACCTCTCGAATTAACTCCTTCGCCTCGCTATCCCCTTCCTCGTAATTCCTCATTAATAAATTGACCTCAGATTCTGGGTCCGCTACTTTCTCAAAGGCCTCTAAAAGGCTGCTGAATATATCTGGGAATTTCTCTTGAAGTTCTACTGCCACAGCAACCCAGTCATCTAAGATGTTCCTAATTCTTTGGGCCTCATCATGACTAAGCTCATCCTTACTCCTCTCCAAAAGCTTCTTCAATCTCCTAATCTCAAGGAGACAATTTGTGACCGCGTATATGGCTCCTATAAAGTGATCCGGCTTGCTTGAGGGCTTGGGCCTCCCAAGAAGCTTATACCCATAGGCAACTATAGCGGATTGGCGTCCAACATCATCAACATAATAGTGGACTGAGACTGAGTGACCCCTAGCCTTTAGGATGCGCGCTATAGAGTCTCCTAGGAAGGTATTTCTGGCGGATCCAACGTGTATTGGGTGAATTGGGTTGACGCTGGTGTGCTCAACGATTATCTTCTCTGGCTTCTCAGTCTTGACATAACCGTACTCCTTATCCAATGCTATAGCTGATTCAATGGTTAGTGACGAGAGTCTCTCAAAGTTTGCATGAAAGTTCACGTATCCTTGCCCAGCAGCCTCGATAGACTCGAGTAGAGGGAAAAATCCTAGTTCACTCTTAGATATGGCCTCAATCTCCCTAGCTAATTCTAGTGGAGGCTTCGACAAATACTTAGATGCCTCGAAGCATATCAATGATGTTAGCTCACCGAACTGGGGGTTTGGTGGTATCTCAAGCGCAACCTTATAAGTCATCAGATCCGGTGATATCTTTTCAAGAACCCTGAGCAGTAGGTCTCTGCACTCCCTTCTAAATTCGCCAAAGGGGTTCTCTGAAACTCTCCTCTCCATCAAATCTCTGCACCGCTAACAGTAAATTATTTCTCTATCCTATAAAGCCTATGATTTATAGATTAAGGAAGCCAACGATATGAAGAGAAAATTGATCGGCGCAATTAAGATTATTAGACCAGTAAACTGCTTAATGATGGGGCTTGCAGTTTTGGTGGGGGCCTTTATAAGCGTTGGCGGTTTCACGGTAAATCATAATGCAATTAATTTGGCGCTCGGCTTTATAGCGGCTTCAACATTGACAGGCGCTTCCATGGCTATAAACGACTACTATGACAGAGAGATAGACGCCATAAATGAGCCCAGCCGCCCAATCCCAAGCGGACTAATAAAGCCAATGGAGAGTATAGCGTTGGCCACCCTCCTATCACTTATAGGGCTTATTTCGGCAGCCTTAACAAACCTCATGTGTCTCCTATTAGCGTCGCTCTCATGGCTTATATCAGTGCTCTACTCAGCAGTCGGGAAGCGGACAGGTCTTCTAGGGAACTTTTTAGTTAGCGCCTGCGTCTCACTACCATTCATATATGGTGGTGTGGCTCTTAAGGGCTTAATCGAACCCTATACAGCGCTCTTCGCAGCCCTAGCATTTTTGGCTAACACTGGTAGAGAGATAACTAAGGGTATAGTTGATGTGGAGGGTGATAGAGCCAAGGGTATTAAAACGTTGGCTCTACTTTATGGCTCAAGGAGGGCTGCCCAGTCAGCGTCGGCCTTCTTTATCTCAGCCGTACTGTTGAGTCCAATCCCACTAATTTTTGGATTGGCGAGCATATGGTTTCTTCCGCCGCTAATCACTACAGATATAGGCTTCATCTACTCCTCAATAAGATTGCTTAGGAGTCCTACAAGGGAGAATGCCAGAAAAGTTAAGAATACCGTTTTAATTTGGATGGCTGTGGGGCTTATAGCCTTCATATCCGGGCTAGTAAAATAAGTTTTCCAGGAATTTCTTAACAAATACGTTGGCTTCTTATAATAGGCTTCTCATTATTCGGTATTAATGTTTAAATATTTCAACATGCCTTCTTATGTAATCTAAAAGGACTGCTTGGGGATAGGGTTCAAATTGGATTTTGAGAAGAACTTACGTTTAAGAATTGGTGAGATAAAGAGCGACATAGGCGTTCTTAAAAATATTGAGGTCTCCATTGGTAAGGTTATTGGCGAAGAGTGGGCTGAGGAGATCGGTCCCACACCATTCCCATCAATAGTGGATTTAAGGGAATGGGATTTTAAGCTTCTACAGCGTTACAAGCCCTTCTACATGCCGTTCTGCGACCTCTGCTGCCTCTGCACCTTTGGAAAGTGTGATTTGACAGGCGATAAACGTGGTGCATGCGGGTTAAATATGACTGGTCAGCAGTCGCGTATAGTGCTCTTAGCATGCTGCATTGGCGCGGCAACGCACACCTCCCATGCTAGGCACCTAATTGAACATTTAATAGGGAAATTTGGCCGCGACCGCCCATTAGACGTTGGCGGCTTAAATGTTGAGGTTGAAGCCCCAATCACGCGCCTTGTCTGCGGTGTTAAGCCCAGAACGCTGGGCGACCTAGAGGATATTTTAGGCTATCTTGAGCGGGAGATTGTAAGGCTCTTAGCGGCTACACATACAGGCCAGGAGGAGAGCAATCTAGACTTTGAGTCAAAAGTTTTCCATGCAGGCATGATAGATCACGTAGCCCTTGAGATAGCCGATATAGCGCAGATATCGGCTCTAGGGTTCCCGAAAGCGGATCCTGAGGCGCCCCTCACGGAGATAGGGCTTGGCGTAGTGGATTCCACTAAACCAGTCATATTAGTTATCGGACATAATGTTCCGCCGGCTGCGGCGATAGTAGATTACCTCATGGATAACGGCTTATATGGTGGAGTTGAGGTTACAGGCCTGTGCTGCACAGCACATGATGTTACGCGGTATAATCCTAAAGCAAAGATAGTTGGCCCAATATCGTGGCAGCTGAGGTTCATTAGGAGCGGCGTGGCCGACGTCATTGTTGTTGATGAGCAGTGTATCAGGGCTGACACGCTGATTGAGGCGCAAAAGATTAGGGCTCCGGTTATAGCTACAAGCGACGTAAACTGTATTGGGCTGCCAAATAGGACGGGGGATGAAGTCAATAAAATAGTTGAGGATCTTGTTTCCGGAAGCCAGCCCGGAGCGTTAATCCTGGATCCCGCTAAGGCAGCCGAGGTTGCCGTTAAAACAGCCCTTCTCATAGCGCCTAAAAGAATGAAGTTCAAGTCTCTTCCAGACACTAGCGACGTAGTCGAGGGCGCTAAAAACTGCCGTAAATGCGATGATTGCAGGAGAGCCTGTCCAAACGATCTCCCAATAAAGGAGGCTCTTGCGCAGGCATTGAATGGAAATCTTGACGCCCTTGCCAGCCTATATGATGAGTGCGTCGGATGCGCTAGGTGTGAGAGCGCATGCCCAATAAATCTTCCACTGCATAGCTTCATAATTAAGGCTGCTGAAAAGAAGCTTAAGGAGGAGAAGTATAAGATTAGGGTTGGTAGGGGTGCTATACAGGACGTTGAGATTAGGAGTGTTGGCAGCCCGATAGTTTTAGGCGAGATTCCAGGCGTAGTCGCATTTGTCGGATGCGCTAACTATCCGAGGGGCGGCGGAGAAGTTGCGGAGATGGCTGTTGAGTTTGCTAAAAGGCGCTACATCGTCGTAGCCTCCGGATGCGCAGCCATGTCAATAGCTATGCACAAGGACGAAGAAGGGAAAAGTCCATACGAAGCTTTTCCAGGGGTATTTGATGCTGGCGGCATCGTTAATGTAGGCTCCTGCGTTTCAAATGCCCACATAGCTGGCGCCGCAATAAAAATAGCGAGCATATTTGCTAGGCGTAGGCTACGTGGGAACTATGAGGAGATAGCCGACTATATACTTAATAGAGTTGGCGCCGTAGGTGTTGCTTGGGGCGCTATGTCGCAGAAGGCTGCCGCAATAGCTAGCGGATTCTGGAGGCTTGGCATACCTGTTATAGTTGGGCCACATGGACTAAAATATAGGCGAATGCTGCTCGGCAGAAAAGATAAGCCTGAAGACTGGTATGTTTATGATGCCAGAACCGGCGAAAAAGTTTATGTTGGCCCAGCTCCAGAACACCTCTTTTATGCCGCCGAGACTAAGGAGGAGGCTATGGTTATGATAGCTAAGCTCTGCATGAGGCCGAATGATACGACTAGGGGTAGGGCAATCAAGCTGTCGCATTACATTGACCTGCATAAGCGTTTCTTCGGGACAATGCCAGACGATGTACACCTATTTGTCCGGACGCTGGCAGATGTTCCACTGACTATGCGTGATGAAGTAATAAAGATTCTTGAAGAGAAGGGTTGGAAGGAGAACATTATACCTGATCCAACGCTCTTACCTAGGCTTGTAAGGAGGAGGGTGAGTGGTTAAAATGAGCACGGCAAGGCAGACTGAGCCATGGCAAAGCGCTGAAGTCCCCGGGCCAAAGAAAGCATTGTTAATAAATGACCCGCGGATCGTTTTGGCTTTAATTAAGCGATCCAAGAATCCAATATTAATTGTTGGGCATAGGGCGGCTGAGATAGAGCTGAGCGGTGGCCAGCTCGTCGACTATATTATCCGCCTAGCTGAAGCCGCTAACTTACCGGTTGTTTCGTCTCCGAGCATACAGGGTGAGTTTATTAGGAGAGGGTTTAAGAGGATTATTGGTATGCCTGTGGTTGACATAGCGAATAGGCTTACAGACGCAGGTTGGGCGGGCCTCAACAATAAGGGGCAGCACGACTTAGCATTGCTTATAGGGTTTAAATATTATGTTGGCTGGCTAATTTTATCCGGTTTAAAGCATTTTTCACCAAATCTTAAAACTGTCTCCCTTGACATGTATTATCAGCCCCACGCCTCATGGTCATTCCCAAACATCACTCGGGAGGAGTGGGAGAAGAATCTTAACGCGATAATTAGTGGTTTAGGGTGAGGTGATAGGTATGTCTATGTTTGCGGATATACCGGTCGAGGTTGGCGTGATATATGAGGGGGAGAGAATAAGGTGGCAAGATGCTCAGCTGGAGTTCGGTGGACCTAGAGTTGAACATAAATTTGAGCTAGTTAGGGTCCGCAGATTAGATGAGGTTGAGGATGGTAAAATAACGGTAATAGGACCAGACATAAAGGATCTGGAGAAGAAATCTTATCCACTCGGTATATACATTGAGGTTGCCGGCAAGGATCTTGATGAGGAGATTGAGGGGGTAATAGAACGGCGGATACATGAATACGTGAACTATATCGAGGGCGTAATGCATCTAAACCAGAGATACGACATATGGATAAGGGTTAGTAAGCGTTCATTTGAGAAGGGCCTAAACTCATTCACTTATATTGGAAAGGTTCTCCAGAGGCTCTTTAAGAGCGAGCTCCCAATAATTGAGAAGATACAGATAACATTCATAACGGATCCGGAAAAGGTTAAGGAGAAGTTTAAGGAAGCTATGGAGGTATACGAGAGACGTGATGCTAGAGCCAGAGGCCTAAAAGACGAAGAAGTTGACGCGTTTTACGGCTGCACTTTATGCCAATCATTTGCGCCAACACATGTATGCATCATCACACCGCAAAGGTACTCGAACTGCGGGGCGATAAGCTGGTTTGATGGCAGGGCGGCCGCTAGAATAGATCCAAAAGGCCCGATATTCAGAATAGAGAAGGGAGAATGTATAGATCCTCTAAGAGGCGAGTATACTGGTGTAAACCAGGTTGTTAAGATGAAGTCTGGCGGCGAAATCCAGCGGGTCTGGCTTTACTCAGCCTTTGGCTATCCACACACATCCTGCGGATGCTTTGAGGCTGTAGCCTTCTATATACCTGAGGTTGATGGATTCGGCATAGTTCATAGGGGCTTCACCGAGAACACTCCAATAGGCCTATCATTCTCAACTATAGCGGACTCAACTGCTGGTGGAAGGCAAGTTGACGGCTTTCATGGAATATCTATCGAATATATGCGTTCTCCAAAGTTCCTACAGGCTGATGGAGGCTGGGAGCGGGTTGTCTGGGTTCCATCAACAGTCCTAGAAAAAGTTAAGGATTTCGTTCCAAAGGGCCTAGCGGATAAGATAGCGACCGAGAAAGATGCGAAGACGGTTGATGAGCTGAAGCAATTTTTAATTGCCAAAGGACACCCAGTAGTTAAGAGGTGGGAGGCGAAAGCTGCTGAAGAGGCGGTCAAGGCAGCTGTTGAGGAAGCCAAGCTGCCCACGCCAGCAGTAACCGCACAGATCCAAGCTCCCGCCGCAGGGCTAACAGTTCCAGCTGGCGTTGGAGGTTTTAGGCTTTCCCTAAAAAATGTTAAAATTCACGCTAAGAAGGTTAGAATAATTAGGGCTAAGGAGGGATGAAATTATGGGAGCCGAGAAGGAGAAGAAGCAGGGTGAGGAAGGCGGAGCTGTAATTAGGCTTGGCCCAAAGATCCTTGAGCTTCTAAGCAAGCTCGGCGAGGTGGAGCTCGAGGACGTTGAGATTGAGGCTGAGGAGCTTGAGATATGGGTTCCAACAGTTATCCCACAGGTTATTCCAGCTCAGCCAGCGCCAGCTGCGGTAGCTCCGCCCAAGGTGCTGCCTGAGAAACCAGCAGAAATATTGGCCGCGGAGTTTAAGCCCCTAACACAAACCTACCTCGGCAGAATAGTTGAGGTTAAGATTGGCGCAACTAGAGCTGAGGGCGGCTCTAGGGGCAAGGTTGTGAAAATCGGCGGTGAGGCAGCCCCATCATTCTATCTATGGGAGGAGGTTCCGCCAAACCCGCCAGCGATATCAGCCGACGTATTTGATATGGAGGTTAGCCTTCCAAGAGCCTTGAGGATGCACGTCCAGGATGTTATAGGCGATCCCGCCGCGTGGGCTAAGCTCGCAGTTGACAAGTTTGGGGCCGATATGGTTACAGTCCACTTAGTTAGCACGGATCCATTGATCAAGAATACCCCGCCAAGTGAAGCCGCTAAGACCATTGAAAAGGTGCTGCAGGCCGTAGATGTCCCAATTATTGTTGGTGGATGCGGCGATCCTAAGAAGGATGCTGAAGTGTTTAAGAGGGTTGCCGAGGTTACGCATGGCGAGAGGGTTATGCTTAGTTCCTTAACGCTTGATATGGCTGAGGCTGGAATTTTGGGCGATGTTGCGAAGGCTGCTAAAGAACATGGCCATGTTGTACTAGCCTTCACAGCGATGGATCTGAATAGGGCTAAGGAGCTGAACAGGAGGCTATACGAGTATCTTCCCAGAGACAGCATAGTTATGGATCTGACCACGGCGGCGCTGGGCTACGGCATAGAGTACTCCTTCACAATACATGAGAGGGCTAGGCTGGCTGCGCTCGGAGGGGACGTTGAGCTGCAGCATCCAACATCCTCAGGCTCAACGAACGCTTGGGCCGCTAGGGAGGCTTGGATGAGGCTTGGGCCGGAGTGGGAGCCTAGGGAGCTTAGGGGGCCAATCTGGGAGACTATAACAGCGCTGACACTTCTCTTAGCTGGGGTAGACATGTTCATGATGATGCATCCGGCAGCTATACACACAGTTAAAGAGGTTGTTAAGAATCTGCTTAATCGTGGAAGAGCCAAGCCCGAGGAGATAGCGGACTGGGTGACTGTAAAAATTTAGGGGTGGGATTATGGGTGAGGAGACTAGAAAGGGCGTTAGGGAGCTGAGCCCACTAGATATATACATGCTTCTCCCCAAGACGAACTGTGGTAAGTGCGGCGAGAAGAATTGTATGGCCTTCGCAGCCAAGGTTGTCAATAGGGAGATTCCAATAGAACTATGCACTCCGCTTGTTGAGGAGGAGCAATATAAAAGCGAATATGCCAAGTTAAAGGAGATTCTGGCGCCTGCCGTTAAGGAGATTGTTATTGGTGTTGGGGAGAACTCGATTAAGGTTGGTGGTAAGCTTGTTATGTACAGGCATGAATTCACATACTATAATCCAACGCCGATAGCCATCGATGTCACGGATGAGATGCCTGAGAGCGAGCTAATGGAGCGCGTAAAGAGGGTTGAGGGCTTCACGTACAATTATATTGGGCGAACATTGAAGCTAGATATGATAGCCATCAGATCAACGTCAAATGATCCGTCTAAGTTTAGATACACGGTTGAGAAGGTCGCTGGGGCAACAAGGCTGCCACTAATACTATGCACATTTAATCCAGATGTTATGAAATCGGCCCTTGAGGTTATTTATAATCGTAGGCCGCTAATATACGCTGCAAACAGGAATAATTGGAGGCAGATGGCTGAGCTAGCGCTCATGTATAACTGCCCATTGGCAGTTTTTGGTCAGGGCGACCTAAACCTTTTAAGCTCGCTTGTCAAGACCCTCCTAGAATATGGTGTTGAAGACCTTCTTCTAGATCCGGGAACATTTCCAAATGATGGGCTATCCGAGACTATCACCAACTTCACAATGATTAGAAGAAACGCTTGTAAAGGCGGTGATAGGCTTATGGGCTTCCCGCTGATAGGTGTGCCGATGACTGTTTGGCTTAAGAAGGATGCTCCCAAAGAGGTTCTACAGTGGAAGGAGGCCTACTTGGCGGCTATACTTATAGCGCGATATGCCGATCTGTTGATAATGCATAGCCTTGAAGGCTGGGTTCTACTGCCAAACGTAATCCTAAGGTTCAACATTTATACTGATCCAAGGAAACCGGTTTCAGTTGAGCCTGGACTAAGAATATTCGGCAGCCCAGACGAGAATTCCCCTGTGATGTTCACAACGAACTATGCGCTAACATACTTCACAGTTGAATCCGACATTAAGTCGGCAAACATAGACTGCTACCTAATAGTTGTTGATACCGGAGGCATAAGCGTCGAGAGCTCTGTTGCTGGAAGAATATTGACCGCGCAGACCGTTGCAGATGCGATAAAGAAGTCCGGCATAGAGGAGAAGGTTAAGCATAGATATCTCATAATTCCAGGCCTAGCTGCTAGGCTAAGCGGTGAGATAGAGGAGCTTACTGGTTGGCGGGTACTAGTCGGACCAAGAGACTCGTCTGGCATACCAGCCTTTCTAAAGGAGAGGTGGCCGCCTAAAGAGTAGGAGGGTTAGGAGATGAGCATTGCTAGTAGCCTAGCCAGATATATCCCCACAACATACGCAGCGATGGTTGATACGGGCCTGCTGCTTGGCTCAGTTGGGTCCGACGGTAGACCAAACCTTATGACTATAGGGTGGGGTTTAATAGGGGTTATCTGGAACAAGCCCATATTTCTTGTGGCTGTTAGGACAAGCAGATATACGTACAAGCTTCTAGAAGAATGCGGGGAATTCACGGTTAATGTGCCAAGTAAGGATATGGGCGAGGCCTGTAGGATCTGCGGGACGTTGTCCGGTAGGGAGATTGACAAGTTCAAGAAGACTGGTTTGAAGTGGAGGAGAGGAGACTTTGTTAAGGCTCCTGTTGTTGAGGGGTGCCCAATAGTATACGAGTGCAAGGTCCTATATAAGGAGACAGTTAATCTTCAGGCTCTGCCCGAAGATCTAGTTAACCTAATCTACCCTAGAAGAGACAGCCACACCCTATATTACGGCGAGATCCTGAAAATACATGAGAAAACCTAAATCTCTAGTGAAATTCACACCTTTTGGAGAATAATCCTCCTTGAAGATAATAGTTTCTATGGGTAGAGGGGGGACGGGGAAGACAAGTTTTGTTGCTTTAATAACGAAGTATTTTATTGAGACCAATAAAACGCCAATTCTCTTGATTGATGCGGATCCAGATCAAAGCTTAGCGGATGTTCTTGGGGTCGATCTTGAGCGAGAGGGTAAGAAGACAATATCGGAGTTAATAGTTGAGACTTTTCTTGAGGGCGGCGGCACAACTGTCGGCGTGCCCCCATCAGAGAGGATAGAGAGCAGGATTTGGGAGAAGGGCCTTTATGAGGGGGAATACTTCGATCTAATGGCTATAGGGCCGAAGTGGGTTGAGGGATGCTATTGCCTCCCAAACGAGGCTCTTAAGAGCGCTTTAGGGAGGATAACGAAGAACTATAAGCATGTTCTTATTGATACGCCAGCTGGGCTTGAGCACTTAAATAGGCGTATAACATCCCATGTCAACGACATATTCGACCTCATAGATCCATCGAAGAAGTCATTTGAGCATGTTGCGAGAGCCTATAGGATAGCTAAGGAGGTCAACATTAGATTCGATAATTTTTATGTTGTCGGCGGGTACAGGTTTCCGGAAGATCTTGGCGGGGAGGTTGAGAAGAGACTTAAACTCAAATTTATTGGCAAAATAAAATTCGATGAAAATATTGAGCGATTCATCCTATCCGGTAGACCCCTCCTAGAGATCCCTGAGAATTCGCCGGCGTATCGCTCCGTCATAGATATAATGATTAAAGCCGGATATTAAATTAAACCAGAAAGTAAATGGCTTTTCACGGCGATGCCGGATGACTATCGACATATTCCATATGCTTTCCGAGGAGTCTAAAAAGAGGAAGGCGCGCAGGAAAGAGCTCCTGAAAACTATAGGTGTGAAGGAATATTTTAGCGAGGGGCGTATAGAGATCGACAATAAAATATGTCAGGGAATAGAGTGCAAGCTCTGCATTAAGGCCTGTCCAACCAACGCCCTCTATTGGAGCTATGGCAGAGTAAACCTTGTCGAAGATCTATGTATTTATTGTGCGGCATGCGTTTTAAGCTGTATAGTTGACAATTGTATTAAGGTGATGAGGAAGAGAATAGATGGAAGAGTTGAATCGTTCAGCAAGCCTAGCGAAGCAGTTAAACTGCTTCAGACGATAAGTTCAGGGAAGAGGGTTACTTTGGTGAGCCGAGTCTTCAGACGCTAGATTAGCTGGCAAACATGGAGGCGGATTCAAATGAAAATAGCTGTTGCCGGAAAGGGTGGTGTCGGAAAAACCCTAATTTCCGGGACTCTTGCACGCTTTTATGCGCGCTCAGGATACCGTGTGCTTGCAGTTGATGCTGATCCAGCGATGAACCTGGCGTATGCCATCGGCATACCGTTTGAAGCCTCGTCAAAAATAATACCTATAGCTGAGAATACTGCGCTTATAGAGGAGAGGACTGGAGCTAAACCCGGATCAGCCTTCGGAATATTCTTTAGCCTAACGCCTACAGTGGATGATATAGCGGATAAATATGGCGTGATTGGGCCTGACGGGGTTAGGCTACTTGTTATGGGGACAATAAGGTCCGGCGGCTCCGGCTGCTCATGCCCAGCAAACTCTCTCGTAAGCGCGTTGATCAGACATATAACCCTGAGAAAGGGAGATATTGTGGTAATGGATATGGAGGCAGGTTTAGAGCATCTTGGTAGGGCTACGGCTAGGGGATTCGACGCCCTTCTCTGCGTTGTTGAGCCGAGTGCCCCCTCAATAGAGACGGCTATTAGGATAAGGGATTTGGCTTATGACATCAATATAAGACGCGTAATCTTTGTTGGGAATAAAATCTCAGATCAAGAAGAGAAGAAGTATATTGAGGAGTCGCTTAGCAGGTTCGGCTTAAGCGTATTACATTTTATTCCATTCGATCAATGTGTCGCCAGGGCTGGAAGACTTCGTGTGGCGCCAATAGATTACTCGCCATCATCGCCAGCAGTATTGGCGATTAAGGAGCTGGGAGAAAAGTTGGTGGAGATGCTTTTAGGGTAAGGGTCGAGCAGTATCTTCTGAGACGTTCATGGTCTTTCGGCAAGCATCTTTTCCTCTATAATTTTTCTAAGGTCTAATATGGCTATGCTCGATTTTAACGGCTCTTTCCGGAGGCATGAAAGGTAAACTTCTTTATCAAACCTCACTATGCCGTCAACACTTAACCCAACTTCAGAGGCTTTCTCCATGACTAAGTCTTTAATATCATCAGTAACTTTATTCGCTATAACCCAGAACTTCTTCCCCAAATCCTGAGATACCTTCTTCAGTAACAAGGCCAATTCTATGGACTCCGCGGTTGGGTCAATAATGGCTATTAGTCCATCAGAAACCTCTTCAAGCCTCCTCCCTATATGCTCAATACCGGCGTCGGTGTCTACTAGGACGATCTCGTCATCTTTAAGGCGTATGTTTCCAAGTAATATTCTTGTCAATATGTTGAATGGACAAGCACACCCCTCACCATATTCTCTGACTTTGCCTATGGTCACGAGCTTTATCCCGTCCCTAGAGGTTGCAACATACTCCTCTGACAGCAAGTCTAGTCTAATGCCCTCTCTAGCCCTTGAGAGAGTCCTAGCGATGTCAGGCTCCATCTTCTCAAGCGCCTCCTCACTCCTCTTCCCACCAATATATTCGATAAGAGGTTTAGGCGCCTTAACCCCCAATAGGATGGGCAAAAGAACGTTAGATTCATCCGAGTCAACTATGTAAGCCTTAAACTTCTCCGAGAATACCCTGGCCATAAGAACAGTCAAAACGGTTTTTCCAGTCCCGCCCTTACCGCAGACCATTAGCTTCATGCCTAACACCGCAAAACAGTACTATGGTAGACTATAGTTAAATGTTTTGTTAGGGTTACCGTGTGAAACCAAAATGTGGCTGCTAGACGATCCTCGAATGCTCCAGTATAACTGTTGAGTTTAGTGCGTCTATAAGCGTCAGCCTCATGTTTTGCAATGTTTTCTCCTCAGCTTCCACATTCAGGATCCTTATGTTTCCGCCGTCTATGGCGATGAGGGCAACATTATCGGCAATAAGCTTTCTCTCACCAGTCTTAGGGTTGTCAACGTAGACTTTTAGAAGGCACATAATTCCTAGTTACAATCCGCCGCTAATAAAGGATGCGCTCCACGTTTTGTGGGGAGAAGTTTATACCTATCTTCCCCACGTTTATGAAGTGATGAACAGCGCTATACACAGAGAGATAATCGAATATTTAATGAATATGCCGAATCCAACGCCCAAAGATGTTCAGGTAGCCAAGATTAGGGTTGCTGAAAAATATAGGTTAAGCACACTCCCACCGAACTCCGAAATCATAAAATACTTGAGACCAGAAGAGAAGTTTAAGCTACTCAAAGTTTTGAGGAGGAAGGCTGTCCGAACAATTTCAGGGGTAACAATTATCGCAGTTATGGCCAAGCCCTGGCCATGTCCACAGAAGGAGCCATGCGCATACTGTCCGGGCGGACCATACTATGGCGTTCCGCAAAGCTATACTGGCCGTGAGCCGGCAACAATGCGTGGACTACAATTTAACTTTGACCCCTACAAGCAGGTGAGGCATAGGATTGAGCAGCTTAGGGCTATAGGTCATGCTGTTGATAAAGTTGAGCTAATAGTTATGGGCGGAACTTTTCCGGCAATGCCTGAAGATTACCAGAGGCTTTTCATTAAGGAGTGTTTGGATGCAATTACCGGTGTACGCTCAACATCGCTTGAGGAGGCTAAGAGGAACGCTGAGGTGGGTGAGATAAGGAACGTTGGGATAACTATTGAGACCCGCCCAGACTGGTGTAAGGAGCAGCATGTCGACTTAATGCTCTCCTATGGGGCAACGCGTGTTGAGATAGGCGTACAAAATATCTATGATGATATATATGCTCTTGTGAATAGAGGGCATACCGTAAAAGATGTTATAGAGGCAACTAGGATCCTAAAGGATTCTGGTCTCAAAGTAGTATATCATATGATGCCTGGGCTTCCGGGATCTGATTTTGAGAGGGATCTCGAGGCCTTTAAGAGAATCTTCTCTGACTCAGACTTTAAACCAGATATGCTTAAAATATATCCATGCTTGGTGGTTAAGGGGACTAAAGTCTATGATTGGTGGGTTAAGGGTCTCTATAAGCCCTACACGACTGAGGAGGCTGCTAAACTGATAGCTGAGGTTAAGAAGATTGTTCCGGAATGGGTTAGAATTATGCGTGTTCAGAGGGATATACCTGCATACCTTATAGAGGCTGGCGTGAAGAGCAGCAACCTTAGGGAAATAGCCCTAAAGATGCTTAGGGACATGGGATTGCGCTGTAGGTGTATTAGGTGCCGTGAGGTTGGACATAGATGGCTTAAAGATCACATTAAGCCAAACATGGATAACGTTAAGATTTTGGTTAGGCGATATGAGGCCTCTAAGGGGGAGGAGTTCTTTATATCCGCCGAAGACACGGTGAACGACGTGCTTATAGGGTACTTGAGACTTAGAATTCCATCTGATATGGCCCACAGACCAGAGATCTCTGGGAAGAATGCTTCAATAATTAGAGAACTGCGAGTTCTAGGGCCGTTGGTTCCGGTTGGTAGGCGTGAGGGCGAGGGCTATCAGCACAAGGGCTTTGGCAGAGTTCTTCTAGAGGAGGCTGAGAGGATAAGCCTTGAGCAAGGCTGTAAGAAGATTCTTGTGACGAGCGCTCTTGGAACAAAACGGTATTATATGCGTTTAGGCTACACTTATGATGGTCCGTATATGAGTAAAAATCTATATGGAGGCAATAACTTATAATGGGGTTGCCCCGCCTGATAGGCAACTTTATCAAGGGTGGTTTACACAATGATGAAGTCGGTGGATAAGTTCGAGAAGATAAGCGAGCTGGCTCGTAGAAGAGGCTTCTTCTGGCAATCCTATGAGATTTATGGCGGCGTAAGCGGCTTCATAAGTTGGGGGCCTTTCGGCGCAGCCATGAAGCGGAGAATAGAGGATAAATTCAGGGATATTTTTCTAAGGAGACTAAACTTCTATGAGGTTGAGACGCCAATAATTGCTCCTGAAAGGGTCTTTAAGGCCTCAGGCCACATAGAGCATTTTAAGGAGCCTATGGTTGAGTGTTTAAAATGTAAGAGAAAGTTTAGGGCAGACCACCTACTCCAGGAGCTTGCGGGAATCGCTTCTCAAGAAACCGATAGGATGGGGCTTCAGGAGATTAAGCATGAGATTGAAGTGCGAAAGATTAAGTGCCCAGATTGTGGCGGGGAGTTTTCGGAGCCAAGATACTTCTTGACAATGTTTCAGACAAACATTGGCCCCTACTCTGAGAGCGTAGGTTATGGCCGACCTGAGGCAGCTCAAGGAATATTTGTTGAATTTAAGCGCCTATATGAGCAGGTTAGGGAGAGGCTTCCAATAGGTTTTGCCCAAATAGGGCATGCGTTGAGGAATGAGATATCGCCTAGGCAGGGTCCAATAAGGCTTAGAGAGTTCACGATAATTGACTTAGAGTTCTTCTTTGACCCGGAGAATCCCAGATGCCCATTGTTAAGCGAGGTTGAAGACGAGAAGCTTAGGATTGTCTTGGCAAGGAATAGGCTTCGTGGAGATGAGAGTCCGGTGGAGCTAACAGTTAAAGAAGTTGTGGCTAATGGCTATGTAATGGTTGAGTGGCTTGCCTTCTTCATGGCTTTGGGCAAAAGATTTGTTACGAGCCTAGGCATACCTGAGGATAAGCAGCGCTTTATAGAGAAGCATCCTTGGGAGAGAGCGCATTACTCGGCTCAGGGATTCGACCAGGAAGTCTACCTGGAGCGGTGGGGTTGGGTTGAGGTTGCTGGCTTCAACTATCGAACAGACTACGATTTGAAGGGACATATGATGGAGAGCGATGTTGATATGAGAGTCTTTAAGCCCAGTGATAAAGTTACTACAAGGACGGAAATGAGGGTTAAACCAAAACTCCAGAATATAAGTAGGGAGTTCGGCGAGAAAACGCCTGAAGTAGTAAATTTACTTAAAAGCGTTAGGTCGGAGGATCTTATAAAATCTTTTAACGAGAAGGGCTTTTATGAGGTTGGTCGCCTAAAGATTACGCCTGAACACGTCGAGATTGTTCTGGAAGAGGTTAAGGATGAGGGTAAGCGTTTCATACCACATGTTATTGAACCGAGTTTCGGATCGGATCGCTTAACCTATGCGGCTCTAGAATACGCTTACACCATCAAGGATGGTAGAGTTGTCCTTAAGTTGCCTAGAGACATAGCCCCTGTACAGATAGCAGTCCTACCGCTTGTTAGTAGGGATGGTTTACCTGAAAAGGCTAGGGAAATCTATAAGATGCTTATTGATGAGGGATTTACCGTTGAATATGATGAGTCTGGCTATATTGGCAGGAGATATGCACGGTTTGATGAGATAGGAGTCCCATTATGTGTAACAATAGATTATCAGACGCTTAAAGATAATACTGTAACGATACGCGACAGGGATACCTGGAGGCAGATTAGGGTTGAAATAGCGAGGTTGCCTTGGCTTATATATAATTATCTACGGTACAAGATCAACTTTGAGGATATGGGTCCCCCTATAGAAAAATGAGGCTTTCACTGGTCTATTATAGGTAGATTTTTAAGTCCTCTTTAAATTCTATTTCTTAAGGAAATAATGTTATTACGACTGGAGGATTACGGTTGGTATTTCCAATAGAAGCCGAGCCGCGTGCCAAGAGAAGGGCACTAAACCTCTGCCAGGATCATTTAAGGAAGATTATTGAGATTGTTCGAAAAACATCACAGCTGGTTGACGGCTTTGTGGCTAATGATTCGAATTCTGTAGCGCGTCTATATGCTGATGTGCAGAAGCTTAGCGATGAGATTGCGGAGTCGAAGAGGACTGTTACTCAGGAGATAGTGGAGGTTGGCGCCATACTCCTCAACCGAGAAGACTTCTTAAGGTTCGTTTACGTGACTAGCGAGATAGCCGACTTATGTAAGGGCGTATCATTTAGGATACTGGCGCTAATGGAGCGGAGTTGGGAGGTCCCTCAAAACATTAAAAACAGTTTAGCTGAACTCTCAACAGCGGTATTTAATGCGATGATGAGGTTAAGGGATACTGTATTCGCGTTAAATTACGGGTCTCCGCAACTGTTTGAGAAGGCTAGGGAGGTTGAGGTTGCGGAGAGGGAGGTTGACAATACCTACAGAAAGACTGAGCTGCTCATATTGGAACAAAATATCGAGATATCGAAACTGCTCCTAATAAGGGATATAGCCAGCCTCCTCGAGGATATAGCGGATAAGATAGAGGATGCTTCGGATGCGACGAGGATTCTTTCCCTAATCCTATAATCCAATGCAATGCCATGTTATTGGAGGACTGAATGACAGATGGCTCAGGAAGACAGAAAAATTGAGGCTGAGCTCTTAGAGAACTTTCTGATCGTATGGAATCCGAAAGATGGCTCAGCCCTCTATAGAATGGGATTTTATGGTAAGCCGCTCGGCATACCGAAGCCGAAGAGCCCGGACTTCAATGTCCCGTTAGTGCTCGATCTGATGGAAGGTCTCTATCTCCTAGAGAAGGGGATAATAAACGTTTTCGAGGGGCCTGAAAAGAGTAGGGTTAGCGCGAGGGTTTTAAGGGCTAGGGCTAGGCAAGTTTATGAAGATTTCGACTTAAAGTTTACCGTATACAAAGACTTAAGGGAGAAAGGGCTTGTCGTAACACCTGGCGTAAAGTTTGGATGCGACTTCGCAGTATATAAGCAGGGTCCCGGCCTAGAGCACGCTCCCTATATGGTTTCAGTTAAAAGTAGGAAGGATGAAATAACGCCGACAGAAATAGTTAAGGCTGGGAGGCTTGCAACAACGGTTAAGAAGCGTTTTATTATAGCTGTTCCGGATATGGAGAGGGGTAAAGTAGAATACTTGATTTTTAAGTGGTTTAAGGCGTAAAGAAGGGTTAAGCGGCTTCTTTCCCCCCTTCTAAAATCTTCATGTTTATCTGTAGAGTATCCTCTGTTATCATGTTCCCCCTAACTATCTTTCTCCTCCTCTCACCCTTATCCTTTGGCATAAATCCAGGCCCGTCGCTTAAGAGTATGCGAGTCTTCACTCCGCCATGAACATCCGGTCTCATTGGAAATCCATCCTTATCGCTTCCGCCAGTTATTATAAGTCTTACACCGGGCATCCCAATTATTGTCCCATCAATGGTATCTCCAATCTTCCTGCCGATTAAGGGGGCTGCTCTGGCGCCCTCAACCTCAACGCTCTTTGATTTACCGGTTTTAGGATCTGAAACTACGATCTTAAACTTAGCCATCCTCAACCTCTCCGGGAAACATATTTTTGAAAAAAAGAAGTTTTAGCATATAAATTATTCGTATCACTTCAAGGTCTAATCCTCACTTTTAACTTAAGGGTTAAAGTTCTCCAATAAATATTGGAGGGTGGAACGCTTCTCAAGCAGAGCGCTGCCTGAAAACACGTAGGATTAATGTTGGTAGCATTATGGGACGCCTTATGCTCAGATGAAGGATATTGTATGTTTCCTCCCTCATAATATCCTCCTCATATATGTAGAATTCGTGGGATTCGAGGAAGCTCTTCAGTGCCCTCGCTTCGGCAGCATAATCCAATTCAGTTATATTCATATACTGAAAAGTGAAATGTTTCACTATAGCTGAGGCTGTTATAGACTTTAATGGTTCACTCTTAAGATCACCTTCAACATAAGTTAAATCTACTGGCAGCCAACCCCATGGTGGAATAAAGACCATTGCCCAGCCGTGCCAGCCAACTTCAACCTGCTTAAAGAGCAAATGCCCGTCATAGTAGGATTTGCTACTGCTCCAGCCACGTATATATATGCAGCCGACCTGCAAGTAGGCTGGTATGCCAACCGCGCGGCAGAACGTTATGAGAAGATTTGCTTGGTCATCGCAGTCGCCTTCACCGCTAGAAAAAGTCTCTATAGGGTATCTTGGCAATTCGGAAGATCTGTATCTTATCTCTTTTGTTATCCACATAATAAATCTCTTGACTATTTTTAGGACATTGGTCTCGTCGCCGGCTATCTCTAAAGCCTTCTCCATCAATACAGATATATTTGATTGCCAGAGTTTCGTGGGCTGACAATACCTTCTCCTAAGTTCCTCAGGTATATCATAAATTTTTCCGGATTCATTTTCCGAGACGCTGGGCAGCATCCTCTCCCTATAAATCAAGATGTACGTGAAATTGAAATGTAGCTTTCCGCCGGGCTCTATCGCTCTCCTTGAAAAATCTAGTATTGCCATCAGGTTTCCATTCGAATCCCTATATGTCCTCTCTACGCCATGTGAAGTCCTCGTTAAATAAACTTCCTGCCAGCTGTTGTTGGCGAATAAACCTATTGCCCTATCACTCTCAGTTAGATTCCATACTATTTGCGTATTTCTATTCTCCAGAGTAACCCTTATTGTTAAGCTAAAAATCCTCTCCGCTAAGGGTTTATGGATGACCTGCACAAAAAATGACAGGAGAAATAATGTCAAAACAAATAATAGAATAGCGTTGCTCCTCGCGCTTAATCTACCCCCGCTTTTCTCTGAATTAAGGTTCTTCATCCCTATCAACATGGCATAAGCAATTAAAAATAAGATCTCCGTGAAATTTAAATAAATGGTTTAGTAGCAGAGTATTTGATGGTGACGTTTTATGCAGGTTAATGTGGGAGAAACGATAATTGAGCTTGTTAGGGGAGATATAACTGAATTAGATGTTGACTGCATAGTTAATGCGGCGAATAGTCTGCTTAAGATGGGCGGTGGGGTTGCCGGGGCGATAAGGAGGAAGGGTGGGCCGAAAATACAGGAAGAGTGCGATGAGATTGTCTCTAAAAGCGGCCCTGTACCGGTTGGAGGAGCAGTTATAACTGGCGGAGGAAACTTAAAGGCAAGATACGTGATACATGCTGTTGGTCCAGTCTATGGTGAGGGCGATGAGGAGCGAAAGCTCAGGGATGCAACCCTAAACAGCCTTAAGCTGGCCGAGCAATATGGCATATCAAGTATAGCTTTTCCAGCTATATCAACTGGCGCTTTTGGTTTACCAAAGAAGATTTGTGCTGAGGTAATGATCTCGGCGGCAATATCGTATGCTAAGGGTGGGACGAAAATAAAGAAAATAATCTTCTGCTTATATGATGAAGAAACATTCAATATATTCAAAGAGACTTTAGAAAGATCTAAAATTTGAGGCGATGGCGCATCATTATCTCTAGCCAACATATATAAGACAGCGGGGATCTGGAGTTTGAGCGGATCTTCTAAACCGATTAAAAGTTTTTAGACATGTTTTATCAGAGATTTATACATGATTCCCAAAATAAATGAGTATAGGGAAAGGGTTTTCGAGATAATTGGCAAGATATGCTCAGAAGAGATGGAGAACATATTGGCTGCTTCAAGAATCATGGCTGACTGCATAGAAAGGGGCAATCTTATCTACGCTTTTGGAGCCGGCCACTCTATGGCCCTAGCCCTAGACATATTTTATCGCGCTGGCGGTCTACCACAAGTTTATCCCATGCTCGACATAAGCGTATCAGCCTACAATGGTGCCATAAAGAGTACGGAGCTTGAAAAATTGCCCGGGTATGCCAGAGTCCTAGTGGACTATTATGGTGTGGGGGAAGGATCGACCATCATAGTAATCTCTAATTCAGGTAATAGGGTTCTCCCCGTAGAGGTCGGGGTTGAGGCTAAGAGGAGGGGAGCTAAAACAATTGCCGTGACGTCGAAGAAATATTCCGAATCCCTCCCAGCCGAGAATCCATATGGTAAGAGGCTTTATGAGGTGGCAGATATTACAGTGGACAATAAGGTGCCGCCCGGAGACGCCATAATAGAATTAGATGGGTTACCGACTAAAATAGCGCCTGTATCCACTATAATAAACTCATTCATACTCCAGAGTCTAGTAATAGCGACCATCGACGAGCTTATTAAGAAAGGCACAAAGCCAAAAATCTGGGTTAGCGCGCACATTCCTGGGGGAGAGGAGAGGAATAGGGCTGTTATAGCGGAGTTTTTTGGAAAAATTAAGCCATTATAATAAAATATTTTAATGATTGATTTGGCGGTGTATGGGCTTGCCCGAGAGGTTTATTCTTGGTGTTGATGGAGGCGCAACAAAGACTGTGTGTGCTATTGCCGACGAAAATTTCCATGTCCTGGGGGTTGGGAGGTCTGGTCCATGTAACTATAATGCTGTTGGCGTTGAGCGTGCCCGTAGGAATGTTGAAGAGGCTATTCAGAAGGCTTATCAAAGCGCTGGTAAGCGGCTGGAGGGGAAAATAGCTGATGTCGGCTGCTTCGGAATTGGGGGGCTAACAACTCAACACGACTATGAAATAATATCCACACAGATAGTTCCTTCATGGTCCGCGAAGAATAGGATCATAGTTAATGATGTTATTGTAGCCTTCTATGCCGCAACAAATGGGGATCCTGGGATCGTCGTCGTCGCCGGCACTGGATCAATAGCCTATGGCATGAACAGTAGAGGGATGAGTATGGTGTCCGGCGGATGGGGCTGGCTTATCGGTGATGAGGGAAGCGCATTTTATATAGCGCGGGAGGCTCTCTCCTTGGCTACGAAAGCTTACGATGGGCGGGGCGGAAAGACGATCCTTGTAGATATGTTTAGGGAAGAGTTTAAAGTGGACGACTTTAAAGATATTGTCCCAAAGATTTACCATGAGGTTACCTCCGCAGGGATAGCTTCGCTCTCCAGGATAGTCTTTTCAGCCGCTAAGAGGGGTGATAGGATGGCGATCAAGATATTGAGGAATGCTGGTGAGGAATTGGGTAGGGCTGCAGTTGCCATAGCAAGAAGGCTTTTTGATAGAAATGAGCGTATAATGATTGGCGTGTCAGGCGGCGTTTTCATAGCGGATCCGACAGTATGGGAGTACTTCAAAAAATATGTGTCAAAGCGTCTATCTAACGTAACATTCGTCCCTCCAGTAAAACATCCTGTTATAGGCGCATTAATAATGGGATACAGGGCCCTCAATATAGGAATGAGCGATGAGGATAGGGTGGCCTTGCTGAAGGGGATTGAGAAGGCGATGTTGGAGTAATTTTGGATACTAACCCTTAAATAAAATGAGGTGTTTATTGAGGTTGGTGGTTTATATGGAGAGGAAGCCCTGCCCAAATATAAAGGTTAACTTAGAGAATTGTCCATGCACATATCCATGCGATATTAAAGGGATCTGCTGCCAATGCCTACTAAACCATAGGCTACATGGCGAGCTGCCAGCATGCTACTTCCCACCTGAAGTCGAGAGAACATATGATAGATCCATAAGGCGGTTTATAGCAACTTATAGGAAATAACCTATATTACAGGCCGCCCTGCTCCCATAGAAGGCTTTGGAGGAGGTCACCTATGCTGGACGTTGTTACGCTTGGCGAGATGCTGGTTCAATTTAACTCGGTTACAACCGGACCCTTAAGACATGTGGTTTACTTTGAGAAACATGCTGCGGGCGCAGAAGCTAACTTTGCTATAGGCATGGTTAGGCTCGGCTTTAAGGCTGGGTTTATAACTCGTCTTGGAAACGATGAGTTCGGAAAATATATATTATCAGTTTTAAGGGGTGAGGGAGTGGACACTTCAAGAGTTAAGGTAGATGATGAGGCTCCAACAGGCATATATTTTATACAGAGGGGTTATCCAGTGCCAGAAAGGAGTTCAGTGGTCTACTATAGGCGGGGGTCAGCGGCGAGCAAGCTCTCACCTGAAGACATCGATGAAGACTACATTAAAGGCTCTAGGCTACTTCATTTAACTGGAATCACCCCAGCCCTAAGCGATAGCTGCATGGAGGCCACACTTAAGGCTTTGAGGATTGCTGTTGAGAATAAGGTTATGGTCTCCTTCGACACCAATGTTAGAATGAAGCTCTGGCTTAAGGCCGAAAAAGCCCGAAAAGCATTGCTTCCAATGATTGAGAAGGCGGATGTAGTTTTAACTGAGCCGGAGGACGCTGAGATTTTAATAGGGGAGAGGGAGCCGAGAAAAATAATTGATAAAATACTGGCGCTGGGCCCGAAAATAGTTGTGGTTAAGCTCGGCGCGGAGGGAGCAATGGCATCTAATGGGAAAGAGGTTGCCGTGAAGCCGGGATTTAGGGTTCCGGTTGTTGACGTTATTGGTGCTGGAGATGCATTTGCAGCTGGCTTTATGGCGAGCATACTTAAAGGGAGAAGCCTAGAGGATGCTTTACTGTTTGGTAATGCTGCAGGCGCTTTAGTTGTGACTGTTAGAGGCGATATTGAGAATTTACCTTCATGGGAGGATATTGAGAGGTTTCTTGCCTTCCAGAGAAGGGAGCATGTGATGTTTAGATAGAAAAAGGCTTATTTTATCTTAGCCGGATGCCCAAAGCGGTAAAATCTTCCTCATCATCGCAATTATTTCACTTAGAGTTTCTATTTCATCGTCGCTTAATCTATTCTTAAACTTGGTATTTAGAAGTCTTGCATGCTCCTCCGGAACATAAGTGTACAATATGTCTCCTTCATCAAAGTGCCGCCCGACTATTGGCTTATCTATTGATATCGCAACTTGCTTCCCCTTCTCAGCATACGGTATCGCTACACCCTTATCCTGTATTTGAAGTATCTCACCTATCTCCTTACCATCACTTGTCATCAGCCTCACCCTAGGCCTTATGCGGCCCGCCAAGACCTCTATGCCGACTATTGCTGGCCTAGACCTGCGGAAAACGTAGCCCGGTAAAACCCTTATCTTAGCTGGCTTTATCAGCCTCTCAAACTCGCTTCTCTCACGCTCCTCCTTCATGCTCTTCATCCACTTAAGATACTCGTCAGTTAAATGGAAGATGACGTTATTCCAGAAGATAGGTATGTTATGTGCCTTAGCCTCCTCCTCGGCGTCTGGGAGGATCTTGACGTTGAACGCTAGGACAACTCCGTATAGAGGCTCCTTCTCCTTAACGATCATTGCCTCAGTCACATCCCTCTTTGAGACGTCCCCAACATCAGCAAGCCGTATCGGTACACCGTTGCGAGATAGGCTTTCAGCTATAGCTTCGAGGGAGCCCAACGCGTCAGCCTTCAAAACAACACCATCGATCTCAGTAGATATCCTTATCCTCCCAATCTCCTCTAAAACATCTTTAATATACTCCTCTACCTTATCCTCTGAGGGGACAGCGTATACTGGAGCTCCGGCCAACGCGTCTTCAAGGTTTGGGGCAACTATCTTCACGCCAGCAGCTGCATGAACCTCATCAACGGATAGGAATTTTTCTCTTGGATCCCTTATCTCGTCAAGCGGCTTAGGCATAAGTATTGCTCTCACATTTGTTATAATGGGCTTCTCCTTACCGCCGAGCACTATTGTATCGCCCCTCTTAAGAACACCATCATAGATTATGGCGTTTACAGTTACGCCTAAACCAGCCTCCTCCTTAACCTCTAGAATTGTACCCCTCGCTGGACCACTGGTAGTTTGGAGTCTTTTTTGGAGATACTGCTGCGTTAAGCCTGCCAGAACGGCTATAAGCTCCGGTATCCCCTCACCGGTCTTCGCGCTCGTCGGAATTATGGCGACAGTTCTCGTAAAATCCCTTATTCTATCAAACCTATCGGCCCTGAACGATAGCTCAGAGAATTTTCCAATAATCCTATATATATGCTCATCCAATAACTGTCTCACAGCGGGTTCCTGCTTTTTATAAGATTCTAGGAATGGGGCGTTCGGATAAGGTTTCCATCCGGGGATCCTGTCAATCTTATTTGCGGCTACTAGGAATGGTGTTCTCCTAGACTTTAAGATTTCAATAACCTCATATGTCTGAGCCTCAAACCCCTTCAAAACATCTATCACCAATATTGCTATGTCGGCTATCCCACCGCCCCTCCGCCTGAGGTTTGCGAAGGCCTCATGCCCGGGAGTATCAATCACTAATAGCCCAGGTATCTTAATCTCTCCACCAATAATCTTTAGAAATGGACCAGCTATCTCCTTTAGTGTCTCCATTGGGAAGAAGCTTGCGCCTATATGCTGAGTCATGCCTCCAACCTCGCGGGCTTGGACGCTGGTCTTTCTTATTAAGTCGAGTAGCGTGGTTTTGCCAGTATCTACGTGTCCAAGAACGCAGACGATGGGTTGCCTAATCCGAATACTCATCAAACCACTCTCGCTTTAGGAAATTATGCCTTCCCTCGGCTACGCACAGTCAAGCAATGGAATAGTAAGCAATCTATATAAATAAATCTCTACCTTTCGCAATCCTCTATAAGAAAATTGGAGTAGTGTTCCCTGTTCTTGGAGGCTGAAAAATCTAAATGGCTAATATCTTCATGTAGTTTACGTTCCTCTTAACAAGATCAACTGCAGCATTTATCCTTCTAGAATCCTTGGGCTTTATTCTCCCAATAACCTTTTGTACATGCTGGAGCGTTGTGTAAGTATCGTATGGTACAAGTATTAGTGGAATATTAAGGGCATCTGCCTTCGGAAAGACCTTCGCGCTTGGATATAGATTTCCAGTTAAAATTATTGCGGCTACATCCGTCTCAAGAGCTGTTAGGATTATGTCTGTTCGATCCCCACCAGTAATCACAATCTCATTAGATATCTTCCGGAAATATTTCACCGCGCTCTCAGGGGTCATTGCGCCTATAAGTATTGCTTCAACAACCCTATCTAACCCTCCTCCTCCGGCTAAAACCCTCCCGCCAATGAAGTCGCATATTTCTCTAACGGTTGGGGCGCTAAGCATCTTATCCTCTGGAATCAAGCCAAGAACCTCTACGCCGTTCCTCTCGATAAACGACTTAATCACCCTCTCAGTCCGCTCCATCCTGTCCTGTGGTATCCTGTTTAAAACGACGCCGAATAGCCTAGTGCCCCACTTTATACAGCAGTCCTGAATCTGCAGAATATCATCCACGACAGAGTCTTCTTCAGCCCTTTCAACGAGAAGTATTTCAGCATTAAATTCCTTAGCGAGCTTTGGGATTGAGCATCCTAAAAATGCTCCTGCTGAGAATGTAGGTGGCCCTTCTATAAACATTAAGTCTACATCCCTAGAAATCTTTTCATAAGATCCCCGCACGCTTTCAATGCAAGTTTTCAGATCAATTCTTATAAAATCCTCTAGGAATTCGCTCCTTCTAAGCACTATTGGACATATAACGCTACTCTCATGCCCAGAGTTCAGGATTGACCTAATTATCTCTACATCCTCATCTGTTTGCTCTCTTCCAGGGATCAGTGAGGAGCTGAAACCTATAGGCTTAAAGTATCCTGCCCTTTTACCCATCTCCTTGGCAATAAATGTAAGCGCTATTATAATGGCGCTTTTGCCAGAAAGCTCGTCTGTCGAAGCAACATATATGGCTCTCTTAACCATCTTCACCCCTCATATATACTTCTCAATACTTTTACTTTACTTTATCTTTACGTTATTATTACTCTTATATCTACTCCTAGGCATCCTTCACCGCTCTCATAAACGAAGAGCGGGTTCACCTCTATTTCAGATATCTCCTCAACTTGAGCCATAACCTGCGATATTCTAAGGATCACATCTATCACAGCATCTATATCTGAAGGCGGCTCACCCCTAACACCCCTGAGAAGGATATATGCTTTAGTCTCCTCAATCATTTGAGCCGTCTCGCTCTTTGTCAGAGGACCTAGACGATAGGAGACATCTCTCAGAAAGTCGACGTATATTCCGCCCAAACCGAACATTATCAGCGGACCGAATTGCGGATCCCTAACAGCCCCAACAATAACCTCTCTCCCACGAGGCACCATCCTCTGCACTAGCACGCCCAATATTCTTGCGCGTGGCATGATGGTCCTTGTCCTCCTAACAAGAAGTTCATAGTTCTCTTCCACATCAGCCCGACTTTTAATTCCAAGCACGACTCCACCAATATCTGTTTTGTGTATGATGTCGGGCGATACGATCTTCATTGCTATGGGGTAGCCTATTTCATCGGCGATCCTACCAGCCTCTTCCCTGCTTCTGGCAACAGCAGCCCTAGGCATAGGTATGCCGGCGGCATCAGCAATAATCATACTCTCGTCTATTGTCAGAGACTTTCTTCCCTCGGATCTTGCGTGTTGAATAACCTCCCTGATTCTATCGACATCTATCCTCACTTTAGGGGCTTCCTCCTCGATAGGTGAGTTAAGTATTAGAGTGTACTCGTACATCGCTTTTAGGGCGTGGACAGCCTGCTCTGGAAACGCATAATTCGGTATTCCACCCCTTTTAAGCGTCCTTATAATTGGTGAGGTCTCCTCAAACCCCATAAAGGAGGCGAGGATTGGCTTATCTGAGGTCCTCCCAATATCAGCTAGAGTTTCAGCAACCTTCTCCGATGGGGTTACTACTTGAGGGGTTAATATGACTATTATTCCATCAATCCCATGGCTTCTTAAACCAGCCTCAATAGCCGACCTGTAGCGCCTCTCATCAGCATCACCTAAAACGTCTATAGGATTGCCTAGGCTGGCGTGGGGAGGCATGCTTTTTCGCAGTTCCTCTAAGATGTCATACTCTAGGATTGGTAAATCTAAGCCGGCTTTCTCACATGCGTCAGCCGCAAGTATGCCTGGGCCGCCTCCATTGGTCACTATTAGTACCCTTCTACCCTTAGGCAGTGGTTGGGAGCTGAATGCCAGGACTAGGTTGAATAGCTCCTCTACTGTGGCCACCCTTATCACTCCAGCCTTCCTGAAGGCTGCAGAGAAGGCGGTTTCTGAGCCAGCTAGGGAGCCCGTGTGGGATGAAACCGCCTTTATGCCGGCGCTTGTCGTCCCAGCCTTCACGGCGATTATGGGCTTTCTCCTAGAAACTCTTCTAGCAACCTCAATGAAGCGCCCTCCCTCCTTAACGCCCTCAATATAAAGGCCAATAACCCTCGTATCTTCATCCTCGCCCAAAGCCTCTATAAAGTCTGTGGCGTTTAAGTCCGCTTCATTACCTAAGCTTATGAATTTCGTAAAGCCGATCTCATTTCTAATAGCCCAGCTCAATATTGCGCTCCCAAGGGCTCCACTCTGAGATATGAAGGCTATGTTGCCGGGCGGGGGCATTACTGGTGCAAATGATGCGTTCACGCGATTCTGGACGCTTATTATACCAAGGCAGTTTGGGCCCTGCATGCGCATGCCATATCTCCGACATATGCTGACGATTTCACGTTCTAGCCGTGCCCCCTCACTGCCAGTTTCGCCGAAGCCAGCGGAGATAACGACCACGCCCCTAACACCCCTAACGCCGCAGTCCTCTAAGACAGATGGCACAACCTTGGCTGGGACAACTATAACGGCTAGGTCAACTTCCCCTGGAACATCCTTAACGCTTCCATAACATTTAAGCCCTAAGATCTCATCTGCATTTGGATTTATCGGGTAGATTGACCCCTTAAACCCTCCACTAATAAGATTCCTGAGTATTCCATGCCCAATCTTAGATGGGTCTCTGCTCGCACCTATAACGGCAATCGCCTTAGGATTAAAGAACATATCTAGCTTCATAGATTGACCTCAAAACATCCTCAAACAATCCTATATTAATTCTTTTTGACAGGTTATAGATGGCAGGGGGATGGAAGCCCTTTAACTTTACCCTCTCTTTCCATTTTCAGCATGATTTAAAAATTAGGAGAAAAACTATTTACTCATCTACTTTAAATTCCATTAATATCTTCTTTCTTGTATCCTCAAAATGCTTTGGTAAATTTTCCGGCAGTAGGTTTCTGGCCAGGTACTCGGAGAAGTGCCTTGAATATTTCTCCGGGCTTTCTGATGCTAGCATCTCAGCATATTTTGCTATGTGCTCTCCACGTATTCTAGATTCGTCTGGCAGGATGGACTCGTCATGCGGGACTTCAATTCCGGCATCTATAAATCCCTTCATCGCCGCGAAGACCGCTGCGCCTTTAGAGGGCGTGTGTAAGCCTATATCTAAGATGGCTTCTTTTATGCCTTCTCTCACAGCCTTTAAGCCGCATAGCAGCCCAGTTAAGTATGCTGCTGGAAGATTGTTCAAGTCGCCGAGCCAACCATACTTTCTTCTAAGCTCTCTGGAGTGTGCTGAGGTTATGACTATGTCCCCTATAACAGTTGCCCTTACGATCTGAGCAATTATATTCTTGTTGGTCTTCCTAATCACAAGCCTAGGGCGGTCTGAGAGTATAAGCTTCTTTCTAAGCCTATAATCCGTTTTACCCTCCCTACGCCTCCTAAATGGAACGCTATAAGATGGTCCTTTAGCCATCATCTCTTCCTCCTTAATCCATGCACCTCTATGTAGCGGTGCAGGTCTGCTATGGATTTAAAGACTCCTGCCTTAGCCTTAAGATATAGCTGCCTATAAACCCTGACAGATATGACGCGCTTCTCCCTAAGCTCACGTAATCTCCTTCTCAGAGCCCTAATCTTCTCAACCCACTCCTTCTCATGGCTTATTCTAGCGCCAGCCGCTCCGCTCCTTTTCCCTACCCCCCTACGCCTACCCTTCCTCTTCTTCTCATGTATAATGCGGGCTCTGGCCCGGCTAACGCCCTTATCTTTCAGCTTTCTTATTACACCCTCATGTATAAGCCTCTTGATATCCTCCCTTGTTATCGCGGCTTCAACCTCCTCGATTCTTTCTGGGTCTATCCATACCCTCTCCTCGCCAACGCCAAGGATCTCTGCAGCCATCCTACGCTGGCTCTTTAAGCTCAAGACGTGAACACCCCCATTATATGGCTATGATTGGCTAGCCTTTGTAGCCTCCTTCTTCTCCTCCAGTGGCACGCCTGGATTTAAGATGCGTATTCCCATCTCCTGGGCCTTCCTGAGTATCTCAGCTCTTTTCTTAGCGCCTACCGTATGAGCTATTCTTATAGCCTCCACGCCAGGATCTACTTTACTCAAATCATCGACATTATACACTATAACTTCTCTATAAGCCGAGGGGTGTAAACCCCTAGCCGCCTTTGGGCCGCCATATCCAACTTTAACTTTAGCTGGCCAGCCCTTAACTTCCTTGCGCATCTTGCTATCTATGCCCCTAGGCTTCCTCCAGCTCTCATCTAGGCGGTCGTATCGCCAGCTCTCCTGCCTAACGAAGTTCGGCTTCTTCTTCTTAACCTTCTCCCTCAGCTCAACTATCTCCTTCAGCTTTTCCAGGCTCTCGCTTCTAGGACTCAACTAACCAGCCCCTCCAGCTTCTCATAAACATATATTCCATCTAGAAACCTGCGGGGATCTCTCTCCTTTATCCTAGTTGCCTGCTCTATATTTGCTGCTGTCTGGCTGACCTCTTCGAGATTTATTCCCTGCACAATTACATCGTCGCCCTTAACAATAATTTTAGTGTTACCAACAATCTTCGCTATCCTAGGGGCTCTCTCGCCCATAAAATTCTCTATTAAGACTTTATCCCCGCTAACCTTCACAGATATTGGGAAATGGGCATAAACAATCTTAAGCTTATAAGTGAATCCTTTAGTTACACCTCTAATCATATTCTTGATATGTGCGGCAACAGTCCCAACATGGGCTTTCTCCCTTCTCTTTGGATTTAGGGCTGAGATCTCAACCTCCCCCTCTGATACAATTATTGACACTGGGTGGCCTGAGAAGTCTCTAGAGAGGCTGCCCAGCGGCCCACTCACCTCTACCAACATATTGTTTACACTAACCTTTACGCCTTCCGGGATCTTAACCTTCCTAACCTCCCTCTTAATTACTTCAACTTCCTGCATCTGCATTTAAATTCCCCTGCTAGTAAACATAAGCTAAAAGTTTTCCCCCAATACCTCTCTTCTTAGCCTCTATATGGGACATAACTCCCTCTGGAGTTGAGACTATAAGTATTCCCATATCCCTAGCTGGAAGATAAGTTTTCTCCCACTTCTCAATATCCTTAGCCTTAAAAGAATATCTTGGTCTTATAGCCCCACACTTATTTATCCTGCCTAGAAGCTGAACCCTAAATTTTCCAGTCCTGCCGTCATCGATGAATTCAAACTCACCAATATAGCTATGTATTTGCATTACTCTAAGAACATTACCCAATAGCTTGGATGCCGGCATTATATAACACTCCTTCTTTCTCCTCATCTCATTGTTATAGATTGTTGTTAAGCCATTTGCTATAGTATCCATGTTCATTCCCATTCACCCTCTAATTATACTTCTTAAAACCCAATTTTTCGGCAACCTCTCTGAAGCACTGGCGGCAGAGCATTAAACCATATCTTCTTATTATGGGGCCATAGGACCCGCACCGTCTACACGGTCTACTACCCTTACCAAACTTTCTCTCCTTTCTCCGAGTTTTCTCGCTCACTCTTTACGCCTCCCTCTTCTCTTCTCCCTCTTCTCCTCAGTTAACTCGACCCCAAACTCCTCCCTCATGAACGCCATGGCTTCCTCAGCTGTCAGCCTATGTCTCATGCCAACTTTAGATCTTGCGCGTCTCCTATATTTAACCCTATAGCCGGGCCTGCAAAGAGACACGCATACATCCATACCTATTATGCCGAGCTCCGGAGAATATTTTGTTCCAGGTATTTCGATATGTTCACTGATGCCGAATGAAAAGTTTCCGAAGGGATCAAACGAGCTTACTGGTATCTTATTATCGATGGCTTCTAAGGCTCTCTTTAAAAACTCTACCGCTCTTTCCCCTCTAAGTGTTACTAGGCATGCTATTGGCTCTTTCCTCCTTATTCCGAAGTCTTTGATTGTCTTCTTAGCCCTCCTAAAGCAGGGTTTCTGGCCAGTTAGCTCCTCGATTATCTTTATGGCTTTCTCTAGGGGTTCGCCAGACCTTCCAACGCAGCAGTTCACAACAACCTTCTCAATTCTAGGCTTAAGCATGGGGTTTTCCTGCCACCTAACCTTGAACTCATTAATCTGTTCAGCTGACAACATTTTCCTCCTCAACCCCCTCAGCTGGTAGCGAGATCCTCGCCTCCTTATCGCCTATAACAAATAGGTAGTCTAGTATTGTGGAGTATGTGGCTCCCTTGCTATCTTCTATAGTTACGAGACTCCTGCGCTTCTTTTGACCCTCAATTACGTCGATTGACTTTATTATCCCATATTTCCCTATGTTCTCACCATCCACAATAATGCCCATCATCCCCTCCTCAAGCCTTAAATGCTCAAGGATCTCTTGGTTAGGCAGCCCGATCTTCAACGCATCGAGCGTTCTATAAATGTTTCCAGATGGCTTACTTGGATCTTCGCTTCGGACTAGTATGTTTCTCCCATCATGAAGGTTTAATTGTATATGGCCCCCATTAATCGTAATCTTATCCTCTATCCTACAGATCTTATAATTGGCTTCTTCAGGCTCTATCTTATGGAGAATTAAACCCTTTTTAAATGGGAGAACCCTATAATTGGCTTTGATTTCAGGTATTGAAACAACATCCATCAATCCTACTGGAAAATGTTCATCGCGCCTAATTCTACCATCAACCAAAATTTTACCCTGAGAAATAATCTTTTTTGCCTCCCTCATGGTCTCAGCTAAGCCCAATAGATCCCTAACGATTATTCCTAGCGGTATGGAGCGCTCTATGGGATGGGGGCCTGGGCTCGGCTTAAGAGTCCAAACATATTTCTTCCTATGTATAGGCCAGAATGCGGGAGCTGCCTCCCGCTTGAGATGTCTGCCTCCACCCATCTTACCCATCACTATACACCCTCAACCATGGAATTATGTTTAATGAGCTTCTACCTCACTTACAGGAGCCTTCTCACCCTCTTTGGTCTCCTCAATAAATCCTCTTCTCTCTAATATCTTTTTCCTAAGCTTATCGTCTAGATTTAAGCGTATAATCTCAACATTGGATGGGTGGATTGGAACCAATATTGTTGTTCCATCAACCTTCTGCCGAGTTATGCCCTCAACAAATATTCGGTACTTCTTCCTATCAACCCTAATAACTTTACCCTCGACACCCTTATAGTCGCCCCTAAGAACCCTGACAACATCGCCGCTCCTAACTGGAAGAGATCTAGTACCATAGTTTTTTCGCAGCTCACGTGAAAGGTGGGCTGAGAGTATCTTGCCGCGAATGTGGTAAGGCGCCTGGAAAAGCCTTTTTCTCTGCTTACCAGGCTTAATAGTCTTACTCCTCATAAATAACCCCCTATATTATTATGCTTGCGGCGCTAGCTATTCTCGGCCACCTCTCCGCAGCCTCCCTAGCCACAGGCCCATGGATCTCGGATCCACGCATCTCTCCCTCAGGCGTTATGATGACGGCAGCATTATCTTCAAATTGAACCCATATGCCCTCCGGACGCCTGTAAGGCTTCCTCTGCCTAACTATCACTGCATGAAATATCTTTTTACGCATGTCCGGGGCGCCCTTCCTAACAGAAACAACCACGATGTCTCCAACAGCGGCTGCGGGTGCTCTCCTGTGCCTTCCCTTATATCCGAGAACCTGTATTAGCCTAAGCTCTTTTGCCCCAGAATTATCGGTGCACTTGATTATTGAGCCGATGTTTATTCCCCTACTTACTCTAGTTTTAGGTTTTCCAATACCCTTAGCCTGTAGCCCTCTTGTCTTTGCCTTAGCCGCCAACTTTAAGTCACCTCCTTACGGCCTATTTTCTCTACTATAACGAATGAGACTGTTTTGCTTATTGGTCTGCACTCAGCTATCCTTACGATGTCATTTTCAGCAGCATTTATGCATGGCGGGTTATGGGCTGGTATTCGGCTATGCCTACGTTCATAACGCTTAAATTTCGGCACGTATTGCACATAGTCACGCCTAACAATGACGGTCTTCTGCATCTTAGCGCTTACAACAACGCCCTCAAGTATTCTACCCCTAATCTTCAGTGAGCCGTGGAAGGGACAGTACTCGTCATCGCATGTTTTCTCCGGAGGCTTAATTGTGTACGACATCACCAACGTCTCCTAATCATTTTCTTAACCCTATCTTCAGGCCGTCCAATTAAAACTTTACCATCAACCTCAATAATGGTTTTGTCTAATAGGGTGAAATGGAAAACGCAATTCTCCTTAATCAAAACCTTCTCTTCACCATCCTTACAAATAATCCTAAATGTATTTTTTGTCTCGTCAATTACCCTACCACGCAAATTTACGCAGGAGGGGTTCGTACTTTTAACGACTTTAACATCCAGCCCAATAAACTCGTCTTGGAGAATATGTGATATGTTCTTCATCTGCCTGCCCTATCCTCCTCACTATTAACTGTAAGTATGCGGGCTATTGTCCGCCTAATCTCCCTAATCCTAGCGGGCTTCTCAATAGCTCCCCCAGCCTTAACCATGGTTCTCAGCCTAGATAGCTCTGCACGTAGTTCGCTTAACCTCCTCATACGCTCCTCACGGGACATGCGCCTAATCTCTCTAACCCTAAGTATTGCCATCTCGGCTATCCTCCCTCCGACCCGGCTTGACCAGCTACCTCCTCAGCCTTCTCTTCAATAAGCTCTATTTCGTCTGGGAATTTTGCTTCAGGCGAAACTATGGTAACCTGAACCCCAAATATTCCGGGCTTCAGGTAAACATGCGTGACAGCCCTTTTAACATACTTCATTGCAGGCTCCCCGCTCTTTGGTATATATCCATCCCTAAACTTCTCGGCTCTAGCTCTTTCTGTTCTTAGCTTACCGCTTATAGTTATCTCGGCCCCAAGGGCTCCGGCGCCCATTATCTGCTTCAAAGCCCAGTATCCAACACGCCTAAAATGTATCCCCCTCCTAAGGGCGGCGGCTATCCTAGAAGCCATAACATGCGGATTCAGCTCCGGAACCTCTATTTCAGCAACTGATATCTGCGGGTTTGGGAGATTAAACTTCTCCTCTAAAACCTTGGCTAGGCTCTTTATGGTCTCTCCTCCGCGCCCTATAATAAGGCCTGGGCGCACAGCATATATAACGACATTTGTGCCGAGCGGGGTTTTAGTTATGTGGACACCGCCATAACCGGCTCTCTCAAACTCTTTCCAGAGGAACTCGTCTATCTCGGCTTTCCTAATATTCTCTTTTACAATATGCTTAATATATGCCATCCTTTATCCCTCCCTCACCTGCTCAAGAACGATCTCAACATGGCAGAGCGTCTCAAACTTCGGCGTAGCCCTGCCAAATGCCCGGGGAATATACCTCCTTATCTTTGCTCCCGGATAAGCTGATGCATGGATTATCCTCAGCTTTTCTGTATCAAACCCCTTATATTCAGCATTCGCCTCAGCATTTTCAAGGACCTCAAGTATTCTGGAGGCTGCTTTAACTGGGTATCTCCCGGCTCCGCTTAAGCCCCTCCTGTGTGGAAGTTTCTTCTTATAGCGTCTATATGGGACGGCTTTCTTCTTAGAGATTACTTGGTTTAGGTATTCCTTCGCCTCGCCAAGCATCATGCCTTTTATGGCTGCACAGATCTCTCTGGCGGCTTTAGGAGATATTCTAAGATCTCTACCACTGGCCTTAACCATAGTATCCGGATTATAGGTGGTTATTGAATAGCCCCACTCAGGCAAATATTCTTCACCATATTATTAGTGAATGAGAAAATGCAACAGTTATTTATAAGAGTTTTTCTCTATGGCAAACCTAGATGCTTAAACTATGAAGGCTGTTTTAGCCTTTTATCCTCCGCCGATAACGGTCATAAGTGCTAATGTATCACCGTCCTTAAGGGCTGTATGGCTTACGTTTGTTGGGTTTATGGCGGAGCCGTTAAGGGCCACTATTAGAGGTGGGTCTATTGGGTTATCGGACACACTGCTAATAAGATCCTTAAGCAATGTGTGGTGCTTCGATACTTCAGTTAGTAGGTCTTTAACGGAGGCCCCTTCAGGTAGCTCGTATTCCTCCTCGCCCTTACCAGCCTTATATCTGGTAACCCCGAGATAAATGACTTTGATCCTCATAGTCCCCGATAAAATTTGTGGAGACAGATAATTTAAACCTTGCCATGCCATAAAATTTTAAATTTTTCTATCAGATTTCTCCTCATAAGTCTGGGGAAAAGTTTAAGAAACCTGTTTATCAGGTTTTTATACCTGCGATGAGATTATTCTTTTTGGTTATATCGAGAGGTATAAGTATTGTCCAGCGGCACGGATATTGAAATTGGCTTCAGCATCGATTACTCAGATTTCCTATTTGAGAACAGTTTGGTTAGTGTTGTCGCTGTTAGGAGTTCGCCTAAAATCGACCTTATAGGCTTCTCGGTCGGTCCATTTGAGGAGGGGCGCGAGTATGAACTTAGGCTTTGGGTTGCAAGGGAGCTTGAGGCAGATGGCATAGTGAGGGTTAGGGAAGGCGGATTGGATGCGGCTAAACTCTATAAGATCCAGTGGACTGAGCGCATACAGTCGGTTGGTCAGCTATCGACGTTACCGGAGGACTTCTATCCCAGGCTTAGGCGCCTAATCAACGATCTTAAGGCTGTCTCGAAAACGAGCCCGGAGAAATTGAGGGAATATGAGCAGGTTCAGAATCTTGCACAGGACATAGTTAATTGTAGACTTAGAAAAATTATTTATCTGGCCTCAACCCCGGTGCCGGAGAGCCAGGCTCCGAAGAACCTGACGTCTGAAGAGAAGAGCCTTTATGAGAGTTTGCGCCATATTATAGACGAGTGGAGGTCGAAAATAATTCAAGCTTAACCAGTCCAGAGAGTGGATGTATGAGTGAACTCATAGTTGAGAATCCGCTCGAAAAGTTCAGTTCGCTATTTAAGTCGGCTAAGTATCGCCAGAGGATAGCCCAGATGGCTCTCAGCTCCTCAACGTCGCTTATACTTGACTTCGAAGACCTTTTAATCGTCGATCCGCACTTGGCCGATGGCATAATTGAGAAGCCCAAAGAATATTTTAGGTACGCTAATAGTGCAGCCTTCGGGCAGCTTCAGATAGAAGCTCCGGAGTACGCTGAGAGGATTAAGGAGGCAGGTGTGACCGTTAGGGTGCGTGGGCTACCGCATATAACGCCGCTGCGTAAGCTTGGATCCGAGCATATCGGTAAGCTCGTAATGATTGAGGGGATAATAATGCGGGCATCAACAGTTAGGCCCATTGTGACCATGGCAGCCTTCAGGTGCAGGAGATGCGATACTGAGGTCTACGTCCCTCAGAACGGAGCTTTCCTAGAGCTTCCAGTTAAATGTAGTAATAGGGCTTGCGGTAAGGGCGGGCCCTTTGAGTTCATCCCTGAAAAGTCTAAGTTTATTGATTATCAGGAGCTTAGAATTCAAGAGTATCCGGAAGATATTCCGCCAGGCCAGACTCCCCGCTCCCTAGATATTAGGGTTATCGGCAAGGATATTGTTGATGTTGCGAGACCGGGCGATAGAGTTTACATTGTTGGCATAGTTGGCGCTGAGTCGACATCATATCCGAGGACTGGTAAAAGCAGAGCGTTCACGCTCTACTTAGATGCAAATTATATCGATGCGGCTGGCAGAGAGCCTGAGACCCTACTTATAAGCCCTGAGGAGGAGGAGCAGATACTTAGGCTTGCCAGGGATCCAAAGATACATGAGAAGATAATTCAATCCATTGCCCCATCAATATACGGCTATGAGCATATTAAGGAGGCAATAATGTACCTCCTCTTCGGAGGCGTGCCGAAGCACCTACCGGACATAAATGTTAGGGGTGATATCCACGTCCTCCTGGTTGGTGATCCAGGGACGGCGAAGTCGCAGCTGCTCCGATATGTTCAGAGGATTGCGCCGAGAGGCCTATATACGAGCGGTAGGGGGACTACGGCAGCTGGGCTGACGGCAGCTGTTCTGCCATCTCCAACTGGTGGTATGACGCTTGAGGCTGGCGCACTTGTTTTGGCTGATAAGGGCATAGCATGCATAGACGAGATTGATAAGATGAGGAATGAGGATAGGGTTGCCATACATGAGGCGATGGAGCAGCAGACCGTGTCTGTCGCTAAGGGTGGTATAGTTGCGACGCTGAATGCCCGCACAGCCATCCTTGCCGCAGCAAACCCAGCGCTCGGCAGATATGACCCCTATAGGACTGTTGCTGAGAATATATCCCTACCCGTAACGATACTTTCAAGGTTTGACTTAATATTCGTCCTCAGAGATGTCCCAGATAAAGAGTTTGACTCTAGGATGAGCGAGCACATGCTTAAGCTGCATATTAAGGAGGCGCCTCCAACAGAGCCCCCCATACCGCCTGACCTGCTCAGAAAATATATTGCCTACGCCAGGAACAATATTAGGCCTGTTTTAACCCCTGAAGCAATGGAGCGCCTCAAGGAATTTTATTTGGAGATGCGGTCTGCCAGTGAGGGCGAGGGGTCGCCTATAGCCATAACTGCCCGTCAGCTCGAAGCGCTAGTCAGGATTGCTGAGGCTAGGGCGCGTGCAGCCCTAAGGAATGTTGTTCTGTCTGAGGATGCTGAGGCTGCCATAAATATTATGAGGAAGTCTCTTGAGGAGGTTGGGATAGACGTATCATCAAAGAAGTTTGACATAGATATTATAATGGTTGGTAAGCCTAGAAGTGTCCAGGATAAACTGCGTGTTATCCTTAGTACAATTGTTGATATGGAGAAGGAGAGTGGTATGGTTAATAGGGCTGATCTGCTTGAGAGGCTGAGCAGCGAGTACGGTATAGCTAGAAGTGAAGCCGAAAAGCTAATACAGCAGATGATACGTGAAGGAACTCTGTATGAGCCTAGGGCCGGATACTTAAAGAAGACTTAGCGGTAAAGGTTTCAGCCTTGCTGATTGAAGAGTTAAATATTCATCCGGATGTTAAGAGGGTTCTCATAGAGGAGGGTATAAGGGAGCTATTCCCACCCCAGGTCGAGGCGATAAGGGCTGGTGCGCTTGAGGGGAAGAACCTTCTCCTAGCCAGCCCGACAGCCTCAGGTAAAACTCTGGTTGCTGAGCTATGTGCACTAAAGCATATTCTGGAGAATGGTGGTAAGGTTCTATATTTAGCGCCGCTTAAGGCTTTGGCGAACGAGAAGTATGAGGAATTTAAGAAGTATAGCGTTATACGTAAGCCCGATGGCAGATACGTGAGCGTAGGCATAAGCACAGGCGACTTTGATAGTAGCGACCCATGGCTTGGGAGATTCGACATCATTGTGACGACAAACGAGAAGTGTGATTCGCTTTTGAGGCATAGGGCTCCATGGATGAGCGAAATAACTCTTATAGTTGCAGATGAGGTTCACCTACTCAATGATGTTGAGCGGGGCCCTACGCTTGAAGTTGTCTTGGCTAGGCTTATGCAGTTAAATCCAAACATTCAGGTGCTGGCTTTAAGCGCAACGGTGAAGAACTCGGATGAGATAGCGGAGTGGCTTAGGGCCGAGGCCATAACGACTGAGTGGAGGCCGGTTAAGCTCCGTGAGGGTGTCCTGCTGGACGATGAGATACAGTTTAAGGATGGGGGTTCAACTAGGGTGAACCGCCTAGTTAAAGATCCATCAATAAATCTTGCGCTACACGCTGTTAGGCATGGTGGGCAGGTCCTTATATTCGCGTCTTCTAGGAAGAACGCTGTAAGCCTGTCTAGGAAGGCTGCCCCTGAGGTGGGCGCCCTGCTTCCTAAGTCGCTTAAGCGCTCGCTGGACAATATAGCCGAGGAGATCCTATCGTCTGGAGAGAGGACTAGGTTGAGCGACCTTCTAGCCGAGCTTGTTAGGAATGGGGTTGCATTTCATCACGCCGGCTTATCGGGGGTACATAGGAAAATCATTGAGGATTCTTTTCGTGATGGAAAGATTAAGGTTTTGACGGCTACTCCAACATTGGCTTTCGGCGTTAATCTGCCGGCTAGAATGGTGGTTATAAGCGATTATAGGCGATATGAGCCGGGCTACGGCTACTACCCCATATCCGTCTTAGAGTATAAGCAGATGGTTGGGCGCGCTGGCAGACCTAAATATGATGATGTTGGCGAGGCGGTTCTTGTGGCTAGAACCGAGGAGGAGCGCGACTATCTAATGGAGGGCTTTGTTTTAGCTAAGCCTGAGCGGATATGGTCTAAGCTTGGCGTTGAGCGGGTTTTGAGGAGCCATGTTTTGGCTACGATAGCGTCCGAGTTCGCCTACTCGGAGCAGGGCGTATATGACTTCTTCTCTAAAACTCTTTACGCCTACCAATATGATATTGGCGCGATTAAGGGCACGATAAATAGGATCCTAAAGTTCCTCTACGATGAAGGCATGATAGAGTATGAGGGCGGCTTCATCCGCGCAACCGAGTTCGGCGCAAGGGTCTCGCAGCTATATATTGACCCGGTTTCAGCCATAATAATCCGCGACGCGCTTAAGGGGAGGGCGCCGAAGCTAGCGGACATTAGCTTCCTCCACATGATATCGCGTACGCCTGATATGGCTCCCAGGCTTAGGCCGGCTTCTAGCGAGATCGATAAGATCGCGCTCTTCGTTGAGGAGCATAGGGATGAATTCATGTTCGATGTTCCGGACGAGTGGGCTGATCGAATAGAGTTCGAGGAGTTTCTGGGCGAGGTTAAAACAGCCCTAGTCTTAAATGCTTGGATAGAGGAGTACAGCGAGGATCAGATAATTGAGTTTTTCGGGGTTGAGCCCGGAGACCTCTACCATTTAACCGAGACCGCTAAATGGCTCCTCTACGCATCATATGAGCTGGCGAAGCTGCTCGGCCATAGGGATCTACTCTCTAAGCTGGCTGAGCTGATGGAGCGCGTTGAGCATGGCGTGAGAGCCGAGCTGCTTCCGCTGGTTAGGCTTGAGGGCGTAGGCCGGGTTAGGGCGCGCATACTTTACAATGCTGGGCTGAGAACAATCGAAGATCTTAGAAAGGCATCTGTAGAGAATCTTATGTCGCTGCCGTACATAGGCCCAAAGATAGCGAAGAAGATAAAGGAGCAGGTTGGCGGAACACTAACGCAGGAAGAGTGGCGGAAGCTGACCCAAGCGGCTAGTAGGCAGGAGCAGCAGCCGCTGACAGAGTATTATGGCAAAAGCTAGGTGACATTGTGTAAGGTTTTTGTGGTGGCTCTCTAAGTTAAGCAGAGATAAAAAAAGGAAAAAGGAGAGGAAGGAATATTTAGTGTCTCTTTGTTTTCAATAGCAGTTTTGTTGAAGCTAAGATTGTTGCGGCGAGAATAATGACGATGATGGGTTCGGTTATTATTGTTGTTTCCGGAGCGTTAAAACTTGAGCTAACGATTATTTCGCCGCCTACCGGAATCTTCTCTACTACTGTTACTGGTGTTTCGGTGGTGCATGTGTTATCATTGGTATCTATCTCGCCATTTACGGGTAATGCTCGAACCTCAATCCAGTATGTTCCGGGATCCACGCCGCTGGTGTCCCAAATAAACTCTAATGTCGCTTCCTTTCCTGATTCCAAGGTCATTGTTTGGTCGGAGCCTATTTGTATGGGTGATATGGTCGGTGTTCCATAGTAGCATCTTACTGTGAATGTCTCGGTTTCGCTTCCATCGTTTCTTATAACTGCTGTAATTTTCACTATCCCCCCTCTTATTACGCTAGTCACATCGGTGCTTTGGCTTACAGCCACAATGTCGTGAACCTGAACCTTTATTGTAGTCGCTGCTGTGCAGTTATTGTTTTCTTCATAGGTTTCAAGCAATTCCCTGCTAGAATCGGCCATGGCGCGAATATAATAGGTTCCCGGCGGAACTCCACTCGTGTCCCACGCAAACCTTATGGTGGTTTCTTCATTTTTTCCAAGGCTGTAGACTCTGATTGTGTGTATTGGCTCTATTTTCATCCATGTTGTTTGGTCTGGGCTATAGAAGAGCGTTACATTGAATGTTTCAGCAGAATAGTTTCCGCTATTCTTTACAACCACGTCTATTCCAACGGTCTCCCCCTGAATCACGGTATCCTTCGCTGGGGTCTGGCTGATAGCCTCAACATCTCTAGTATACGCATAAACCGTAACATCAAGATCGGCAGTATCTGATACAGTTGCATTCTCCTCGGTTCTGCCGACGGCTGTAAGGTCCTGACCACGATTAAGTATAAAGATTCCAGATTTATTGGGTGTTAATGTAACGCTAAATGTCAGTGTAGCGCTTTCAGATGAGTTAAGGCTTGTTATGTTCCAAACTATTACCGGTCTCCCATCGACGGTTCTATATTGGGCGGTCCCGTTGCTTGGGGTTCCGAGACTTATATATGTCACTCCTTCATAGATGTAGTCTGTCACGTTAATGTTCACCAGTTCGACGTTTCCGGTGTTTACTACGAGGATCTCTATCTCATATGTGGTGCTATAGCCTACTATGGCTGGATCTGGTCCATCAACCACTCTAACAAGGTCTTTCTCAACAGATATGCTTGGAGCCTGAGCCGGAGCCACCGTAACGATGGTGGTGGCAGTGCAGTTATTATTCTCCTCATTAAATTCGCTTATACTTCTAGATGAGTCCGCGAAGGCTTTTATAAAGTATGTTTCAGGAGATACTCCAGCAGTGTTCCAGTCAAAGCTTACTGTTGTTTCGCTGCCTGGATCTAAGCTGTTGACGGTTTTTGTATCTATTGGAGTATTATCGTAGTATACTGTTACGTTGAATGTCTCGGTATAGTTGCCAAAGTTTTTGACTACAACATCGATCCTAACCCATCCACCCTGCTCTACGGTGGTTACATTCGTGGTCTGACTTATTGCGGCGACATCATGAACTTTCACGGTTACAGTAGCCTGAGCCGTACACCAATTGTTCTCCTCATTTATCTCCGCTATCTCGCCAGCAGAATCCGCAAACGCTCTTATTATATAAGTTCCGGGCTCAACGCCAGCAGTGGGGCAATCAAACTCCACAAGGGTTGTTGCCCCAGCAGCCAAATTCTCCACTCTTTTAGCGCAAGTCACTTTCGGCCCAAAGTAGACTGTTACATCAAAGGACTCACTGCAAGTCCCATTATTCCTCACCTCAACAGACACTTTTACTGTTTCACCTTGCTCTACTTCGGTTGCATTGGCCTGTTGGCTTACGGCAACTATGTCGTGGACTACTATCCCCCTCTCTTCGTCTGGATGGTCTGTTGTTGGGGCCTGATTTAGATTGGGGTTCTCTTGGTCAGTTGCCCACATCAACCCATAAGAACGTGGATTACCTAGAGAAGTCCAATTCACCATCATATCTATGTAATTGCCACTTATTCTGAAGTCCGCAATCGTCGGATCGGTTACCTTATAGTTCCTGTAGTCATATTGTTGCCCGGGGCCATACTCATCAAATTTTCCATCACCCTCAATATCCTCTAATAGATAGATTTCACCAATTCCATCATCATCTGTATCTTCTACAAACAGCAGATAGCTTGCGCCAATAATATTTCCTCCACTCATGTAGAGCGGCATTGTGGTGTTAATGAACCACTTATAACGAGCATCACTCACCTTCGTGTCAACCTTCCACTCAGAGCCCGGCACTCCATAACATTTTAGTCTCAAGTACAAGTAGTCTTCATCGTAATAATAGTACGCTTCCTCCACATTTCTCCAATCATCTTGCAATCCATTCTCCTTCTTATCCCAATCAATATAAATCCAATCTGAATCGGAGGGCCATGCGCCTGCAACATTAGACATCAGCGCAACGCCAATTAACGATATAAGAGCAGCTGCAGCAAAAACAAGATGTTTTCTTGACATATATATCTTCCTTATACGATATTTACAATAAAAGTTTGCTGTTCTTTCTTAAATATTTTATTCAGTTTCACCCTTTTAATCTACACTAAATCATTTGGCTTAAGTGCCCTATAATATGATCTGGCAAATCACGTGGCTGTAAATTGCTCAGAGTAAAGGGTAAATTTATGTTTTTCAAGACTAAATTACTATTTTAGCCCGCATACGGAGGCTGATTAAGATTGCTGTCTGATCTGTTTGGCATCGTCGTTAATTATAGGTTAGGGCCTAGAGAGCAGTATCCGCGCGAATGCATACTACGCTTTCCAAACATTAAGTCGCGTAGCGAGACGGGCCAGCTGATTGGTCGAAAGGTTGCTTGGACCGATGGAAAAAAGAATACTATCGTCGGCGTTATTGTCGCCCCTCATGGAAATAAGGGGCTTGTGAGGGCTAGGTTTAGGAGGGGGCTGCCCGGCCAAGCCTTAGGGACGCTGGTGAAAATAGTTGGATAGCTGGTGCCTCAGCCTCCGCTAAACGGTTCTCATCTTTCCAAAAACGTTATCTTTCTTAGATAAATAGTTCATTTAATAATGTCGTTGAGTGTGGTACTTTGGAGACCCTTATTTTAAGTGACCATGAGGTTAGGGAGCTTATTTCAATGAGGGATGTTATGGATGCTGTTGAGCTGGCTTTTAGGGAGAAGGGGCTCGGAAGGGTTCAGATGCCGCCTAAAATATACCTCTTCTTCAGCAGGTATAATGGCGATTTGAGGGCTATGCCATCCTACCTTGAGGAGATGAATATATCTGCCGTTAAGGTGGTTAATGTCCACCCAGATAATAGGGAGAGGTATGGGCTGCCGACAATTATGGCTGTGATAATCCTTGTAGATCCTAGAAACGGCTTCCCACTAGCCATCATGGGTGGAACAACTATAACAAATATGCGCACTGGGGCTGCCGGGGGAATAGCGGCTAAGCATCTCGCGAGGAGAGATTCAAGGGTTGTTGGGTTGGTTGGGGCAGGGGTTCAGGCTAGAACTCAGCTTATGGCCCTCCTAGAGGTCTTCGGCTCCCTCGATGAGGTTAGGGTTTGGAGTAGGAGTGATGAAACTAAGATGAGATTTATAGACGAGGCTTCCGCCATATATGGGCGCATGTGTAGATTCGTAGCTGCTAGCAGCGTTGAGGATGCTGTTAAAGGAGCAGACATAATAGTGACAACGACGCCATCCAGAGCTCCGCTAGTCATGAACGATTGGATTAAGCCCGGAGTCCACATTAATTGTATAGGTGCGGATGCCCCCGGCAAAGAGGAGCTGGATCCAGCCATACTTAAGAGGGCTAAGATAGTTGTCGATGACTGGGAGCAAGCATCGCATAGCGGGGAGATAAATGTTCCCTTAAAAATGGGGTTAATCTCAAGAAGCGATATTTGGGCTGAGATGGGGGAGATAGTTGCCGGCATAAAGCCCGGGAGAGTTGGCGACAACGAGATAACCGTTTTCGTCTCAACTGGATTGGCAATACAGGATGCTGTTACAGCAAACCTAGTTTATAAGAGGGCTTTGGAGAGAGGCGTCGGGAGGAGGATCAGCATAGTGTAGTGGGCTGATCCACATAGAGCGTCTTCATTATACCCCTAGCCAGCAGCCTTGCGATTCTAAGGGGTTCTGGCACAGCCCCATGTATCGTGAACTTGTTAAGTATTCCCTTAGCATCCTCCAAGCTCATACCATAAAATCTAATGTAAACTTCGTGTCCGGTGTGGAGTTTAACTGTGGTTCTGGGGCCATTTTTATGGTAGATTTCTATGCGCTTCTCAGAGTCTTCTGGAAATAGTTCTAGGAAGTATTTGTCTAGGCCCTCAGACTCCTCGTATGTTACGCATATGAGCGGCTTGGCTGTCTCCTCATAAACCCTCTGCAGATCAATGACGTTATACCAGCTTATTACGCAGCCGTTGAGCATTAAAATGTTGATATCATCCCTCTTAAGGGCTTTATACATGCCTATAATCTTCTCGGTTGCATCCATCCCGCCCACAGTTGCCCTTGAGAACGTGAATCCATCTATTATCCCATCGCATCTTAAAACTACTCCGGCGAGGATGGATTTATCGCTCAGCCCCTTAACAAAGCTCTCCGATACTCCAAGGGCGCGGAAGGCTCTCTTATGTATGTGGAGGCGCAAAACAGCATCCCCTAATCCAAAACATACTATATGGCGCCACTATTAAAGGAATTCTAAAGTCTACTGCTCAACGAATATATCCACAGCCTTAAGTTTCTCCGCGTCAATAAGCCCATAATCAGTTATTTTGAGCTTCGGGACAACTGGGAGGGAGAGGAATGATAGGGCCATGAAAGGGCTCTTGGTCTTGCAGCCGAGGTTTGAGGCTGCCCTCTCTAAGTTTTCAGTCTTCTGGGCTATCTCTTCTGCCTCTAAGTCGGCCATCAGCCCGGCTATTGGGAGCGGTAGCTCTGCAGCAACTTTGCCACCATCAACTATCACGAAGCCTCCATTAATCTCCCTGAGCCTTAAAATCGACCTATAAATGTCATTGTCGTTGACCCCCACAGCGATAATGTTGTGTGAGTCGTGGGCAACTGTTGAGGCGATGGCTCCCCTCCTTAGCATGAATCCCCTCACAAACCCCTTACCAATTCTACCAGAGCTCTTGTGCCTCTCAACTACGCATATCTTTAATATGTCTCTTTCCGGGTCTTGCTTAACCTCCCAATTAGAGACTTCCATCTCACAGTGCTCTTCCTCAGTATATATCTGGCCCTCAACTAGGCCTATCACCCTAACAATGGCTCTGCCGTGCTTAATCTTTGGATGATTTATGCGTAGGTCCTCGACTTTAAGCTCCCCGATATTAATTGAGCCTAGAGGCGTTGTCCGCTTTTCCATATGTTCAGCGTATAAATATGAGCCGTCCTTAGACACTATCGTGCCGTCAATTAAGACAAGTTTCGCCCTAAACTCCCTCAAATTATTCACTATGACGATGTCCGCTGATTTCCCTGGAGATATTGCTCCCAAATCCTGTAGTCTAAAGTATTCTGCTGGCTTAATTGTGACCATTTTAACCGCGTCTATTGGATCTATGCCTTCCTCAACAGCCCTCCTAAGGCAGTGATCTATATGCCCCTCGCGGATTATGTCTCCCGCATGCCTATCGTCCGTTACCAGCATAACCCTCCCGGGGCATCCCCTTGAGACTATTCCCGCCAGATTCGATAGGGCTTTAGTGGTTGAGCCCTCACGTATCATTATCCACATTCCAAGGCCGATCTTCTCCCTAGCCTCATCCGGGCTTAAAGCCTCATGGTCTGACCTGATCCCGGCGAGTATATATGCGCATAAGCTGTCTCCCCTCAATCCAGGTGCATGACCGTCTATAACCATGCCCTTACAGGCATATATCTTCTCTAGGATCTTCTTATCTGCCCTCACAACGCCTACATAGTTCATGACCTCGCCTAAACCTAGTATGGGTCTGAAGCCCTTTAGCGCATTTATTTCATCTAAGCCTATTTTGGCTCCAGAGGTCTCAAGGTCTGTTGAAGGGACTGATGATGGTATCATGAAGTAGGCCTTTAGGGGCGTCTTCTCGGAGCTTTCAATCATAAATTTTATGCCGTCTAAGCCCAGAACGTTGGCTATTTCATGTGGATCTGCGATGACGCAGCATGTGCCATGGGGTATTACTGCTCTAGCGAACATTCTCGGGGTCATGAGCGAGCTCTCAATGTGGATGTGCCCATCAATGTATGCTGGCAGAATATATTCTGATGGATACTCCAGCCTCTCCCTAGAAGGCTTTGGGTTAACGCCAACATACGCTATGATGCCTCTCTTAACGCCGACATAGCCCTTGAAGACCTCACCGCTATAAACGTTAACTATCTGGCCATAGATCAGCAGGTCTAGAGGTTTACGCCCCAGGCAAGAGTCTATAAGGTCTTCAATCATGATCTCAGCCATAACCGCGAAAACGATTTGCGTGGAGAAATGCTGATTCTTCTCACCACTTATGGTTCTAGGGTGAAGTAGACGCGCTTATTCAGCCTACCCTTACTCTCGAACTTCAGCAGCCTTATCTGCCCAACCTCCCTAAGGTTTCTGACATGGGTTCCGCCATCAGCCTGCCTATCTACGCCGACAACCTCAACTATGCGCAGCCTAGGTATGTTTGGTGGGAAGGCCTCAGCCATCTTAACTACGCCCGGTATCTTTAGGGCTTCTTCCCTTGGCAGCTCATACCACTTAACCTCAATATCCTTCTTGAATAGCTCGTTGGCCTTCTCCATACACTTTATAATTATATCTCTGTCTAGGCGCTCCAGGCTGAAGTCGAAGCGGACCTTATCCTCCTCAATCTGATTTCCGGTCACAAGGGCGCCTGTCTCGTTGCAGACTAGTGATGCGAAGACGTGGGAGGCTGTGTGGCTGCGCATAAGCCTATATCGCCTATCCCAGTCTATTACACAGTGGACTTTGTCGCCTACCCTTAAGCCCTCCCTATCAACCTCATGCGATATCTCGTCGCCAATCTTAACAACATAAATAACATTGAAGACTTCTTCTCCACGCAATATTTTGCCCGTATCGTGGGGTTGACCACCACCCCTAGGGTAAAAGACTGTCTGATCTAAGACAACGTATCTGCCATCCGTAACCTTAACTACGGTCGCATCACATTCCTTGAGATAACTATCCTCTAAGTAGAGGGGCTTAGTCAAGATCAGATCACCAAGGAATATTTTAGAGAAGAGAGATTTATGCGTTAAATCGCCTACTTGGTGGCGGAGATCTAGATATGAGAGGGGAGAGGGCTTAACGTGAATCATATGTGTAATTCACATTATTATTTAAAAACTACTGAGCATAATTACATAATATTTAAATATAAGATGTTAACAATAACTTAATACCTATCGTAAAGAGGTTATAGTGTTGCCCGACATAATTCTTGACATCCTTAAGAATGGAAGGATACAGAGGGTGCTAAGGGCCTTAAAGGACGGGGTCCTCAGCAGCATAGAACCCACAGTCAATTTTGATAGCGGAATTGACTACCCTTCCCTACATGGCTTCTTTGACTCCGTAGACGAGGCTAGCAGGTCCCTCCTAATGCTGTGCGAGGCTGGCCTGCTTACGTCTGAGGTCGTAGATAATGTTGCTGTCTGCCCCGTATGCCAATCCCATAGGCTCATGATTAGAATGCGCTGCCCATCATGCAGCTCATCTAAACTAACTAGGGGCGCGATGATTGAGCATCTGGCCTGCGGGCACATAGACTTCGAGGAGAGATTTAAGAGTGGGAATGGGCTTGTCTGTCCACGATGTGGTAAGCCCCTTGGCTCCATAGGATCGGACTACAGGACGTTTAGCTTCCTCTATAGATGCCTGGCTTGTAGGGGTGTCTTCTCTAACCCGAAGGTTGAGTATTTATGTGGTAATGGGCATGTTTTCAGTGAGGGTGATCTTTCAATCCAAGCTATTAGGTTGTTTAGGCTTAATCCTAATAAAATCTCTCTGCTCGATCGTTTAATGCTTGATATTGAGGGGATATTTAAGCCGCTTAAGGATGAAGGCCTTATTATTGAGTTTCCGGCTGAGGTTTATGGGGAGACTGGCATTAAACACGATTTCTCATTCGCAGTATGGGATAGTGTTGAGGGTAAGGGCAGTAAGCCCCCAATGGTTGTTGGCTCTATACATGCATCTGATAGTGTTGTGACAGCTGTTGATGTTCTAGCCTTCTGGGCGAAGGCCCTTGACGCTAAGGCTAAGCATAAAATTATAATAGCGCTCAGCGGCATTGATAAGGGTGGTAGAGAGCTAGCTAACACTTATGGCATAAAAATTATTGAGGGTAAGAGTTTATCTGAAGCCATGGCTAAGGCTAGGAGCATAATTGAGGAGACTACTGAGGCTACTGGGGTTGAGGAGCCTGTGCAGGGTGGCGGTGGGGTTGTGGAGAGAACAGTTTCAACCCATCTTGAATAGATTATGGAGGTGAAGTATAGTCTAAAAATCTAGACTAAAAACCTTATATTATTTAAGTATGAAAAATATTTATGGTAATAATTTGAGGTGGAAGAGGAAAATTGCGTAGGTCTTTTGCAAAGAACATTAAGGCAATCAGCCCAGTTATTGCGACGATAATAATCGTTGCAGTAGCCATAGTGATGTCAATAGCAATCGCATACTGGATGATGGGGCTAGCAACAACATTCACAAGATACGAAAAATTAGAATACACAGCAGCATACGCTGTCGCCGTGGTGGATGGAACGTCAGCCTTAGTTTAAGGAACTCTGGATCAGCAACAGCAACCGTAAACAACATTATGATTAACGGTATTCCATACAAACAGATAAATATGACCGAAGAAAATATCACTGTGACTGTGAATCCTGACGTGGCGGGAAACCCGCAATCTGTTAATCCTGGTGGTAGTATAGATATTACTATAACTATACCTGCAAAAGAGTATCAGGCTGGCAATTTTACTTCAGGTGTCAGCGTGGAAATAGTTGTCGTGACTGCTGCTGGTAATCAGTATCCTAAGACTATAGTGTTGCCCTGAGATCGGCTGAGACCGCTTGGGCTGACTTAGATAAATTCCCCCTTTTTATGTGTAATGTTTGTTGGGGTGATTTGATGGGCGTTAAGAAGAGTGGGGAGGATAGTGGGCGGAGGGCCAGATTCACGCTCAGTAAACTGTTCGAGAAGAAGTTTACCCCCCCACCTCCAGTTGCAGTCTTCTCAAAGATCCCCGAGAATGCTATAATAATAGAGTCATATGTGATCCATAATCCCTTCTCTAAGGTGACAATAGCATCACTACCCGACCTCGGAGGGGAGAAAGCCTACTTTATCGAGGAGGTTGAATTATCCCCCGAGGAGCACGCAATTCTAAGCAGGCTCTCTGATATAGTTAGCGTTGAGATCGAGCCCCCTCCAGAAGAGATTGTTGACCCATACAAGTATGTTGAGGGCGAGGCGGAGAGACTTGCCAGAAAATATGGCTTAACTAAGCAGGTCAAACGCCTAGGCGAGGAGTCCTGGCGTAAAATCCTATATTATCTCCAGAGGGACCTTATAGGCTTCGGCCCACTACACGTTATAATGAGCGACAGAATGATTGAGGACATATCCGTTAACGGCGTGAATGTGCCGGTATACGTCTGGCACAGAAAATATGAGAGCATGCCAACAAACCTAAAGATAATCGACGAGAAGACATTAGACAACCTCCTAATAAAGCTCACACATATAGCCCAGAAGCACATATCGACAGCATTCCCAATACTGGACGCAATGCTCCCAACAAAGGATAGGCTTGCCGCAACATTCAGATACGAAGTCTCACCTAAGGGAAGCACATTCTGCATAAGGAGATTCAGGGAGGAACCATTCTCAGTAATAGACCTAATAGAGCTCGGAACAATGGATGAAATGCTCGCAGCATACTTCTGGCTACTAATAGAGAACAGGATGACAATGATGGTTATAGGGGGAACAGGAGCCGGAAAAACATCAACACTAAATGCTCTAGCAAGCCTAGTAAAACCATCAATGAAGATAGTCACAGTGGAAGAGATACCTGAGCTAATGTTCCCGCACGAGAACTGGGTCCAGCTAGTCAGCAGGGCAAGCTACGGGCTGGGCACATCGAGAACAGGCGAGATAAGCCTATTCGACCTGGTCAAAGTCTCCCTAAGATATAGGCCAGACTACATTATAGTTGGCGAGGTTAGAGGCGAGGAGGCATTCGTACTATTCCAAGCAATGGCCACCGGACACGGAGGCCTAACAACAATCCACGCCGAAAGCCTAGAGCACGCAGTTAAAAGGCTAACAAGCCCGCCGATGAACGTGGCTGAAAGCTACATACCCCTTGTCAACACAGCCATAGTTCAGGAGAGGGTTCAGCTGCCAAGGCCCAGGATGGGGCTAACCTTCGGAAGGAGGATACGTGAAGTCCACGAGATCGTAGACTACGGCAGATACGAGATGATATCTTCATGGAACCCATTAACAGACACATTCACATACAACTTCAGGAAGAGTGAGATGCTCAGGAGAATAGCCATAAAGTACGGTGTGAGCATGGAGAGCGTCCTAGAGGAGCTAACCAGAAGAGCTCTGCTCTTCAGGGATCTGCTAATTCGTGGAGTGAGGAGCAATGTGGATATTAGGGCGGAAATATCTAGATACCGCCTACTAAACCCGTTCCCAATAGTAGCTATGCAGAGGAGGATTGCTTAAACATGGCGTCCCTCACCGGCCTAGCCTACCAAGGCTTCTGGTGGCTATCAAACATTTTAATGAAAGTATTCTATGGCGGGGATTCATCCAAGCTTAGAGATACGCTCGAGGCTGCTGGGATAAGAATATATCCAGAAGCTTACATGTCGATAGTCAGCCTCCTTCTAATAGTGTCTGCGGCCACATCAGCAGTTCTGACCTGGCTCACAGGCTTCTACCCAATAGTAGCCGCCCCACTAATAGTTCTCCTAATCGGATATGCCCTGCCAAGCATAAAAGCCCAGGATAGGGCGTCAAAGCTGGATATGGAGGCACCTTTCATGGCTGCCTACGTGAGCGTCATGGCCACAGGAGGCCTCTCACCATACTCAAGCCTCAAGAGGCTTAAGGGCTGCGTCCTCCTCCCACACACGGCTAAAACTGCAAAGCAGATTGAGGTCGACGTATACCTGAAGGGTATGGATCCCATAGCCGCAATAGAGAAGTCCGCTGAGAGGGCCCCATCAAAAGAGTACAAGGAGTTCCTCATGGGATACGTTTACACACTCAGGGCTGGTGGGGACGTGGTCCACTACCTCCTAACAAGGACTGAAATGATGTTTAGGGATCTTGCGGCGAAGGTAAGGATATTTGGGGAGCGGGCTGCAATGCTCCTAGAATCATATGTTGCTGTGATGATCCTGGGAACGCTGGGCATAAGTATAGTATATTTGACGTCAATAGCCTTCCAGGGCTACTGGCAGGGAGGCTTCACAGCCGAGAACTTCCTGCTATACTCATATATCCTTGTGCCAGTCATATCAATCCTCTTCCTATACCTATCCGATCTATCCAGCTTCCAGGAGCCAATATATGAGACCATGCCATACAAGGTGTTTATGGCATCAATGCCAATCATGCTCTTCCTAATCTTCACAATGTTCTTTCCATACCTTATGCCTGAGCTCGCCCTAATACCCCTAATAAGCCAATTCAAAGACTTCCTAACATCCCTAAGAATAATGCTCGGCCTAGAGCGGGGGATTGAGCCATCACTAGGCATGGGTATAGCCCTAATAGCCGGAACTGTTCCGGCAGCAGTAACCCACAGCTACTATGAGAGCCGTAGGGGTAAAAAGATAGTTGGCGAGGTAACAAACTTCCTCAGAGACATGACTGAAGCCAGAAAGACTGGAGCCTCACCTGAAGCATGCATAATCCAGCTATCATCTAGGCCATATGGAGCCTTCAGCAAACATCTGGGGATAGTTGCTAGGCAGATAAGGTGGGGTCAGCCGATAAGGGTTATATATGAGACGCTGAAGAGGAGGATAAGCTCCTGGTTTGCATTAATCAACCTCTATCTTCTAGTTGACGCCATAGAGATTGGCGGAGGCAACCCTGAAACGCTTGAGACCATGGCTAGGTTTGGCGAGATGCAAGCATCCCTCGAGAAAGAGAAGATGTCCGCCCTCCGCCCGCTGATAATAATGCCATACATAGGCACGGCGCTAATGGTCTTCTCAACACTTGTGACAATAAACTTCATGTACTCAGCGGTCATGACGATAGGGCGCGTATCAATACCGATCACGCAAATACTGGCGACAATAGTTCCGGGCCTAGTCTTCCAGTCATATTTAATGGGTATAGTAACCGGCAAGATCAGTACTGGAAACGTTTCAGCTGGATTTAGGCATGCAATAATACTCGCCCTAATCGCCATGCTCTCAATGGTCTTCATGCGCTTCTTCGGCATGTTCCTACAATTATAATCGGCGAAAGGTAAGTGGCAGTTATGGAGAAGAGAGGGGTCTCACCAGTTATATCGACAGTGATCATAACGGCAATACTGCTTATAATACTTATAATAGCATCACTCCTGGCGACAAGCCTACTAGAAATCCAGATGCAGAACTCTGAGTTCGAGCAGGCTAAGACAACAATGCTCCTGCTAGACAAGATCATAATGGATGTGTCACTAAGACCCGGAGCCGCAAGCTCAGTCCAATTCAACCAGAGGAGCGGGGGAATAGGCATGTACGAGAGCGAGCCAATCAACATAAAGATCGAAGACGCCTCAAAATCAGAGATTATCCCAATAAACTCTTACGTGATTAAGTATCGTGGGGGGAGTATGGTTTCAGCTGCAGAAGCAAATCTAACCAATCCAGGCGGACTAATAGTCGACATGTCTAAGCCCTTAGGACATGTTCGAATAGAGTCTGGAAACGGCGCATGGATAATATTAGACTACAATAGAGTGCGTATCACCGTGAATAAGGAGCTTAGAACAATGGACATTTACTTGATCCGTTTAGAGAGAGGAACATTCGGCGGCTCCGGGACCGTGAATGTTAGAGTTCAAAACAAGGGAATAAATGTGAAATCAATAACGCTTAGCGAAAGCAGCCTAACGGTTCGCGTGGAAGTTGGCGGTATAAGCGAGGAGCAATTTTACTCAGGGATATCTGTTGTTAGGGTGATAGAGGTCACCATAATGGTCTCTGTGACTTGAGGTGCTGAATGTGGTTCACATATCAATACAGCATATTATTGGAACAGTTGCGCTAATAGGCTTGGCCATATCCCTCGCCCTAGCCTACCAGATAGTAGTTGGATATGTTGAAGAGAACGTTATCAGAACGCAGCTAAGCCAGACTGCGGAGTACGTCTCAATGAGCATTTCACACATAATAAACCTAATGGACTTCACATATGGCATGTTTAAGGAATATGTAACCGTTTCAAAGAGCCTGAACCTTCCATCAGATCTGAGCGGAAAAGCCTACATTATAAGACTTGTAAATGAGAGCGGTATTCTATATGTTAGGGTAGAGATTCCGGGAAGAAGCAGCCTCTATGCCAAATCATCTATACCGGTTAACCCAGCGTCAAACATAAGTATAGTTACGGACGAGAATTTTACTCCAAACGATTCCACTATCGAGCCAAAAGAGTATGTTTATGGAGGTAATCCGAATGTTGTCGTTTGGTGCGAGATTAGAAAGGGAGTGCTTTATATTGGCCTAGGCTTAAGGAGGCTTAGTGGAGAATGAAGACTTACGAGTATATTTTTGCGGCAATTATAATGGTTGCAATACTGCTGGCCGCTGTCTTCCTAACCAGCATATCAGCACCACTCTATAGGAGCACCTCCGATGTGGAGCAGTTAAAGATGACCGCGCAGAAGGTAATGGCGCAGATACTCCTAAGCCCAGGTAAACCGGAAGACTGGGGTGAGAACATTACTTTAAGGGCTTCAGACCTATCATCTTTCGGCTTAGCGGTAAGCACGGTCTTCACCCGCGAGGCATTTGTCCTGGACCCTGATAAAGTTCAGAGACTAAGCCAGACTCTGCCCAAAAGTCTCTCTATACTGCCGGAAAGGATTCTAGAGTTGCTGAGCCTAGGCTCTAAAAAAACTGGCTTTGAATATGGTATAAGAATAGAATTTATTCCAGCATTAAATATAATGATGAATCTGAGCTTAGATAGAAAAGTTAATGTTATCGTTATCTCGGAACAGGGTATGCCGGCTAAGGGTGCTAAAGTGACTGTTGGGGCGGTCTTTCCTTTTAATAATGAGGTTCTCTTAGAGCGGGCTTATGGCTCTACTGACGAAAACGGGCGCTGCACCCTAGACTTAACCTTCTCGAGTCCAGCGCTCCTAATCGCTGCTGTAGATTATTACGGTGTACAAGGGGTTGCGGTGAAGGCTGTTGGCGCCAACACAAATGCCTACTTTATTGGCAGCTTCCTTCTATCATCCTCTCTTATATCCAGAGAGGAAGCCTACCAAATATTTCTCACAAAGCTTCCAAGTGGAACGATTAATGTAGGATGCGTACGCTATGAGTTAACCTACAATAATGAGGAGATTAACGGCTACTATGCGTATGAGATGAATGGCACAGAACCGCATACTGTCGCCGTGGTGGCGGTGGCTGATGGTGGCCTTATAGCGGCTTGGAAGATTGTCCCCGAGAGCTTCGGCCCCTCAGCTAAAGAGATACCTTTAGCCTACATGGTTGAACGGAGCGTTAAGATTGGGTTCTCCTCATACACGGTTAGATTATGGGTGTGGAGGATGTCGTGGTGATGGGCTACTCAAGTTTTGGGCAGATGAGAATAATTGAGGCCGTTATAGCGGCCACACTAATGTTCATAGTCTTCACAGCGGCTTTCTTCATGCTCTTCTCCTCAGAGAAATTCTTTAGGCAGGAGGCTATTGACTTAAACAGGCTAGCGTATAACGTCCTGCATCGTCTAGCCGAGTCAGGTGTGATTGAGACCGCTATTGATAAAAGCCAGAGCGCCATGTTGGCCAGCGCCCTCCAGAGCCTGCTGCCCCAAAACGTATACTTCAACCTGACAATTTATGAGAGGGATGGATCCGGCCAGGGATGGATCCCGGTTAATTTAGATGGGAAACCTTACGTCTCAAACGCCTCCGGAGGAGTTTTTGAGAGGTTAAGTGAGGTTGCCTCAGCCAGCATAACCTATACGTCGAAGAATGGTAAAATATATTATTTGAGTTTAGTTCTCACGAGGGCTGGGATTACATGAGTTTCCAGCTTAATCTATATTATTATATTACTGGACCACAAAGAATATATACAATGACAGATATAACATATAACAGCATAATAGAGTCTTCGAGTTGATTCATGTGAATAGATTTAGGAAAGATAGAAGAGGGCAGTTCGTTATTCTGGTCGCAGTTATAATAGCAGCCTTCATGTTCTCCCTAATACTATCAATAGGCCAGATAAACGCGAGAAGGCAGGAAGTATCCTATGAGCCAGTAGACGAAACAGTCCTAGCGATAACAAGCGACTTCGAAAGATGCCTAACAAGAGCACTGGCAATCGCAACACAAAATTACAGCGAAACTTGGGACATGGATTTGGCTAAGATAAGCGGAGAGAAGTTCATTAATGATTGGCTTAAAGTTCTCCTAGAATCTTATCAAGGATTCGGCATAGATATCACTCTAATACCTGAGAAAGGCACAGGCAAGAATATAGCTTGGGCCATAGATTGGGATAAAAAAGAGGGCATAAGTATGGTTTATACAACCTTCGGCATGAATATTAAGGCATATGGACTTAAAAACCTGGCCATCACAATGCAAAGAACGTTATACCTTGAGATACTAAATACTGAAGTAAAGTTAAACAATTCGGATAGCCTCATAATAGTGGCATTTAGAGTCTGTCTAGGTGGTATGAAGAAACGCTTTATACCAGTATCAGATCTTGCACAGGCTAATGTAAAGTTGCTTGTTAACGGAACTAATGAAATCAAAATCGAGAGTCTTGAATATTTGAACCAGGGAACATATAGGGCTACGTTTAACTTCGATGGCTCAGTTATAAAATATATTACTTTAATCGTTACAGACAACAATGGTATAAGAGTTGCGGCGAGATGGGGATCATGCATTCTATTCTTAGAAAGCGATGATTTATCAACACAAGGTATCGATAATGAAGGCAGCTTCACGATTAACGGAACGACGGTTAAACTGCAGCATGCCCCATATGTACTGTCACTTTTCACAAATCAAACGCTTGCAATCTCGTTTGCCCCGCCTACTGGAAGTGAATTTAAATACTTCTCGTCCATCGGCTTCGTCGATGTGTCGCAAAATGGGGTTAATGCAATAATAAAAGTGAAAAATTATGGCTATGAAAGCGTCAATGCAAGAGTAATCGCCCACTACAATAGCTCAAGCATTCCTACTGTAGAGAATTGCAATATAACTCTGATGAGCCTAGAGGATGGAGGCGCTACTTTCAATTTAGGAAATATTACATTGACATGGTCAGGGGTCTCGCAGACGTTCGACGAGTTGCCAGCATCAGTTCTAGTTCCATACAATGAGTGGATAGAAATAAAATATGACCCGGAACCTGGATATCTTTTCAAATATTGGGAGTGGGATCCTGTCTACGCAATAGAAATGGATGATAGCTTTTCTTCATCAACTGTTTTTCGTGCTACTGGTAATGGAACAATTATAGCAGTATACAGCACATCTAGGCCTGCGGAATGGCGAACTATTTATCTTGCCCCCCTAAAAGAGAAAGGCGCTGGATCTGAGAAAAAAGAAGAGTTTTCACTTACAATAAAATATCCCGATGAGCTTCCAGACGTTACGCCGCGCCTTAATAATCCACATGATAGCCGTAAGGGGGAAACCGTGGAGACGACGCCAACAGATTTACTTCTCGGCGAAGAAATAACTATAATTATATGGGCAAAGTATACTAAAGAGGGAAAAGAAAAAGATGATTACATAAATGTCAAATTTACACTGGGCTACATCGATAGTGAGGGAGTTTTCCATGAGATTGGCAATAACACGGCTAGTATCGGTAAATCATCAGGACCACCTGTCGAGCAACCACCAATATACATTTCACCAAATATCGAAGTTATACCAGCAGGCAGTAAAATAGTTCTAATAATTGAACGCTTGGATGAGGGCGAGGGAACACTACATATAGACTGCGGTCCAGGCAAATCAAGAATTATACTTTGGTAATTTTGAAGAGATTTTAGCTTTTGATACTTCTATCTTGCTCTTAAAGCCCAAGAGTATAACGTAATCATAGCCGCCACATATAACCGTAAGACTAAACCCTCCTATTATACTTGCATTACATCAACTTATCTACATTTAGAAGCAGCTTTAAGTATGATTCTCATACGTTCATTTTTATTTTTGTAGAAAAGATGTTTAAGTCGTCCCTTAAGACCACGCCATGTTCTATGGTTTCCATAGCAATTGGCTCCCTTCTCTCTATAAGTCTCTTAAATTCTTTAGGCGTTAGGGCGATAATCTGGTAGCCTGGAGGAGCATCAAGGTTTTCCAATCTATGTACGGGGCTTCCCACAAATTCTTCTGAGATAACTAATATGTCTACATCGCTCCAGAGGTTGAAATCACCCCTCGCATATGAGCCTATTAAGATGACTGTGGCCTTAAATGAGATCCTAGAGGCCCACTCCTTAGCCTCTAATATGCGTTTCTCCCTCAGCCTTCTCCTTTCTTCAATGATCCCCATTTCCCCTCAACCCAACCTATTATATTCTCAGCGAACTTTATAGCTTCTTCAGCATCCCTCCGCGTATAATATTCGTCTGGGCTGCCCTCAACCCAAGCATTAGGATACCTTGTTGGCACATAATATTTATCTAATGTCTTAGCAGCCTGAACCACGTTATCCTCACATCCAAAGATTCTCCCAGCCCCCTCCAAAAGTCTCGACAAGCTATGCCCATACGAGGGCATGCCTAAACCCCTGAGCAAAGCCTTTAAGGCAAGCTCAGCCGCCTGATGGGATTTAAAGCAAGCCCAATTATAGTCGCCCCTCTCAAAATCACCCCTTGCAGAATTCAGAGTCTTCCTGCTAAAGAGAATCCATCTTAAGTATTCGCTTTCATCCATGCTTCTCCACAAAAACTTAAATTCACCAAGCCATTTTAACCTTTTGTAGTACAGTCGGCATGGCAGCTAGCGGATCATTTACAGGCCTTAATTTTCTTAAGGATTTCTCTTTCGGCGAGCGATGCTAGCTCCATTAGCTTTGTTTCATCTTTCGCTTCAGCTATCATTCTTATCAGCGGCTGCGTGTTAGACGGCCTTATTAGAAACCAGCCGTCCTCAGTCATAACCTTAACACCATCAATGGTTATGGTCTTATATCCGAGGGAGATGAATTCGCTGGCAAGCTCCTCAACAACCCTAAACTTCTCTTCATCTGGGCAGCTGTAGTTTTTCACTGGCGTTTGCGGATACCTTGGCATAGAGTCAATTATCTCAGAGAGCTTCCTTCCATCCTTAGATATGACCTCGGCAACCTTAAGGCTCGCATATACCGCATCATCAAAACCATATACATCTCTGAAGTAGAAGTGCCCGCTAGTCTCACCACCTAAAACAGCATCCTCACTAATCATTTTATCGTAGATGTATGTATGTCCAACCCGACTTAGAATTGGTCTGCCGCCAAGAGCCCTTATAACCTCCTCAACAACCATTGAGCAGCTAACCTCATACACGACTGCCGCACCCCTATGCTCGCTCAGATAGTGTCTAGCTAGGAGCGATAGTATTATGCTGCTTGAAGCAAGCCTACCCTTATCGTCGATGAAGAGCGCCCTATCGCCATCACCATCGAAGCAGACTCCAAAGTCAGCTCCATATTCACGCACAAGCCCCCTCAGCTCCCCCAGTGTTCTCTCATCAGGCTCTGGCGGATGCTTAGAGAATGATCCGTCCGGTTTATCGTATATAGCGTAGGCTTCTAAGCCAGCTCTCCTAAAGATTTCTGGCACGAGAACTGTGCAGGAACCCCCGCCTGGATCTGCGGCCACTTTTATGCCTCTGCCGATGTTCACTCTACTTAGAACGTACTCCTCATAGTCTTTAACAGCGTTTGGATTGGCTTTAACCGAACCTATTCTAGACTCTTCAAAGGATACTTTGAGGGCTATCCTCTTAAATTCCTCCATCCCGCTGCCCATGCATATAAAGCCCCTTCCAAAGAGTATTTTAAAGCCATTCCATTCCGGCGGGTTGTGGGATGCTGAGACCATTACCCCACCATCAGCATTATAGTGTCTTGTGGCGAAGTAGAGCAATGGCGTTGTAACGACACCTATATCTTCAACATTTAAGCCCCCAGAAACCATGCCATCTATGAGGGCTTCGCTGAGCGGCTTACTGCTCAGCCTGACATCCCTGCCAACAATAAAGGTCTTTCCTCTTCCAGCGTAATCCGCCAAAGCCCTACCTATAATGCGTGCAACATCTTCATCTATGTCGAGACCGTAGATTCCACGTATATCATACGCCCTAAAAATGCTCTCCGATATTCTCCTCGAAGCCATTCCAGATACCAGCATTCTTCAAATTAAAATTTTGCTAATCAAATATTTAACTTCAACCCACTGTTGTTTGGGTGCGTGAGGTTTGAGGGCTGTTGATGAGATTATAGCGTTCGGTAGTGCGCTCATAAGGGCGACGCATAGATCAACCTTCGAGGTCACGAAGGAGGATCATTTAACCGAGAGGGGCGACTGCATAATAGCTATAAGAGCAAATAAGTCGGCGAGGGATTTGGATGAGAGTTTCAAGGCTGTTGCGAGGAGTCTAGATGCTAGGATAACGATTATTATTGAGGTGGGTGGAGAGAAGGATGTCGTCAAAGCTTTTGGGAGCCCAAGCCTGACGTTCGCGCATCCGACAGACATAGTTGTCAGGAAGAGCAGCTACGTCTGTGGGAGAACTATTGCTATTAGAGCAGATAAGGCAGCATGCGATCTCTCAAGGAGCCTTATAAGAAGGCTTATGGATCCTGGAAGCATTGTAAGAGTTACACTAATAGCTGAGAGGTAGTCATACTATTTAAGTATCTTCTCCAGATCTTTTGGGCTATAATGTCTGATCCCATATGATAGGGCCCTCTTCCTAGCCCTCTCAGAAATATTATTTGAGATTAATATGGGGACAACCGTCACGCCGAGCTTCTCCTCAAGCAAATGCTTAATGTATTCATCGAAATCCTTCTTGGTTTGGGTAATGGCCCTCGGGCCTGCAGGGCTTGATAAATCCTTAACCTGAACCACTAGAATTAATCCACCTCTCTGAAGTATGAGGTCCTGTATCCTGCTGCCATGCTTCCTCCTAAGCTCAACATTCCAACCATGGGATTTGGCGATCTCGGCAATATACTCTTCGAGGCCCAATATTAAGCCACCCAGCAAATCCAGTATACTAGCGGTTTATCTTACCCTATGAAGAATCATAATGCCTTAAAAGGTTTACTTGAATAAGGGTTTGCCTCAGATACCCCAGGGGCCCTCATCAATCGGGTACTGCAGCCATCCTCATCGGCTAAATATAAAGGATTCTTCTGGAGATAAATAGGTTTCGGGAATCTTTCATCGCTCATATGTGCCCTTCAATGCTTTATCTAATTCTTCTATAAACTTTTGGAAGTTCTCTTTAGGTACCCTCGCTCCAGCAGCCTCTCTATGCCCGCCACCGCTCCCTCCGAGCTTTGGGGATATGCGGCGCAATATGCTATTTAGGTCTATGCTCTCCTCACATGTCCTTAGGCTCATGTCTATAAAGCCCCTCCTTTCCTCACCCGCCAGCCCGACTGGAGTATTGGCTAAAGCCCTGACATATATTGCTGTCTTGCCAAGCGAGAAGGGCACGTTTATAGCATATGCAATATTGCCGTAAACCTTAATGTAGTTTCCCAGAGACCTAATGATTTCATTCTCCCGCTTAGTATTCTCTATCGCAGCCTCTAAGAGCTCTACACATAGGCTCGGCGGATTATTTGCCGCCAAATGAGAAACTATTTTCCGCTTAAAATCATGATCCCTTTTAAAGCTCTCTAATCCCTGAACGAGAACTCCTGTCTCAAAGTATATTGTTCTCTTATCCCAGCTTTGGAGAAGCATGGATATTGTTGGCGTCCTATCCATGTAGTCGGATATCGCACCGTATATTGCAACCCTACTAATCGTATGCGCCAACCTTTCTTGGAAGAATACGTATGCTAGCTCTGAAGCTGATGAACCTATGGCGTGGAGCACTTTCCCTGGAATATCTTTCGGCGTGATCGTTTCAGGCAGCGGATGATGGTCGATATATATAAGCTCGCCATATTTGGCGATTTCTGAAAACCTAGTTAAAACATCCGTCAGCTTATCCTCAGGAAGGGCTATGTCACATATAACTATGCTGTCCCCAACTCTAACGTTCTCTAAGTCCTCTAGGAGGCCGGATGGATGCGTGAAGAAGACCCTTGCATCTGGGTTTGCGGCTAATGCAAGCGCACCAGAGCAAACACCATCCCCATCGCTATGCGTAAAGACCCACTTAACCATTGGCCCCACTCCAAACATTATTTATGTCTCTGGAGTGGAAAATGTTTTAGGGTTCTTTCAGAGTATTTAGCGAGATGCATATTAATGGATGTGTGAGCTAACTTTCTTTGTTAGGGAAGTTTAAGGTTGGCGTGTATGGATTCAGCCGAGCTAGACTTCAGCAGGGTCTCAGTAATAGTTAAAACCCTTAGGAATTACGAAAGGATCACAGCTCAGATATTGAAGGAGACTTTTCCAGACGTTAAGGTTTTAGCTGGGCCGTTAAACTTCTCAGGCCTAGTCTTGGTTTGGTCTAACATGCCCTCTGAGGAGTTGGCTAAAGAGATTAAGGTGAAGGTTCCTGAGGCTGAGAGGGCCCTACCAGTAAGATTTTATGCGCCAGCTGAAATAGAGCCCATTGTGGACGCTGCGAGAAGGGTTGCCGATGATCTAAGGGAGGCTAAGTCCTTCGCTGTGAATACTGTTAGGAGAGGCAGTCATGGATTCACAAGCATAGACGTCAATGTTAAGGTTGGAGCCATCCTAAAGGATCTCTCAGGCTGCCCAGTGAACCTTGACTTCCCAGACAAGGTTGTTTTTGTAGAGATCCTTGGACCCCACGCTTACATTGGCGTTGTAGATGGAAGAGAGTTCCAGAAGAAGATGACTCCCCGGAAGTTTCAGGTTAGGGAATACTTTAAAAAGGTCTCGCTGGTCCAGATGCCTTACCTCGGCGGCCTTGATGTTTCCAGAGAGATGGGCATTAGAATTGGACGTGAGGCCCAGACTTTTGAGGTCGGCGAGTTAATTATTGCTCCAGTAGGGATAGTTAGGGCTGATGAATTAAACGCTTTCCTAAAGGGGGTCTTCGATGGAGTGGAATCAAGGTACCAGGTGCAGCTGAAAACTTATGCGCACAAGCCCCATAAGACAGAGGTTTTCGTCCAGAACCTTTATGAGCTCGTTCGAGAGAGATCTGATGAGCCCATAATAGTCTTTGAGCCTGAGGGCGAACCAATAAGTTCGATCTCCCTAGACTTAGCTGAGATAGTTCTAAAGAATAGCAGGGCAAATTTCCTAGTAGGTTCTAGGGAGGGTATACCGCATGGAATATTTCGTTTCGCTAAATTAGTTATAGATCTATGTCCAGGTGTAACGATAGCAACTGATCTAGCGGCAGCCTCAGCGTTAACTGCGCTGGCATTCGCGCTCCACCAAAAGCTCAGTATTATCGCGGAAGAGGATCGTGGAGAGGTAGGGTAAACTTTATCCATTGAGAGCTTTTAACATTCTTTAAGACGGTGAGCGTGGGATGCGTAAAGTGATTCTCGGTGATAGTGGGCTTATCGTTTCCAGGCTTTGTATAGGGACGGATTACTCGGATATTTATGGCCCGTCACTTATCGGGCGGGAGATATTAGTTAAGGGCTTTAAGATGGGGGTTAACTTCTGGGATTCGTCGGAAAGCTATGGCTCCTATCCGTCTATAAGGGAAGCTGCCAAAGAAATTGGGCGGGATAATGTCGTAATCACCAGTAAAAGTTATGGTAGGAGCATTGAGGTTGTGAGGAGAGATCTTGAGGATGCTTTAAGGGAGATAGGCACCAGCTACCTGGACATATTTATGTTGCATGCTGTCGACTCTGTAGATGACTTTAAGAGCAGACGCACCGTACTAGATTTTCTCCTCAAGGCGAAGAAAGATGGAGTCATAAGGGCTGTTGGAGTCTCAACACATTCTTCCAGTCTCGCAATGGAGCTAGCTAACCACCCAGAGATTGACGTGGTCTTGACGGTTCTGAATATTGAGGGATTGGAGATTCGGAATGGAGACTTAGGGAGCATGCACAGGGCTATAAAAACTCTTTATGAGCATGGTAAAGGAGTATACTTAATGAAGGTTTTGGGGAGAGGTAAGCTCGCAAGCAGAGCTAGAGAAGCCCTAGAGTACGCTTTTAGAGTACCCTACGTTCACTCCGTCTCAGTGGGCATAAGAAGCGTTAAGGAGCTTGAGGAAGCCGTCAGAGTAGCAGAGAATCTTGATGGCTCCTAAAAGACTTCACCCTCCTAATTTAAGGCTTAGTCTACTCACAGAGTGTCTCTCAGACCTGAACGTGAATTCTTTCCCTCTAGCTGCTTCCAGGCTCTCCTCCCTAACCCGCACATTATCTGGAAAGTCGAAGTCGTTGTACGCCCTCACATCTACAGCATTAACAATAGCAAAGCTGCCGCCCTGAAATTCACGATTCCCAGATAACGTTACTTTAACATCTAAATCCTCATCAAGGCTCTGATTCACTACAGTAATTACTAAGTTGCTTTCATCCCGGCTTATTGAGACTGCAACATCTAAGGCTTTGAGCGATTTAAGCCTCCTCTGGAAACGCTGCCTAGCAACATAATCTTTTTCCGTTGGCTCTCTTATAATAGGCGATTCAACGTCTGCTTTCAGTGCAATGTTTCCCATATGTGGCTGATAAATGTTGAAGATGTGATAGGTTGGAGTAAGAATGGTTTTTTCACCTTTTGTAAGGCATATGCTCTGAAGAACATTTACTGCCTGGGCTATGTTGGCCATCCAAACTTTCCTGGAGAAGCGGATAAATAAGTTTAGTACCGACGCCGCAAGTATTGCATCCCTTAAAGTGTTCTGCTGGTATAAGCCGCTCTCAACAGTTGCCTGAGGATGCCAAACACCCCATTCATCAACAGCTATACCTATATCTTTCCTACCCTCGGAGAAAAAGTCTACTATAAATGCTGCCTGCTGAATCTGATATTCAAGATGTTGAACATCAAAGAGCAAGTTAAGATATTGCTCATCACTGAATTCGACATCATTACCGTACCGCTGGGCATTACCAAAATAATAATGTATTGACAGATAGTCCACAAGGTGGATGTGATCCCTTAAGGCCTCCATAAATCTGTAATTCCAGTCCCGAGAAGTGTGACCACATGCAATTAGTTTGATTGAGCGATCAGCCTGTTTAAGATAGGTTGCGAACCTCCGATACTCCCAAGCATAATATACCGGGTCAAATGAGCCTCCGCAACCCCAATTCTCGTTTCCAATACCCCAATACTTAACTCCATATGGCTCCGGATGACCATTTTTAGATCTAAGATTCGCATACTTAGTGTTACCTGCATAATTGCAGTATTCAAGCCAAGCAAGGGCTTCGCTTGGGCTTCCAGAGCCGACATTTACGCATATATATGGCTCGGCCCCAGTAAGCCTGCATAACATCATAAATTCGTCTGTGCCAAATTCATTCGGCTCTTCACCACCCCACCATATGTTAAGCCTTCTAGGTCTTTGTTCCCTTGGGCCTACACCATCCTCCCAGTGATATGCGTCTGCAAAGCATCCTCCAGGCCACCTGATTATCGGCGCGCCAATAGATTTAAAAGCATGGACAACGTTCTTCCTCAATCCATTACAGTTCGGTATTTTTGAGTCTTCTCCAACCCATATTCCGGGATAAATGCATCGCCCCAGATGCTCAATAAAGTGCCCGAAGATATGTGGATTTATCACGCCTATCTGCTCATCCAATTTCACAGTAATATTGCAGGTTCTGCTCAAAACTAATCACCATCTTTATTTCTGGCGACCAAAACTATAAAATCTTCTCAAAAATAGTTTTACAATGGGGTGATTTTAGATTGAAGTGTCCGGTATGTGATACTGAAGTTGATGAGGGCGCAAGGTTCTGTCCAAGATGTGGCGCATCCTTAGAGGACGTGAAGAATATAATGGTATCTACTACGCCCACAATACCGGGCTATAGGATTAAGAAGGTTATTGGCATAGTTACCGGGCTCTCGCCAAGAACTAGAGGTATGCTTGGAAGATTCATTGCCGGCATTGAGACAATATTTGGTGGAGAAATTAGAGCCTTCACAACAGAGATTGAGAAGGCTCGTATGGAGGCATTAGAGAGGATGAAGGCGAAGGCTGCGGCTTTAGGAGCTAACGCAGTGGTTGGGGTTGATTTAGAGACCTCAGACCTCGGCTTAGGTGCGGGCATAATCGTAATAACAGCTACTGGAACAGCAGTGATGGTTGAGCCGGAAACGTAATGGGTTTAACGTCCAACATAAATTAACATTCATTCATGGCAATGCGCTAATATTTAGGGCTTCTAGAATTAGGATAAGGCCGATTGCAAGGAATACTAGCGAGGAGCCTATGGTCAAATATCTTTCTGGTATGGCCCTAAGTATCTTGCCGCCTAAAATAACGCTTACACCAGTTATTATGCTGAACGCTAACATGATTCCTAGAAAGACCATTAGAGGATTTCCGAACTGAGCCGCCAATACAACGGACATTATCTGGGTTTTATCTCCCAGCTCCATTAATGTGACTAGCAGGAATACTCTTATGAAGGATGCTTTAGCGTCGCCGTAAATAATCCCCCTGCGCCTCTCCCCGCCTACCAATTGGATTACTCCAAAGATCATGAAGATCACGCCTGAGATAAGGCTGATTACGTTGCGTGGGAGGAAGGCTGGAAGCTCGCCGCCAACCAGTGCGCTCACCCCATCAATAATAAAGAAGGCTGACATAGCTCCCAGAAAGACTGAGCGGGTTGGTGACCTAGCCGCCAACATGATCGTACATATCTGGGTTTTATCTCCCAGCTCTGATAGGAGGATAAGGAAGAGGGACGCTATAAGCGGTGTAAAATCCAAGCCGATATGATCCCTCTCTGTGGAGTTATCCTCAAATATTTTAGCGCAAACATATTTGCGCCCTCTACAGTTGGCTTAAGCCCGCCTCTATCCTAAGCATCTCGTCTAGAAGCTTAGGTCTCCGCCTAAAATATTCTCTGACAGGTTCAAGTATCTTTATTAGAGCTTCGGCAACGCCGTTCTTCAGGTCTAATGGATGTATTTCACCACGTAGATAGGCATCCCTCAGATCCCCATACTTCTCAAAGGTTATTGGGCCACCATACTTAGACGGGCGCGGGACCTCCATGATTCCAAGCTCGGGGAAAACTATGTATTTAGCGTGCTCCAGAATAGGGTTCCCCTCTTCCTGTTTTGGTGGGCAGTAGGCGGCCCTAATTTTAGCCCTAATCTCCTCTGGAGAATCATGGACGAAAATACAGCTTTCAGGCTTACTCTTAGACATCTTTAAGCCTATCTTCTCGCTTATTTTAGCATCCTCATCATACCTGCTTTCGGGGATCTTAGCTGGAGGCTGTAGGCCTGATAGGAGCGGTGTATGTAGGCATACAGGCTTCTTCCAGCCTATCTTCTCAGCGACGTCTCTGGCCAGCATATGAGCCTTCCTCTGATCTATCCCACCACACGCCATATCTAATTCCAGTTGGAATATATCTGCTGCCTGCATACATGGATAGAATACCCACGCGGTCTCTATGTCAGCCATATCCAGCTCGCGTCCCATTATGGTCAGCGCCCTTCTAACCCTCAGGAGCGATGAGCTCTTAGCTATCCTTATAACCTTCTCCCAATAGTCTATGTCGTCCGCCAGCTCAGAGGCCCAAACGAAGCGCACATTGCCAGCTGAGGTTACTCCAAGCGCCTCAAAGCACTGCTTAAAGTATTCGCCGCATAAACGTATGTTCTCCATGAGACCCCCAAGCTTATTATTTATCCAGCTATGCCAGTCGGCTAAAAATATTGTGAAATCAAAGCCGGCCCTAGCAATATCCTTAATTTTAGAGCCGCATACAAGCCCCATGCCGATATGCATTAGGCCTGAGCACTCGAAGCCCCAATAAGCCTTAGGTCTACTCGTCGTCTCTAGGAGTATGCGCAGCTCATTAGGTGTCACTATCTCCTCAGCATTGCGGACAATGAGATTTAACCGCTCTTCAATATCCAAAGTCCAGCACCACCGCTGCCGTTCAGCGTATAACCTTATTAAAACGACTGGAATATTAAAGTTTGGTGTAGAGTTATGCCATATTGCAGGCGATGCGGCTATAAGCTGCCGGAAGATGCCCTCTTCTGCCCAAATTGCGGTGCAGCAGTCTCACCAATCCCTTCCGAATCTAGGTTTGAGTTAGCGGGCTGGGGTGAGAGAATAGCGGCATACTTCATAGATATGATTATTCTCGGACTTATTATCGTCCCTATAGTCTCTATATTCCTCTGGCCATGGGTATATCTCATAGGTGGTTTTAGGTGGGACTGGGGCATGTTTGCGGGTTTCGGCCTAAGCAACGTGGTTTCATTCCTATACTGGACTTTCTTGGAGGGTGTTTATGGGCAGTCCCTTGGAAAGATGGCTCTCAAACTTAAGGTTGTTAGGGCTGATGGTAAGCCAATGGATATAATAACAGCGGCTATAGAAAGCCTAGGGAAAGCCTTTATACCACCAATAGACTTCATATTGGGTTTAATATTGTATCCGCAGAAGCAGCAGAGACTATTCAATTATATATCCAACACAATAGTTATTAAAACCCAACGTTAAACGTCATCTACGCTCGCAGTAAGCCCTGAAAGCCAGCTCACAATAGACCTAAGTCTCTCAACCAGATTTTCGGGTAAATTCTCATCTTTTAACCATTCTCTGGCATGTGAGAGCCTCAGCCTAATCCATGTTAAGTCGCCTCTACTAAGCACATATTTAATCTCGTATTCTGTCGCAGTTAAGTGAGCCTCATAAACGACTGCTTTATCGCAGCTCGTCAGAGTCATATTATTTATCTGTACGCCCCTCTTCTTAAGCTCGCTTATCTCTATAACTTCATGCAACATTAAGAGGCCGCTGCCCAAAACATCATTAAGCATAGTCTTATCGCAGGTATAAGTTTCACCCATCATGTAATCGCAGAATTCCTTCGGCGAAATATTCTCACAGACGTAGCCAAGATGCTTGGCTGCTTCAGCTGCTTCCATCATTTTATACGCGATAACCTCATGGCACATGGAGACCAGCAGCAGGAGATTCTATACAATGCTGATGTTTAGTAAGAAATATTTATTTTCTTATGCTGAACAAACTTAGGTATCCGCATGGAGGATTATGAGGATGCAGAGAATATATAGGATAGCGGTTCTCCCTGGCGATGGGATAGGCCCGGAGGTCGTGGAGGCCGCGGTAGGAGTTTTAGAGGCTGTCCAGAAGATCGTGAGCGGCCTTAGACTAGAGCTCATTTATGGTGAAGCCGGATACGATTGCATAGAGAAGTATGGAACAAACCTGCCGGAGAAGACAATAGATATCCTTAAGAGTACACACGCATGCCTCAAGGGCCCAATGACAACTCCCGAGGATCCTGGCGCTCCACCAAGCGTTGCCGTAACCATAAGGAAAATGTTCAACCTATACGCTAACGTTAGGCCATGTAAATCTCTTCCAGGAGTATGGTCCCTTAAGCCTAATATAGATCTCGTAATTGTTAGGGAGAATACTGAGGGCCTTTATTCTGGCGTTGAGTATGAGGTTTCGCCCGGCAAGGGTGTAGCCTTAAGGATTATAACGCGTGAGGCCTCTGAGAGGGTTGCCAGATTCGCTTTTAGGCTTGCTGAGCGGCGCAGGCGCTATTTAACCTGCGTCCATAAGAGGAATATTCTACGCATAACTGATGGAATATTTAGGGAAGCCGTCTTCCGAGTTGCCAGCGAGTTTCCCTCCATACGCGTTGACGAGGAGCATGTTGACGCCATGGCCATGAGGTTGATCAAGGAGCCTGAGAGGTTCGATGTTGTAGTGACGACGAACCTTTTCGGCGACATATTGTCAGATGAGGCTGCCCAGATAGTTGGCGGGATAGGCCTTGCGGCTGGAGCAAATATAGGCGACAATTATGGAATGTTTGAGCCAGTTCATGGATCCGCGCCGAAGCATGCTGGGAAGAATAGGGCTAATCCAATAGCGACGATCCTAGCCGCCAAGATGATGCTTGAGTGGCTCGGTGAATATGAGGCTGCTAGGCGTATAGGGGATGCTGTCGAGGCTGTCTTGAGTGAGGGTAGGGTTAGAACTTATGATTTAGGCGGATCCGCGACGACAAGGGATATGGGAAACGCTATAGCCGAGAAGATTCTCAGCCAGGGCGCATGAGAAGGAGGGAAGGGTTGTAATGGATATTCAGCGGTTTAGAGCGGAATTTCCCATAACTAGGAGCAAAATCTTCCTTAACCACGCTGCTGTCAGCCCGCTTCCCCTGCGCTCAGCCGATGCGATGAGGAGCTATGTGGAGAATAAGGTTAAAGCTCAGCTAACGCACGACGTCGACTTAGGTGATTGGCGGAAGAAAATTGCTGAGACAAAGGGGCTCTTCGCCAGGCTGATAGGCGCTAGGGAGGATGAGATAGCCCACATACCCAACACCACCTTCGGCTTAAACCTCATTGCTCAAATGCTAGATTATAAGCCTGGAAGCAACGTAGTTACAAATACACTTGAATATATTTCGAATGTTATAGTTTGGCTTAAGCTACGCGAGAGGGGCGTTGAGGTCCGCATTGTGAGGGATGTTGGCGGCAGGATTAGCGTTGACATGCTTGAGAAGAGCATAGATGATAGGACTGTTGCGGTTGCGGTGGGTCAGGTTGGCTGGTATAATGGCTTCAGGCATGATTTGAGGGCCATATCTGAGATCGCACATGAGAGGGGCGCATTCCTAGCTGTCGACGGGATACAGGCCGTTGGAAACATGAAGATAGACGTTGCCAGAGAGGGCATAGACTTCCTTGCCTGCGGCTCATATAAGTGGCTTCTGGGGCCGCTTGGCGCAGGCTTTCTATACATAAAGAGCGAACATATAGATAGGTTTAATCCACCGATCCTAGGCGGCGGAAGCATAGATCCGGAGGTTTCTAGGAGGAACATTTATGAGCGCTTTGACCTTTATGAGCTAAAGTATTCTAAGGGTATTGGGAAGTATGAGGCTGCACATATAAATGATGTTGCCTATATTGGAGTTGGAGAGTCTATGCGGCTGCTCCTGGATTATGGCGTAGAGAACGTTGAAGAGAGGATTAAGCGTATAGGAGACTATTTTATCAGCAGCCTCATAGAGATGGGATACGAGCTTCAGACCCCTCTAGGGGAGGATGAGCACCACGCAATAATAAATTTCAAGGTGAAGGATCCTGATGCGGTAATGGATTACCTCTCCAGAAACGGTGTTGTGGTCTCTAAGAGGGTTGGAGGTATAAGAGTTTCACCGCACTTCTATAATACTGAGGAGGAGATAGAGAAGTTCTTAAGCATATTGAAAGGCATTAGATAGAATAAATAAGAGTGGGATAAATCATCCTTTGAATAGATCAATGAGTTCGACCAATAATTTATCTTTACTGTTATTTACGCCTTTAGATCTAGCATGTTATCAAAAGAGGCAGCTTTTGGGAAAATACTAGAATCCTCAGACTCTCTTTTTCAGAAGCCTGCTAAGATATATTTCATACATTCCTCTCGCATCAAGGTACTCTATGAGAACATGAGCTTCAAACCTAGCTCTCAAGCCAGGCTCAGCCTCATAGAGAACTTTACCCTCCCTTATCACCCTGAATTTTAGGTGGAGGTCGGCTTCCTCCAATTCTATGAGGTCTATTTTTTCTTCATTTACCCCTAGAGCCTTAGCTATCTCTGTCTGAAGCCCACTCGCATCTCTCGTCTTCTCACTAAAGAGCATGGCTATATCCCAGTCGCTACTCTCAGTTTCGAGACCCCTAGCCCTTGAACCGAAGAGGTAGGCTAGCGCCACACCTCTACGCTTAAAGATCTGGATTAAGCCCTCAAGGATTTGAGGTGGATCTATCCCTCTCTTCCTTATCTCCTCGATAAGTTTTAATGCCATATCCTTTGAGTATACTGCTTCGTTCCCATAGGCTTTAAGCTCCTCTGAATCCAGCCGCCTATAAGTGTGCGCAACTCTATTTCTGATCCTAGCCATATTCTTAAGCCTAGTTGCCTCTAAGCCATCTAAGAGCCCTGCCTCGGCTAAAATGTCGGCTATTTCGGTGTAGGATGAGGGTTTCCTTAACCCAAGCTCCGCTATGATCATGGCACAAGCGTCTAGAAGCGTCTGAAGCGTCTCGTAAACAGCCCAACGTAGTGAGTAAACATGAATCCAGTCTTTAGGCTCTATATAACTTATTCTCCCAGCAACCTCCACAACCTGAGAGAGCAGATTAATAATCTCCAACCGAACTTAACACTCCAACACATTCCTTTAAGTCGGATTCTCTTTCGTCTCTTTGACTGTTTTTCTCTTCGCTGACAATATAATCAGCATTTTTCTAAGCCCCTAAATACTTAGCCCTCTTAATGGAGCTAACTCTATTATTAAGCATCTTGGAGCCGACAGTCATATCCTTTCTCCTTCCGAGGCCTGCTGTAGCATAAGGGAACTCCAAATCCCCTTTAAGCAGAGCAAGAGTCTTAGACTTAAGCTCACCGAGCTCCACCGGGCGCTCACATTCCACTAACATTCAATTAGAAGATTGCCAACATCTCCCATATATGTTGTTCTTAGCTAGCATTTTAAATGCTGAAAGAACATTCGAATCTTTAGTTTTGAGAGTTTACGGGGAAACGTAATAGCGCAGCTATCCCCCCAAGAGACTTAAGCTTTAAACCAGCCTCATGCTCAATGCTGACCACCCTAACCCTACCACCCTTATCCTCAACGCTCCGTAGAACCTCCTCAAGAAGTAAAAGATCCTCGTCAGAAGACTCTCTAAGCATCTCATCTGTCACAATAAGCTCCTCGACTGCGCTGAAAGAGGCGGCTCTCGCAACCTCACTAAGACCATAAACGGCGTCACCTCTACCCATGCCCAGACGCCTCAAAACCTCCTCGACTATAGAGGCCTCTTGAACCATGCGCGCATGCTGGAGGGCCTTTGTCAATATTCCGGAGCGCATAGCCTCATATACCCCCGACCTTCCGGAGCTATTAACGCTCTTAACATCAACTACTTTCTTATAGATGCTGGGAGCCTCCTCCCTCAGAAACCTCACATACATCTCCTTGATGAATCCGACACCAATAATTATTATTAAGTCTCCATAAGTCTTTATCAACCCGTCCAGGAGGTTTGTTAGGGACTTAAACATCTCGTTAAGTATCCTCTGCCTCTCATCGACCATATGCTTTCCTGGCAGGCTTATGTGCTCCTCAGCAACTATATCTAGGCTAGCCTCCCTGAGAACAGCTACGCAGTAACCCTCATCATCGACTGAAACTATTATTATTGGCGTGGCTCTGCCCGTGGCTGCGCGCTCAATCTGTTTGATGTGATAATCCAGCCATCTCCTCTTAATTATTGTTAGTGGCGTATTTAATGTTATGTTGAGCGTATGGTGTGAGCCCATTGCTCCAATATCTTCAGGTGCATCGCAAACTATGCCATGGATTCTAAGGCGGTTTAGGCTCCTATCCCAGTATACGCTCTCAACCCTTAAGCCTAAAGTGACGGATATACGTTTTCCCTTCTCAAGTCTCTCGTATCTATTGCTCAAGCGGACCTCCCTACTTGTCCTAGCGTAGGCTACATCGTTCTTCTGGATAACTGTATAGAGGATCCAGAAGTCATCGAGAAACTCAGGGACCACCGTGACCCGCCCATGTTTAAGATCTTTCTCCAAAATCTTCATCGTAAACCTCTCACATTAGATAGACCTGAATACTCATATACTCTTGAGGGTAATTTTTAAAGGGGTTGCCGAACTTATTAACCTTACGGCCAGAGCGCTATATACATCTAAGGTTTGCATGCTGAGGTTAACTCATGGGCTGCGCATTCATAAAGCTTGACTTCGATTTGATTCCAGCCGTATTCTTGGGGAGACCGAACAGGTTCACGGCTTTAGTCAGGGTTGATGGCGAAGAAGCTCACGCGCACCTGCCAAACTCAGGGAGGCTTACAACCGCGCTATGCCTTGGAGACAAAGCTTACCTGAGGAGGCATGAGGCTAGGTCTAGACGGAAGAGTATCTACAGCGTGTTTGCAGTTCAGCATGGCTTCACCCCAATAATAGTTGACGCTCAATTCTCAAACTTTCTCGCTAAAAAGTCCGTTGAGTTTGGTTTAATCAGGGAGCTATTCGGCTACAGGATAGTTAGAGAGAACTCTAAGCCTAATGCTGACTCAAAGGTTAGGTTGGATCTGATTGCGGAAGATAATTCAGACATGTTTTATATTGAGGTTAAGTGCGTTACGCATGCAGTTGGGCAGATTGCCCTCTTCCCAGACGCCCCAACATCAAGGGGTAGGCGGCATATAGTCGAGCTATTAAGGCTCGTGAAGCGCGGATTTAAGGCTGGGCTAATCTTCTCAGTTCAGAGGCCTGATACCGAGATTATTAGGCCTAACTCTGAGGTGGATCCTAGGTTTGCAGAGCTGCTGGAAAGGGCTATTTCTAATGGGCTGAAAGTCTTCACTTTAAAGTCGACTTTTATACCCCCAGAAACGGTGATTTTAGAGTCCAATAAGCCAGCCTTTCAACTGTAGGCGTAGGCTACTCCCTCAGAATTATCTCCTCATCGCGGACTATTTCATCTGAAATGAGGTACTTAATTAGTTCATCACTTATGACTGGTTTTCCATCATGCAGCGGGTACATATATGGCAGGTATATTTCAGCCTTATCACTCATCTTTATGCGCAGCCCCCTCTTAACCGGTATATCCTCAAGCTTGACACCCATACTCACGAGCTTAGCCACATAGACCGCTCCGTCAATTGAGAATTGGCCCCTGCCAATATTTCTAGAAGTGGCTGTCGGAGCCCTAGACGTTATTAATTTCCTCGTCCTGCCCTTAGGCGGATGGTCGCCTAGGATCCCGCCGATTATAACGGCCTCCCTACCAGCAAAATCCTCCGACCTAAGCCTCTCCCTAGCTTTTGGGTCAAGTATAATTATCTTTTCTGGACTGAAGATTTCAATGAAGCTCTCATATTTAACAGTCCCCAAACCCGACAGTATTCTAGCGTCCTCAGCCCTCCTAACGTTCGTGAAGACAAGTTTATCCCTACCAACTATCCTAGATGAATTCTCATACTCGAAGTAGAGCCACCTGCCAACCTCGCTCTCCAAATGCTCAATCACAAAGAGTACATCAAAGCCCAACAAAACACCACCATCACAATAAAATGAACACCTATTTAAACCAATCCACAAAATCACAGAACAGCCTAAATCTAAAAACACATCAAACGGCGGAAACCTAAAAATAAGCCAGATCTACCGCAAAAACCTCAACGGAAGAAAAGAAGTTTAGCGTAACAGAAAGCCATAAATTGAGCCTTGAATTTAAAAATTAAAGATTGGGCCCGTAGCTCAGCAAGGATAGAGCACCGGGCTTTTAACCCGGGGGTCGGGGGTTCAATTCCCCCCGGGCCCGCCACCCTCAGCTAGATGTTAGAAGCAATTAAGGTTAAATATTATGTTTACGTCATCTTTTATTAGCGTGGATTTAATCTGCTCTTTGGGGTTAGTTATTAAATGGAGATAAGTTATGAAAAGCAAGCTGAAGTCCTTGAGAATCTAGCCGAAGAATCTGTTAGAAGGGGAGATTATGAGACGGCTGCACATTTATTCAGACGTTTGGCTGTATATTATGGGCTTGTTGGCGATAAACATGGCAGGAGAAAGTTTGCTATTAGGGCTGGGGAATATTATATGCGGGCGGCCGAGGCTCTTCCTGACGATATAAAAGTTATGGCTCTTTACCTAAAAGCGATGGAATCCTTTACGGAGGGTGGGGTGAGAGAGGCAGCTCACTTCTGCGGCTTAAGGATATGGGAACGCTTTGCTTCAATTAAAGATGGTGTTTTCGAAGTAGATAGTGAGGGTATAGGTGTGCTTAGGGCTGTAAGCGACCACTTTGCCGAGAGAGGGGATCTTGAAAAAGCAAATATAATGTATAAGAGCGCTGCTGAAATGGCGCTCAAAAGTGGGAAGCTCCTACTAGCTGGAAGACTTTATAAGAGCGCTGGCGACTGCAACTTAAGATCTGGAAAGATAGAGGAGGCCGCAGATCTATATATTAAAGCAGCTAACATGTATTTTTCATGTGAAGAATACTTCGAGGCAGCGTGGAGCTATTGTGAAGCTGGCTTTCTGCTCATATGTTTAAGAAGGTTTAAGGAAGCTTCAGATATTTCAGAGATGGCTGAAGAATCATGCCGCAGAGGTCAGATATCGATCTTCTTGAGGGATCTGAGCAATCTCTGTAATCTTCTCAGCCGGGGCCTTATAAGTGAGGCGAGGGAGAAATGGGATAAAATTAGAATGAAGATTAGAAAAGAGTACGCTCAAATTATCGAGTCTTCATTTAGGTCTGTTGAGGGGGACTATAATTTCCCGCGCTAAAAATGTTTACGTCTGCTAAGAAGTACGAAAATTGTTACGCATATAGCTGTCACCACAACTGCGAGTATTGTGAGCAGTAATGCATGCTCCCCCATACCCAAGATTATTGGTATAGGTCCTATGAGAAGGAATAGGCTGATTGAATCCCTAAGCCCAGAGAGCAATGCTGCCAGAAAAATGATGAGCATTCCAATAAATATTAGTAGGAAGCCTATGAAAAATATCTTGGTTGGAAAGATTTGGAGGATCTCCTTCCCAACAGTCTCCTCTGGAGTAAGGCAGCCCTCCATTTTCTTATGGCATTCAGTGCAAAGTAAACTATAGGGTTCGATGCATTCCTCGCACACACTCCGACCGCATCCTTGACAGATATATTTGGCACGCCTTCCACAGCACACATCACACATCTTAATGCTCATTTCCTAGATTCCCCTCACTTCAGCCAGCCTAAAATTAATATTACTATTAATGCCAAAATCATTAGTAGAATTGACAGAATTACAATTATCTTCACCGTTTCTTTACTAGTACCAAATATTATTGGTATTGGACCAACCATGATTAGCCCGCCCCACCCGGGAGCCTTTGCCCTACGGCTTCTTAAGCCTTTAAAAACTATTGTTAGGGTGGCTATGAAGGATAATATGAAACCTACAACGATCATGATGAAGCCAATTGTAAAGAGAACACTGATCCAATCCATAGGCTACCTATCCCTAGGCATAGGCATTAGAATTATCAAGATTCCGGAAAAATAAACTTTTACGTTGATTAGGATGTTAGAAAATTATTTATGTGCTGATGTAACCCATTTCCGTGTGGTTGGCTGCAGCAATACGCTTGAAGACATAATAATTAAGATACTTTCGGCGAAACCTGACTTAAAAAGGGACGAGATTTTAAGGATGATTGATGAGAGGGTGAGGGGCGCCGATGGATTTTTAACTCCTGAAAGTGCCGCTCTATCTTTAGCCGCCGATCTGGGAATCAGCTTCAGGGTAAGCTTTAAGCATGATCTGCAGATTAAGGATATAGTTTCAGGGTTAAGTGACGTGACCGTAAGTGGTAGGGTAATTTACGTTCACCCACTAGAGAAATTTCTCTACTCAGACGGCCGTGAGGGTTTCAGAAGAAGCATTTATCTGGCTGATAATACGGGTTTCATTAAAGCCATACTATGGAATGAGGCGGCCACGCTCATAAACGAGGACCTAATAGACAGGGTAGTTAGGCTCTCCCATGTTTCTGTGAAGCGTAGAGGCAGCGGGAGATTGGAGCTTAGCGTAGGCCGTAGAAGTAGGATTGAGATAGATCCTGGCGATCTAAGTGAGAAGGATTATCCGCCCATAACAAGATTTATTAAGAAAGTTAGCGAGATAACTGGTCTAGACAAACACTTAAGTGTTATCGGCCTCGTTGAGCGTGTTTACCCGCAGTCCACTTTTAAGCGTCAAAATGGTAGTGAGGGTAGAGTTAGGCGGGTGGAGGTTACGGATGATGCTGGCAAAGTCTTCGCAGTCCTTTGGGATAGCTGCGCCAACGCCATATCGGAGGAAGCTGTCGGGCGCTATATTATTCTGCTGAATATGAAGGTTAAGGTACGTTTTGACGGAAGGGTAGAGATTCACTCGGGAGATCGGACAAGGATTATTTTATTGGGGAGAAAGCCGTCTGGTTTCAAATAAGCTAAAGCCGAATTTAAAGCTAAAAAAGAGATATAAAAAATAAAAGTATGGAAAAGTTTTCCGCGTTTACTCCTTCTTAACCAGCGAGATCTCAATTGTTGAGACGTTAGTCTTCGGCCTGTCGGGGCTTGTCATCTCCTGCGTTCCTATCTCGATCCTCTCGATGACTAAGTCTTTAAGGAAGGCTCGGCGTAGTAGTTCAACTACGTCAACAGCTCGGCTTATAGCCCTACCCCTAGCCTTAACAACAACCCTCTTAGCACCGGAATTGAACGCTGTTAGGCAGGCTACCACATAGTTCATCACTGGCTTCTTTCCAATCATTACTTGGCTTTCTTCGGCCATAGCGTATCTCTACTCCTCATTGTTGCCTTTAAGTCACCTTTATTCTCTAAAATAACTACGATATAATATTTTCCTTTCGATTAGAGGATTGTAGAGAAAATTGCAAATAGAATCCCGAAAAATATAAATATAAGCGAGCTCCTTCCCGCCCTCTTTAAGGCCCTGTCTACCAGCATGCTGAGATAATTGATTTGCTGCTCACCGATAACTTTAGCCCTCGGGATCATCACTTTGCACCACGCAACCTCGCTCTCCTCCATATTATTTAATGCTTCAATGACTGAGCATTTAACATACTCAATTATCTTATCGTGGTCTATGGCTTCCCCTACTGGGCAATATCCCCTCTCATTCAATACAACTGCATTAACGATGTGGGTATCTGTTGTGAAGACCTCGCCGCCGCTTATACCTAAACCTCTCAAGCTTGAAAGTATCTTCTCTCTTAGGCCAGACACCATGTTATTTCCATCTATAGTTATATATGCTGTTCTTTGCCTATCACTCTCAACGACTATAGCCGTTATTCCTCCAGGTCCTATTCCATCCCTAACGCTTACGTCTCTTAGGTTAACCTTTCCGGCACCAATCCTCAAAGTGCTCTGAGCATATGGTAAGTCCCTCGCCTTCTTCAGGGCTAATGTGGCAGCCTCCTCAAGGATTTTTGCAGCGATGTCGACGTTGAATGGACCATTTAGGCTGTTGTGAGCATCTATTGCTATGGCATGGGCGAATCCATTCTCCAAAGCCCTTTGAGCTATGGTCTCATTAAGCTCTATTGGGAGATCCTCCATGGTTTCGGGGGATAATGTTAAAGTTAAGAAGACACAATTATTGAAGACTTGACAGCCAACCTTTGCGCCATCTTTTTCAACCATGAAGAAATTAGTTACGCTACTGGAAAAATTACGCATTTCTTTTACTGCTCTAAGTATCTTCTCTAAAACCCTTCTATTCTCCTTCTGAGAAACTAAGTCGAGGGAGTGGCCCGATATTCCATGCGGAACTGAGACTACACATTTATACTCTCCTTCAAGCGCCTCCATTATTAGGCTTGGAAGAGGGCTGCTCCCAATGTTCTTAAACGGGCCCGGATGTAAATTTGGGGCAACTATTATAGACTTTAAATTGCCTCGGTTCTTGCTCCTGAATGCTAGAAGAGACACCGTTATATCATGCTCTTCCCCCAGGTGCTCCAGTATTCCTTCAAATGGCCCCTCTAAATCCTCAGCCCAGTTGGCGATGAAAGCCCTAAATATCTCCAGGGAAGGTATGCCAAACGTTGTCTTCCCGCATTCATTGAGCAGGTTAATGAACAAGTATACGCTTAGCATGGAGGCGGCTGCAGCGCCAATAATGTAGGTTACATAGCGGATGGTGAGGTTGCCTGCCTGGGATAAAATTATGGCCAGCAGGATGGTTAGGGGCTGGAGGCTGCTGGATATAATTTTATCCGGGAGATTGGAGGATGATATTGCATATATGGCGAGGGAGCGGAGGGAGAGGGATGCGAAAAAGCCAATCGACAGCGCCCTAACGAGCAAGTCCAAGTTTCCATACTTGAGCATTAGTATGCTTCCAACAAGCACAAATATTACGTAGAAGAAGTTTGTGCAGAAAGAGAGAAAAGATAGTCTCCTAAAGTTTAAGACTATGTCCTTTTTAAGCACCGTTTTTGCAGTTAAATAATCCAAGAATATTGTCAATGCGTTTAATATTATCCCAAGTATAAGACCGTATATAAGCCATGTTAATGGCGAATTTAGGGGGCTGGCAATTAAGCCCATGAGAAAGTTTTCCAGACATGATAGAATGAGAGTTCTCTTAAGCGGCGGGAGAGTAAATAGATGAGAGTAATGTTGAACCGCTAAATCAATGCTGCTTTTATTGGAAGATGAAACCATATTACCCATCACTGTATCCATTCATCTAATGCTGACGAACATTTTAAGGATTTACTGAATATGGCGTTTAGCGCCCCTAATGATTCAGGTGTAGGATAAGCATAGTTACCTAGGCTGAAAGTTGAATAACTATACATATTACAATGAATATTATAGTCAGGATTATCAGGGTTCTCGGCCTTATCTTTACACCCATACTTTCCTCTTCAAAGAACCTCAATAATCCTGCACCGGTAGCTGGAGCTGGCGCAACTCTCCTTCTACGCCTCTCTCTCCTACTCAAGCCTCAACCACCGCTCTTCATAACTCTTGAAGTTTATAGAATTTAATTAACCTTTTCGTTTAACAAAGACCTTCTTGGCGAGAAAGGCTATTAAATCTCTAGTTTAAACTTTCCGAGCTTTCTGTCAAGACATGCCTTGACGAAGCCATAGTATTCTGGGCTCGGTTTCCCAGGTCTGCTCTTAAATTCTCCGTGAAATTGGGATGCAAAAAAGAAGAATTTATCTGGCAGCTCCAGGATCTCCATTCGCTTGCCATCAGGGCTTCTTCCGGAGAATACTAGCCCATGCTTCTCTAAAACCTCTACGTACTCTGGATTAACCTCATACCTGTGCCTATGCCTCTCATATGCCTCCGTTACCCTATAGAGTTTGTGGGCAAGAGTCCCCTCTTTAATAATTATTTTGTGCGCTCCTAGACGCATTGTGGCGCCCTTATATATCATTTGATGCTGTTCAGGCATCAAATCTATCACGGGATGAGGGGTATTCTCATCAATCTCAGTGCTATTCGCATCCTTTAACCCACAAACGTTTCTCGCAAACTCTATGACAGCCAGCTGAAAGCCATAGCAGATGCCGAGGAACGGGATGTCGTTCTCCCTGGCATACTGGATTGCCATCATCTTCCCAGCCGTCCCCCTTGGACCGAAACCGTAAGGGACAAATATGCCATCATAGTTCCTGAGGATATTAATGCTGCTCGGATCCCTTTCAAACCTCTCCGCCTCTATATAGTCTATTTCAACCTTTGTGTCGCAGGCTGCGCCCGCATGCTTAAATGCCTCATTCATGCTTACATAACTATCGGTTAGACCCGTATATTTGCCGACAAGAGCGATTCTTATGCTATATTTGCAGTTCTCTAGTGCGTTAACGAAGCTCTTCCATCTCTCTATTTCACTCACATTGATATGCTTCGGCGTAAGCCCTAGGCGTTTGCATATGTAGTCGCCCATCCCCTGCCCATCTAAGATAAGCGGAACCTTATAGATTGTTGATACATTATATGAGCAGAATACGGCGTCCTTAGGTATTGTCCCGAAGAGGGCGATTTTCTCGACAACATCATTAGTGATCATTTTTGTGCATCTGGAGACTATTATATCGGGCTGTATGCCTATCCTACGCAGCTCATTTACACTATGCTGGAGGGGTTTAGTCTTCATCTCGGAGGTTACGTCTAGTATTGGTACAAGCGCCACATGTATATAGAGAGTATTCTCATAGCCCTCTTCAAGCCGCATCTGCCTTATAGCCTCTAGGAAGGGTAATCCCTCTATGTCGCCAACCGTCCCACCGCATTCTGTAAGAACAATATCAGCCTTAGATTTCTCCGCAACCATACGTATCCTACGTTTTATCTCATCAGTTATATGTGGAATTATCTGAACACATTTTCCAAGAAAGTCGCCTCTCCTCTCCCTCTCAATAACGGTTTGATATACTTGCCCAGTTGTGATATTATTCTCCTTAGATAGGTTTATGTCTAGGAACCTTTCATACCAGCCTAAATCCAGATCCGTTTCGCCACCATCATCAGTAACGAAAATCTCGCCATGAATATATGGATTCATTGTACCAGCATCAACATTCACATATGGATCTATTTTAATCACGGTGACTGAAAAACCCCTAAACTGGAGCATCTTTCCCACAGATGCAGTAACTATCCCCTTACCTACAGAGCTTAATACTCCACCGGTAACAAAAATATACTTAACCATGCCGTAGCCCTCACCCACAATATAGGAAATAAGTCTAAAGCTTGCTTAAAATAATTGCTTATTTAGGCGAAAAACTTTTTTCCCCGCTTTTCCTTCTATACCCTTAAAGGCCTTGGAGGTTGGAGGACTCGAAAATGAGGGTTGGAGTTTTAACAGGTGGTGGCGATGCGCCGGGGCTTAATGCCGCTATAAGGGCGATAGTGAAGAAGTGCGAGAAGTACGGGTTTGAGGTTTTAGGTATAAGGCGCGGCTGGGCGGGAATGCTTGAGGGCGATGCAATCCCCCTAAAATATGATAATATTAAGGATATTATTGGGCTCGGCGGAACAATAATTAAGACCTCTAGAACCAATCCCCTGAAGCAGCCGGATGGAATAAAGAGGATAGTTGAGAACTATAACAAGCTTAATTTATCGGCTTTGATAGCTATTGGCGGAGACGATACGTTAAGCGTCGCCAAAGCGGTTAGCGAGGCTGGGTTGAACGTGATCGGCATTCCTAAAACAATAGACTATGATGTCCCGGAGACGGAGCATACCATAGGCTTTGATACGGCAGTTAATGAGGCCATGCACCAAATAGAGAACATTAAGGCTACGGCCGACGCCCACGAGAGAGTTTTCGTCGTTGAGATTATGGGTAGATATGCTGGCTGGATAGCGTTATACTCTGGGCTAGCCGCTGGAGCCGACCTGATACTGATACCTGAAGAGCCATTCAGCATAACTGATGTAGTGAACTTCGTGAAGAGGAAGATTGAGAGCGGCCAAAAATCCTTAGTGATCGTTGTCGCTGAAGGTGCCCTAATCAAAGACTATAAGGGTCCAATAACTAAGGATGTTAAGGTCGATCAGTTTGGGCATGTTTATCTCGGCGGAATAGGAGAATTTCTGGCGAAGGAGATTGAGAAGGCTTTGGGCATCGAGACGAGGCATGTTGTCCCAGCGCACACGATTAGGGGCGGCTCTCCAACAGCCTTCGACCGCATAATCTCAACGAGATATGGTCTAGCAGCTGTTGATTTGGTCAGAGAAGGGAAGTTTGGCGTAATGGTGGCGCTCAAAGGTGGAAAAATAACGACAGTCCCGCTATCCGAGGTAACTGGCAGAACCAAGAAAGTAGATCTAGAACTCTATAATGAGGCTAAAGTCTTCTTTGAATAAAAAGGAAAATTAAAATAGTCGAATTCAACTCCCCGATTTTATTAGACTTCAATGCCTGCTTCATGCTCTCTGAGAAAACTATTCAGCTCTTCTCGGTGAGGTAGAGCCGTTATTGCGCCATGTCTCGTAACAACCAGCGCTCCAACAGCATTAGCCACCTTAGCGCATTTTTCAAGATCCCACCCCCTAATCACACCGAGAAGTAGGCCAGCATTCCATCCATCCCCGGCGCCAGTGGTATCTACGGGCTTAACTTTAAAAGCTGGCGCAAAGACTTTTCTCCCATCCTTAGATTTCACAAATGATCCCCTCTCACCAAGCTTTATTCCGACTATTTCAACGCCATATTTTAACGCCTTATCCGCCGCCCTCTCCGGCTCACTTGTCCCAAATGTGAACTCTGCTTCCTCACGCGAGAACATTGCTATGTCAGATAGCCTAAGCATTTTACTGTAGATAGATTTTATAGTTTTTTCAGACCTCCATACATCGAGTCTTAATGTTGGGTCGAATGAGACCTTAACTCCACTTTCCCTGGCATACATAACAGCATTTAAGATAGCCCTTCGCGGCAGGCTCTCGGAGAGGGCGAAGCCGGAAACATGGAGGATTTTTGCAGAAGAAACATATTTATAGTCTATATCTTCTGGCGAGAGCGAATCAACTGATGTCCTCTTAACCCAGGGGCTCCGATAGAATATGAAGATGCGTTCCCCTGTCTCCGGCTCATTAACGACGAATGCTAGCGTTGTTCTGACACCCTTTTTTATCTTGACATGGGATATGTCAACCCCATTTCTCTCAAGCTCTCTTAGCAGGAACTGCCCGAAGGGGTCGTCGCCGACAACTGTTATGGCCCCAACAGACAAGCCCAGTCTCGCCATTCCGACGAGCGTGTTCATGGGTGCTCCGCCAAAAAACTTTCTGAATGTTGTGCTCTCCACATATGATGTGGGTTCAGCTGAAATAAAATCGATTAGAACCTCACCTATCCCAACGGCATCTAAGCCCATATTCAATCACTCGCCATCAATTATCGCTTAGCCTCCAGCTTCTCAATACCATTCATATATGGCCTTAAAACTTCCGGAATTATGACGGAGCCATCCCTTTGCTGGTAGTGTTCGAGTATAGCCATCATTGTTCGGCTCGTCGCCAGAGCAGTGCTATTAAGCGTGTGAACGTAACCCTTCGGCGGTCTTCCAGGCCCCTCTCTATACTTTATATTTAGTCTTCTTGCCTGATAGTCTGTGCAGTTTGAGTTTGAGCCTATCTCCCTGAATTTTCCATCAACCATCCAAACCTCTGTGTCGTATTTTCTGGCGGCGACAGTTCCTATATCGCCGGTGCATACGTCTACTACTCGGTAGTGTAATCCAAGCATCTGGTACATTTCTTCACAGTTCCGCTGGAGTTCCTCGTGGATCTCCCAGGACTGTTCCGGTAGGCAGAAGACGAATTGTTCGACTTTATTGAACTGGTGCATCCTGAAGAAGCCTTTAGTATACTTGCCATGTGTTCCAACCTCCTTCCTAAAGTTAGTGCTCACGCCGACAAACTTCAGCGGTAGCTGGCTTTTATCTAGGACCTCGTCCATGAACATTGCTGCTATTGGATGCTCGCTTGTAGCGATTAAGTAAAGGTCTTCACCCTCAATCTTATACATAACTTTTTCGAAGTCCTCTAGGTCTACGCATCCCTCGTATGGCTTTCTGCGGAGCATAAATGGTGGCTCAACTAATATAAAGCCCCGTTTCCTCAAGAAGTCTATAGCAAACCTCTGTATTGCGAAGTCGAGTAGAACTAGCTCCTCCTTAAAGTAGAAGAAGCCGGAGCCAGCAACCTTATTAGCCCTCTCCTCATCAACTAGTCCGAGATCCTTCGCTATCTCTATATGGCTCTTAGGTGGGAAATCGAATTTTGGCGGAGAACCCCAACGCCTTATCTCAACATTATCATTTTCATCCCGCCCATAGGGTACGGCTTCATGGAGCAGGTTTGGTATCCGCAGGAGCAAGCTTCTCGCCTTGGCCTCGTACTCCTCAACTTGCCTCTCCAAAAGCTTTATTTCTGCTTGAACTTTCTCGGCTTCTAGGAGTAAATGGTTAACATCTTCATTCATCTTCTTTCCCTGAGCAACCTTTATGCTGAGCTCGTTTCTCCTTCTCCTCAGATTATTTAATTCAGTCTGTAGCATCCGCCACTTTTTATCAGTCTCTATAAATTCATCTAGAATTCTCAGTTTCTCCGGATCATTCCTGCGCCTAATGTTTTCCCTAACGAAATCCGGCTTCTCCCTTATCAGCTTAACATCTATCATTGTGGAAACCCTTTTTCCAAGAAGAAAGTGTATTAACATAAACTAATATAAAGGTTCGCTGTATGCCTTAATTTAGAAACATTTAATATTGACTTACGCATTATTTTTCGGGTACGGCGGTGATGTAGAGGGTGTCGAAGAGCACTCGTGTTAAGGATAAGTGGCGCAGTAAAAAATGGTATACCGTTGTGGCTCCGCCATATTTTGGGAGCGTTGAGATAGGCGCTATACCGGCAGATGATCCCCAAAAGCTTTTGGGAAGAGTTGTTGAGGCGACGCTATATGATATAACTGAGGATTTTGCCCACCAGTATTTGAAGACCTACTTCCAGATAGTTGATATAGATGAGAAGAGAGCTCTCACAATATTTAAGGGGCATGAGTATTCAAGGGACTATTTGAGGAGCCTTATTAGGAGGAAGACTACGAAGGTAGATGGTATATTTGATGTTACAACTAAGGACGGCTATAAGATAAGGGTGGCTGCATGCGCATTCACAACAACTAGGATAAAGACTTCTCAGGAGAGGGAAATACGGGCGATAATGAAGAAGATTATAGAAGAGAAGGCGCAGACGCTGACTTTCGACCAATTTGTACAGGAGGCGGTTCTAGGGAAGATTGCGTCTGATATCTATAACAATGCTAAGAAGATTACGCCCCTACGGCATGTAGGCATAAGGAAAACAAAGCTCCTCTCAAAGCCTGAGATTAAAGCCCCATTAGTTAAAGAGGTCCCTGTGATTGAAGCTGCGGTTGAGGCGGAGGAGAGCGAAGAAGAATATAGTGAAGAAGAGGAGTCAACTAACGAAGAGGATCAAGAGGAGTAGCCTTGCCTATAGGTAAAAACTTAATTCTCCGTCCCATTTAGCTACTTCTGTCAGAGGGATGAATGAGACATCACGTTATTCCTTATTAAGGAGAAGGGTTGCGGAGGAGGCAGCCTTTCTACTGTATACCATGCAGGAGAGGGAGTTTAAGCAGGCTAAGGAGAGGGCTGCCAACACGCTTGGCATAAGAGTTCTACCAACAAATCTGGAGATCGCTGAAGAATTAGATCGGATTGCAGACGAATATGAGGGGGAGGAGAGAAGAATTCGCTTAATAAGAATGCGTGAGGAAGCCCTCAAAATAATGGAGGTGCTTCAGACTTTTAGTCCGAGGTTGATAGGCAGCGTTTGGAGGGGGACGGCAAACAAGAATAGTGATATAGATATAGTTGTCTTCTCGCCGAACAAGAGCCCAGTCGTAGAGACTCTCATTAACAGCGGTTTCAAGGTGACGGGAATAGAGATGAGGCCCTCCGCGAAAGACGGAAGCGGTGAGACAGCCCATATATTTCTGGAGCTGCCCTCAAGCGATAAGGTTGAGATAATCGTTAGGCGGCCAGAAGACATGTATATCGAGGAGCGATGCGATATCTATGGCGATTTAAAGACTGGTTTAACAATTAATCAGCTCAGAGAAGTTCTTAGAAGGGATCCTCTGAAAAAATTCGTTCCGAGAAAGCCTTAATGCCTGCGCATTAAGAGAGTACGAGTAGAGATATGATAATAATGTTTTTAAGTTTTCCCGCCCATAGGGTAAGGTTGGAGATGCTGAGGCAATGAATATTGATAGAGAGCAGTTTAGGAAGATGTTCCCAAATCTTGCTAGAGAGATTGAGGGTGAGGGAGTTAAGATAAGGATCTCATCTATAAGGTTAGATCCAGTTGAGGGTGAGAAGGCTGTTTCAAAAAAGTTTGATGGCTATAACCCGGATGTTATAGATTTCCTAAGAAGATGTGATACCGAGGAACAGGCTGAAGAAATAATAGCGTATTTGGAGAGAAGGGGAGAGGTAACCAGCGAGTATGCGGCAGCCCTCAGAAAGCAGCTGAAAGAGAAGGGCGTAAGGAGCTTTGGCCCAAAAAAGGAGGAGGCATATTACCTCAGGCAAGCGGGCTATAGATGAAAGTGCTAACTCCCTCAAGATTGCTTAACTCTTAAATATAATGGGTTAAGCTTACCTCTAACATTTGGAGCAAAAAATGCAAGGATGGGCGTGGAAAGTGAGGGTTAAAGCACATTTATCAACTTGCCTGTTTCTTTCACTCATACTTATTTTCACGGTCACTTCCATAACCAAATGCTTAAATGGAGAGAATATTAGGGCCTTGTCGCAGCCAGCGAACTTACATGTAAATGTTGAGAGGAAGATAACGCTGCTAAGCGGCGGATATATGATGATCAATGATACTTTTTTGCTTTCGCAGTCTATGGAAGGCGGCTCAAAACCTACATTAGTAACTAGCTATGTTGTTGGTATGCCGAAGAATTATAGTGAGAGACTGGTTTATTATAGAGTTTTCAATCACGGGGGTTCTTTGCCTGTAAAGATACTCGAGGATGAATTATTCTGGTGGCTGAATGTAACGTTTCCAGAGCCAGTTGATTTAAGCGTTAATAAAGCATACAATTTTACCGTGATGCTTGTCCTCTCAGACTTAATTTCAAGGAAAACGGCAAGCATATTTTCAGCAACATTCCCATTGTATCCGAGCCTAACGCATGAGGCCCTCTCTTGCAACGTCACGTTAATCCTGCCATCTTCAGCTAAAGTCTCAGAAAACGATTATCCAACCAATATATTCGTTAATAAAACTGGAGACTTCAGAGTCCTCAATAATATAACTAGCCCGCTCCCACCTTACTCAAATATCTCCTCTTGGATAAAGTTTTCAGATGTAACGTTCAGGATACTTAAGTTTTTGGAGCTGAGAAGAGAAATATCAATTGACGTTTGGGGAAAAATCTCAGCAATAGATTTCTATGAGATAGAGGCTGCTAATGTTTACTCTGTGGATATTATTTTGCCCCTTAAGGCAACAGATATAGTTGTTTATGATGCGTATGGCAAGTACTCGAAAGCAGATGTGCGTTTCTCTAATGAAAGCTATGGTGTTGTGGTGAAGATATATTTGAGCGAAAAGCTGAGAGCTGACGGGAGAATTAAAATTGCAGTGTCTTATGCGCTGCCACCTCAGAATTATCTAGTTAAAGATGGATGGCAAAACTATGTGCTTAAAATAAATCTTATTAGACCCGATGAATGGGTCATATACAAAGTCGCCTTAATAGTCACGTTGCCTGAGGGAGCAAGCCTGATACAGGTTAACGAGCCTATAACAAGAGCGCAGGGAATTAGGGTTGAGTCAGTAAGCCCATTTCAAGAGAGAGTATTTGTAGAGTACCATAGCGTCGTTAGATTTGAGGACGTGAGCATAAATGTAAGCTATCAGTATATGGTTTTTTGGGCGGGGCTCAGACCAACCCTACTTGCAGCGGCCATTGTTGGCTCAGCCATAATCCTCTTCCTGCTCGCTAAATCATCGGCTCATGTCGGCATACCTTCGCCAACACCAGTTTCTGTTGAGATCCTAAGGAAGTTTATAGAAGTTTGTGAGGAAAAGAACCGCATAATGTCTGAGATGGAGTCTTTAGAGGAGCAGTCTGCGCGTGGAAAGATATCTAGGAGGCAGTATAGGCTTATGAGAAAAAATCTAGAGGGGCAGCTCTCATCCGTTCAGAAGAGCTTCCTTGATTTGAAGGCTAAGATGGAGGCTGCTGGAAGAACATACGCTAACATGATTAAGAGGCTGGAGGAGGCTGAAGCTGAGATTGAGGTCATGAAGAGAAGCATTTCTGATGTAGAGGTTAGATATAGGCGTGGAGAAATATCTGCTGAAACTCGCCGCAGCCTCCTCGAAGACTATAGAAGGAGAATTGATAGGGCGGAAAGCGTTAGAGATGAAATTCTCTTAAGACTTAAGGAGGAAATTCTGTAGTCTCTAATTTTTACTCAAAAAATTTAGATTCGGATTCGGAAGTAGACATAATCTATATATTCTCAGTCTATAAGCCCCAACTTGATGAGACCGCATAAGTCTCAGCCGCAGCAGAATATCCTCACCAAGCTCCTAAATCTATCCGACTATGAAGCTAGAGTATATAGCTTCTTGGTTAATGAGGGCCCCTCTTCAGCCACAAGAATAAGCACATTTTGTAACGTCCCAAGAACAAAAGTGTATAAGACCCTTGAAAGGTTGATTGAAATTGGCATGGTCACAGAAGTCCCATTAGAACCCAAGCAATTCGTGGCTTTGCCGCCGAATAGAGCCCTCAAACCAATTCTAGAAATACAGAGGGCGGCTCAAAGAAATATTGCCACGTTGATCTCCAGCCTTCAGAAGAGATATGATAAATCTAAAGCCCTGGCAGAGGTGGCACGCGAAGAAGTCTGGATCTTCGTCGGGAACAAGGCGCTGAGCAAGGCGTCAAATTTTCTCTCACGTGCCAAGAAAAATGTTACAGTCCTCGCGCATTTGGAAACCTTCTCTAAATTCTACGGTTTTCTTAGCGGAACTTTAGATGTTTTAGTTAAAAGGGATGTTGATGTTGAGCTGTTGTTTCCAGCACCCTCAAATATTGACCAAAACCCCCGCAGTAACTTTAACCTGCTTTTTAGGGTTAAATGCGTCAATATAAGTATTCCCACACAATTAATCCTCATAAATGTTGATCGCCGATACTCAGCAATATGCATGATAGACTACTCCGAACATTCATCCCCAAGGGCCCAGATCCTATGGTTCGCTTTTCAGGGATCAATGCTCCACAGATTGATGGAGAAGATCCTTTTACAGAGACCCATTAAGCGCGCCTACCAGAGTCTAGCCACATAGTGTTATCCTCCCAAACATTACCTAAAAACTGTTAGACTAGGAGAGAGGTATTTACGGTTAACTAGCCGCAAATTTTTTATTTTTCCTAAAATTATCTTCTAAAAAAATCTTCAGAAGTGTCTAAAATGGCTAAAATACAGATTGACCTTGAAAAGTGTACTGGGTGTGGAAGCTGCGTTGATATATGTCCAGCAGGAGTCTATGAGCTTAGAGAAGGAAAGTCTGTTGCGGTTAACGTTGATGCATGCCTCCTCTGCAGGGCCTGTGAGACCCAATGCCCGAACAACGCCATAACAGTTGCTGAATAGAGTATGCGAAAAATTCGCTGAGCTAAAGAGACCAGTACCTGGACTGGGCTCTCCTAACATCTTCAATTATTTTATTTGCCTCTCTTTGAGACCTCAAATTTATTTGGGGCCGCCTATCTCTAATCTTAACGCTTATTCCAGACATCCTAGATATGCAGGATACCACAGCCCTCCTCAAAAACCAGAGGTTGTATCCACCCTCCAAGATGGCTACAAGTCTTCCATCACAAAGTCTATTTGCCAGATAAATGGCCTCTTGGAAAATTTTAGGGTAGATGTATGCGGAGAGAGATAGGTCGGCTACTGGATCTTTATAGTAGCCGTCAAAGCCTGCAGATATTATCATGAACTGAGGCCTATACTGCACTATAATCGGCGAGATAATCGTCTTGAAGGCCTTCCAGAAGGCTGGGTCGCCGGACCAGTAGGGGAGGGGTATGTTGACAGTGTATCCCCTACCTTTATTGGCACCAATCTCCCAAATAAACCCTGTCCCAGGGAAATCTGTAGGATCCTCATGTACACTTATGTAGAGAACCTCGTCAGTATCATAGAAGATCTCTTGGGTTCCATTTCCATGATGCGCATCCACATCCAAGATTAATACTCTCCTGAGGCCGGCCCTTTTAATGAGGTATTTCGCAGCTAATGCTGCATTATTAAAGATGCAAAACCCAAGTGCATAGTTTGGCCCAGCATGGTGACCGGGCGGCCTAGCTGCCACAAAAGCATTATTAAATTCTCCCAATAAAACTCCCTCCACAGCCCTTATTGCGCCTCCAGCCGCTAGTTTAGCGACCTCGAAGCTCTCCCGCGATAGGTGTGTCTCATCGCTTATTAGGCCGCCGCCGGAATCACATATCTCTTTAATCTTCTCAACGTATTCTCTGGTGTGGACTAGCAGCAGCTCTTCTGGGTCTAATTCCTTTGGCTCGACTATAACAACTCTATCTTTAAGCAACTTCTCTCCCATTATACCCCTCATTATTGCGGTAAGTCGCTGGGGTCTCTCCGGGTGATCTACTCCAGTCTTATGATCCAAATATTTAGGCGAATATACTACTGCCGTTCTCATGCCGTCTAACCTCGCTAAACACTTTATTAATGAGGGATTGCATAGAAAGACCTTTCTTCTTCGCAATCCTCTTTAATGCTCGGTTCACTCCAGTCCCGTATTGAATAGCCCTTTTAGGTTTAAGGTAGATTTCTTCCGGTAAGCCGATATGCTTGGCGAGACTTCTAAGTATCCTCTTCCTCAGCGGATCGTCTTGGGACGCTATTTTTAATGTTATTGGTAGGCTAAGGGCGAAGGATGCCAGCTCATAATCCACGTATGGGAATCTAACGTCCACGCCATGAAATGAGCAGACCTTCTCCTCAGCCTCCAGAGTATTTTCATGCAGCCTTAACACGTCACCGTAAGTTGCCCGCACAACACAATCAGGCGAGATACCAAAATCCCTTAAATACTTATGGTAGCCCGCAAACAGCTCATCGCTCCCCTGTCCGGAGAGCATAACCCGACTGTTAAGCTTAGATGATATCTCAGCAACCCAGTATATTGGGATAAAAATCGACGCCTTTAAAGCGTTCGCCTCCTCAATCAGCCATAAGACTTTAGGTAAAGTCTCCTCAACATCCTCAGGCGCGTATGTTTCAGCCTTAAGTGGTAAGCCCATTATATTGGCGGTTTTCTCAGCCCACTCTACCTCTTTAGAGCCCTCTAATCCAACCGATATTAGAAGCACCTTTACGCTAAACTTCTTTGCCAAGGCAGCCAATATGCTGCTATCTAAGCCACCTGAGAATCCGATTGACACCTCCCCTAAACCATACATCTTCTCCCTAACAGACCTTAAAAGCATGCAATATAGCCTCTCTAAGGCTGCGTACTCATCAACCGCCTTTATTATAGGCTCATCTAAAACCTTAATCACCCTCATTCTCACGCTGTCCCCAGATATCTCCGCCATATTTCCAGGCGGAAAAGACCTTATACCGCCATTATCTATTCCAAGAGCCCATAGCGCTTTCTTCTCTGAGGCTAGGGCGAAAAACGCCTGGCTCTCGCAGAGGTAGAGTGGCTTTGCGCCCATGGGATCTCTTCCAACAATCAGCCTATTGTCCTTAATGGCGGCGAAGGAGAATATTCCATTCATTCCTCTAATGGCGTTCTCCGCAAACACTTCAATATCGTTAAATTGCTCTAATAGGCTGGGGATCTCTCTAGGACCAGCATATTGTGGCGAGAATACCCTTCCATCGAAAGCCACCTTACAATCTTTGTATTCAATTGGCTGCGGAGCATCCTCTGGGAGAATGCCACTACAACCATATCCTATCGCTATGCTTGATTTAACCCTAACCAGATCCGCCAGATCGCTAAGATCCTTCACTATAGCAGTCATGCTGCCCGTTGATATTCCGTAGGTCTCTCCACCCCTGTGCCTAAGCACCTTGAGCATCTTCACGGCTTCTAATACAGCATTTCCATTATTGCGCTTAGAGACGACGGCTACTAGAGCCCCCATCCCCTACTCTTTCTCCTTCTAGCAGAAACTGCAAAAATCCCTAATAAAATTTAGCATTCTGTAGAGGTGCTTGCGCCATGAAACTCTAAAATACTAAATGCAACTATCGCCTTTTCATCGACCTCCTCTATACTTGAGATCACAGTCTTTAACCCCATCTCCTCCAAGATTATTCTATAGTCCTCGAAGTAATCATAGAAACCGCATGTATAGCAAATACTTCCGCCAAACTCGATCTCAATCTTATTCTCGGATATTGACATCAGCCTTGCCTCAACCTCAGGAGACCTATACCTATTATACTCAACTATTGCATCCTCAACAATCTTCTTCAAATCCACAGCTATAAGCCACCCCTTCCCCTAATAAGGCCTTAAAACTCCAAAATAAATCTAAATTCATAAAAAACAATAAAAAATATTTTTGAGAGGAGCGCTCATATAGTGGAGGGGTAGCGTATGCCGATTTTACCAATAGATACCGGACGCTATGGCACTCCAGAGATGCTTAGAATATTTGAGGAGGAGAATTATATTCAAAAGATGCTTGACGTCGAGGCTGCGCTGGCCTGGGCTCAAAGCGAGGTTGGAGAGATCCCAAAGGAAGCAGCCGAGAGAATAATGGAGATGGCATCAACGAAATATGTTAAGGTGAGCAGGGTTAAGGAGATCGAGAGGGAGATTAGGCATGATGTTATGGCCCTCGTTAAGGCTTTAGCAGAGGTCTGCGGGCCAAGCGGAGCATATGTACACCTCGGGATAACAAGCTACGACGTCGTAGATACTGCCAGAGCTCTACAGCTCAAAGAGGCTTTAGATATAATTGAGCGGCGCCTCAACGACTTAGAAATGGTTCTGCTAAACCTAGCTGACAAATATAAGAATACTGTAATGATGGGGCGAACGCACGGTCAACATGCCCTACCAATAACTTTTGGATTCAAGTTGGCTGGATGGATGCGTGAGATATCCAGATATATTCAGAGGTTGAGGGAGAGCAGAAAACGTATTCTGGTCGGAAAGATAACTGGCGCTGTTGGGACTCAAGCTGGGCTCGGCCCGAACGCTATGAAGATACAGGAGCTTGTTATGAAGAGGCTTGGGCTCCAGCCTGCAGATATAACTACGCAGATTATATCACGTGACGTTCACGCTGAGCTGATATGTTTCTTAGCCATGTTAGCCTCAACTTTAGATAAATTTGCTACTGAGATAAGGGAGCTGCAGAGGACTGAGATAGCTGAAGTCTTTGAGCCGTTTGAGAGGGGTAGACAGGTTGGTAGTTCGACGATGCCCCATAAGCGTAATCCCGAGATATGCGAGCGTATATGTGGCTTAGCGAAGGTTATTAGAGGCCTCGTTATACCAGCCCTAGAAAATATTCCAACATGGCATGAAAGGGACTTAACGCAGTCATCGGCTGAGAGGTTCATTATACCGGAGGCGTGCATCCTAGTGGATTACATGCTAAATTTAATGATTTGGGTTCTCTCAAACCTTGAGGTTGACGAGGAGAAGATGCTTAAGAATATAGATTTGACGCAGGGCAGAGCTCTTTCTGAGGCCGTTATGATAGCGTTGGTTAAGAAGGGTATGGGTAGGCAAGAGGCTCATGAGGTTTTGAGGCAGCTTGCGATTAAGAGCGCGTCTGAGAAGATGCCTTTCAGGGAAGTTCTTGTAAATAATGATTTAATTAGGAGATTTCTAACCGAGGAGGAAATAGATGAAGCCCTAGATCCAAAGAATTATCTTGGCACAGCCGTCGAACAGGTGGAATTAGCTATAGAAAAGACGCTTAGGGAGCGGGATGAAAGGGGATTAGCGAGATAAATTGATGTGTGCCATATTACTCTCTGATTGGCGGTGGAATCACTATCAGCGTCTGCGTTCTAAGAACCCCTTTTATACTCTGAACCTTCTCAATAATTCTTCCAAGATTCTCCATCTTCTCAAACTCAACCTGAATTATGTCGTCAAACTGTCCAGTTATAGCGTAAGCCTCCTTTACACCATCAATCTTTAACGCAGCCTCAGCAATCTTCCATATCATACCTGGCTCAGAGTTCACGAGAATATATGCCTTCATAAAACATCACCGTAACAGAAAAAAGTTTATCTCAAAAAGGGTATAAAAGGCTAATTGAAAGAAGGGCAAAGCAGCTAGTTAAGACCGCTTTTAGAGAACCTTCAACATACGGGTATTTTCCCATAGGCGAGATCCATTATAAATTTGTCAATGTTCTCAAGCTCGTAGACAACTATTTCCTCAGCCCTCTTCTTTACGGCGTTGAAGTACGCCTCGGAGTCAGCCAACAACTGCACCGCAGCTATAACTGGCTTATCAACAGGCTGGCCAATCCTACTCAGCATCCAAACGTAAACTTCCTTTAAACCACCTACCTCATTATAAATTCTTTCAGCAATTCTATGGGTTAGCAGATTATATATTTTGCCAACGTGGCTGACTGGATTCTTACCCGCAGCAGCCTCGGAGCACTGCGGCCTGTTGAGCGATATAACCCCATTAACCCTATTCCCCCTACCAACCTGTCCTGAGTCCGCACCATCGGCACTGGTTCCGAGAACCGTCATATAAACTCCATCAACGCCCCTACCCGGCATATCTAAGGTATTAAGCTCTATATGGATCCTTTCAAAGCAGTCACCTCTCTTATCAACGAACTCCCTCATATCCTCTAGGACAGCTTCCTTCCTCTCAAAGTACTCCTTCTCATCGCTTATGAATCTATCGATGAAGGCCATGGAGACAGTTAGTCTCAGATTCCTGTTCCTCCTAAAGGCCATAACCTTAATATCTTCGCCAGTTTCGGGAAACCTCTTCTTAAACCCTTCAGAGTTAAGGTATTTCTCCAGCTCCAAAACGATCCTCTCGGTTCTTGTCAGCGGCGCCCACCCAACAGCTGCTGATGTATCGTTTGCCTCAAGAACCTTCCCGCCACGCCTAAAGATATCCGTGAGCGCTTGCGATCCAGGCTGTATTTCAACCTGGTATATTACATGCCTTTCGGGATCGACGAATCTAAGGTTTCTCTTAAACCAGCCCTTAGCTGTCTGAATAGCTATTTCAGAGACCGGGAACTTGATGTTATTGGCTTCAAATGTCGCTCTATCGCCAAAAATGAGCTTCATAGGTCTCTTAACTACTCCTCCGCCAAACCTCACTTCAACCTCGCCAGCTACGAGTAGAGACTTATCAATGTTATGATGTAATATTGTTCCAACTTTATCGAGATACTCCTTGCAGAGGTTTACTGAGACCTCATTCATTATTGAATCGCATATAGTGTCTGGGTGGCCTAGCCCCTTCCTCTCAACTATCTCAATCTCCTGCTCTTCCAATGGAACATTCCTTGAGAACAGTATAGCTATATTTCTGTCTTCCATTTTTATTAGTTCCCTCGTGTCTCGAAAGATTATCGATGTGAACACATATATATTTTTTGGTATAATAAGGCGAAAAAATATGCAATATTATGCATAAAAATCATGCGAATTAAGGGATAGCCTCCTCCCTACTCCCTCGGTAAAGAATAAATACGTCTCTCTTCAATCTTTTATTAGAATTATAACTGGGGATTATAATTTTGATAATAACTGGATCATTACTGAAGAAGATGAGAATTGAGGCTGGATTAACTCAAAGCCAGCTAGCGAGAATGGTCGGCGTCTCGCAAGCTCACATAGCTAAGATAGAGAGCGGAAAAGTTGACCCCCGGCTATCTACAGTAAATAAGATTCTACAGATATTGACCAGTAGATGCGGGAAGAAGTGTAAGGATATAATGACGCGTGAAGTTATAACGACGACGCCTAAGGAGAAGATAAAGAAGGTTAGTGAGATAATGGTGAAGCACGGAATCTCACAGCTGCCGGTTGTTGATGGGAATAGGGTTGTTGGTATGGTGACTGAGGAGGGGATCATACGGAACCTTAGCTCAAACATATCTGAAGAACCTGTTGAGAAGGTTATGGAGCCCCCATTCCCACTTGTCTCCGAAGATACTGATATAAGCTTAATTAGGCCGCTATTAGAGATGCATCCTGGGGTCTTAGTTGTTAGTAGGGGTGAGCTGGTTGGGATTATAACCCGCTCAGATCTATTAAAGGTTATTTAGGGTATGTGGTCTCTATAGGGTTTTTATTCTAAAATCCTCCTTCACAACATTTAAAACAACGTTCGTAACTGTGCGTCTAACATGGGGCATTGATAGGATCTTCTTGACAAAGGAGTTTAACTCCGCCCTATCCCTAAACCTAGCTATCACAGCTATATCGAAATCCCCAGTTATATCATAGACCGCTATGGCGTTCTCGTTTTTCGCTATCTCATTCTCAACCTCAACTAAATGGGCGCCTTCAGCCTGTATGAATATTATAGCCGTCGTCCCATACCCCACCTTCACAGGATCAACTAGCGCAGTATAGCCCCTTAAAACACCCATCTTCTCAAGTCTCTTAACCCGATTATACGCCGTCCCAACAGATATCCTGAGCTTATCGGCTATCTTATTGTAGCTTATTCTCGAATCCTCTTGCAGCAGCCTAACTATTTGAAGATCCAAATCGTCTAATTGGTTTGCCGATGGCATTCATTTCAACCTCTCTTAACTGAACATTTATTCAATAAATATAACTATAATTAAAAGTTTTTCATAATAACCAAAAATTTTATATATGAGCATAGAAAAGTGATTCAATTTGTTGAATGAATGGCGGAGAGAACTTGAAGCCCAGTGATATCTTCGATGAGAGCATTAAAGCGGCTATTGAGAAGTTAAAGGTTAATAGGGTTCGGTGGGTCCACACAGCGTTCGTTGATATAAGAGGCTTAATGCATGACGTTGTTGTCCCCGCTAGGGAGTTTATTGAGGGGAACGCCTTCACATCTGGGCTTGGATTCGATGGATCATCGGTTAGGGGCTTTAAATCTATAGAGGAGTCTGATATGGTGATCCTCCCAGATCCTAGAACGCTTGCGATACTCCCATGGATGAGCGATGATAACCAGAGGAGCGCCATAGTCATAGGAGACGTTTATGAGGCTTATGGGGGCAGCTCCCCATCCGAGGTTGACCCGAGAGGTTATGTTGCTAAGAGGGCTGTTAAGGCGGCTATGGAGATGAGCTACACAGGATACTTCGCCCCAGAGATAGAATGCTTCATATTCTCATCGATCGATCCGACAAGGCTCGTCTGGGACCTCTGGGTTAGCCCGGATGGTGGCAAGAGCGATTCGTGGGGTGCGCCTAGGGTTATGCCCCAGTCGCCTGAGATTACTAGCGGAGGATATGTTATCAGGCCGAGGGAGGCTTACTATAAGCCTCCGCCGGAAGACACCACGATCGAATATAGGAATGAGGTTTCAGCCATCTTAGAGGACTACTTTGGCTTCAGGATAGAAAAGCATCACCATGAGGGCGCAACTGCCGGGCAGATAGAAATAAACTTCCAGTATGGGGAGCTTGTGGAGACCGCTGATAGAACAATCTATTGTAAGTTTGTGGCGAAGAATGTAGCTAAGAGGCGGGGCTTAATAGTCACGTTTATGCCTAAACCAGTATACCTTGATAACGCCAGCGGGATGCATATACATGTGTCTCTTTGGAGGGGCAACGCTAATGTCATGTATGATGAGAGCGACGAATACGCTGAACTCAGCCAAGTTGGGAGATACTTCGTTGGCGGCCTACTCGAACACGCCAGAGCCCTAACCGCAGTCTGCTGCCCAACAGTAAACTCATATAAGCGGCTTGTTCCTGGATTCGAGGCTCCAATATATGTTGTGTGGTCACGTCGGAATAGATCTGCGCTGATAAGAATCCCTGTCTACCATAGAGGCCCTGAGTACGCAGCCTATAAGCGGATAGAGTATCGCGGAGCTGACCCCTCATGCAACCCATATCTGGCTTTTTCATGTCTATTGATGGCTGGGCTTGATGGCATAAAGAGGAAGATTGATCCGGGAGACCCGGTTGATGAGGACATTTATAAGATGACTCCTGAGAGGAGGAGACATCTCGGCATAGTTGAGCTGCCAACAACCCTGAAAGAAGCCCTTGATGAGATGAAGAGCGATGAGGTGATCCACCGAACCCTTGGGAGCCACATATTCGATGCTTTCATAGAATATAAGATGAATGATTGGCGCCAATACTGCCTCTACATAACGCCATGGGAGATAATGAAGTACCTCGACTATTAATTGGAGGTGTATTGGATGTTAAGGGCCTATATATTTGTTGAGACAAAACCCGGCACATCCCTAGAAGTAGTTAAAAGAATAAAGAGTAAGGTTAGGGAGGTTGTTCAGGCTGACGCAATATATGGCAGGTTTGATGTGATCATAATGCTGGAGACGCCGGACTTTGAAACACTACACAACATACTGTATAATGTTATTGAGAAAGATCCAGACATAGTCCACACGGAGACATCGCTAGTCCTTAGGGAGATAGAATAATAGTTTGGGGTTAATGGCATGTGTGCCAGTAAGGATTTGAGAAGAAAACCCTTAAGAGCCTTCGTCCTCGTAAGAATGAAGCCCGGGACATCTGAGGAGATTGTTAAGTCTAGGCGGATAAGAGGGGTTAGGATGGCTAACTCAGTCCTTGGAAGATATGATGCTGTAGTCGTTATTGAAGCCAACAGCCTAGAGGAGCTGCAAAGAATAATTTACGAGATGATTGAGCAGCACCCAAACGTTGTACGCACCGAGACATTAATCTCAATATTCCATCCACCCGAATAATCCCCTAAAATAATGGTTACCATTTAGGAGGTGGAAGAGTTGGGCTTACCTGAACTGGAAACGAATCCAATCTACAGAAACATATATTTTAGAATGTCCCTGAAGGTTGACCCCATAATTGATGACACTACGCTTAGAGACGGTGTTCAAATGCCGGGCCTAGCGGTCTCCCCTGAGGATGCTGCGGAGATAGCTCGCCTACTCGATGAGATTGGCGTTGAAAGGATAGAGCTCCACCATTACCAGAAGCCCGATAAGGATGCCGTTAAGCTCATACAGAAGATGGGTTTAAATGCCCGCCTAGCTGGGTGGTGTAGGGCTGTTAAAGAGGATATAGATGATGCAATAGACTGCGGCTTTGAGGAGGTAGGCATCTCCCATCCAGTCTCCTACATACATTTCAGAGCCAAGTGGCCTGATAAAAGCCCAGACGATCTACTTAATAGGGTTGTTGAAGTGGTTGAGTACGCCGCCAAAGACCATGGTTTAAGAGTTTTCGTGCACGGCGAAGATAGCACAAGGGCTGACTGGGATTTTGAAAAGAGGTTCATTAATGCTGTTGCTGAGGCTGGCGCTGAATGCTATAGGATATGCGATACCGTCGGCGTCGGCCTATCGGACCCAAATGCTCCACTGCCAAACGGTATACCAGCTAAAATTAGAGCCATAAAATATGAGACGAAGATAAGGGATGTGGAGATCCATGCGCATGATGACTTCGGCAACTCGGTTGAGAATACTATTGCGGCTGTTAGGGCGGCTAACGGTATATGGGATCGGATCTACCTGAGCACAACATTTCTAGGGATAGGTGAGAGGGCTGGTAATGCTGAGACCGAGAAGGTTATAATGAACCTGTACTTGCATTACGGCGTCAAGAAGTTTGAGGGTAAAACGCAGAAGCTGACCGCTCTAGCCGAGCTTATAAGCCGAGCAACGGGCTACGTTATCCCGCCAAACAAGGCTATTGTGGGAGCATACGCATTTGCACATGAATCTGGAATCCATACGCATGGTGTTCTAAATGATCCAGTCACATATGAGCCTTACCCACCGGAGCTTGTTGGGAATAGGCGTAAGCTGACGATAGGTAAGCACTCTGGAAAAGCCATAATAAGATATAAGATAATTGAAGTTACGGGTAAAGAACCCGATCCCGATAAGCTTACCGAGGTTGTTCAAGAGGTCAAGAAGCTCTATGAGGCTGGTAGGAAGGCGTCGTTGAAGGAAGAGGAATTTAAGAGGATACTCCAGAATGTTGGTTTACTCTAACCTATTGGCTTAACGCCTCGAGCCTCGAGGCAGCCTCAACCATATTTTTGAGCTTCATTATAGCCACATCATAACCCTTCTCTCTAGAACCCTCAACAATAAGATTTCTGAAGCCGCAATCTGGGGTGAAAATTAGGCAGTCACCATAACCCTTAAACTTCATCATAAACTCCAAAATCTCATTAACGCTCTCAACCCTTGGATTTTTACTTGAAACACAGCCAACTGACAAGATCTTCCCATGGTCTCTTAAACTTCTAGGATCATAAACCCTCATGTTTTCGGGCGAATCACGAAATTCGTGGCTTAGAAAGTCTAGGTCTGTTTTTAGTAGAATCTCCGCCAGCCTCGGCGATATCCTGCCGCAGACATGTATGCCGGTAGGCTTACCGCCGCAGGTGCTTTTCAGATCATCAAATGTTCTTATAATGTCGCTCTCAGCATACTTAAATGCGGTTCTCACACCTACAATAACCCCTAGAACCGGTTCGTCTATAGATATCATCGCGGAGACCTTTGACGCTTCGCTGCAAACATTGGCCACTATCTGTGCTATCTGCTCAACAAGCCTAATATCTGATAGGGCTGTGCCGAGAAGCGCTGTGCCCCTCCCAACCTCTATGTAGGAGGCTAATGTGAATGGGCCGGTTATAGCCGCCTTAATATTAGCCTTCAACCCCCTCTCCCTCAAATATCTTACGGTCCATAAAAGCGGCTTAAGTCCCGGGGGCTCAACGTTAACGCTTATACGCTTATCGGCCAGCTTATATCTACCATTCTCATAAATTATTCCGCAATTCTGGGCCACTAAATCATCCAGGAATTGTCTTCCCATATCGCTTAGCTGGGGATACGCTGGGAAATTTATCCCTAAGGCGATAAGATCCCTTATGCATCTCCCCCTATTTTCCTCGGTATCCTCGAGTGGGAAGCTTCCAATAGTTGAGGTATAATATCCCCTTAGCTTCATGTAACCATCCCAATTATAGCTTGAAAACTTAAAGGCTTAACTATTCCTCTATCTCCTCACTCATCTCATCGCTCTCCTCAAGATCCTCTAGCTTAGCCAGTAGCTCAAACCCCTCTAAGCGTATCTTGCTTCCACATTTCTTGCAAACTATCAGCAGCTCTTTAAGCCTTCCTCTAGAATCTGTTTTAACATCTATTATTTCATAATTTAGGTTGCTCTCATCCTCAGGTGATATCATGTTTCCGCAGGAGGGGCATAGGAATTCTCCTTCCCCCTCAATCTTCGTCAAGTCTATTCTGTAGAGCAGATTTCCACCACGCAGATGTCTCTATCCATCTCTGCTTAACATTTTTATCCTCGATTTAAAAATCTTTAGGTTTACGCTCTCAGAATTACTGAAGCCTTGCGGCTTATCTAAAGCCTTCAGTCCTAAAACCTTTTTATAAATTTCTCTACGCTTATATAATCTGGATCAATTGATAAATCAAGCCTAAGATAAGCAGCATAGGCATTATAATATGGTCTCCCCTTCCTTGAGAATAGCGTTAAGACTCTTCCCTCATGGTTAAACTTATATCCATTGAAGGCCGGCTCGTGTCCTCTAATCACCATCTTAACCCCAACAGTCTTAAGGAATCTTCTGGTGACATCTCCGCCGAAGAGGAATCCCGCCCCGCGTGGAGATGGCTCCATACCAATAACATCATCACTTGGATCGCTCCATAAAATCTCTTCCAGATGGCTTTCATATGGATGCTTCATGTATGCGAATGCGATATCCTCTATGCTCTCAGCCTTACTTGGAACCCCGCCGTGAAGCATTATGAACTTACCTTCCACGATTACGGCAGTATAAAATCTCCTGAAAAGGCTGCTCAGCTCCCTGTAAGCCCTCAGGCCATCTGACTTAAACTTCCTTATTAGGTGGTATGGGAGGTCGTGTGGTTGGGCCAGTAGATCCTCAGGCCCCTCGTGATTACCTTGGAGGAGAATAACCTTTTCCGGAAAAGCCTTCTTTAAGGTTAAGATTACATAATAGACTTCCGGGGAATAGACTCCTCTATCCCCATAATCGCCTAGGAAAACCATGTAAATATTACGTTTAGAAGCCACCTCAATGAAGCCAGCTTCAGATAATATATGCTTTAGGCTCGCTAGGTCGCCATGAATATCCCCAATGATGATAGCTTCCCCAGCTGGAGGAATGTAGACTAGTCTGCCGACGGTCTTTAATCCTCCTCCGCCGGCCTCCTCGCTAGATAATATCTGGCCGACGCACTCAATTAGGTTGAGAAAATCCTGCAGGCTAACCCTTAAAGACTCGCTGAATAAATCATCTAGATGCATCAACCATTCCCAAGGAGAAAAATATTAGAGGAATATTAATTTATCTTCCCACTAAACCTAGCATTTAACGAGTGGGGGGTTGAAGACTTGCCCATACAAAAGGTTAGCTTCGAGGAGACTTTGGGTAGGATGGTTGTTGGGCGGGGCTTATGTGTTGGATGCGCATCATGCGTGGTCTCATGCCCATTTAAATGCCTAGAATACTTTAATGGGAATCCTAAAATCGTCGGCGAATGTAAGGCTTGCGGCATATGCGCCCAAATATGCCCCAGATTCAACTTCTCTATGCCCCAGCTGGAAGAATTTGTTTTTGGGAGGAAGCGTAAACCAGAGGAGGAATTTGGAATCTATAAGCGTATTATAGCGGCTAGGGCGACAAGTGACAAGGTGCTAAGAGTTTGTCAGGACGGTGGAGTTGTAACATCCCTATTAATATCGGCGCTCGACGAGGGCTTAATTGACGGGGCGGCTTTATCCTATGAAAGCCCTGAAGAACCATTAAGAGCTACGCCAAGGCTTGCACTCACAAAAGACGATATTCTCGGGAGCGCTGGGACAAGGTACACCTATTCACCCAATATCCTCGCGCTTAATGAGGGGGTTCAGAGGAAAGCTGGAAAACTGGCCTTTGTTGGAACCCCCTGCCAGATACATGCGCTCAGAAGGATGCAGATGCTCCCATTAAAGAAGTATGCCGATGCAGTAAAGTTTTTGGTTGGCCTCTTCTGTAGCGAGAGCTTTACTTATGATGGGCTAGTTAAGGGCCTCCTTCTAGGGAAACTTGGGGTCAAGCCTGAAGAGGTTGTGGGGATCAATATAAAGGGCAAGGTGTTACTGAAGATGAGGAGCGGCGAAGTTAGGGCAGTATCGTTGAAGGAGATAAGGGACTACGCATGCGCCTTCTGCAGTGCATGCCCAGACTTCTCCGCCGAGCTGGCCGACATATCTGTCGGCGGCTTGGGGCTTGAGGGCTGGTCCCTGACGATAGTGCGTACAGATATTGGCGAGGAGGTTTTTAGGAGGGCTGAGCTGAGTGGGGCGGTGAGGGTGAAACCCCTAGAAGACGCCAGGATCATTGATTTACTTATAAGGATGTCAAGGAGGAAGAGGGAGACTTCCGCGAGGTTTTATGGGTCAGCCTAATCGCTTTCAGTCGGCGGCTCAACTGTAGCCAATAGACTTTGCCAAAAGCTCCACATTTATCTTTCCAGCAGTGAACGCTTTTCCAGTCCTCTCATTCACGATAGTTATTTTTGCCGGAGCAAATATTTTCGGATCAATCTTATAGAAGTCTTGCCCAACCTCCCTAAATATCTCAGCGAACGTCTTGCCGTAATCCTTCGATGAGGATGAGATAGCCTCCTCAGTGATGCGCTTAAGGTAGGCATCGTCCTCATGCCTAACAATATAGTATGTTGAGCCACCGTAGAGTATGGCGTCATTCGACCTGCCCATTGACTCAACTAAGTCTGGGTGTGGGGATGGGATCGGCGCGCACCCAAAAGCATAAGATATTGTGTTTGGATTCAGTCCCAGCTCAAGGAGCCTATATATGCCAACCTCAACAGCCCTGCCTGAAACCTGAGTTAAGCCAGCCAGCGATTGGGTTGGAGCAACTATAATGGATAGATTCTTGGGCTGTATGCGGCAAGCCTCGGCGATTACCTTAACCGCATCTTCAGGGGGCTCTTTGGAAGCCTCTAAGACTATTACAGCCTCGTTGGATTTGTCTCTATAGCCTATCTTCTCATATATGCTTTTAGGCTTCTGTGCTAGAGCCCTTGCTGGACCTGAACCCATAGCCATGTACTCGCCAACCTTAATCCTCCAGCCGGCCATCTGCGAGCCAAGCGTTGAGATTGAAGGGTGGTCGGTGTAGACGTTAACCGATGGAACTATTGATCCGCCAATTTGCATAGATGATAGGTGTGCTTCACCCAAGCCGCCCAAACATATCTCTATGAGGATCTTGCCGACTAAGAAACCACCTTTAGCCCTTATCCCAGCGTCGATTACGCATGCCCCCAAAGGACCCTCCTTAACGATAACTCCATATATTTCTGGGTTCTCACATATCCTTTTGACGATTTTTAAGGCTTCCACATTAACGCTTGGAGCCAGAGATGATCACCCCGCATGCTACTCCAAATACTTCTCATAAAATGCTAGGTGTGGATTTTTGGGCTTTGATATAAATAGTCTCCCATCGCCGCCATCGGCTATGTCGCCTATGAAGCGATAAAATGGCCCAGGTATCTTCTCCCCATCAATGCTAACGCTCGGCCTTATATCTTCTATTGTGAATGTTGGGAGGATTGAGGGAATGTAGCCGCATATAATTATTCTACCACCACGCATTCCGCCACCAGCCTTACCAGCACAGTCCCCATGAACTAGTATTGTTCCATCTATCATGTTCACGCCGACGAAATGCCTGACTGATCCATAAACCCTTATCAGACCGCCCCTCATCAAGCATCCAACCTCCCTGCCAGCATCGCCATGCACAATTATTGTTCCACCCCTCATACCTTCCGGGCTTCCACGGTATGGGGCGCCAAGGTAGTCGCCAGCCGAGCCCTTAATCTCAATTCTGCCGCCCTTCATTGAGCCTCCGGCCCACGAGTCTGCGTAGCCCTCAACTATTATTTCGCCGCCGCTCATACCCTCGCCCAAATGCATGCCAATATTACCATTTACGACTATCTTCCCCTTACTCATCTGTGCCCCAACCATACGGACTTTGATTAGGTCTCCATTAAGGCTTATTGTGATTTCGTCCCCATTAGACCAGTCGACTTTGATATCGAACAGATCGCTGAGATCTCGCCTCTTATTGCCTTCCCAAACCTTCAGTCTCAATATCTCTTCCACACTCTTCCCTTCGAATACATCTGGGGATATGCAGTCGGCGTATACTGGAACCCTAAACCCGTATTTTGGGCTAATATTGAAGATGATGTCTCACACCCCCTTAGTCTCTATATTGATTGGGGCTGAAGCCTTAAGGTATCTCTCTGGGATAAAGTAGTTGTCGAACTCAACGGTCCAGTACTCCCTGAACCTCTTTCTTAGATTCTCCGTAGCTTCCAAAAAAGCTTTATTGGCAGGATCTCCGACGCCACTAAAATTTATCCAATAAGTTCTACCATTGAAAGCCCTAACTATTTCACCATCTCTAACAACTATCTCCCCACCCTTAATCGTGTATGCTGCCCTAGCGAAGGCTCTGCGGATAACCTTATAGTCTGACGATGGATCAATCTTCCTAGGATCAACATTATATATTGCTATGTCTGCGTCTGCGCCAACGCCTAGGTGCCCCTTACCCTTAAGGCCAAGGGCCCTCGCCTGCCCAGCCCTTGTGACTATTGCCACATCATAAAACGTGTACTCTCTATCTATGCTTGGGAGGAGGGATCTCGCTCTAGCTTTCTTATTGATCTTTTTCAGCGTCCTCTCCCTGGCCTTCCTACTCATCAGCCAACATATTACTCTTGGATACTCAGTGAATGGGCCGCCGTTTGGATGATCAGTTGTCAAATATATTTTCCATGGATCCTTTATTAGGAGGGCCAACTCAAGCCCAATAGACCACATAGTTGCATGCACATAGCTCTTCCTCCTATACTTGAATGGAACTATGCCCGAGCTCGTCTCAACCTCAACATCATGGTTAACCCACTTATTCCCACTTAGCTCATATAGAGTGTACTGCCATGGCCCATCAGCAGTCATAGTTGTCGTGTCAGCGAATATGACCTGCCCCATATCCAAGGTGACATGCTTGTTAGCATTAACGTATTTCGCAATCTCCTCAGCACCGCTCCTCATGTTAGCCCAGCTATCGCCCTTAAAGGCACTGAACTGGCAATGCGTTATGTGAATGACTGGCCTATCTGAGGAGGCTAAGTCCTTTACGCAATCCATTGTCTTAATTGTCGTGATGTAGTTTCCAGGCTGCCCGAGCCTATTTGTGTGAACGTGAATTGTATGTGGAAGATTGAGGATGCTATTCACCTTACATAATCCGCGAATAATCTCTCTAGGAGTTATATTGAAGTATGGGACTGGATCATCTAGATCCTTAACGTTTCTACCGAACCCCCAAGCCTCTAGGCCGCCCGGATTAACTATTTTAATGGCGTAGCCCTTAGTCGCCATAATCATCCAGGCCACATGCTCAGCGCACTCTTTAATAAGCCCATCCCCAAGGTATTCGAGAACAAACCACCAATCCCCCAGGAGTGGAAACGTCGCCTTATCAACTATGGGAGTGTCATCCAGCTCCTCATGCGTATGCCTAGCTTCCAGGGGCGGCATGGATGGGTTGCAGAGGAATGTGTAACCCATCCTTGCATACCTATAGCCCGTAGTGAATGTCGATGGAACAGAATAACCGACTCCAGACCTCGTCACTGCAGTCTTCGCCTCCACGTCGCGGACATGGTCTTCAGGCCTTAAGAGCCTTCCAGAATTAACCTCAGATCCAGCTATATGCGTGTGGATATCTATTCCTCCCGGCATGACTATCATTCCAGAGGCGTCTATAGCCTTCGCTTCATGCTCATCGACCTTCTCAACTATCTTCCCATTCTCCACGCATATATCCATCTGTTCGCCATCTACGCCATTTAGGGGATCGTAGACAAAACCATTCTTTATTATTAGCTTCATGGGAACATCTCAGCTCCGGATGAGTCGGCTCATAAATGCGAATACTTAAAAACAAATTTAATTTTTTCCTTTCTTAAAAAGAAGATTCATGTATTTTGGCGATTTATCGGGCGTGTAGGGCTATCCTCTCCAGCTCATTCCTGCGCTGTATGGCGTAGCTCTTAAGGTCTTTATTCGCCGCCAAGATTATTTCTTCGGCTAAACATTCTTCGAAAGTCTTTGGGTTGCTGAACGAGGCCATCCTCGCTCCCTCAGCTATCCAGCGTAGCGCTAAATCAACCCTCCTCTGAGGTGATATGTCGACAGCCTGATGGTAAACTATGCCACCATACATTATCCTCGTCGTATCCTCGCAGGGAGCAGCATTCTCAATGGCCCTAACCAAAACCTCAATAGGGTTTCTGCCAGTCTGGAGATGAATTATCTCGAAGGCGTTTTTCACAAATTTTATTGCCCTAGCCTTCTTGCCAGCGTTCATGCCTGGACGCATAAGCTGATTAACTAATCTCTCAACAATATTAACTTCTGCCTTTGCAAATCTATCATGCTCATGCCTACCCATCGAATGCGGCACTATAACCGGTCTGAGGCATATATACCTCTTAAGCCCAGGGTCCTTTACCTCAATCCCCTCAAAGCTCCACTTCCCGAAGAGCAGATACCTCTTATACCATTCTTCAGGCCACTGCTTCTCGCTACTCAACCTTCTTCACCAGCTCAGAGATATTTTGGATTAAGCTGGCTTATTTAAGGGTTATGGGTGTTAGTAGAAGCCCAGAACCTTGAGTATAACGGCTTTAGCAGAATACAATCTATTCTCACTCTGCTCATATATTATTGACCTCGAATCCTCTATCATATCCGGGCTTATCTCATATCCGCGGTGGATTGGCATGTCATGCATTATCCAAGCTTTGCTTTCAGCCATATTCTCCCTATTTATCTGGTAGGGCATCATTATCTTCATCCTCCTCTCCCTCTCCTCAGCGTATCTTGGATCTGAGAAGAACTCCATGTCAATCCAAGTATCAGTATATACGAAGTCCGCATCCTTGATAGCCTCCTTAAGGTTTAGTGTGCTCCTCCAGAGACCTGTCCTTTTAGCCTCCTCTAGGAGCCCCTCATCTCTAGATGGCTCATTAAAGATTGGCGTGACTGTCGTTATCTCCATGCCAACTTTTGTGCACGCCTCTATTAAAGAGTTGCACACATTATTGTGCACGCCCACATAAACGAGCTTCACTCCATCTAGCCTACCTTTCTTTTCCTTAATCGTTATTAAATCAGCTATCACTTGCGTTGGGTGATACTTCTCGTCGCAACCATTTATAACCGGAACCCTTGATGCCTTGGCCATTACCTGAAGATCTGAATGCCTTAGCATCCTAGCCAATATGCAGTCAACGTTCCGGGAAAGGTACTGTGTTTCATCATATATATCCGCTATTGTGAAATTTGTTGCCCTCCAATCCATGTATATGGCGTGTCCACCCATCTGCGTCATAGCAACCTCAAAAGAAACCCTAGTCCTCGTCGACGTCTTCTGGAATATCATTGCTAAAGTCTTCCCATCTAAAGAGCTCCGATACCTCTCCGGATGACGCTTCACCTCTATACCCTTATCGACAATCTCCACAATCTGCCGCCCAGACAACTCTTTAAAATTCAACAGGTGCATCATTAAACTCCTCCAAGCAAAATTATGAATCGCATGAGCATTATTAAGCGTTATCTAATCAAGAGATGCTTATTTATATAATTGTGTTATCTCTCTAATTGGAGGGGGATTCTTGGACTCAAGTGAACAGACGAGTCTGAGATCTCTTAGGGAGGAGATAGCTAGGCTAACTCTTGAGATAATTAGATTATCGGGTGAGAGACTAGCTTTAGCGAGGAAGATAGGTGAGATAAAGGCTAGGATGGGGATGCCGGTCGAGGATCAGACAGCCGAGAATGATTTGAGAATGAGGGTTATAGATTTCAGTCGGAAAAATGGTATAAATGAGGATTTCTCGCTTAAACTTCTGGAATTACTGATCGAGGAATCCAAGCGGGTGCAGCAGGAAAACCTTAGAGGCCCGTAAGAGCCGTAAGGTAAAAATTTGGGGGTTAGAGGTTTGCTTGTCTCAATAATTGGCGGAGCGGGTAGAATGGGATCATGGTTTGCAAAATACTTCCTTAATCGTGGCTACGATGTTGCAATATTTGATGTGAGGGCGGATAGGGCTGAACATGTCGCTAGATCTATAGGCGCTAGAGTATATAGAAGCAGCGTGGAGGCTGCTGGGGAAGCCGACATACTTTTGATAGCGACCCCAATAGACGTGACCCCCAAAGTCATATGTGAAGTTGCACGATGGATGAGGAGGAATTCAATACTAATTGAGATATCTTCATTAAAATCAAAGGTTATGCCGGTCTTAAGAGGTGTTTCAAAGATGGACATAAGAGCTTTATCGATTCATCCCCTTTTTGGGTCCGGGGCTCAGGGAATGGCTGGTGAGAAGATAGCCCTAATTCCGGTAAATGATCCAGCGTCTGAGGAGGAGTTGGCCAGAAGAGTTTTTCCAGAAGCCAACATAATTACAGTGGATCTTGATACGCATGATAGGGTTATGGCCTTAACGTTATCCCTAACACACTTCGTGAACATAATCTTTGCTTCAATCGTTGGCGAAGAGGATGTGCGTTTACTGAAGCATCTTGGGGGAACGACATTTTCACTGCAGCTTATAGTAAGCGAGGCCGTTATGAGCGAGGATCCATCGCTCTATGCATCAATACAAATGACTAACGAGCACACAGTCGGATATATCGATAAATTCCTCTCTTTCGCTCTAGAATTGAGAGACATCATTGAAAGTAGGGATGTCGAGGGGTTTATACATTTCTATCGTAAAGTGCTTGAAGCCATATCGAAGGATGAAGATTTTGGAGCAGCATACGGGCGAATGTATCGCGCTCTTAAAGCCATCTAAACCTCCACATGAACCGCACACTTAGTCTTTAAGTTTTATCAGGGTCTTCGTGTTTAGAACCCAAGGCAAATTTCTTATCTCATCTATCTTTGCGTTAAGCTCTTCAATTGTATAGGCCTGAATTAGCGCCGCAATATCATACTCGCCTGAGACTTCAAAAACTTTGTCAGCAATCCTTTTTATCTCCTGCGTTACCTCCCTTGTCTTAGCTGGTTCGGTCTCAACCAAAACTATCCCCTCAAAATCCACACTGGTCTCAACCGTGAACCTCCTAATTACCCCCTCATTCTTCAACTGCTTTATTCTTCTCCTCACAGCCCCCTCAGTTAAACCAACCCTCTTCGCTATCTCTACATACTTTGCCCTAGCATTCTCTTTAAGCACCCGCAATATTTCAATGTCGATCTGATCCACAATCTAAATATTTTCGTCCAATCTATAAAATTATTTCCGAAAATCGTAAGTTTTCTTATTTACGATTTTCGTAAAAATAGAACGAAAAACATAAATAACAATTAAATATATCAAAATTTACCTTTAAGGGGGCGATAATATGGGCGTGAAAAGGTTTGAGGGATGCTACACTGCTCTGATAACGCCCATGAAGAGCGATTTTGAGGTGGATTTTGAGGGCTTAAGGAGACTCGTTGAATTTCAGGTTAGAGAAGGGGTTAGCGGGGTACTGGCCGTTGGGACAACTGGCGAAAGCCCAACATTAACACATGAGGAGAGCATTAGAGTGATTAGGGAGACACATGAGGTTGCTGGGGGTAAATGCACAGTTATAGGTGGAACCGGAAGCAACTGCACCGAGAAGACGATGGAGATGACGAGAGAGGTATATGATTTCGGCATTAGGTGCGTTCTATTAGTGGATCCATATTATAATGGGCCAAGCTCACTTGAGATTAGGAGAGAGTATGTTGAGCCTATCGCAGGCGCATTCCCAGATGTCCAAGTGATACCATATGTTATCCCTGGGAGGACTGGGACTCAGCTATTGCCCCAGGATCTAGCGATCCTACACGCTAAATTTAAGAATGTTAGGGCTGTGAAGGAGGCTACTGGAAACCTTGATAATATGAGGTTAACTAGAAAGCTCTGCGGCGAAGACTTCGACATACTCTCAGGCGACGACGATAAAACGTATGAGATGATGATGGATCCAGCTATACGTGCAAGCGGCGTCATCTCAGTGGCTTCAAATGTTGCTCCTAGAGCTGTACAAAGGTTTACTATGGCTATACTCGAAGGAAGGAGTAGGGAGGCCGAGGGTCTTCTTGAGGCGCTTAAGCCGCTCTTCTCAATAGTTACTGTTAGAACTGAGGAAGAGACGCCTTACGGCAAAGTATCATGTAGGGCTAGAAACCCGCTCCCATATAAAGCGCTCATGAACATACTCGGTATGCCATCTGGACCCTGCCGCCGACCACTTGGGAAAATGACCAAGAAAGGCTTAGATGTTGTCTTGAACGCCGCGAGAACCGTGTACGAGAAGAACCCTGAGATCCTGAAGCCCATAGAGGACTTCTTTGACGTCGATTTAAGCGATCGCCTATACAATATACGCTATCTGGAGGGTTTAGCCTACGACCAGTATTAGGATATGTGTGGCCGGCGCGACTGGTAGGATGGGCAGCACGCTGATACGGGAGGCCGTGGCTAGAGGCTATAGGGTTGTTGGAGCGGTTGCCGCTAAGGAAGATCCGAACATAGGTAGGACTCTGAGGGAGAGCGGCGTATGTGACCTAGACGTTAAGATAGTCGACCCGGCGGGTATTCCAGAAGCTGTCAGGGAGGCAGACGTATACGTGTCCTTCACAACGCCGGAGGCTGAGGTGGTGAATCTTCCGGTTGTGGCCGATTTGGGTAAGAAGATTGTTATGGGTACGACTGGCTTCACTAATGAGCAGATGAGAAGAATTGTTGAGGCAGTCTCAGGTAAGGTTCCTGCGGTATTCTCCCCAAACTTTGCTATAGGCGTAAATATATTGTTCAGGCTGCTGCGCCTAATGAAGATTTTCCCAGAGGGATACGACTTCAGCATAGTGGAGATTCACCACTCGGGTAAGAGGGATGCTCCAAGCGGAACAGCAAAGAGGATGGGTGAGATAATCTCAGAGGCTAGAGGTTACTCAACAGTATCCTATGGCCGGGAGGGGATAAGCGTTAGGAAGCCTGGGGAGCTGGAGATCTTAGCGGTTAGGGCTGGAGGGGTTCCAGGGATACATGAGATCATAGTGGCAGGCCCGTACGAGATGATACGCATCGAGCATACGGCCTTCTCTAGGAGCGTCTTTGCGCAAGGAGCCTTATATGCGGTTAGTTGGGTTTATAAACAGGAGAAGCCTGGAATTTATACTATGGATGATGTGCTAGGCTGGGGCTAGGAGGAATAGTGTGCTTAAATGGGCAGCAGGGTAGTGGTGAAGTTTGGTGGAGCAGATTTATCAAGTGGGGAGAGGATAAGGAAAGCAGCTGAGATGGTTGTTAAATCTGGGTTCAAGGAGATTGTTGTAGTAGTATCGGCAATGGGCAGCACAACAGACAACCTGATTAAAATAATCTCGCAGATAGGATGCATAAACGATAAAGACTATGCTGACATAGTTTCGATGGGTGAGCGGACAAGCGCACGGATATTCTGCTCCGCACTGAAAGCGCTGGGGGCTGACGCCATCTATATTGAGCCGGGCCGTGATGAGTGGCCGATAATAACGGATTCAAACTTTAGGGACGCTAAACCCCTTATGGAAGAAACTTGTAAGAGGGTTAATGAGCATATTGAACCCCTCCTCTCTCAGGGGAAGATAGTTGTCGTCTGCGGCTTCCTTGGAGTGGATAAAGATGGCAATGTGACGACCCTTGGAAGGGGAGGAAGCGATACGACAGCGCTTATACTGGCAAACTGCTTAAAGGCGGATGAAGTTATACTTGTTAAGGAAACCGAGGGCGTCTTATCCGCCGATCCGAGAATAGTTCAGAATCCTAGGACGATGGAGAAAGTGGATATCTATGAGATGTTCGCTCTGGCTCATGGGGGGGCTAAGATAATTAAAGCAGAGGCCCTGAAATATAAGCTTCCGGGCCAGAAGCTGAGGGTTGTGAGCTTCTCATCAGGAGATTTAAGGTCGCCTGGAACCGAGATAGTTGGTGTCTTCAATTCAGATTCATTCGAGATTAGGGAGAGAAAGGGTTTAGCGGCCATAAGCCTGATATGTGACATAAAGCCTGAAAACCTAAGCCAAATCTTCGCAGCCCTAGCCGGAAACGAGATACTTGGAATAAGCACTGGAAGAAATTCCATAACAGTCTTCATTATGGCTGAGAACCTGAAGGATCTGATGAATAGGCTGCATGGCTTGAGTGCTGTTAAAGCGTTAAGTTGCCTAACAAACGTTGGGCTTATTGAGATTCTTCATCCAATCTTTGTGGATTCTCCAGGGTGGATTGCTAAGATAGCTGGAGCATTAGCCTCAAAGGACATAAATATCATTGAGATCACGACGAGTAAGGCTACGATAAACATATTTATTGATGAAGCGAAGATTAAAGAGGCCATTAATGTTGTGAGGGGTGTCCTTGAAGCGTAGAAGCGTAGCGATACTGGCGGCAACGGGTGCTGTTGGGCAACGTTTCATTCAGCTATTAGAGGGCCACCCATGGTTTGATATAGCTGTGCTAGCGGCTTCGGAACGCTCGGCTGGCAAGAAATATAGGGATGCATGCCTCTGGAGGCTTGAGACTGAGATGCCCAAGGAGATAGGTGAGATGACTGTTGTTAACACGGATCTGAAATCCGTTAAAGAGGCTGGGGATGTGGATTTAGTCTTCTCCGCCCTACCCGGCGACATCGCTGGCCCAATAGAGGAGACATTTGCCGCAGAATTTCCGGTGATAAGCAAAGCGGCGGCCCATAGGATGGATGAAGATGTCCCACTCCTTATACCTGAAGTCAACCCTGAGCAGCTTGAGCTTATACCTGTACAGAAGAGGAGGCGGAGCTGGAGCGGCTTCATATCAACAGATCCTAATTGCTCAACAATTCAATTGGCCATAACTCTGAAGCCCTTAATGAGATTTGGGTTAAGAAGGGTCATCGTTGTAACCATGCAGGCCCTTAGCGGGGCCGGTTATCCTGGAGTCCCCTCCCTAGACATCATTGACAATATTATCCCATATATTGCTAAGGAGGAGGAGAAGATTGAGACTGAGACTAAGAAGATTCTTGGGACATTTGATGGCGAGAGGGTTAGGCCGGCCAACATAGCTATAAGCGCCAGCTGTAATAGGGTTGACGTGAAGGACGGCCATCTGGAAGCTGTCTGCGTAGACCTGGAGGATAAGCCTAGCGTAGAGGAGGTTAAGGAAGCCTTTAGGAGCTTCATTGGGGAGCCGCAGAGACTTAAGCTGCCGATGGCTCCAGAGAGGCCAATAATCGTTAGGGAAGAGATTGATAGGCCTCAGCCTAGGCTTGATAGGGACGCTGGGAGAGGGATGAGCATAACTGTTGGGCGGGTGCGCAGCGACCCAGTTATGTCGATAAAATATCTCTGTCTAGGCCATAACACTATTAGGGGAGCTGCTGGCGCCGGGATATTGAGCGCTGAGCTGATGGCTGCGAAGGGTTATATTTAGCGTGAACGAGTTTATTGAAGGGTCTCTATGAGCTTGCCACATAAATTCCTCGAGAATAGGGGCGGTATACTTTACGTAGATGGGGTATCGGCTATAGAGCTCGCGGATAAATTTGACACTCCAATATATGTGCTGATAGAGAACCGTATACGTGAAAATTATCGGAGATTGAGGGATGCCCTGCTTAGGCGCTATGATAGGGTTAGGGTCTATTACTCGGCTAAGGCTAACACAAACCTAGCGGTCCTAAGGATCCTTGAGAGTGAGGGAGCCTACTTAGACGCCGTCAGCCCCGGGGAAGTTTTCCTAGCGCTTAAGGCCGGGTTCAAGCCTGAAAGGATCCTCTTCACTGGAACGAGCGTTAGGAATGATGAAATAAGGTTTCTTGTGGACTCTGGGGTCACAATTAACATTGACTCCCTATCCCAGTTGAGGAGGCTTCTGTCGATTCATGTTCCCGAGATATTGTCCGTTAGGGTTAATCCTGAAGTTGGGGCTGGGCATCATGAGCACGTTATCACGGCTGGCAGAAACTCTAAGTTCGGCATATGGGAGGCTGATGTGCTTGAAGCCTATAGGATTGCGTTGGAGGCCGGCGTTAGGCGCTTCGGTATACATATGCATATAGGCTCAGGAATACTGAGCATAGAACCATTCCTGCTGGCTGCTGAGAAGCTGCTGAAAATAGCTGGTCAGATTCGCAGTAGGCTTGGCATAAAATTCGACTTTATAGATTTTGGCGGTGGTTTGGGGGTGCCATATAGGCCTGGAGAGAAGCCCTTAGATGTGGAGGCGTTTGCAGATAGCATGCTAAGCCTATTCAAAAGCATGGTTAAGGAATACGATCTTGGAGAACCATTCTTCTGCGTTGAGCCAGGACGCTACATAGTATGTGACGCCAGCATACTACTGACTAGAGTTAATACAGTTAAGGTCACGCCCTTCAAGAAGTTTATTGGGGTCGACGCCGGATTCAACCTGCTGATTAGGCCGGCGATGTACGGGGCGTATCACCATATAATTGTTGCAAATAAGTTGGATGATGTTGAGAAGGAAGTTTATGATGTGGCTGGACCGTTATGCGAGTCGGGGGATATATTGGCTAAGGATAGGCTGCTGCCAGAGGTTCATGAGGGAGATCTGCTAGCAATATTGAATGCTGGAGCCTATGGTTTCGCTATGAGTTCGCAATATAACTCTAGGCCTAGGTGTGCTGAGGTTTTAGTTAAGGATGGGAGATACGCTGTTGTTAGGGAGCGGGAGAATCTTGAGGATCTGCTGAGGGGGCAGATACTGCCGGATTGGCTGAAATCCTAAAAAGATAATGGTCCTCTTTTAGGCATTATTTCTTTTTCTTCTCCCTTTCAACCTGCATAACCCTTATACCAACGCCAAGCATCTTCATGAATACTGTGTCAAGAAATCTTACGTAAGCTCCTCTCTGACCTACTGCCGCTCCAATAGCATCCTCGTAGATCTTCATGTAGAGGTTTGGTCCAGCGAAGTCGACCTCAGTAATGTGCTTATGTATCCATGATGTTGGGTGAAGGGCTCTAATAAACTCTTTAAAGTCTAGGTTTAATTCAACGCCCCTTAACCGCTTACCCAGCTCCTTCTCGGCGCTGCTTATCCTCTCACCGCCCCTACCTATAAGCCTCCCCACATGTCCCTGCTTAACTATTATGAGGGCGTCTGGCACATGCTCTTGAGTTATCTCGCATGCCCTTTTAGGCTCAGTTAAATCTATGACTGTGATTATATCCGCGTCAGGGGACCTAGCCCTAATCACGTCGCATATGCGCTTCTCCTCTTCAGTGAGTTTTCTAGACCTTAGCTTATATTCTAGCAAGAATCTTAGGCCCCTCCTTGCACCCTCCCTAACGATATCTTTTATGCCGAGATCTACGACGTAGGATTTCTCCTCGCTTAAGAGAACCTCCCTTATGAGCGCTGATGGGTCCTGCCCAACCTCCTTAAGGGCTTGGAAGACCGGGTCCCCTGCAACTATCAGCCTACTCTTCTTTCCAACCCTAATTATAGCCTCTATAATGCTTTCTGGCTTCATGAGTTGGATGTCATCTAAGAAGATTATTGAGGCGTCAAATGATCTTCCTCTAAGATATCTTGGGTCTGCTAGAGCTATCTTACCGCTGCTAATGAGGTCCTCAACCTTACCCCAATCAAAGAATGCTCCTATAATGTCTCTCATATAGCTCTTCATGGCGCTAATAAATGCTTCAGGGGCCTCTGCCATAGCGATCTCTTTGCCGGAGACAACATCTACGATAGGTCTTATAACAATGAGCCTGGAATATCTGTTATTTAATACGCTATCCAAGCCATACGCTAGGCTAAATAAAGATTTGCCAGTCCCCGTGGGTCCGAAGAAGCCGAGCACCTCATAAGCGTCGCTCTTCAGCGCATTATACATCTCCTCTTGCCCAGGCGTCAGCGGCTTTAAGATATTCCACACATCAACCATCATCCTATCATCCCACTACAGCTAGCCTTCTTCTCAATCTACCTCAGATCTACCACTACTCTAACAGAAAATTATAAACATTTATGTGAAAATCTTTGGATCCGCCAGTTAGATCAATTGATAGAAATTTCAGTTAAAGAAGTTTAATTTGATTGGCGTTTTCCTTAAGCGGCCGCATGACTAAGATAAATTTAGGCATTGAGCCATCAGAGCCCAGGTGAGCTTATGGCTAGGATTTAACATTTAAATCCGAGAGCATTAAATTAGATTATATTAAAGACAAAGATAGTTTAACGGTCAGGGCCGGTAGTTCAGTCTGGTATGAACGCCTGACTTGCACTCAGGAGGTCGGGGGTTCAAATCCCCCCCGGTCCACCAAATTTTTTAAGCGATTTCTCAGCTTTTCTTGATGTTTAGGGCTAAGTATGGGTATTTGCTTGAGGATGAGGATGTTAGGCGCTGGTTTGATAATTTGGCTGCTAAGTCTCTATTAACCGCTACGGTTTACCTTAGGAATCTCGGCCTTTACTGCAAGCTGAATGGTACTGATCCTAAGGGCATTCTTAGGGATGCTGGCTCTAAGGCCTTTAAGGATCGCTTCGCGGATTTTGTTAGGCGTTTGGAGCGTGAAGGTAAGGCCGGCTCATATATTGCTAGGTTTAAGAAGGTTTTGAATAGCTGGCTTGCCTTCAACGGCATAAATGTTAAGCTTAAGGTTAATGTTAAGGGCGAGTCTGATGCGCCGACTATCGCTAATGAACGTGTCCCAAATAGGGAGGAGCTTGACAGGATACTTTCTCAGGTTCGTAAGCGGTGCGCTATAGCATCCTACTTCCTAAAG
>JAGTQE010000020.1 GCA_018396635.1 Candidatus Bathyarchaeota archaeon
GCCGTATTTGCGTTAATCTATAGGCTTAAACTCGGCTGGCGGCGCATCAACCGCTAAGATTTTGATGGCTGCCTTTAAGGTAGATGTAGCGTGGATATTTAAAGCGTGGGTTCAAACCGAAAAGAAATAGAAGCTAATGCAAAAACAAAGCAAGAATTATACAGGATTCTTACTCAAAAACAGCCAAAAATACGCCTAAAAATGAGCAAAGAATATGGTGCCGGGGGTGGGATTTGAACCCACGAGGGCCTACGCCAGAGGATCTTAAGTCCTCCCCCCTAACCTAAGGGGTTGACCCCTTATTTGGTCCTGGCTTGGGTACCCCGGCCCTCACTCTAATATTGTTTTATATTTTTCTGAATTTAGTTTTCGCGGGGACCGATTTAAATTTTTATGTTTGATGCTATTAGAATTTTTTTATTTGGAGGCTGCTGTGCATGGCGATAGTCATGAAGCCTGGTGCGAGCGAAGAGGATATTAAGCGTGTGATTAGGTTTGTTGAGGAGAATTATGGTTTGAGGGTTGATGTTTCTAGGGGTGAGTTTCAGACGCTGCTGGGTTTAATTGGCGATGAGGATAGGGTTGACTTCGATAGATTGGCTCTGCTGCCTGGCGTTGAAAAGGCCTATAGGATTACTTCGCCATACCGGCTTGTTTCTAGGTCGTTCTTTCCGGAGGATAGGGTTATAGAGGTTAAAGGCGTTAAGATAGGTGGGGGGAATAGGCCCGTCTTCATTGCTGGACCATGTGCTATTGAGAGTAGGGAGCAGATATTTAAGATTGCGAGGGAGGTTAAGGAGGCTGGCGCAGATATTTTGCGTGGCGGGGCATTTAAGCCTAGGACTTCAGTTCATTCCTTTCAGGGTTTGGGTGAGGAGGGTTTAGAGCACTTGGCTAGGGCTGGCGAGGAGTTTGGGATGCCGACGGTCTCTGAGGTTAGGAGCGAGAAGCATGTTGAGATGGTTGCGAAGTACGTTGATATACTGCAGATAGGGGCGAGAAACATGTATAATCAGGATTTGATTGAGGAGGCTGCGAGACAGAAGAAGCCTATATTAATTAAAAGGAATTTTGGTGCAAGTATAGAGGAGTTTCTCTCCTTCGCTGAGCGTGCCGCTGCGCAAGGGAACAAAGATATAATACTTTGTGAGAGGGGCATAATACCTGTTGGTAGGGGTAGGCAGTTCACGCGATATATTCTAGATCTTAGCGCAGTCCCCATAATAAGGGGGGAAACATATCTTCCAATAATTGTTGATCCAAGCCATGGTACTGGGCGCCGAGACCTAATCTATTCGATGAGTAAGGCGGCGATAGCTGCCGGCGCGCATGGATTAATGATAGAAGTTCATTATAATCCCAATGAGGCCCTCTCCGACGGACCTCAAATGATAACGCCTTCAGAGCTCAAGAGAATAATTGATGTTTGTAAGAGGATATATATGCTGAATTCTGAGGATTAACAGCCTCCACATTTCGACAGATATTTTCTAAGATAACTGATTTAAATTAACTTTTTTTCTTAATTAAATATTCAATTAGGGTGGTATATCTAAGTATACCCTCTCCTCTCTCTGGAAGACGCTAAAAGCCTTTTTCTATGGTTAGAGGCTGTTCCTCTCCGCTTAAAAATTTATATTTTTGTACTGGATTTAATCTCAGCGGTTCGAGCTTGGCGCTATAAGGCGTGGTTATCATGTTTGAGGTTTTACGCCTTAATTTGAGTAGGCTTGTTGATGAATCCTATGATATCCTGATAGGTTTTGGTCTTTTTGAGAAAATACCCGCCCACCTTAAAGATAATCCTGTCGGGGATAAATATGCAATAATAACGGATTCAGCCCTAAGGGGGATTTATGGTGAGAATCTTTTGGAGAGGTTTAATGAGGAGGGTGTTGACGCCTACCTTATAGATTTCCCAGCTGGTGAAGAGTCAAAGAACATTAATACTGTAGTCTATTTGGTTAAGAGGTTGCTTAGGTGCGGGGTTGATAGGAGGTCTGCCATAATCGCCTTAGGTGGAGGGGTTGTCGGCGACATTGGAGGTTTCACCGCCTCAGTTTATATGCGCGGCATACCATTTATTCAGGTTCCGACGACTTTGATGGCGCAGGTTGATAGCAGTATAGGCGGTAAAACGGCGGTTGATATGGAAGAGGGAAAGAATCTTATAGGCTCATTCCATCAGCCCAGAAGGGTCTACATTGACCCATCGCTGCTAAAAACCCTTCCGAGGAGAGAGTATATCAGCGGCCTCGCGGAGGTTGTTAAGTATGGTGTTATCTGCGACCCAGACTTATTTGAGTATTTGGAGAGGAATGTTGATAAGATAAAGAGCATGGATGAAGGGGCTCTGCTCCATATAATAAAGAGGTCATGTATGATAAAGAAGACAATCGTTGAGGAGGACCCTCTAGAGAAGAATAAGAGGGCGATATTGAATTATGGGCATACGCCTGGGCATGCCATTGAGAGGCTTACTGGCTATAAGTGTTTGCATGGCGAGGCTATCTCTGTTGGCATGAGGATATCTGGATGGATAGCTGTTAAGAAGGGTTTCTGGAGCATAAATGATTGGAGAAGGCAGAATAGGTTGCTCGAATCTTTCAGCCTACCACTTAAAATGGACTTTAGCGTGAACGATTTAGTTGAGGCTCTTTATTATGACAAGAAGGTTGAGGGGGGCAAGCTAATGTTTGTCCTACCAAAGCGTATAGGCGAGATGGCCTCCATAAATGGAAGGTATAAGATACCGGTCTCCGAGGATGAGGTACGCATATTTCTAAGGGAGCTCAGCGAGATTTAGTTGTCCGCCTCATGAGTATGAGCGGGGCTAGGAACCCTAGAGCCCCCATTAATATGAAAGCTGGCTGGAAGGATGAGTACTTATCTATTACATAGCCTACGATCCCAGTCCACATTGAGCTGAAAGCGAAGCCTATGGTGAAGAATATTCCAACAACTAGATCCCTACTATATCCGCTTGAGACCCTAACTAGCTGTGATTGAAGTAATGTTGGGAGCGAGAAGCTAACAAACATTAGGGAGAATAGATGTGCCGAAATTAAAGCGGCATTTGCCCCCGGACTATAGGGAGCTAGGAAAAGTAGCAGCGTAGCTGCGGACAGCGCCGATGCTATTGACATCTTAATGTATCCTACGCGGCTCGCATAACTGCCCAGTAAAATTGGCCCGATGACTCCTCCTAGGAGTCCAATCGTGTAAACAATGCCTCTCTCATAGATGTTCATTTCGAGGAAATTGGCTAAAAACACTGGGATATAGGTTGTCAGTATGCCTATATCTATTCCCCCCGAGAGAAGGGCTTGGGCGGCGATCACTGCTACGACGTCTCTGGTTTTCAGGATCATGAGTACATCGTTTTTAAGGCTACTTCTTTTGGAGCTCTCTATCTCTTTGGCGTCTCTGTATCTAGAGGTCCCTCTGACTCCGCCAAGATACCATATTACTGTTAGTCCGACGACTAACGCTGGTATGGAAAATATGAAGAGCGTTTTTCTCCATCCGAGAGTTGCCGCTAGAAAGGTCATTATTACTGGTCCAATTATATTCCCTAAATAGGCTAAGCCGTAATGGATGCCTAAGGCCCTCCCAAGCGATTTCTCATCAAAGTTCTCGCTTACTATAGCTGTCCCCATTGGATGTTGTGGCGCAACGCCAACATTTGATAGTAGCCTGGCGCCTAAGAAATCCATCATCTTCCGAGCTAACCCTGTTAGGAAGGTTCCTAGGGATAGTAGGATGTTGCCAAGCCCTAGGAGGATGTGCCTCGCAATCTTTCGGCTAGCTATGCTGAAGAGTACTTGAGAGAAGCCGCCGATGAGTGATGATATGGCTATAGCTAAACCAAACTCCGTGTAGTTCAATTTTAAGTCTGCGATTATTAGCGGTAAGAGAACTGATGAACCAACATATATGTGCTGCATAACATGTGAGACCGTCGTTATAAATAAAACCTTTATCGGCGACCTTTTATCCATTGGATTAATCCTCTACACTTACACTCAGCATTTCCTAGAGTTTCCTCCTCCAGATATTAAAGCGTTAAAGGATTAAAGTTTATATTTAGCGTGAATCTATCTCATTCAGTTTTGCATCTTTGCTATCTCTGATGGGAGATGGTGTACATGAAGGTTTACGGCGATTTGAGACCTCCTGAAAGGCTTCTTTTAGGCGCGGGGCCAAGCAACATAGATCCTAGGGTACTGAAGGCTATGACGCTTCCCATCGTTGAGCATTTGGATCCCTATTTCTCTGAGGTTATGAACGAGACTGTTGAGATGCTTAGATATGCGTTTAAAACCGAGAATAGGGTGACTTTCCCAATATCTGGAACTGGCTCGGCTGGTATGGAGAGCGCCATCTGCAATGTTGTTGAAGGGGGTGATGAGGTTGTCGTTTGTATTAGTGGCTTCTTTGGCGAGAGGATGAGCGATATGGTTCAGCGTTGCGGTGGGAAGAGTGTTGAGGTTAGGGCGCCCCTAGGAGGAGTCGTGGAGAAAGATAGGGTTGAGGAGGCTTTGGCGAACTCTAACGCTAAGGCTGTCGCCATAGTCCATGCGGAAACATCGACTGGAGTACTCCAGCCACTTAAAGAGATATCTAAGATTACTCATGAGTACGGAGCTCTATTAATTGTCGACGCGGTAACATCGCTTGGCGGCTGCGAGCTTCTGGTTGACGAGTGGGGCATAGATATATGTTATAGTGCCTCGCAGAAGTGTTTGGGGTGCCCCCCTGGGCTTGCGCCGATAACTGTGAGCGAGAGAGCAATGAATATTATCAGGAATAGGCGGACTAAAGTCCAGAGCTGGTATTTCGACATATCAATGATAGAGAAGTATTGGTTAGAGAGCAATAGAATCTATCATCATACAGCGCCAATACCATTAGTATACGCTCTAAGGGAGGGCTTAAGGCTACTCCATGAGGAGGGCTTAGAGGATAGGTGGATGAGACATAAAGAGAACATGCAGCTGCTGGTTGAAGGAATTGAGGAAATAGGATTAACAATATTTACTGATAAAAGATACCTGTGCCCAGCGATAACGGCAATCAACATCCCAGAAAACATCGGAGACGAGAGGGTGAGGAGAATCCTCCGTGAAGAGTACAATATAACGATAAGTGGAGGGTTAGGGGCACTCAAAGGAAAAATATGGCGTATAGGATTAATGGGAATAAATTCTACAAGAAAAAATGCATTACTCGCAACCGAGGCCCTAAAAAACGCCCTAAAAAAAGAAGGATACTGCAAAAACAGATAAAAAAGGGATCTTTCAGAAACAGAAAAATTTATTAAAAAATTTTTCCCTATTTATCTTCTAGCCAAGAAACCTAACACGTCAATCCCCCTTCTAATCTCCCCCCTGGCGTGTTAGGTTTCTTGGCTCCTCCTTTTTTTCTACGTGGATTACGTTTTTCTTTTGACTGGTTTTCTTCTTATGGGTTTTCTTTTGAGCTCTGTTCCGCAGTTTATACAGGTTGCTACTTTCTCCTCTGGCGGGTATCTGTTTCCACATGCTGGGCAGTAGAGTACCCAGTGTAGTTGGTATCGTATGCCTAGGTTTGCTAGAGGTATAAACTTAAGCCCCATTCTCTCCGCAACGTTTTGTATTGAGTAGTCGTCTGTGGCTATTATTGATTCTAGCCCCGCCTCCTTCAGCTTTAACGCTAGGGCTAGGACTGCCAGATCGGCCTCTGAGAGGAGACCTATGTCGCCAACCTTAGTTGAGATAGATTTAACCTGCTCAATGTATTTTGTTTCTGGCTCTATTATCTTAAGTTTCCCAGTCTCTATGGAGGCGTCGAAGCGTGTTTTCGCCATGGATCCATCCAGCAATTCGTCTCTAACTTCTGGGACTGAGTATGTTTCCTCGGCGAGGGCTAGCGGATCAAAGCCAGATATGAAGGCTGATGTATCAAGCACTAAGGCTTTCTGATGCTTCCTCATAATTCCTCTTCTCTTGGGAATAGAAGCCTATATCTTAGGCGCCTATAAAAGTCGGGTTTAAACCTTATAAACCTAGACTTATGCTCGGATATTCTGGCAGTAACCTTTGCTTCCCCATTACCCAAATCCCTCTGATAGTCTCCATCGATCACAACCTTAGCAACCCTAGGCTTAAGAACTTCTACAGTCACGCTTGAATTAGGTGGGAAGATTATTGGGCGGATAAGGTTAACTGGGCAGACTGGCGTTAAGACAAGCGCACTAACCCCTGGATCTATTATTGGGCCGCCGCTGGAGAAGGAGTATGCTGTTGAGCCGACCTGCGAGGCAATTATGATGCCATCAGCCCTACAATCCACGACCTCCACACCATCCTTCCAGACCCTCACATGTAGTATTTTCGCAAGATGTCTTGAAGTTATAAAAACCTCGTTTAGGGCGTCGGGCAGCCTCTCATTTCCCACAAAGCACGCGATTTTGCTGCAATCCTCAATATAATATATGCCCCTAAGGTACTGGTCAATGGCTTCAATCGCCTTTTCAGGCGGAACCTCTGTGAGAAATCCTCTCGCACCCATATCTATGGCGAGTATGGGCGGCTCAGGTTTAGGTAAGTGTAGACAAGTCCTTAGAATAGTTCCATCGCCACCTATCGTGACAATTAAATCCACAAACATCTCTTCTAAGGGCTTTGCGTAACTGGGTTTTCCACTCAACTCGGCTAAGCCAGGCTCAAAAAAGACATGGAAGCCATTTGATTCAAATAAGTTGGAGATATCTAGCGCAAGGGTTAGAGCCTCGCTTCGATCTAAGCGCGCAACGATGCCGACAGTTTTACCCAAGATCTCACCGCGCGAAACACAAAATATATAGGAAAAAAGACTAAATTAAAGATTAAGAATGCATGTTGACATGAATTAGTGTGGTGAAGGGTTATGAGTAGACCCGTAGATGTCGGTGATTTGAAAGAGGGCCAGTACGTTATCATCGATAATGAGCCATGCCATATAGTCGAGATAACTAAATCTAAGCCTGGAAAGCATGGTTCAGCTAAGGCTAGAGTTGTTGCCCTTGGTGTTTTTGACGGTGTTAAGAGGAGCTTTGTGAAGCCTGTTGACGCTAAGGTTGATGTGCCAATAATTGAGAAGAGGAGCGGTCAGGTGATAGCTATTCTAGCTAATAGCGTTCAATTAATGGATCTTGAAACATATGAGGTCTTTGAGACGCCGATCCCGCAGGAGGAGGATGTTAGATCTAAGCTGGCTAATGGTGTTGAGGTCGAATATTGGCAGATAATGGGTAGGAAGAAGATAATGCGTGTTAAGGGAGGCTAGGATTTATTTCCGTATCTCAGATTTTTTGCCACAAACTCAATTATAGATAGAGCCTTTTCAATATGCTCCCTAGTGATCCCATAATGTGTTACCATCCTAACAATATTCTTACTGTGGTATGACGCTAGGAGCCCATGATCTCTAAGCTTAGCGATAAATTTATCTGCAGTAACCCCTAAGCCACTCACATCAACCAAGACAATGTTTGTTTGAACTCTCCTTAAATCTATATTTAACCCATCGATCTTCGCTATTCCCTCAGCCAAGATTCTTGCGTTCACATGATCCTCCTCCAACCTATCTATCATCTTCTCAAGCGCAATTATCCCGGGAGCAGCTATGATACCGGCCTGTCTCATTCCGCCTCCAAGCATCTTCCTAATCTTCCTAGCCCTCTCAATAAACTCGCCATCGCCGACAACTATTGAGCCTATGGGGCAGCAAAGCCCCTTAGAGAGGCAGAACATTAAGTTATCGACATGCCTAGTGAACTCTCTAACATCAACCTTTAAAGCTACGGCGGCATTAAATATCCTTGCGCCATCCATGTAAAGCTTTAAACCATACTCCTTTGCGACCTTGTTCAGGGCTTCGATCTGCTGTGGGGTTATTATTGTTCCACCAGCCCTATTATGAGTATTCTCGATGCAGACCAACGTTGTATCCGGGAAATGAATGTTCTTAGGCCTTATTGCTGCCTCAACATCCCTAGGGTCGAGTGCGCCCATATGGCCCCTTATGGGCCATGGTAATACGCCGGCTATCGCCGATATTCCACCAACCTCATACCAGTATATGTGGGATTCGGCCTCTAAAATAACGCAGTCGCCCCTCCTCGTATTACTCATAACTGACACTAGGTTCGCCATTGTCCCGCTAGGAACTAGGAGTGCAGCCTCCTTCCCCATCTTTTTAGCAGCCATCTCCTCAAGCCTATTAACCGTTGGATCCTCCCTATAGCCATCGTCGCCTAGCTCAGCGTTCCTTATTGCCTCAAGCATCTCCTCGGTCGGCAGGGTTACTGTGTCGCTCCTTAAATCAATTATTCTATTTTTCCCGGCAGTCATACATATACCCAATCACTACTGAAATAAAAGATAGATTTATTCGTAACGATAACCTTCTATTGATTGTCGGCTCCAAGTGGAGAGAAGGATTTGGCCCTAGATAAGCTCGGCTCATCGCTCTATGAATCACTTAAAAAGATCTTTAGTGCTTCAACCGTAGATGAGAGTATCGTTAAAGAGCTTATACGTGATATACAGCGGGCACTGCTTCAGGCAGACGTGAACGTGAGGCTCGTCTTCGATCTATCAAAGAGGATAGAGGAGCGGATCCTTAAAGAGAAGGTTCCCTCAGGAATACCGAGGAAAGAGCATGCCGTCAAGGTTGTCTATGAGGAGATCGTTCGCCTACTTGGCGAGAAGGCTGCTCCGCTAAACATAACTCCGGGAAAAAGAAGTATACTTATGCTTGTGGGTATACAGGGTTCTGGAAAAACGACTACGGCCGCCAAGCTGGCGAGATACCTCCAGAAGAGGGGATTTAAGGTTGCGCTCATATGCGCGGATACGTTTAGGGCTGGTGCGCTCGCTCAATTAAGCCAGCTGGCTGCGCAAATAAATGTTCCAATTTATGGCGATGAGAAGGGGAAAAATTCCATTAAGGTTGCGTTGGACGGGCTAAAGAAGTTTGAGAATTACGATGTCGTGATAATCGACACCGCAGGTAGGCATAAGGATGAGAAGAGCTTAATAGATGAGATGAAGATGCTTCAAGAGGCAATAAAGCCTGACGAAGTCATATTAGTTATTGATGGGACTATTGGGCAGCAGGCTGCTGTTCAAGCCAAAGCCTTCCACGAAGCCACCCCTCTAGGATCCATAATAGTTACTAAGCTGGATGGCTCCGCAAGGGGTGGGGGAGCACTCTCAGCAGTCGCAGCTACCGGGGTGCCGATAAAATTCATAGGGACTGGTGAGAAGATTGATGACCTAGAGGCTTTCGACCCGCCACGCTTCGTTGGTAGGCTTCTTGGAATGGGCGACCTAAAGACCCTCATCGAGAGGGTTAAGGAGGCTGAGATGAAAGTTCCTGAGGAGAGGGTTAAAGCGATATTAAGCGGAAGGTTCACGCTACTAGACATGTATGAGCAGCTTGAGGCAATGAAGAGTATGGGGCCCTTTAGCCGCATCCTTAAAATGATTCCGGGGCTGGGATACGAGATTCCGGATGAATTAGTGAGCGTTGCTGAGGATCGCCTAGAGAAGTGGCGTGTAATAATACAGTCGATGACCCCCGAGGAGAGGGAAGACCCACGTATAATAAATGCTTCGAGGATAAGGCGCATAGCCAGGGGGTCCGGAACGAACGAGAAGGATGTTAAAGAGCTGCTTAAGCATTACATGCTCATGAGGAAGATGATGAAGGCTCTTAGAAGGAAGAGGTTTCCATTCTTTGCTAGGAGATGAATGCTAAGCTTTTTAAGATTATAACTGAATTTTTATCATGTGATGCGGGATGTGGGTTATAATAGAGTCCGATAAAGTGCCTTTTACGCCATATCCCAAAGGAGTCTCAAATATTAAGCGGATCGTTGAGCAGAAGAATGTGGGGTGTAAGCGCTTTACAGGCTTTGGACTACTTGAAATACCACCAAACGGGATTTTCCCCCCGCACACCCATCCAGATCGAGAGGAGATTTATTACGTGATCTCCGGAAATGGCACTATAATCGTCGGAGAAAAGGAGATCCAGGCTAAACCGGGTTTAACGCTATATGTTTCCGGCGAAGATCCGCATGGCTTAAAGAATGATAGGGAGGAGCCGTTCATAGTCCTCTTCGTCCACGCCCAAATATAAGTGGAGTCATCAAATCTCTAAGACAACTCTCATGCACTCTTTACTCGAAATAACCTTTAGAGCATCATTAAACTGCTCTAGAGGAAACCTATGCGTTATTAGCTCCCTAACTTTAACCCTACCCGACTTTATGAGATTAAATGCCGCATAATAGTCGTATGGTGCGCAGCCCCAGCTCCCAAGTATCGTCACATCATCCCTTAAAATCAGCTTTGGATCGACGTCGAGGTTTGGCTGAGGAACATCTCTAAAGTCTCCAAATATGCATACTCTTCCACCCCACCTAATAATTCTCAAGCCCTCTTGGACAGCGCTGCTCGATGCAACGGCAATCACAACTAGATCGGCTCCCCGCCCTTCAGTAAGTCTCCTCACAGCCTCCTCAACATTCACCTTCCTAGCGTTAAATGCGTAATCTACGCCAACCTCCTCAGCTATTTTAACCCTTAAATCATGGTGATCGCTAACAATCACCTGCGTGGCCCCATAAGCCTTAGCCACCTGAGCGTTCAATATGCCAAGCGGGCCCCCACCTATAACTAGGACAGTATCTCCGGGGAAGATTCTGCTCTTCGAGATAGCCCTAACAGCACATGCCGTCGGCTCAATCATTGTAGCCTCCTCGAAGCTCATCTTATCCGGTATCTTTATAACGGTCTTCTCAACGAGCTCCGATGGGACGCGGATATATTCGGCGAAGCCTCCCGGATCAACATTTGTCCGTCGATACTGATCGCATAGCGGCTCCTGCGCATGCATACAATAGTAGCATGCTCCGCAAGGAGCATGATGGAGGACCGCAACTCTATCGCCGGGGCTAAACCTCTTAACCTCGGGGCCGACCTCAGCAACCTCGCCGGAAATCTCATGCCCCAAGACTGATCCGGGCTTAGCCCGGCGATACTCAGCCCTATAAAGGTCTGTTGAACATATGCCGCATGCCCTGACGCGGACAAGCATCTCCCCAGGTCCTATTTTAGGGACAGGAATATCCTCAAGCCTAAAATCTCCGACATCATAATAAATTATAGCCTTCAAGTTATATCCCAGAATCTAATTAAGAAAATTCATGGAAATAAGATTTTGCCATCAATAGCTTTCCTTTATCTGGAATAAAATGGGCTAGAGGATTCTAGAAAATCTTATTATGGGCGTCAATAATACGCAAGATGTGATTGGGTGTGGAGGATATAAGTTCAGTTCAGATGAAGCAGCAAGCTGAAGTGGAAAAACCTTTCTTGGTTTGGTCCGCTAGAGCTCTTGAGAGGATATATAAGGACACTGCTCCAGATGAGAAGTCTATAGGTAGGCGTATGGAGATTAGCTGTGCGAGGAATGAATATGAAGGCTGCATGTTTGGCGTTTATGCAAATAGGGATGTCCACAATCTTACACTTGAAGTATCAGATTTAATCTGTGGAAACCACAGAGTATCGAAGCAGAATATTCGGCTATACTTTGTGGGCTCCATCCCTGTTTCGAAGAATACTCCTGGCACACCAGTTGAAGAACTCGAGAGAATAGCCCCCTTCTATGCACCGGATCCCCTACTTGATATAGAATCTGTGAATGTTAAAAGCGGTGAAACGCAACCATGTTACTTTCTGGTGTATGTGCCTAAAGATGTTGAGCCTGGAAACTATATAGGTACAATCAATGTTTCATCTGATGAGGGAAATGCCTCTCTTGAAGTTGCTTTACATGTTTATCCTATAATATTGCCAGATCGCAGAAGTCTCTATGTGACAAACTGGTTTTCGTTGGAAAATATATCTTCATTTCATGGTGTTGAGCTGTGGTCTGAGGATTTCTGGAAAGTTTTCGAGAAGTGGATAGCGCTTATGGCTGAACATAGACAGAATGTTTTTTGGATACCTATAGACATAATTAAAATATTTGTAGAGAATAATGGCTATAGATTTGACTTCTCAATCTTTGATAGATATGTTGAGCTTTTACTAAGGTATGAGGCGGATAGGATTGAGATAACCCACGTAGCCTATTTTAAGGCTTGGGGTGCGAAGGAACTGCTTTTCAGAGAGTTTGCTGTAGTTTATCCCGATGGCACGGTGAAGAAGGAGAGTGGAGAGAAAATTCTTCCATTATTACTTCCAGCTCTTGAGAAACACCTGGAAGAGAAAGGCTGGCTTGATATGGCTATGATCCATGTAGCTGATGAGCCTACTGAAGACGGTTTTGAGAAATGGGTAAGAGCTTCCGAGTTTATCCATAAATATGCTCCCAGAATTAAGAGGATAGAGGCTGTCGAAACAGTAGGGTTCGATGGATTTTTAGAAGTTTGGGTTCCAACATTACATCACTTCAACGATTGGATCAATGAGTATATTAAGGCGATGGATAAACATGAGGTTTGGATCTATACGTGCTGCAATCCTGTAGGCAGATACCCGAATAGGTTTCTCGATTTCTCTCTTCTTAAAACCAGAGTACTTCACTGGATAAATTATGCCTATAATCTTAAGGGATATTTACATTGGGGTTTTAACTGGTGGGGTAAAGATCCGTTCGGTGAGTTAAATCCAAAGTTACCGCCTGGAGATACGCACATAGCTTATCCTGGGAGAGACGGGCCTTTATCTAGTTTAAGGCTCGAAGCTATGAGAGATGGTCTTGAAGACTACGAGTATCTTAAGCTTCTAGAAGAAGAGATTAAGAAGGTTAAGGAGAAACTGGGAGGAAGAGCCCTAAAAGAGCCTTTTGAGAGAAGAGCTTTAGAATTATGCATGCGAGTGGTACCTAGTATAACAGGATATACCAGAGACCCTAAGGTTCTCATGGAGGTTAGGCGTGAAATAGTGGAGAATATCTTAGAAGTTAGAAATAGACCTTTAGCCCTAATTTTAACGGAGCCTCCTGAATGGAAGACGATAGTGAATGGTCCAATCATGGTGATAGTGAAAGGCGCATGTGAAGATGGGTCTCACGTTGAAGTCAATGGCAAACCAGTTGAAGTACGGGACGGATATTTTTCAACATATACGCTTCTCACGCCCAGTGGTGAAATAGTTGTTAGAATCGTAAAGAACGGTTTTGAGAAGATCATTAAACGTAGGTTTAACATAGTTTTTTAAAGCTCCCTTCACCATTTTTTGGTTTAGTTTCATGTTAAAAATATTTTTTGAAAGTATCCTTGGAGGAGGATCAGTAAACTTTTCCAGTTAGCAACTATAATTGTAATTTCCCACATAATCCGCTGGTTAAGGATCGTGCCTTTAACTCGATCTTTCTCGAAATAAAACCGATGCTATAGCGCCGTAGAGTACCGCGTCCTCGCCTAGAGGCGTGAGAGCGATTTCCGGAACCCTGTTTCTGGCATGCCTGCTCACATGGCGCTTAATTGGGCCTATAACTAGATCTGGATTGTTTAGCGTTACCGACCCGCCAACAGTTATCAGCGCCGGGTCATAGGCGTCGATTACACACGCGAAGCCTATAGCATTCAGGGCGCCAACCCTCTCAACTATTATTCTAGCCACGTAATCTCCGGCCTTAGCGTAATCATATATTGTTTTTGCCGTTATGTTCTCGTAGCCCATCCTACGTATATCCTCTACCAGCTGGCTGCCCTCGACCCTCAGGAGACCCTCCTCCTCAATGAGGAGTCTAGAGTAATTCGGTATACCATTACCTGAGCAGTAGGCTTCCCAATGCCCCCTCCTACCGCAGCCGCATAGAAGCTTCCCCTCAAAGTCTATTGTGAAGTGTCCAATTTCATGGGCGTTTCCATCCTTACCTATCAATAGGTGTCCATCAACGTATGCTCCGCCACCTATACCGGTGCTGATAGTTACGTAGACAAGGTTATCGCAGCCCCTACCTAGGCCAAAATGCTTCTCGCCCATAACGGCGGCAACACAATCATTAAGTAGGTATGTTGGCAGGTTGAACTCCTCTTCTAGTGGTCTGACTAGGGGGACGAAGTCGAATGGTAGGTTCGTGGGCTTCATTAAACCGCCTCTGCCAATATCTAGTGGACCAGCTGAGCCTACGCCTATGCCCCCAACATCCTTTAAATTAACCTTCTCTGCCGCAATGAGGCTGCGTATCATCCTAATTATCTGCTCACTTATCCCCTCAGGCCCTCTACCCTTCTCAGTCCTCTCAACAATCCTCCCTACTATGCGGCCGTCAGAATCCCCAAGTGCGACTCTAACGTTCGTTCCGCCCAAATCTACACCTATAGCCATCCTTCTAACCATAGATTGCCCCACCAAACAAACTTAAGCTGTTTACAATAAATTTGATGTTTTTCAAAAGAATAATATTATGGTGAAAAAGGCTTAAAGAAAAATTAATATCTTTCAGGTAACATCTTTGTGAATCTTGTTTGGTGAGAGGGTTTCAACTTGAATAAAGCTTGGCACTCAATGAGTGAGGATGAGGTCTTAGAGGCCCTAAAGACCTCACGTAATGGCCTCAGCGCGGAGGAGGCTGGAAAGAGGCTGCTGGAATATGGCCCAAATAAGCTTATCTCTAAGGGCGGCGTAAGTCCCATAAAGATATTCCTAAACCAGTTTAAGGATATTTTCGTTTTAATGTTGATAGCAGCCATCATAATATCTATCATTATGGCTTTCGCTAAACCCGAGCCTCCGACAACGGAAGACTACGCTGACGCCCTAACGATAGGAGCCATAGTGATATTAAATGCCATCGTAGGCTTCGTTCAAGAGTACCGGTCTGAGAAGGCTATTGAGGCGATGCGCAAACTAACGGCCCCCAAGGCTACAGTAATACGCGATGGCCACAGCATAGTCATACCGGCTGAAGAGGTTGTTCCGGGAGATATACTAGTACTCGAGACAGGTGACCGCGTGGCCGCCGACGCAAGGCTCATTGAAGTTGTTGAGTTGAAAACTAATGAGGCTGTTCTAACCGGTGAGTCAACCCCTGTTGAAAAGCGCCTCGGCACCCTTCCGGAAAACACTCCGGTGAGCGACAGACGAAATATGGTTTTCATGGCTACCCACGTAGTTTATGGGCGTGGAAAGGCTGTTGTCACGTCAACTGGCATGAAAACGGAGTTTGGGAAGATAGCTGAGCTGGTTCAGGAAATGGAGGAGGAAGAAACCCCGCTTAAGGCTAAGCTTGAGAAGTTTGCTAAGAAAATAGCCATAATAGTTATTGTAATCTGTATAATAGTTTTCGTGCTGGAAGCTGTTGAAATATATCTCCATGGAAAGGGGAACTTGATGGATGCGTTTTTAACTGCGGTTGCTTTAGCTGTCTCAGCTGTGCCGGAGGGGCTGCCAGCCATTGTAACAGTGTGCTT
>JAGTQE010000021.1 GCA_018396635.1 Candidatus Bathyarchaeota archaeon
CTCAGCTCCTTAATCAGCCTATCAACCTTATTTATAAATAGGATTGGTTTAACCCTCTCGTGAAGCGCCTGCATTAAAACTGTCTCGGTCTGGGTCATGGGTCCCTCAACGGCATCAACAACCACGAGTGCTCCATCAACGGCTCTTAGGCTTCTTGTTACGGCTCCGCTGAAGTCTATGTGCCCTGGTGTGTCGATTAGATTTATCAGATATTCCTCTCCTTTGTATGTGTGAACTAGGCTTATGTTTGATGGGAAGACCGTCATCTGCCTCTTCTGCTCAAGCTCCCATGAGTCTAAGAAGAGCCTTTGACCAGCAACCTCCATGCTTATTATGCCAGCCGCAGCCAATAGGCTGTCTGAGAGTGTTGTTTTGCCGTGGTCCACGTGAGCGATTATGCTAGTATTTCTTATGTGCCGGGGGTCATTCATCAACTTGACTATATCTTCAATCTGCTTATAGCGTCCCATAACTAAACCTTCACCACACTAAGCATGTAAGTATCAATCGGGCAAGCCCATATATTTTTCCGCATACTGCTTATGATTCCCCTCAGGTAAGAGACCACATAATTGTAAGAGGCCTTCCCTATAACCTTTTTCATTAGTAAATGCCCCCTAAAAGTTTTGAGGCTGACGTGAGCCGAAGCTTATAATTATAAATAGAGCATACATGAAGAGTAAAATTAGACTTTCTCTCCAACCTATTTTCTCGCCCGAGAGAAAATACCATAGTAGGAGATTAGCCATTATTGAGAACATAACTAGGTTTGAGTATGCGGCCATATCAACTCGAAATGGTCCGCCTATTAACGCTACACCTAAAATCAACGTTATATTTACGAAGCCGCTACCAACAATATTGCCTAGCGCCAATTCGATATGCCCCTTTCTTGTTGCATCAATGCTGGTTACAAGTTCAGGCAAACTTGTGCCAAAGGCTACTATTGTTGCGCCAATAATAACCCTTGGAACACCTAGCTCACTTGCAATATAGGAGGCTGATTCAACTATAAAATATGCGCTACCAACAACTCCAGTAATCCCCACAAGTGCTATTAGAACATATTTTGTGGCTTTATCTTTTTGGCTTAAACCGCTCGCTTCCTCTTTGCCTCTCTTAGACCTAATAATTTGAATGTTATACAATATGAAAATCGTTATCAATATTGCTCCTACAATATTGCTTGTATAACCAATATAAATTAGGGCTAAGGGAATCAGTGATGCTATGAAAAGCCCAAAATACAGTTCTCTTACCTCATCGGTTGTTACGCTACTAAAATGATATGTTTCCCTATGATTTTTCAGGGATAATATTAAAAAGCATAATCCCAAGATTAGGCAGATATTCGCAATATTTGATCCTAGAACGTTTCCTAGCGCGATACCGATAGATTCTGGGTTCACAGTAGAGAATATTGATACTGAAAGTTCTGGTAGTGATGTGGATAAGGCAATTAGTAGGAAGCCTATTGTTGTCTTTCCAAGCCCTGTTATCTCAGCAACTTTTACGGAGTTATCTATGGTCAGGTCGCTTGATTTGTCTAGGATTAGCATTCCAACTAGGAGTATTATGGCGTTACCGATTAATCCTATGCTTTCAAAGACCGCTTCGAGCATCTCACTTGTCCTCTCATATTAAGTTAAGCCTATTAGAGCAAAGTGAAATAATAAGGTTTTGTTCAGCTTAGCTCATAATATGTTGTTATGAAAAAGGATTTTTCTAGACTGAAATCTCGATTGGAGGAAGAATTTCTGTCTTTTTGAGTCTAACTTCTCTAATCGAGTTGAGACATATTCTCAAAATTAATGTTCATATCGCATCTAGAGAATCGGCGCTACGATTAAGATGGCCAGATACCTCCCTATCTTCTGAGATAGTCTCTCCCTCTCCAGAGTTCCAAGTTTAAGGAGCGCTGTTTTTGGAGTTTTATGCCCTCAGGATGGATTAATATATTGATTCTGCCGAAGTTATTATTGGAGGATGATGTGATGAAAATGAAATATGAAAGTGAGAGACCTCTATACTTGGACTCAAGCCAGCCGATTGACAGGAGGATTGAGGATTTACTTGCGAGGATGACCCTTGAGGAGAAGATTGGGCAGATGTGCCAGTATAGTGGCATAACTGGTGAGTATGAGCGCATGATTAGGGAGGGGAGGATTGGCTCGTTGCTGAATGTCGTTGGTGTCGATGAGACTAATAGAGTTCAGAGGATAGCTGTTGAGGAGTCGAGGCTTGGCATACCGTTAATATTCGGCCTAGATGTTCTTCATGGCTATAAAACCATCTTCCCGATACCACTTGGGTTGGCGAGCACATGGGACCCAGATGCCGTTAGGGAGGCTGCCTCGATAGCCGCAGCCGAAGCCTCTGCTGAGGGGATACATTGGACTTTCGCGCCTATGGTTGATATTGCGCGTGACCCTAGGTGGGGTAGGATTGCTGAGGGTGCTGGTGAAGACCCGTACTTGGGTTCTGTTATGGCTAGGGCCTATGTTGAGGGCTATCAGGGTAAAAGTCTATCTGAGCCGGATACGATTGTCGCGTGCCCGAAGCATTATGTTGCTTATGGCGGAGCCGAGGGTGGAAGGGACTATAACACTGTAGATATTTCCGAGCGGACTCTAAGGGAGATTTATCTACCGCCCTTTAGGGCTGCAGTTAAGGCTGGTGCGAAAACTGTGATGAGCGCGTTCAACGACTTGAATGGTGTGCCATCTTCAGCGAACCCCTACACGCTTAGGACTATTCTCCGGGGGGAGTGGGGTTTTGATGGTTTTGTTGTGAGCGACTGGAATGCTATAGGTGAGCTTATTGTGCATGGTGTGGCTGGCGATATATATGAGGCTGCTGAGAAGGCACTTATGGCTGGCGTAGATATGGATATGCAGGGCGACGTCTATAATAGGGCTCTGTTACGTCTAGTTAAGGAGGGGAGGATTCCGGAGGAATCCATAAACGAGGCTGTTAGACGTATACTCCGAGTTAAGTTCATGCTTGGGCTCTTCGAGAGACCATATGTTGAGGCGGAAAGAGCTAAGAGAATAGTTAAGTGTAAAGAGCATCTTGAAGCAGCCTTAAAGATAGCTAGAAAGTCTATAGTGCTACTGAAGAATGAGGGGAACCTCCTACCCCTAAGCAAACATATTGATTCAATCGCAGTTATAGGACCATTAGCTGACGACCGTGAGGCACCGCTCGGCCCATGGTCATGTTTAGGGGACCCAAGGGATGTCATTACGGTTCTTGAGGGCATTAAGAGTAAGGTTTCGCCGAGAACTAGGGTTTTGTATGCTAAGGGCTGTGATGTTGAGGGTTCATCAAGGGATGGGTTTGATGAGGCTATTAGTGCAGCGAAGGAGAGTAGGGTTGCAGTAGTTGTTGTGGGCGAGAGCAGAGATATGAGTGGTGAGGCAGCATGCAGGGCACACTTAGATTTACCGGGCGTTCAAGAGGACCTATTGAAGGCGGTATACGCGACCGGCACCCCAATCGTAATGGTCATGATGAACGGTAGACCACTATCGATATCTTGGCCAGCAGAGCATATACCGGCAATTCTAGAGACCTGGTTCTTAGGCATTCAGGCTGGGCGCGCAATAGCCGATGTAATCTTTGGAGACTATAATCCGGGTGGAAAGCTCCCGGTGACCTTCCCACGCACGGTTGGTCAGGTGCCAATATACTATAATCATAAGAATACTGGTAGGCCGCCTGCACCCAACATTAAGTGGACGTCTAAATACTTGGATATTCCGTATACACCGCTATTCCCCTTCGGGCATGGACTAAGCTATGCAAGGTTTGAGTATAGTGGATTGGAGATAAGCCCACTCGAGGTTTGGCGGGGTGACGTTGTGAGGGTGAGGTTTAAGGTAAAGAATGTAGGCGACTGCGAGGGTGATGAGGTTGCGCAATTATATGTGAGGGATGTAGTTGCATCGGTAACTAGGCCAGTTAAGGAGCTTAAGGGCTTTAGACGCGTAACCCTCAAGCCTGGTGAAGAAGAGACCATTGAGTTCACGTTAACCCTCGAGGACATATCCTTCTTAAACTATGAGATGAGACGCATTGTTGAGCCTGGAGAGTTTAAGGTTATGGTTGGCTCATCCTCTGAGGATATACGCTTAACTGGGAGCTTCATCGTGAAGGAGTATGTTGAGCTTCCCCTTTGGGGGTGAGTTGGGCTCTTGGATATGGCGATGTGGGGAAAAGCAATTAAACAACCCCCATCCAAATATTATTGTGCATTCAAGCAAATCTATTGAGGTGTAGATGTGAGATGGTGATTAAAGCCTATGTGCTGTTTAAAGTGAATTCTGGAACCGAGAAGGACGTTTGCAAGAAGATAGCGGACCTAGATAATGTTTTAGATGCAAGCATAATCTATGGAGAATACGACATAATCGCAAGGGTCGCCGTTCCGGAGCTCACTCAACTAAACGAGTTTCTAGATAAAGTCAGGAGCATGCCGAGCGTAATCCTAACATCAACAATGATAGTTGCGCAGGAGTATAAGGGAAGGAATCGACGTGAAGCGCTCAATGCCTAGGGGGATAGGCAATCCCTATAAATTTGTGAGCAACAAACCTCTGAAAAAATAGTCTCTAAGCCCAGATTTTTGGCCCTTTCTATTGCCTCCACGCTTGGGAAGGCTATGGCGTTAACGCCGGCTTCAACGGCTAATACGTCTATTGCAGCTCTATAATTGCCTTTAGGTCTTGCGCATCCAAGTGCTATTGGAGCATTTGGCATCATGAAGCGCGCCCTCAAAAAGATGTCTATTACGGATTCGGGTGCTGGGGGTTTAAGTGCCTCCATTTTTGTCTTTTTAATCGGAAAGAAGATTATTATTATCAGGGCTGATGGATTATGCTCCGCAATAATTCTTAGGGCTTCATACTCACCCCTTATGCTGCCATAATGTAAGCCAACGAGGATGTGTGGTGTAAATGGTATACCAGCCCTTTTAAGCGCTTCAAGCGCCTCAGCATACTTATCCACACCAACATTAAGATGATACACTTCCCTGATTGTTTCATCCGAGCCTATTATATCAATTGAGACAGCATCAACCCCAGCCTCCCTAAGTCTCAAAGCCGTATTAAAATTGATGAGACCCGTATGAACCACAATTGTCAGTCCAAGGTTCTTTTTAATTTCACGTATAGCGTCTATAAACCTAGATATTGGGACCGAACCATCTGGCATGCATCCGCCACTTATCAGGCAGCCGACCGCGCCCCTACTTTTCAGTTCAGCACAAACCTCCATCAGCCTCTCCGGGGTCCTAGCTGGAATCATCGTCCTTAAGATTCTGGCGCCGCAGTGGTCGCAATTTAGGGAGCAGTAGGAGCCGGTTACCGATATCGATGGGAAGCTTACTGATGAAGACCTGAAGTATCTGTTAGTGTAGTATATGAAGCCAGGGGCATAAAACCAAATCTTCCTGCCAAATCTCCGCCAGCTCGTCTCTCGGGCTTCCTGAATCATCTTCCAGACGCTTTCCGAAATATTAAGTGGAGTTGCCAGTCCACTCACTTATCTTTCCACCCTCAGTGGAGCGGTTTTCTCCTCAAGCTCCGAGATTAACGCCGCCACCATAAGGGGCAATATTACTGTCGCATCTCCCTCAATTGTTACGTGCTTAGCATTTTCCTTAACCTTACCCCATGAGATTGCCTCACGAACTCTCGCTCCAGAGAGGCTGCCATCCCATTCAACAGCAGTCGTTATGTAAACAGCATAGTCCAATCCGCCCTTAAACTGATTCCACCATATAACATGATGCTTTGAGATTCCGCCGCCAATAATTAATGCCCCAGTCCGCTTGGCACTAAATATTAAGTCGTTTATCTCCTGCTCATCCTTGAGGATATCAACCTTCAGCTTGTGGTCTTGCGTGAATAACCATATCTGGTAGCCGACCGCGCCATCAGTTATACCTGGAACGTAAACTGGTATATTATTCTTGGCAGCCCAATATAATATTGAGCCTTCATTACAGAGCCTTAAACCTATCTCCCGGCTTAGCTCACGTGTCGAAATCTCCCTAACACCCTCATTCCATAATGCCGAAAGGAGCTCCTGCATCTTCCTCTCAATTATAAGCCCATAACTCTCATTTGGAATCAGAATATTTCCCAATCGGTTTATGCCCATTCTATGAAGTCTCCTATCGTTTAAGTCGAATGAGCCGCGATAATAGTTCTTCCAGCATCTCGCCAAATCATGGTCCAGGGTTCCGCACGTCGTCACAATCACATCGATGAGGCGGCGCTTAACTATCTCCCTTATAACCCCCCTCGTTCCAGTCGCAACTATACACGCTGGGAAAGAAAGAAACTTTAAGCAATCCTTATCGACCATCATCCTCCTCAATATGTCTACTCCAGTGGCAATTTTCTCGGCTGTGAATCCCCATGCAAATCTCATTTGGGCGATAAGCTCGCTGACGCTCATCCCCTCGTGGAGCGCATAATCCCTAATAATATTATCCTCACTAATCATTATGGTTGAATCCCCTCTAAACTAGCATTAGGAGAGGAAAATGTTGTGGAAGCATATATCGTTTCCTAAATCTGCTCAAGCCCCTCTAGAAAATTGAGGATGCATTTTGGAAAATCCCTCCCATAGCCGCCCTCAAGAACGGCAAACGTCTTTCTTCCCAGTTCAGCAATCATCTGCCCTATCATGACATACGACTCAAAGCTTAAACCTAAACTACAAACCGGGTCATTCTTATGAGTGTCGAAGCCGGCTGAGACAGCAATTAGGTCCGGGTCGAACTTCTCAACCTCCTTTAGTGCGGAGCCTAAGGTCCTTAAATACTCAGCATCTCCAACAGCGTATGTAAGGGGATAGTTTAGGCAGTTTCCAACCGACCTCTCACCGGTTCCAGGATAGACCCCACCATACCTATGGAGCGAAACAAAGAGCACATTTGGGTTCCCAAAGAATATTTCCTGTGTTCCATTTCCATGATGGGCATCTATATCGATTATAGCCACTCTACTAACCTTTCTGAGGGCTTTCTTACATGCAATCGCAATATTATTGAAGTAGCAGAAGCCAAGTGTTGATGCACCAAGGGCCCTCCCATTAATCCCAGCATGATGACCAGGCGGCCTCATCAGCGAGAAGGTCTTCTCGCCCCCAAGCGCAATTTCCATGCTCCTTATAGCTGCGCCAGCTGCAAGCTTAGCATACTCATATATTCCTGGAAGGCTCGGCGTATCCGGGTCATAGAAGATTTCGCTCTTTATCCTCTCGACGAATTCCCTACTATGGACCAGGAGGAGCTCATCGTCGCTGCATGGCTCAGCGTTCACGAAGCGGAAGCCCCTATCCCTAAGCAGCTTATATGCCTGGTAAACTCTGTCGGGTGATTCTGGATGCCCCGGATACCAATATTCCAAGCACTTCTCTGAGAAAACAATATGCATATTTAATCCTCTCTCCTAGAATAAGAATAATAGTGGATTGAGAAATAACGTTTGCGGGCTTCCACAATAAAATGTGGAATACGGGTGGATGAAGGGACTCTTGAGCATAAAGCCTGATAGAGTTAGGGTGTCTCTTGGCTCAGCGGTAGTTTTAGGCTTAATTGAGGGTGTGGTTGACGCTAAACCGACAACAGCGTATCTACTTATGTATAATGTGGGGCGCTGCTCAGCCAACTGCTCCTTCTGTCCACAAGCAAGGGCGAGCACCGCAAGGGCTGACATGCTCTCAAGGGTTACGTGGCCGGACTTCAGCATAAATGATGTTATAGAAAAGATTAGGAGGGCATTTAATTCTGGATTGATAGGGCGCGTCTGCATCCAAGCATTAAATTATCCGGGTGTTCAAGAAGACATAGTCTATTTATCCGCCAGAATCCGCTCATCATCCAGCGTTCCAATATCGGTTTCATGCCAGCCCCTAAAGCGTGATGAAATGGTTAGGCTTGCTGAGGCCGGTGTAGAAAGGGTTAGCATAGCCCTAGACGCCGCTACCGAAGATATTTTCTCTAGGGTTAAGGGTGAGCTGGCTAATGGCCCATATAGGTGGAGCAGCCATTGGAGTGCCCTTAAGGAGGCTGTTGAGGTCTTTGGTAGGGGGATGGTTACAACCCACCTAATAGCTGGCTTAGGCGAGAGTGAAGAGGATTTCATCCTAACTATGCAGAAGTGCCATGATATGGGTGTCTTCCCAGCGGTCTTCGCCTTCACACCAATACCGGGAACAATTATGGCGAAGCATCCAAGGCCACAAATAGACCATTACCGCAGAATCCAAGTTGCCCATTACTTAATAACGCGTGGGATAAGCCGCTATGAGAACATGGTGTTTAGGGATGGGCGGTTAGTAGACTTCGGGCTGCCCAAAGACCAACTTACGAAGATTGTTATGTCGGGCAAGCCATTTTTAACATCAGGATGCCCCGGCTGCAACAGACCATACTATAATGAGAGCCCTAAGGGCCCGATTTACAATTATCCAAGGCAGCCAACCCCCGAGGAAATCGCTGACATCATGAGACAGATAGGCCTAACCTAAAAGAGCTAGAAGTAAGTAAAGAAGGAGGAGAGGCTATCCAAGAAAATAGGGCCGCATGTCTACGCAAGCAGACAACATAAAGTTTAAAAGCCAAGTTTGACTTTGGATTATAACAAGTCTAGGATTGAGGTGCCTGGTTTTGGCACTTAACCCTCTGCTTGAGAGGAAGATGCAGGTGTTAATTGAGCTTAGGAATTATAAGGTGTTAGAGAGGGAAGAAGGTAAGGATGGTGTGCTGGTTACCGTTGAGGATTCAGATGGAAAGAGGATTCTTATTTGGGCCCTCTCAATAGCTGAAGCCATCGGCGTAAAATACATTAATCAGATGGTAAAGTACATGAATTCTAAAAGCATTGAGAATGGCATAGTTATTGGTGAGAAGTATACTCAGTCGGCGAAATCCTTAGCCAGAAAGAAAAATATTGAGTTGATACCACAGGACTTTCCGTCATTTAACATATTTAAGCATTATCTCGTCCCGAAGCACGAGATTCTATCACCTGAGGAGAGGGAAAGAGTATTAAAGGAATATCGTGTTGAACCCTACAAGCTGCCCCACATAAAGACCTCCGACCCAATTGTGCGGGTTATAGGGGCTAAACCCGGCGATATAATCAAGATAACTAGGCGCAGTCCGACAGCTGGGGAGCATATCTATTATCGCTATGTTGTTGAGGGCTGAGGTGCACTAGACCCGGTCTTTCCAGCTTTACCCCTAATTTCATATAGGATTACTAGCGCTTCGCCAAGCGGTATGCCCAGCTCCGCAGCAAGTCTTCTGGGCGATATATTGGGTTGCTCATGAATCAGTCTCTCCTTAACATAGGCCTTATGATACTTATACATTACCATGGCGTGAACGGTTTCAACAAGGATTGGCCAGAGGGGATTATTCACATATCTGCTAAAATCATCCTCATCCATAGGGCTTCTCCGCCCGGGAAGGATTAAGATTGTTAATCGATGGTGAATATAGCTCACTCTCGACGGAGCTTAAAGAAGTATCTGGGCCATGGAGGCCATGCTGGCGATGCCGGAACATTTGTATCGAAGTCAACCTCTAGACTCATACCAACCCTTAAATCCTCATGCCTAACACCCTGAATTACCCCCAGTAGGCGAACACCCTCCTCAAGCTCAATTATTCCGAGAGCATAGGGAGCCATGCTCTGGAAGCGCTCAGGTGCAACATGAATGATGGTGTATGTGAGGAGCTTCCCCCTATTTTTAAGTTGAACCCAACTTAAGTTCCTTGAGAGACATTTTGGGCATATTGGCCTTGGTGGAAGAAGAATTTTTCCGCATTCGTTACATTTTGCGCCCATAAGCTTCTTTTCGCTCACAAACCTGTAGAACTGCTCAATTGTGAAGGGTGCCTCACCACTCATAAATCCCATTCACCTCCTATATATGTGAATTATGCATGTCGCCCCACTTCCGCCCAGATTATGCGTTAAACCAACCTCGCATCCATCAACTTGTCTCCCACCCGCCTGACCAGTCAGTTGCAGATAGATTTCATATAGCTGAGCAACACCAGTTGCTCCGACAGGATGGCCCTTAGCCTTAAGTCCACCGCTTGTGTTTACTGGAAGTTCGCCATTCAATGTTGAGGCGCCACTTTCAATAAACTTTCCGCCCTCACCCGGCTTACAGAAGCCAAGGTCTTCGTATGCGATTATCTCCGCTATTGTAAAACAGTCGTGAACTTCTGCTACGTCGATATCATCCGGGCCTAAACCCGCCATCTCGTAAGCCTCCTTAGCGGCTCTCTTAGTAGCATCTAAGCTCGTTAAACTATCCCTCTCGTAAAGTCCTATAGCATCAGTTCCATGCCCAGAACCAACTATATAAATTGGAGTATCTGTGTATTTTCTGGCAATCTCCGGCCTGGTTAGAATCGCGCAGCTGGCTCCATCAGATATTAATGAGCAGTCAAAGAGCTTCAGCGGCTTAGCAATCACCCTTGAACTTAAAACCTGCTCAATAGTAACCTCCCTTTGCATATGGGCCTTTGGATTCAATGTTCCATTATGATGGTTCTTAACAGCTACGAGGGCCATCTGCTCCTCAGTTGTGCCATATCTGTGCATGTGGGCGGTTGCCATAAGGGCGAATAAACCAGGAAATGTTGCGCCGTTCCACTGCTCAAACGGAAAGTCTGAGGCCATAGCCAAATACTCGGTCGCCTCAGCTGTTGTTCTATGGGTCATCTTTTCGAATCCACCAACCATAACAACATCATAGAGTCCGGTGAGAATCGCAAATAAGCCATATCTTATTGCCGCACCGGACGAGGCACATGCAGCCTCAACCCTAATGGACGGCGCTGGGAGTAAACCAGCCCAATCAGACATTATTGGGGCTAGGTGGCATTGATGCTCAAATGACTCACTCATGTTGCCGATTATAAGCGCATCAATATCCCTTTTAGGGTCAAGGTTGGGGCATCTCTCAAAAGCCTCTAGGGCAGCCTCAGCGAAGAGCTCTCTACCGGAAAAGCCATCTCTCCTCCCAAATTTAGAGAGACCAGCGGAGACCACGGCTGCTAATGGTTTACCCCTCAAATATCCCACCACCCTCAGAAGATAGGAGATTACAATTATCCTAATATGCTTTTGCAAGAAAACCGTGAGATGCCAGTTTGAGATATTTTCTATTTGCTGCTCTGCATTTTACCCTTTCTAGCCAATTCAATTATGTCCTCGGTTCTTCTCATCCCCAGCTCGGTTATCTTATACTCGCCCTCCGAGACCTTTTCAACCAAACCCTCATCAATAAGCTTAGGCAGCTCATTAACCACAGTCTTTCTCGCCTTTCCCGTAAGCTTAGATAGCTCGACTGTTGATAAAGTATCTTTCTTAAGCTTACCAATCTTGCTTCCGACATATGCTCCTAGGAGAGCTAGGCATATAGCGCTTCTAGCTGGCAGTTCAACATTCTGGGCTATTGCTGGGCCCTCAGATGTTATCTCCACCAATCCAGCGATATTCTCCGCTAATCTCGTTAAGTCCGGTGAAAAGACTATTCTCTGTAAAATTTCTATTGTAGGATACATCTGCGATAAGAAGCGGACTACCGCTTCAAAGACTTGGTTCACATCACCTTCAAAATCAACCCTTGCATCACCAAATTCAATATGAACCCTAATATTCTTTTCACTCAATTTTCAGCCCAGCCTCAGATTTAATTTTAGGCAGAACTTCGTCTAGAAAGAATTTTATACCCAACGTTGTAATTCTATACTCGCCGCGCCCAACGCGCTCAACAAAACCCATATTGGTTAGCTCGCTTAAACGCGCCGCAACAGTTCCACTTTTAATGCTGGTTGAAGCAGTAATCTCAGCCATCGAGAGAGTATCCTTCTCTAAGCGGCCAGTTTTATATCCAATATAGGCCTTAATGAGATTCAATATTACTGCATTTCTATCTCCACCAAGCTTCTCACGTGAAATTATAATTGCTGGGCCCTCAGGTGTGAACGCTATTAACCCCCTAACACTGTTTAGAAGCTCCTCTAAATCAACTGTTAAAATTAGTTTTGAGGCAAAATCATAGGTTGGAAGAACCCTACTCATAAAACCGAAGAAAGCCCTTATGACGTCATCCGGCTTCCCGGAGAATTTGGTCTCAACATCCTTATACTTAACGGTTAATTCTAAAATATTCTCACCGCTGGTCATCATCACCCACAAACCTATTTAATGCCTTAAATATTTATAATCTCACTTCTTAAAGATTTTTCGCCGAAGAAAAAGATGTGGAAATAGTCCTATACCTCCTTATCTTCTCGGATAGCCTCTCCCCCTCCCATAAATCCTGAAGCCTCTCGAACGCTCCTCCCAGAGTATTGATATAGCAGCCCCCAAAGCGCCAGCGAACTCGCAGTTTTTCGGAACTAGCACTTCAGCGCCGAAGAGTTTCGCTGTTTCACATGTAATCCTTGAGAATATCTTGCTCTTAGCAAGCATGCCGACGAGGATTACACTATCTTCTAGGCGATATGCTTTGGCAGCCATAGCCGCTATAACCCCAATTGTCTGCGAAACCATATTGAAGATTCCGGCCGCAACATCCTCCACGCTTGATTTGCATGAGAGTTTTCCGAGGTTTGAGGCTGTTGCATCGGCTGGAACCATGCCTATTGGCCCGCCGACAATATCGCCAACCATTAAATCCACATTATTAGGATTCCCCTTTGAGGCCATATCCTCTAAAACCTTAAAGTCGGATACGCCGAGGATTCTCCTTGAAAGGCCTACTATTGTTCCCCCACCAACCGCTGTTCCACAGACATGTTTCACAATCCCGCCACTTCTGTATGCAGCCACAATAGCTGTTCCAGTTCCAGCGCTAACGATTAAGCCTTTATCTCTATTAGCTAATGCTAAGCCTCCAAGCCCTACAGCCCTAATCTCATCCACACGCCTAACGGCTAAGCCTAGAATTTCCCCGCTAAGAAATCTTGAGCCACCACCTGAAGCGGCAATGCAGGTAATGGCGCTCTTATAGTCTTTGCTCCCCTCAAGAAGGAAATCCAAAACCTTTATGCTATTTATCTCAGGCCTTTCGGCTGGAAGAACACATCCCCTAACAATATTTAAGTCATCATCAACCAGAATCCCCTTAATGAGACTTGCACCAACATCTAAACCTACAATCATAAATCTAAACCTCAATATTCCCCTAAACCAGACCCAATAAATAATTTTAGTTCCTTTCTATAATTCGCATCATCGCTTCTAATAAAATTGGAATATGTTTAAACACTTTATACAAAAATTTTATCTCTCTAAATTTGAATCCAATCATCTAAACAGTAAAAGGAGATAATCCTTGAAAAAGGATACCAAAGTTCAGAAAAACTCTAAAGTAAGCGAAGCTAAGGCAAAAACGCTAAGTATCGCAATGGTTACGGTTTGCGCAGCCCTATACGCTTTTATAGGACGTCTAACAGACCTAAGTATAACTGGACCTGGAGGGGTTGCCTTTTGGCCTGCGGTTGTTATACCGGCAGTTTTCTCAACGTTGTTTGGTCCATGGGTTGGGGGAGCTGGAGCGGCTATAGGCATATTTATAAGGGATATGCTTTTCCATGGGGATGCATTACTGAGCCTTTCGGCGGGGGTTACAGCTAATTTCATTGGTTTTTTCATTTTAGGTTATATCGCTCGCTCTACACTTAATTGGGAGAAAGTTATTGTAAGCGCAGTTATTGGAAGTATGATAGTGATTATAGGTCTTCTAATGCCAACAGTTCTGTTGCCCATTGAAAGTCAAGCATATTTTAATTTTAAGTTATCCTCATCGGAAATTACGTTATTGTTTGTCGCCACTGTCGTTTTAAGCCTATTAATCATTGCAGTGTTTTCAAAGTTATGGCCCAGCTGGAGAAATTATGCTGTTGGGTCAGTTATGGGATTAAGCGCTGGAAGCACCATAATAGCTGTCGTTGTTTGGGCCTATAGCCAAATTTTCTTTGGTCCAGCGGCCTATTTTAGACAGCCTATACCCTGCTCCCTTATACCCGTAATATTTGTTTGGACATTCGCCACAGAAATTCCATTCATAGTTATTTTAGGTCCACCAATAATAAAGGCATGCTATAAGGCTTTCCCATTCTTAAAGCCGCAAGGGGAAAGGAAAGTGATTTAAGATTCCTGGGGGAAGCGTTAGAATTGAAGTTTAAGATAGTTGCTGTTGGCGGAACATTCGATGAATTACATAAGGGACATAAAACCCTACTTAAGACAGCATTCATATATGGTGAGAATGTTTGGATAGGCTTATGCACGGATGAGTTCGCTAGAAAACTCCGTAAAAATCATGAAATCGCCTCCTATGAGGAAAGAATTAACGAATTGAAACGTTTTCTCAATGACCTAGGCGTATCTAGTAGGGCTAAAATAATCCCGCTTTCAGACCCTTACGGTCCAGCGGCAACGAGCACGGAGATTGAAGCCATAGTGGTCAGCCGGGAGACCGAGCCAAGAGCCAGAGAATTAAATGCTCTGAGGGTTAGGAATGGGCTTAAGCCGCTTGAAATAATCAGCATAGATATGGTTCCAGCGGAAGACCGCATTCCAATCTCAACTACTAGAATTAGGCGTGGTGAAATAGACCGGGATGGAAAGCTAATAAAAGGAGGAGAGGGAGATTTAGCGCAGAAAGCTTAAGTTTAAAATCACAATAATTCTATTAGAGTGGATTTGGCATTTTAATTCCGCGTAGTGATTTGATTGAGGCGGACTGGCTTAACTGAGTTACCACTTCATGGTGGTAAAGCACCCCAATGGCTAGTTGAGCGTATGATAAAGCTGGCTAAGGGAATATCCACAATAATTATTGACGAGTATGGACCTGAAACCTTTCTCCAGAGGATTTCAGACCCATACTGGTTCCAAGCTTTCGGTTGTGTTTTAGGCTATGATTGGCATTCCTCCGGGCTCACAACAGTTGTTACCGGAGTTCTTAAGACTGCTTTGAAAAGTGAGAATCTGGGCGTGGCTGTTTGTGGTGGTAAGGGTAAGGCCTCAAGAGAGACTCTTTCTGAGATAGTTAGGATAGGGGAGGTATTCAATCTGTCAACCAGCAAGATAGAAAGTCTCCAATATGCTAGTAGAATGAGCGCAAAGGTTGATAATACCGCAATACAGGCTGGTTATCCGCTCTATCATCATGCATTCTTCGTTACTGAGG